>NZ_BNBS01000019.1 GCF_014656075.1 Streptomyces hydrogenans
GCCGGCCCCACCGCCGAGGCGCTCGCCGCCCGCGCGGTCCGGGACAGCCGCGCCGCCTCCGCCGCGCTAACCGCCGCCGCCGTGTGGGCCGTCGTCGGCGGTACGACCCTGGGCCGCGAGGCCCGGGCCATCGGCGGGGCGCTCGCCGCCGGCGACCTGGAGGTCGCCCGGGAGCGGATGCCGCACCTCGTGGGGCGCGACCCGGAGGCCCTGGACGGGCCCGCGATGGCCCGCGCGGTCGTCGAGTCCGTCGCCGAGAACACCTCCGACGCCGTCGTCGGCGCCCTCGTCTGGGGCGCCGTCGCGGGCGTGCCGGGGCTGCTCGGCTTCCGCGCCGTCAACACCCTGGACGCCATGGTCGGCCACCGGTCCCCCCGCTACCGGCGCTACGGCTGGGCCTCCGCCCGCCTCGACGACCTGGCCGGCTGGCCGGGCGCCCGGCTCGCCGCCGCCCTCGCCGCCGTGGCCGGCGCCCCGGACGGGGACCCGCGCGGGGCCGTACGGGCCTGGCGGGCGGACGCCGGCAAGCACCCCAGCCCCAATGCCGGACCGGTCGAGGCGGCGTTCGCGGGCGCCCTCGGGGTACGGCTCGGGGGGACGCTCTCGTACGGCGGGCGGGTCGAGCACCGGCCCGTCCTCAACGGCGGCGGGCGGCCCGTCGAGGTCGCCGACATCGACCGGGCCGTCCGGCTCTCCCGCCGGGTGACCTGGCTGACCCTGGCCGCCTGTGTGGGCGGCCGGATCCTGACGGACACGGTGAAGCGGAGGACGAAGTGAGAGGTGGGGGGCTGCTCGTCGCCGGGACGACCTCGGACGCGGGCAAGAGCGTCGTCACGGCGGGCATCTGCCGCTGGCTGGTCCGGCAGGGCGTCAAGGTGGCGCCGTTCAAGGGGCAGAACATGTCCCTCAACTCCTTCGTCACCCGCGAGGGCGCGGAGATCGGCCGCGCGCAGGCCATGCAGGCGCAGGCCGCCCGCGTCGAGCCGACCGCGCTGATGAACCCGGTCCTGCTCAAGCCGGGCGGCGACCGGTCCAGCCAGGTCGTCCTCATGGGCAAGCCGGTCGGCGAGATGAGCGCCCGCGGCTACCACGGCGGGCGCCAGCAGACCCTCTTCGAGCCGGTGCTCGCCTGCCTGGAGGAGCTGCGGGCCACCCACGACGCGGTGATCTGCGAGGGCGCGGGCAGCCCCGCCGAGATCAACCTGCGGCGCACCGACATCGTCAACATGGGCATCGCGCGGGCCGCGCGGCTGCCGGTCGTCGTCGTCGGCGACATCGACCGGGGCGGGGTCTTCGCCCAGTTCTTCGGCACCACCGCGCTGCTCGCGCCCGAGGACCAGGAGCTGATCGCCGGCTATCTGGTGAACAAGTTCCGCGGTGACGTGACGCTGCTCGAACCCGGGCTCGACATGCTGCACGGGCTCACCGGGCGCCGGACCTTCGGCGTGCTGCCGTACGCGCACGGGCTCGGCATCGACGAGGAGGACGGCCTGCGGGTCTCGCTGCGGGGCACCGTGCGCGAGTCCGTCGTCGCGCCGCCGCTCGGCGCCGACGTGCTGCGGGTCGCGGTCTGCGCCGTCCCCCTCATGTCGAACTTCACCGACGTGGACGCGCTGGCCGCCGAGCCGGGCGTGATCGTGCGGTTCGTGGACCGGCCGGAGGAGCTGGCCGACGCGGACCTGGTCGTCGTGCCCGGCACCCGCGGCACGGTCAAGGCCCTGGCGTGGCTGCGCGAGCGCGGCCTCGCCGACGCGCTCGCCCGGCGGGCCGCCGAGGGGCGTCCCGTGCTGGGGATCTGCGGCGGCTTCCAGGTGCTCGGCGAGCACATCGAGGACGAGGTCGAGTCGAGGGCGGGCGCCGTCGAGGCCCTGGGGCTGCTGCCCGTACGGGTCCGGTTCGCGCGCGAGAAGACCCTCGCCCGGCCGGTCGGCGAGGCTCTCGGGGAACGGGTCGAGGGGTACGAGATCCACCACGGCGTCGCGGACGTGCGCGGCGGGGAGCCGTTCCTGGACGGGTGCCGGGTCGGCGCCGTCTGGGGCACCCACTGGCACGGCTCCCTGGAGAGCGACGGCTTCCGGCGGGCCTTCCTCCGGGAGGTCGCGGCGGCCGCCGGACGGGCCTTCGTCCCGGCCCCGGACACGTCCTTCGGCACCTTGCGCGAGGAGCAGCTGGACCGCCTCGGCGACCTCATCGAGGAGCACGCCGACACGGACGCGCTGCTGCGGCTCGTCGAGGAGGGGGCCCCGAAGGGGCTGCCGTTCGTACCGCCGGGCGCGCCGTGAACGGCACGCGGGGCGGGGGCGCGGCGCGGGCGCGCCGCGCGTCGGCGACGCCCGGTCTCCGGCCGGGCCGGGGTTCTCACCCGCACCACCCGTGCGGCTCGGCGACTCCCCCGCGGGTGGCCCCCGCGGGCGGTCGCCCGCCGTCGGCGGCCGTCAGTCAACTTCTGGAGAGGAACACGCGATGAGCACCCGGTATCCGTTCACCGCCGTCGTCGGGATGGACGATCTGCGGCTCGCCCTGCTGCTCAACGCCGTGTCGCCGGCCGTGGGCGGGGTGCTCGTGCGCGGCGAGAAGGGGACCGCCAAGTCCACCGCCGTGCGGGCGCTCGCCGAGCTGCTGCCCCAGGTGGCCGTGGTCGCCGGGTGCAGGTTCAGCTGTGATCCCGTCTCGCCCGATCCCGGGTGCCCGGACGGGCCGCACGGGGACGGGGGCGCGGACGCGCGGCCCGCGCGGATGGTCGAGCTGCCCGTGGGCGCCTCCGAGGACCGGCTGGTCGGGTCGCTCGACATCGAGAAGGCGCTCGCCGACGGCGTGAAGGCCTTCGAGCCCGGGCTGCTGGCCGCCGCCCACCGGGGGATCCTCTACGTCGACGAGGTCAACCTGCTGAGCGACCACCTGATCGACCATCTCCTCGACGCCGCCGCCATGGGCGCCTCGCACGTCGAGCGCGAGGGCGTCTCCGTGCGGCACGCGGCGCGGTTCCTGCTCGTCGGGACGATGAACCCCGAGGAGGGGGAGCTGCGGCCGCAGCTGCTCGACCGCTTCGGGCTGACCGTGGAGGTGGCCGCCTCGCGGGTGCCCGAGGAGCGGGTCGAGGTGGTGCGGCGCAGGCTCGCGTTCGAGGACGATCCGGCCGGGTTCGCCGGGCGGTGGGCCGGCGAGGAGGCCGCGCTGCGGGAGCGGATCGTCGCCGCGCGGGAGCTGCTGCCGAAGGTGGCCCTCGGGGACGCCGTGCTGCTCCAGATCGCCGCCACCTGCGCCGCGTTCGAGGTCGACGGCATGCGCGCCGACATCGTCATGGCCCGGACCGCGACCGCGCTCGCCGCCTGGGCGGGGCGGGAGGAGGTCACGAGCGAGGACGTGCGGCGGGCCGCGCTGCTCGCGCTCCCGCACCGGCGGCGGCGCAACCCCTTCGACGCGCCGGGGATGGACGAGGACAAGCTCGACGAGACCCTGGAGCGGTTCAAGGGGGACGAGCCCGAGGACGACCCGGACCCGGGGCCGGACGGACCGGGGGACGGCGGGCCCGGTGGCGGCGGCGGGGTGCCGCCGCAGGGCGGTGAGGGGCCCGCGCCCGAGACCGACGGCGTACCGGAACAGGCGCCCGCCCAGACGCCCGAGCCCGAGCACGCGCCCCGGGGCGCGGCCGGTGAGCGGGCCGCCGTGAAGGCCGGCGAGCCGTTCCGTACGAAGACGCTCAGCGTGCCCGGGCTCGGCGAGGGCGCCGCCGGGCGGCGTTCGCGGGCCCGGACCCAGAACGGCCGGACCACCGGGGCGACCCGCCCCCGGGGCACGCTGACCAAGCTGCACCTGTCGGCGACCGTACGGGCCGCCGCCCCGCACCAGCGGGCGCGCGGGCGGTCCGGTGCGGGCCTCGTGGTGCGCCGGGACGATCTGCGGCAGGCGGTGCGGGAGGGGCGCGAGGGGAACCTGGTGCTGTTCGTCGTGGACGCCTCCGGGTCGATGGCGGCGCGCAGGCGGATGGGCGCCGTGAAGGGCGCCGTGCTGTCGCTGCTGCTCGACGCCTACCAGCGGCGGGACAAGGTGGGTCTGGTGACCTTCCGGGGGCGGGCCGCCGAGCTGGCGCTGCCGCCGACGTCCTCCGTGGACGCGGCCGCCGCCCGCCTGGAGGAGCTGCCGACCGGAGGGCGCACGCCACTGTCCGCCGGGCTCCTGAAGGCGCGCGACGTGCTGCGGGTGGAGCGGCTGCGGGACCCCTCGCGACGGCCGCTGCTGGTGGTCGTGACCGACGGGCGGGCCACCGGCGGCGGTCCCGACCCGGTGGGGCTGGCCGCGCGGGCCGCGCGGCTGCACGCCGCCGACGGCACGGCGAGCGTCGTCGTGGACTGCGAGGCGGGCCCGGTGCGGCTCGGTCTGGCCGGGGACCTCGCCCGTCATCTGGGCGGCACCGCCGTCACCCTGGACGAACTGCGGGCCGACGCGATCGCCGGGCTCGTACGAGAAGCGCAAGTCAACCGCTCTGTCAGGAGGGCCGCTTAATGCCGCAGGGACAGCCGACCGTCGTGCCCGACGACGGCCTCACGACCCGTCAGCGCCGCAACCGGGCGCTGGTGATGGTGCACACGGGCGTCGGCAAGGGGAAGTCGACGGCCGCCTTCGGGATGGCGCTGCGCGCCTGGAACCAGGGCTGGCCGATCGGGGTGTTCCAGTTCGTGAAGTCCGCCAAGTGGAAGGTCGGCGAGGAGAACGCCCTCAAGGCGCTCGGCGAGACCGGCAAGGGCGGCACGGTCACCTGGAACAAGATGGGCGAGGGCTGGTCCTGGATCCAGCGCGAGGTCGCCGAGGGCGAGCAGTCGCACGAGGACAAGGCGCGCGAGGGCTGGGAGCAGGTCAAGCGGGACCTGGCCGAGGAGCGGTACAAGTTCTACGTCCTCGACGAGTTCGCGTACCTCCTCCACTGGGGCTGGATCGACGTGAAGGAGGTCGTCGAGGTGCTGCGGGACCGTCCCGGCCACCAGCACGTCGTCATCACCGGGCGGAACGCGCCGCAGGAGCTGGTCGACTTCGCCGACCTCGTCACCGACATGTCCAAGGTCAAGCACCCGATGGACGCCGGTCAGAAGGGCCAGCGGGGCATCGAGTGGTAGCACGTCTCGTCATCGCGGCGCCGTCGTCGGGCGCGGGCAAGACCACGGTGGCGACCGGCCTGATGGCCGCGTTCGCCTCCCGCGGCCTGTCCGTCTCCCCGCACAAGGTGGGGCCCGACTACATCGACCCGGGCTACCACGCGCTCGCCACCGGCCGCCCGGGCCGCAACCTCGACGCGTACATGTGCGGGACGGAGCTGGTCGCCCCGCTCTTCGCGCACGGATCGCGCGGCTGCGACCTGGCCGTGGTCGAGGGCGTGATGGGGCTGTACGACGGCGCCGCGGGCCAGGGCGAACTGGCCTCCACCGCGCAGGTCGCCAAGCTGCTGCGGGCGCCGGTGGTGCTGGTCGTCGACGCGTCCTCGCAGTCGCGGTCGGTGGCCGCCCTGGTGCACGGCTTCGCCTCCTGGGACCCCCAGGTGCGGCTCGGCGGGGTGATCCTCAACAAGGTCGCGAGCGACCGGCACGAGGAGCTGCTGCGGGAGGCGCTGGAGGAGTCCGGGGTGCCGGTGCTGGGGGTGCTGCGGCGGGCGCCCGCCGTGGCGACGCCCTCGCGGCACCTGGGGCTGATCCCGGTCGCCGAGCGGCAGGCGCAGGCCGTCGACGCGGTGGCCGCGCAGGCGGAGCAGGTGCGGAACGGCTGCGACCTGGAGGGGCTGCTGGCCCTCGCCCGGTCGGCGCCGCCGCTGGACGCCGAGGCGCGGGCGCCGCCCGCCGCGCCGCCCGCGACGGGGCGGCGGCCGGTGGTCGCGGTCGCCGGCGGGTCCGCGTTCACCTTCTCGTACGCCGAGCACGGGGAGCTGCTGCGGGCCGCCGGGGCCGAGGTCGTCACCTTCGACCCGCTGCGGGACGAGTCGCTGCCCGAGGGCACGTCCGGTCTGGTCATAGGCGGCGGGTTCCCCGAGATGTACGCGGCCGAACTGGCCGCCAACGAGCCGCTGCGGAAGGCGGTGGCCGGGCTCGCGGCGTCCGGGGCGCCGGTCGCCGCCGAGTGCGCCGGGCTGCTGTACCTGGCGCGGTCGCTGGACGGGACCCCGATGTGCGGGGTGCTGGACGCGGACGCGCGGATGTCGGAGCGGCTGACCCTCGGGTACCGGGACGCGGTGGCGGTGAACGACAGCGTCCTCGCGCCCTCCGGGACGCGGATGCGCGGGCACGAGTTCCACCGGACGGTGATCGAGCCGGGCGCCGGTCCGCTCGCCGCCTGGGGGCTGCGACAGCCGGAGCGGAGGGTGGAGGGCTTCGTGCGGGGCGGGGTGCACGCCAGCTACGTGCACACGCACTGGGCGGGCGCCCCCGGCGTCGCCGCGCGGTTCGTCGGGCACTGCGGGTGAGCTCAGCCGCCCGAGAGGCCCACCACGAGCCAGATGAAGCCGACGCCCGCGACCGTGCAGAGCAGGGTGGAGCGGGCGGGGTGTTCGTGGTGGGCCTCGGGGAGGATCTCGGCGGCGGCCAGGTAGAGCAGGGCGCCGCCGAAGAAGCCGAGATAGGCGCCGAGGAGTTCCTCCGGAAGGGTGAGGAACGTGGCGAGGGCGGCGCCGGCGATCGGCGCGAGCGCGTCGGCGAAGAGCATGGCGAGGGCCTTCCGGCGCTCGTTCCCGTACAGGCTGGTGAGCGTGTACGTGTTGAAGCCGTCCGCGAAGTCGTGGGTGACGACGGCGAGCGCGACCGTGGCCCCCATGCCGCCGCCGACCTGGAAGGCGGCGCCGAGCGCGATGCCGTCCATGAGGCTGTGCAGCACCATGGCGCCGGCCGCCACGAGCCCGACCTGAGGGGTGCGCTCCCCCGCCTCGGCGCCGTGTGCCGCGCGGCGGGTGGCGAGGAGCCGCTCCACCACGTGGGCGAAGAGGAAGCCGCCGACGAAGAGCAGCAGGGCCTCGGGGACGCCGAAGACCTCGGTCCCGGCCGCCTCCAGCGCCTCGGGCAGCAGGTCGAGTCCGACGACGCCGAGCATCAGTCCGCCGGCGAGGCCGAGGACGAGGTGCCGGCGGTCGGTGACGCGCTGCGCGACCCAGCCGCCGAAGAGCGTCATCAGGAACGCGCCGAGCGCGACGACTACAGCCATGGCCCCTTGCTATCGGATCGGGTGCCGGGTGTGCACATCGGCGTCGGGGCCCGGTCGGGCACCCCGGCGGAGGAGATCCTGGTCCTGGTCCGGTCGGCGCTGGCCGAGCTGTCGGGGCCGGCGGGACCGGCAGGGGCTGGGCACGCCCGCGGGGGCGGGGCGGACCCGGGGGCGGCCGGGCCGTCGGGGCGCGTGCGGGTGGCCGGGCTCGCCACGCTGGACGCGCGGGTGGCGGAGCCGGGGATCGTGGCGGTGGCGGCGCGGCTCGGGGTGCCGGTGACGGGGTTCCCGGCGGAGGAGCTGGCCGGGGTGGCCGTGCCGCATCCGTCCCGGGTGGCGGAGGCGGCGACGGGGACGGCGTCGGTGGCGGAGGCGGCGGCGCTGCGGGCGGCGGGGCCGGGGGCGGTGCTGCTGGTGCCGAAGCGGAAGGGGCGTCGCGCGACCTGCGCGATAGCCGGTTTCGTACTGATTCATCCGGACAAAGCAGGCTGTTGTCCGGACGAAGTGACGTCCGTCGCACGGTTGTTGCCCTTGACGTGCGGGTACATCGCTGGCGAGCCTGACTCACCCCACATCCCCACCCCCCACACGACGGCGGACATGGACACCCACACGGACGGCCCCCACACGGGCAGCCACGCCCACGACCTGCGTCATCACGGTGACGCCGAGGTCCGGGACGAGAAACTCGTCGACCTCGCGGTCAATGTCCGGACGGCCACCCCGCCGGACTGGCTGCGGGAGCGCATCGCGCATTCCCTCACCTCGCTGGCCGCCTACCCCGACGGACGCTCGGCCCGCGCGGCGGTGGCCGAGCGGCACGACCTGCCGCCGGGGCGGGTGCTGCTGACCTCGGGCGCGGCGGAGGCGTTCGTGCTGCTCGCGCGGGCGCTGCCGGTGCGCCGGCCGGTGGTGGTGCATCCGCAGTTCACCGAGCCGGAGGCGGCGCTGCGGGACGCCGGGCACGAGGTGGGCCGGGTCCTGCTGCGCGAGGAGGACGGCTTCCGGCTGGATCCGGCGGCGGTGCCCGAGGACGCGGACCTGGTGGTGATCGGGAACCCGACCAACCCGACCTCGGTGCTGCATCCGGCGGAGACGATCGCGGCGCTGGCGCGGCCGGGGCGGTACCTGGTCGTGGACGAGGCGTTCATGGACGCGGTGCCGGGCGAGCGGGAGGCGCTGGCCGGGCGGACGGACGTGCCGGGTCTGGTGGTGCTGCGGAGCCTGACGAAGACCTGGGGCCTGGCGGGGCTGCGCATCGGCTATGTGCTCGCGGAGCCGGAGACGGTGGCCCTGCTGGAGCGGGCGCAGCCGCTGTGGCCGGTGTCGACGCCGGCACTGGTGGCGGCGGAGGCGTGCATGACGCGGGCCGCGCTGGCGGAGGCGGAGCACGCCGCGCACCGGATCGGGACGGAGCGGGCGCACCTGCTGGCGGGGCTGGCGGAGTTCGACGAGGTGCGGACGGTGGAGGCGGCCGAGGGGCCGTTCGTGCTGATCCGGATCGAGGGGGCGGACGGGGTCCGGGAGCGGCTGCGGCTGCTGGGGTTCGCGGCGCGGCGCGGGGACACCTTCCCGGGTCTCGACCGGCATTGGCTGCGGCTCGCGGTCCGGGACCGGGCGACGACGAATCGTTTCCTCCAGGCGTTGGACCAGGCACTGCTGCTGGGCGGCTGAGCGGGGCGGCGCGGGCCGGGCGGTGTCGTCACACCGTCCGGCCCGGGCCGGTTCCCCCTGCGTCCCCCGACGCGGTGTCCCCCTCGGGCGGTCAGCCCCGGGCGCGGGAGCGGGTCAGGGCGACGGCGCCGCCGCCGGCCAGGACGAGGGCGAGGGCGCCGCCCGCGATGTACGGGGTGGCGGAGCTGCCGCCGGTCTCGGCGAGGTTCTGCGTCGGGGTGGATCCGCCGTTGTTGGTCTTGATCCCGCCGTCGCCCTTGGGCTCGGTGGGCTGCGGCGAGGGCTGCTCGGACGGCTGCTCGGTGGGCTCCTGGGTGGGCTGCTCGGTGGGCTTCTCGGTGGGCTTCTCCGTCGGCTTCTCGGTCGGGGCCGGGCCGTCGGGCGTCTCGCAGGTGGCCTGGGCGAGGGTGACGGTGCCCTTGACCTTGGCGACGCCGAGGTTGAGCGGGTTGACCTCCACGTTCAGCTCCAGGGCCGTGGCGGCGGCGGTGCGGCTGGTGGTGTTGGTGCGGGAGAGGTCCAGCGTGACGCGGCCGACGGCGGGCACGTCGAGTTCGGTGCGGCCGCCGGCGGTGAGCGTGACCTTCTTGCCGAGGGCGCGGACGTACCCGAGGACGTTGGAGTCGGCGACCGGCTTCTTCCCGGCCTCGCAGACGGCCTTGGAGGTGACCTTCTCGACCTCGACGATGGCGAGGGAGGGCAGGCCGGGCACGTGGACGCGGGCCTTGGCGAGGTTGACGTACCCCTCGGCCCTGCGCTCGTCGACGGTGGCGGTCGAGGTGGCGACGTCGGCGGTGAGGATGTCGATGGGCTTGCCGCCCTCCGCGCCCTGCACCTTCACGCTGAGCGCGGTCTCGCTCTCGCTCTCGGGCGCCGTGACCTCGTTGAGGCTCGCGCGGACCGGGATCTTCACGGTCTCGCCGAGGAGGGAGACGTCGAGTCCGGCGCGCAGCACGACGGCGCCGGCGCGGCCTTCGCGGTGCTCTCCGTCGGTCGCCTGCGCGGCGGGGGCCGCGAGGAGCACGGGGCCGACGACCAGGGCGGCGACGGCCGCGGCGGCGGCGGTGCGGCGGACGGGCGCGCGGAAGGTGTTGCTGTTCAAGATGGTGGAACCCCCACAGAAGACATGGCGTCGCCGGCCGCTCACCACGGGGACGGTGGGTCTGCGCGGCGGCGGCGACTTGAGACACCGGAATCTTTACGCACGGAGAGTGAACCGACAGTCGCCTGACGTGAGTTCACTCCAAAGGGGGGTTTCCGTGTTCATATTCGATTTAATTCGACACAACCGTTCCCCGTCGCCCCGCGTGTTACCTCCGTAGGGGTGCGTCAGGGTCGCGCGCGGGCCCGCACGGACGAAGAAAACGATCCGCGCCCCCGAGGGGTCACGGATCGTCAACGTCACGCCGGGGCGGAACGGTTCAGCTCGGGCGCCAGTAACCGAGCGCGTGCACGCGCTCCTTGGGCAGCCCCAGCTCCTTGCGGGCGTAGGAGGCGAGCGCACGGGTGGTCGCGGTGTCGCAGGCGATCCACACGTACGCCTCCGGACCGGCGAGCGCGGGGAGTTCGTCCCGCACCCGCTGGACGAGGGCGGCGCCGGCCCGCTGCCGGGGCACCCGGCGCAGCTCGTGGCGGTCCGGGTCGGTGCGGAAGGGCAGTTCCTCGTCGGAGGCGTGCTGGGTCTCGAACCAGATGGTGGCCGGGAGGTCCGGGTGGGCGTCGAGCAGCGAGTTCACGGCCGGCAGCGAGGCCGGGTCGCCGATGACCAGCAGCCGCTCGGGCCGGGGTTCGGGGGTCTCGAAGCCGGTGCCCTGGAGGGTGGCGTCGACGGTGTCGCCGGGGGCGCAGTCGCGGGCCCAGTGGCTGGCGGGGCCGTCGTGGAGGGCGAACTCCAGGCTGAAGGTGCCGGCCTCCGGGTCGGGGTCGACCAGGGTGTAGCCGCGCTGGTGCGGCTTGCCCGCGTTCTCGAACCAGATCCGGACCCACATCGTCGGGTGGACCCCGGCGGCGGCGAGCAGCCCGCCGTCCGTGAAGTGGACCCTCCGGTAGTCCTCGGTGACCCGCTCGGCCCCCGTGACGGTGAACGTGAAGTCCTTGGCGCCCATCAGCTTGAGAACGGCACCCTGCCATCCGTGCCCCACCGCGTGCTCCTCCCCCGGACCCATGGGTTACTTTGGGTCGGCGATTAATTTAGGCCAGCCTAACCTAACGACATCTGGAAGCACACGGACGGGATCGGATCGGGTGAGCATCGAGGTCTACCGGGACGCGTACGGCGTCCCCCATCTGCGCGCCGCCGACCCGGCGGAACTGGCCTTCGCGCAGGGCCGGGTCACCGCGCGGGACCGCGCCTGGCAGCTGGAGGTCGAGCGCCACCGGGCTCAGGGCACCACCGCCGCCTTCCTCGGCGCGGCCGAGGCCGGCTGGGACGTCTTCGTCCGCCGGGCCCGGCTCGCCGACACCGCGCGCCGCTGCCTGGCCCGCCTGGAGGAGCACGACCCGGAGACCGCCGACTGGGTGCGGGCCTACGTGGACGGGGTGAACGACGGCCTGGCCGAAGGCGCCCGCCGCGCCCCCGAGTTCGCCGCCACCGGGCTCGCCGCCGGCCGCTGGGAGGCGTGGACGCCGCTGGCCGTCTGGCTCTCCACCCACATCCTCTTCGCCGGGTTCCCGACCAAGCTGTGGCGCGAGCGGGTGGCGACCGGGCTGGGCGAGGAGTGGACCGAGCTGTTCGCCGCCGACGGGCCCGCCACGGCCGGCTCCAACGGCTGGCTGGTGACCGGCGAGCGGACCGCGAGCGGCTCCGCCCTGGTGGCCGGCGACCCGCACCGGTTCATCGAGGCGCCGGGCGTCTACCAGCAGATCCGGCTCTCCTGCCCGCGGTACGACGTCGTCGGCCTCGCCGTGCCGGGCGTGCCCGGGCTCGCCCACTTCGGGCACACCGGGCACGTCGCGTGGGCCATCACCAACGCGATGGCCGACTACCAGGACCTCTACCGCGAGCGGCTGCGGCGCGCCGCGGACGGCGGCGTGGAGGCGTACGGCCCCGACGGCTGGCGCCCGGCCGCCGCGCACACCGAGACGGTCGAGGTCTCCGGCGGCGAGCCGGTGACGGTCGAGGTGGTCGAGACCGCCCGCGGCCCGGTCGTCACGGGCGACGGACCGGAGGGGACCGGCGCCGAGTGGGAGGGGCTGAGCCTGCGGTACGTGCCCCGGGTCACCGGCCTGCTGGGCTTCGAGGTCCTGCCGCGGCTGCTCGCCGCCCGCACCGTCGACGAGGTCGACACGGCCCTCGACGGCTGGGTGGAGCCGGTGAACGTGGTGCTGGCCGCCGACACGGACGGCGGGCTGCTGCACCGGGTCGCCGGCCACGTGCCCGTCCGCGACCGGGCCAACTCCCTGCGGCCCGTGCCGGCCTGGGAGCCGGTCCACGCCTGGGCGGCGGAGCCGGCGCCGCTGCCCCGCGCCGCCGTGACCGACGGATACGCGGTGATGGCCAACGCCCGGGGCCTCGCCGCCCCGCTCGGCGTCGAGTTCGCGCCCCCGCACCGCGCCGACCGGATCGCCGCGCTGCTGGACGGCTCCGCCGCCTGGACGCCCGAGGCGACCGCCGCCGTCCACCGCGACACCGACAACCGCGCGGCGGCCCGGCTGCTCGCCGCCGGCGAGGCCGCCGGGGACCTCTCCCCCGCCGCCGCGGACGTCCGGGAGCGGCTGCTCGCCTGGGACCGGCGGATGGCGGCCGACAGCCTCGACGCCGGGCTCTTCGCCGCCGTGCGGGGCGCGGTGGTGCGCGGCCTCGCCGGGCACGAGGCCTTCGCCGGGCTGCGCGGGCCCGCCCCGTACCCCGAGGTGTTCCAGCCCTGGCTGTACCTCGGCCCGCGGGTCGGCCTCGCCCTGGAGACGCTGCTGGTCACCGGCCCGGTGCCGGCCGCCGACGTGCGCCGGATCGTCGCCGGGGCGCTGGAGGAGACCGGCGCGGGCGATCCGCCCGCCGCCTGGGGCGCCACCCACCGGCTCGCGCCCTGGCAGGCGCTCCCCGACCCCGACGACGACCGCTGGCCGGAACTCGGCGGCGACCACGACTGCGTGCTCTCCACCTCCAGCGCCCCCGGCTACACCGACCGCGGCGCCCGGGCCTCCGCCGCCCGGTACGTGTGGGATCTCGCAGACCGCGAACGCAGCGGCTGGATCGTGCCGTTCGGCGCCTCCGGGGTGGCCGGGGACCCGCACCACGAAGACCAACTCCCCCTGTGGCTGCGGGGCGACCTCGCCCCCGTCACCACCGACTGGAACCGCCTCACCAAGGAGCAGGGATGACCACCCCCGTACACGTCCAGACCGTCGAGGGCCTCGGCACCGTCGTCGTCCGGCCCATCGCCCCGGACGCGGACGCCCCGCTCATCCACGCCTGGGTCAACGAGGAGCGGGCGCGCTTCTGGGGCATGAACGGCACCACCGTCGAGCAGGTCCGGGACGTCTACGCGCACCTGGACTCGCTCACCACCCACCACGGCTTCATGGTGGAGCTCGACGGCGAGCCGGTCGCGATCTTCCAGACGTACGAGCCCGAGGCCGACCGGGTCGGCGAGTGCTACGAGGTGGAGGAGGGCGACATCGGCTGCCACCTCTTCGTCGCCCCCAGCACCGCCCCGTCCCACGGCTTCACCGCCGGGCTGCTCACCTCGCTCGTCGCCTACTGCCACCGCGACCACACCCGGATCGTGGTGGAGCCGGACGCGGCGAACGAGAAGGCCGTCGCCCGCATGGCGCGGGCCGGCTTCGAGCTCGGCCCGGAGGTCGTCCTCCCCGAGGTCGACCTGCCGGAGGTCTTCATCCCGGAGAAGAAGGCCCGGCTGGCCTTCCTGCGCCGGGCCGTCTGACCTCGGCCTCAGGCGCGGATCCGGCCGCCGACCACGACCCGCCGCGGCGCCGCGAGAACGCGGACGTCCGCGCGCGGGTCCTCGTCGTAGACCACCAGGTCGGCGGGGGCGCCCTCCTCCAGGGCGGGGCGGCCCAGCCAGGCCCTCGCCCCCCAGGTGGTGGCCGAGAGGGCGTCGAGCGCAGGGATGCCGGCCTTCGTCAGCTCCTCGACCTCCTCGGCGACCAGGCCGTGGGCGAGGGAGCCGCCCGCGTCGGTGCCGACGAAGACCGGCACCCCGGCGTCGTAGGCGGCGCGGACGGTGTCGTACCGGCGCGCGTGCAGCCGGCGCATGTGGGCCGACCAGCGCGGGAACTTCGCCTCGCCGCCGTCCGCGAGGTGCGGGAAGGTCGCGATGTTGACCAGTGTCGGCACGATGGCCACTCCGCGCTCCGCGAAGAGCGGGATGGTCTCCTCGGTCAGGCCCGTCGCGTGCTCGATACAGTCGATGCCCGCCTCGACGAGGTCGCGCAGCGAGTCCTCGGCGAAGCAGTGCGCGGTGACCCGGGCGCCCAGCCGGTGCGCCTCGGCGATCGCCGCCTCCACCTCGGGGCGCGGCCAGGACGGGGTGAGGTCGCCGACCTCGCGGTCGATCCAGTCGCCGACCAGCTTGACCCAGCCGTCGCCGCGCCGGGCCTCCCGGCCCACGTACTCCACCAGGTCGGCGGGCTCGATCTCGTGGGCGTAGTTGCGGATGTAGCGGCGGGTGCGGGCGATGTGCCGGCCGGCCCGGATGATCGTCGGCAGGTCGTCGCGGTCGTCGATCCAGCGGGTGTCGGAGGGCGAGCCGGCGTCCCGGATCAGCAGGGTGCCGGCGTCCCGGTCGGTGAGGGCCTGCTTCTCGGCGGTGGCCTCGTCCACCGGCCCGTGCCGGTCCAGGCCGACGTGGCAGTGCGCGTCGACCAGGCCGGGCAGCGCCCACCCCGACACCGTCACGGCCTCGCCGGCGGGCCGCCGGAAGGTGATCCGCCCGTCCACGCACCAGAGTTCGTCCCGCACGTCCTCGGGGCCGACGAGCACCCGCCCCTTCACGTGCACCACCTCGTGATCGCTCATGGCTGCACTGTACGAGGGCCCGCCGGAGCGGGGGGCGTACGCTGGCCGGGCCCGTACCACCGACCCGAGAAGGCACCACCGTGACCGTGACACACCCGCTGCTGGACCTGGCCCCGATGACCGCCGCGCACTTCGCGTCCATCGAGCGGCGGGTCGCCGCGCTGCTCTCCACCGAGCAGGACGTGGTGATCACCCAGGGCGAGGCGCTGCTGCCGCTCGAAGGGTGCATCCGCAGCGGGGCGCGGGCCGGTTCGACCGCGCTGAACGTCGTCACCGGTCCGTACGGGCAGACCTTCGGCAACTGGCTGCGCGACTGCGGGGCCACCGTGATCGACCTCGCCGTCCCCTTCCACACGGCGGTCACCGCCGGGCAGGTGGAGCGGGCGCTGGCCGAGCACCCGGAGATCGACTTCGTCTCGCTGGTGCACGCCGAGGCGGCCACCGGCAACACCAACCCGGTCGCGGAGATCGGCGAGGTCGTCCGCGCCCACGGCGCGCTCTTCTACCTGGACGCGGTTGCCTCGATCGGCGCCGAGCCGGTGCTGCCGGACGCCTGGGGCGTCGACATGTGCATCATCGGCGCGCAGAAGGCGATGGGCGGCCCGGCGGGCGTCTCGGCGGTGTCGGTGAGCGAGCGGGCCTGGGAGCGGTTCGCCGCCAACCCGGCCGCGCCGCGCCGTTCCTACCTCTCCCTCCTCGACTGGAAGGAGCGCTGGATCGACGGCGGCCGCAAGGCGCTCCTGCACGCCCCGGCGCAGCTGGAGATGCTGGCCCTGGAGGCGTGCGTGGAGCGGATCGAGGCCGAGGGCCTGGACGCGCTGATGGGCCGGCACGCCTCGGCGGCGGCGGCGACCCGGGCGGGCGCGCTGGCGCTGGGCGGCGGTCTGGAGCCGTACGTGCGGGAGGCCGGGGACGCGGCGCCGGTGGCGACGACGCTGCGGGTCCCGGCGGAGCTGGACGCCTCCGACCTGGTGTCGAAGGCGCTCGCCGCCGACCCGTCGCTGCCGCTGATCGCGGGCGGCGGGGCGCTGGCGAAGGAGATGATCCGGGTGAACCACTACGGGGCGGACGCGACCCCGAACGCCGTGCAGTCGTCGCTGGCCGCGCTGGGCGCGGTGCTCGGCGAGACGGGCCGGACGGTGGACCTGGAGGGCGCGCGCCGGGCGGTCACCGCGGCCTGGTAGGCGGTACGCGACGGAGGGGCGGGATCCGGTGGACCGGGTTCCGCCCCTCCGCCGCGTCCGGGGCCGGCGGGAAGGGGCCGGCGGGTCCTAGAGCGACGGGTAGTCGACGTAGCCGCGGTGGTCGCCGCCGTACATGGTGGCGGCGTCGAGCGGGTTGTAGGGGCCGTCGGCGCGCAGCCGGGCGGGCAGGTCGGGGTTGGCGATGAAGAGCCGACCGAAGGCGAGGAGGTCGGTGGTGCCGTCCTCGATCAGGGCGAGGTCGGCGGCGCCGGTGGGGCCCTCGCCGGACGGGTTGAGGATGAAGGTGCCGGCGAAGCGCTTGCGCAGCTCGTGGACGAGGGGGCGGCGCTCGGGGGCGGTCTCCAGGACGTGGAGGTAGGCGATGCCGACGGGCTCGATCGCGGCGAGGAGGGCGGTGTAGAGCTCCTCGGTGTCGGTCTCGGCGATGTCGTTGAGGGTGTTGGCCGGGGAGATGCGCAGGCCGGTGCGGTCGGGGCCGATCTCGGCGGCGACGGCGCGGACGACCTCGACGGCGAAGCGGACGCGGTTCTCGACGGAGCCGCCCCACTCGTCGGTGCGGTGGTTGGAGCCGGAGGCGAGGAACTGCTGGATCAGGTAGCCGTTGGCGCCGTGGATCTCGACGCCGTCGAAGCCGGCCTCGACGGCGTTGCGGGCGGCGGCGGCGAAGCCGGCGACCGCCTCGCGCACCTGGTCGCCGGTGAGGGCGCGCGGGGTGACGAAGTCCTTGGGGCCCTCGTGGGTGTAGACCTGCCCGGCGGCGGCCACGGCGGAGGGGCCGACGGGGTGGAGGCCGTCGTCGAGGAGGTCGGGGTGGCCGATCCGGCCGGAGTGCATGAGCTGGGCGAAGATCCGGCCGCCGCGCTCGTGGACGGCGTCGGTGACCTTGCGCCAGGCGGCGATCTGCTCGCGGCTGTGCAGGCCGGGGGTGTCGGGGTAGCCCTGGCCCTCGGGGACGGGCTGGACGCCCTCGGTGATGATCAGGCCGGCGGAGGCGCGCTGGGCGTAGTACTCGACGACGGCGTCGGTGGGGGTGCGGTCGGCGCCGTGGGCCCGGCTGCGGGTCATGGGGGCCATGGCGATGCGGTTGGCGAGCCGGGTGCCGGCGAGGTCGACGGGGTCGAAGGCGGTGGTCATGGCGGTTCCCTCACAGAATTTATGTGGTCGGCCAAGTATGTGGTCGGGTCGCCACTGTAACCCATTCCTTGGCCAGCCAAGCAATATTCGGGGTCACGGTAACCTGGAGGGTGAAGCGCCGCCCCGAGGAGCCCCGATGACCGCAGCCGATCCCGCCTGTGCCGACCCCGCGCTGCCGTCCGCCGCGCGCGGGGGCCCGGTCGGCCACACCCTGGCCCGGGTCTCCCGGGCCCATCGCTTCGCCATGGGGCGGCGGCTGCGGGCGCTCGGCCTCTACCCGGGCCAGGAGCTGATGATGATGCGGCTCTGGGACTGCGGGGCGGCCCGCCAGTCGGAGCTGATCCGGTTCCTCGGCCTGGACCCGTCGACGGTGACGAAGATGCTCCAGCGGCTCGAACAGTGCGGCTGGGTGCGCCGCCGCCCGGACCCCGCCGACCGGCGGGCGGTGCTCGTCGAGGCGACGGAGCGGGGGCAGGCGCTGCGGGCCGGCGTCGAGGACGCCTGGTCCGACCTGGAGGAGAGCTCGCTCGCCGGCCTGGACCCGGCCGAGCGGACGGAACTCGCCCGCCTCCTCGGGGTCCTGGCGGAGAACCTGCGCGCGGAGGCGGACGAGGCGGGCGAGGAGGGCGACTGCCCGGCGCCGGGCTGCTGACGCCTCAGCCGGCCAGCACGTCCAGCGCGCGGTCGACGTCCGCCGCCGTGTTGTACAGGTGGAAGGAGGCCCGCAGGTTCCCGGCGCGGTCCGACAGCAGCACGTCCGCGGCGCGCAGGGCGTCCGCCCGGTGGCCGAGCCCCGGCACGGCGACGACCGTGGAGTCGTCCATGACCGGCTCGTGCCCGAGGGAGAGCAGCCCGGACCGGAAGCGGGCGGCGAGCCCCTTGTCGTGGGCCTCGATCCGCTCGATGCCGATCTCCTCCAGGAGGGCGAGCGAGCGGGCCGCGCCGTGGTACGACAGGAAGGCGGCCGGCTCGTCGAACCGACGGGCGGAGCGGGCGAGTTCGCGCACCGGGCCGTAGCTGTTGGCCCACAGCTCCTCGCCGGTGACCCAGCCCGCGTGGATCGGCAGCAGGCTGTCCTGGGCCTCCTCGGTGACCGTGAGGAAGGACGCGCCGCGCGGGCAGAGCAGGTACTTGTAGGCACCGGCGACGGTGTAGTCCCACTCCCCCGCCGACAGCGGCAGCCAGCCCGCGGACTGGGTGGCGTCGAGCAGGGTGCGGGCCCCGTGGGCCGCGGCGGCGGCCCGCACGGCGGCGAGGTCGGCGGTGCGGCCGTCCGCCGACTGCACGGCGGAGAAGGCGACCAGCGCGGTCTCCGGGCCGACGGAGTCGGCGAGCCGCTCCAGCGGCACGAACCGGGTCTTGAGGTCGCCGCGGACCGTGAAGGGCGTGAGGACGGAGGAGAAGTCGCCCTCGGGGAAGAGGATCTCGGCGCCGGAGGGCATCGACTGGGCGATCATCCCGCAGTGCACGGCGACCGAGCTGCCGACCGCGACTCGCTCGGGCGCGACCGAGGCGAGCCGGGCGAAGGCGGCCCGGGCCTCGGCCACGACGTCGAAGCTGCCCGCGCCGTCCGCGCGCCCGTCCGCGGTCTCCTCGGCGAGGAGGGTGACCGCCTCGACGGTGCGGCGCGGCAGCAGACCGCAGGCGGAGGTGTTCAGGTAGGTCCGCCGGGGGGCGAACTCGGCGCCGCCGAGCGGCTGATCGAGGGAGTCCATGCCCCCAGCCTGGGCTCCCCCCGACCACCCGTCAATGGCGGCCGATCATGGGGGAGCCCCCAAGTGGCGCTTATCCGCGCAGCTCAGGAGGGGTCAGCCGCGCGGCGGGACCTCGCAGCCGTCCGGGCCGCACGCCTCGGCGTCGGCGGCGCCGACGGGCTGGAGGGCGCGGCCCTGCCACGCCTGCTCCAGGGCCTGGGTGAAGACCTCGGCGGGCTGTCCGCCGGAGACGCCGTAGCGGCGGTCGAGGACGAAGAACGGCACGCCGTTGGCGCCGAGTTCGGACGCCTCGCGCTCGTCGGCCCGCACCGCGTCGGCGTAGGCGGTCTCGTCGGCGAGGACGCCGCGGACCTCGGCCTCGTCGAGCCCGGCCTCCACGGCGAGGGCCACCAGGGTCTCGGCGTCGAAGACGGACCGCTCCTCGGCGAAGTTCGCCCGGTAGGCGAGGTCGAGCAGCTCGTTCTGCCGGCCGCGCTCCTTGGCCAGGTGCAGCAGCCGGTGGATGTCGAAGGTGTTGCCGTGGTCGCGGCCGTCGGCGAGGTACTCCAGGCCCTCGGCGTGCGCGTTGGACGCCACGTGCGCCTCCATGGCCCGGGCCTCGTCCAGCGTCCGCCCGTACTTCTTCGCCAGCATCTCCAGGACGGGCCCGGTGTCGCCCTTGGCACGGTGCGGGTCGAGCTCGAAGGACCGGTGCACGACCTCGACGTCGTCGCGGTGCGCGAAGGCGGCCAGTCCCTTCTCGAAGCGGGCCTTGCCGATGTAGCACCAGGGGCAGGCGATGTCCGACCAGATCTCGACGCGCATGGGTTTCCTTCACTCCGGGGGGCGGGCTGTCCTGGGTGCAACACCGCCCCCGGCGGATTTCATTCCGTTTACGCCCGCGGGGCGTCGCGCAGCTCCGGCGGGAGGAGGTGCTGGGGCGTGGACTGGTAGGTGACCGGGCGGAGCCAGCGCTCGATGGCGGTGGCGCCGACCGAGGTGGAGGTGGAGGTGGTGGCCGGGTAGGGGCCGCCGTGGTGCTGGGCGGCGGCGACGGCGACGCCGGTGGGCCAGCCGCCGACGAGGACGCGGCCCGCGAGCGGGGTGAGCGCGGCCAGCAGGCCGGGGGCGGCCGGGTCGTCGTCGGCGCAGTGCAGGGTGGCGGTGAGGTTGCCGGGCAGCCGGCCCAGGACGGCGCCGACCTGCGCCTCGTCGGTGTAGCGGGCGACGACGGTGACGGGGCCGAAGCATTCCTCCAGGAGGAGCTCGTGGCCGCCGTCGGCGAGCCGGGCCGCGTCGACGGTGAGGACGCCGGCGGTGACGGTGTGCTCGTCGGCCGCGCCGGGGACGACGGGCGCCTCGACGCCGTCGAGGGCGGCCCGCGCGGTGACGCCCTCGACGAAGGCGGCCCGCATCCGGTGGTCGAGCAGGACGGCGGGGCCGGCCTGGGCGACGCCCTCGGTGAGGGCGGCGAGGAAGCGGTCGCCGTCGGCCCCGGCCGGGGCGAGGACGAAGCCCGGCTTGGTGCAGAACTGTCCCGCGCCCAGGGTCATGGAGCCGGCCAGGCCCGCGCCGGTCTCCTCGGCCCGCTCGGCGACCGCGCCGGGGGTGATCACGACCGGGTTGAGGGAGCCGAGCTCGCCGTGGAAGGGGATCGGTACGGGGCGGGCGGCGGCGGCGTCGAAGAGCGCCCGGCCGCCGCGCACGGAGCCGGTGAAGCCGGCCGCGGCGACCAGCGGGTGGCGGACCAGCTCGACGCCCGCGTCGAAGCCGTGCACCAGCACCACGACGTCCTCGGGCAGCCCGGCCTTGGCGGCGGCGCGGCGCAGCAGGCCGGCGGCCAGCTCGGAGGTGGCCGGGTGGTCGGGGTGGGCCTTGACGACGACGGGGCAGCCGGCCGCCAGCGCGCTGGCGGTGTCGCCGCCGGGCACGGAGAAGGCGAGCGGGAAGTTGCTGGCCGCGTAGACGGCGACGACGCCGAGCGGGATCTTCCAGCGGCGCAGGTCCGGGCGGGGCGGCACGGCCGTCGGGTCGGGCAGGTCGACGCGCACGTCGAGGTAGCCGCCGTCCTCGACGACCTCGGCGAAGGCGCGCAGCTGGGCGCTGGTGCGGGCGAGCTCGCCGGTGAGCCGGGGGGCGCCGAGGGCGGTCTCGGCGTCGGCGGTGGCGACGACCTCTTCTGCGGAGGCGTCGAGGAGGTCGGCGGCGGCCCTGAGGAAGGCGGCCCGGACCGCGCGGTCGGCGAGGGACTCCCGGGTGGCGTGGGCGGCCCGGACCGCGCGGTCGACGTCGGCGGCCGTGGCCTCTGTCGCGACCTGCTCGCGCCGCTTCCCCGACCGGGGGTCCACACTCCACACTGCTGCTGCCGACACCGCCACACCCCTGTTCACTATGATGAACGCCGTTCTTGTGCATGAACGCTTCGGGGTGGACTCTATTGACGCCACGGGCGTTCCCACAAGGTCGTCCGGAAGTCAGGGAGAAGGGCGGGGTCATGGCGGGTGCCGACGCGAACGGTGCGCAGGTGAAGTCCGCGGTGCGGACGGTGGAGCTGCTGGAGTTCTTCGCCGGACGGCCGGGGATGCACACCCTGGCGGCCGTCCAGGAGGCCGTGGGCTACCCCAAGTCGAGCCTGTACATGCTGCTGCGCACCCTGGTCGAGCTGGGCTGGGTGGAGACCGACGCCACCGGCACGCGCTACGGCATCGGGGTGCGGGCCCTGCTGGTGGGGACCTCGTACATCGACGGCGACGAGGTCGTGGCGGCCTCCCGGGTCACCCTGGACCGGCTCTCGGACGACACCACCGAGACCGTCCACCTCGCGCGCCTCGACGGCACCAGCGTGGTCTACCTCGCGACCCGGCAGTCCCAGCACCACCTGCGGCCCTTCACCCGGGTCGGGCGACGCCTCCCGGCGCACTCGACCGCGCTGGGGAAGGCCCTGCTCGCCACCCACGACGACGAGCAGGTGCGGGAGCTGCTGCCGAAGGTGCTGCCGTCGGTGACCGAGCACACGATCACCGACCGGGAGCGGCTGATCGAGGAGCTGGCGGGGGTCCGCGAGGCGGGCTACGCGGTGGACCGCGAGGAGAACACCCTGGGGCTGCGCTGCTTCGCGGTGGCGATCCCCTACCGGACCCCGGCCCGGGACGCGCTGAGCTGCTCGGTGCCGGCCGCCCGGCTGACCCCGGGCCACGAGCAGCTGATCAAGGACGCCCTCTTCGACGCGCGCGACCGGCTGACGCTGGCGACCCGGCGGCTGTGAGGCGGGTCACGGACCGGATGCGTGCCGGATGAACGTTTCCTGAGAATCCGGCCACAAGCGGAACGCCTCCCGCCGCCCCGTTCGTCCCTCCAGGTGCCATGAACAAGACCATCAGGCGCACCTCGGTCTTCGTGCTGCTCCTCGTGCTGGCCCTGCTGGGCCGGGCCACCTGGGTGCAGGCGTACGAGAGCAAGGCGCTCGCGAACGACAGCAAGAACCGGCGGAAGACCATCGCGCAGTACGCGCAGCCGCTCGGGAACATCGTCGTGGCCGGTTCGCCGGTCACCGGCTCGAAGCGCACCGAGAGCGGTGATCTCGACTACGCGCGCACCTACACGGAGGGCGAGCTGTACGCGGCGGTCACCGGCTACAGCTCGCAGGCGTACGGCGCCACCCAGCTGGAGGGCATCTACTCCGGGATCCTGGACGGCACCGACGACCGGCTCAAGAACCCGGTGGACGCGGTCACCCGCGCGCAGCAGGAACCGGGCACGGTCGTCACCACCATCGACCCGGCCGTGCAGAAGGCCGGCTTCGAGGCGCTCGGCGACACGAAGGGCGCGGCGGTCGCGATCGACCCGGTGTCCGGCCGGATCCTCGGCATGGTCTCCACGCCCTCCTACGACCCGTCGGCGATCGCCGGGACCACGGACGGCGACGCCTGGAAGCGGCTCACGGAGGACCCGGACAAGCCGCTGGTCAACCGGGCGCTGCGGCAGCCGCTGCCGCCCGGCTCCACCTTCAAGCTGGTCGTCGCGGCCGCCGCCCTGGAGGACGGGCTGTACCCCTCGGTGGACGCCCGGACCCAGAGCCCCGACCCGTACACCCTGCCGGGCACCCGGACCGTGCTGCCGAACGAGAACGCCTCGGCGCCCTGCGAGAACGCCACGATCCGCACCGCGCTGCGCTACTCCTGCAACAACGTCTTCGGCAAGATGGCCGCCGACCTGGGGCAGGACAAGGTGCGGGCGATGGCGGAGAAGTTCGGCTTCAACGACGACGAGCTGGACGTGCCCGTCCGGGCCTACCCGAGCGTCTACCCGTCCGGGATGGACCGGGCGCAGACCGCGCTGACCGGCATCGGGCAGTTCGACGTCACCGCCACCCCGCTCCAGATGGCGATGGTCTCGGCGGTGATCGCCAACGACGGACAGCTCGCCGCCCCGCACATGGTCTCCGAGGTGGTCGACGCCGACGGCGACGCCCTGGAGACCCACGACGACGGCGACACCACCCGGGTCGTCTCCGCCGCCACCGCCGAGCAGCTGCGCAGCGCGATGGTGACGGTGGTGGAGGAGGGCACGGGCACCAACGCGGCGGTCCCCGGGGCCGAGGTCGGCGGCAAGACGGGCACCGCGCAGCACGGCGAGAACAACAGCAAGACGCCGTACGCCTGGTTCACCTCCTACGCGAAGGACGCGTCGACCGGGAAGCAGGTGGCGGTGGCCGTGCTGATCGAGGACTCGGGGGCGGCCCGCTCCGAGGTCAGCGGCAACGGGCTGGCCGCGCCGGTGGCGCAGAAGATGATGGCGGCCGCCCTGAAGTGACGTCCGTGGGGGCCGGATTGGCCCCCACGGGCTTCCGCGCGATATGCAGGATCACGCTCGAACACCAGAGCGCCCCCTGAAGTGTCGATCTTGCTCCGCGGAGGACCGTCGTGCGTCGCCTGCCCCGTTCGCTGTCCGGCTGGACCATGGCGGTCTTCGGCCTCCTCGCCGCCGCCCTCGGGGTGGTGGGCCTGGTCGCCCCCGACGCCCTCCTCACGGTGATGGGCTTCGAGCCGGTGCCCGACGGAGGGCGCGCGGAGGGCGACCACACCCTGGTCTTCCTCACCGCCTCCTCGATGGCCGCGCTCAACATGGGCGTCTACTACGTCCTCGCCGCGCTCGCCGACTGGCGGGCCTTCTTCCGCTGGACGGTCCCCTTCCGCCTCCTCACCTTCGCGGTCTTCACCCTCGCGGTCCTTACCGGCCGGGCCCCCTCCGGCTTCCTCGGAGTCGGCCTGTGGGAGGGGCTCGGTGCCCTGGTCACGGGGGCGGCGCTGTGGTACGAGCGGAAGCGGTCCGCCGCGCACGCCTAGGGCAGGTGCCCGATCCGCCGGGGCCGCCTCAGACGTCAGAGTCTCCCTCCATGCGCTGGTATCTGACAGGTGTGGTCGTGTCCGGGTTCGGGACGACGGCGATGTGGCTGGTCTCCGGGATCTGGGTCAAGTCGCTGACGGGTTCGGACGGTCTCGCGGCCCTCACCGCCTTCGCCCTCTGGGCCCCCGCCCTCCTCGGGCCGCTCCTCGGCACGCTCGCCGACCGGGTGCGCCGCCGCCCGCTGCTGATCGTCCTCGACCTCGCGGCGGCCGCCGTGCTGCCGGCCCTGCTCTGGGTGACCTCGGCCGACCGGGTGTGGCTGCTCTTCGCCGTCCTCGTGCTGTACGGCGCGCAGGGCGCCGTCCACGACGCGGCCGAGCAGGCCCTGCTCGCGACCGGCTTCGCCAAGGAGCGGCTGGGCTCGGTCAACGGCTGGCGGATGACGGCCGGCGAGTCGATGAAACTGATCGCCCCGCTGGTCGCGGCGGGCCTCTTCGCCCGCTACGGCGGCGGCCCGGTGGCCCTCCTGGACGCGGCGACCTTCGCGCTGGCCGCGGCGGCGTTCGCCGCCATGCGGGTGCGGGAGGAGCGGCCCGCGCCGGCCGCGCGCGAGCGGGGCGCGTGGCGGCGCGAGACCGACGAGGGCGTCCGGCTGATCGCCGCCTCGCCGGTGCTGCGGCCGCTGGTCGCCGCCGGGGCCTTCACCATGTTGCTCGCCGGGGTGAACGGCGCGGCGGTGTACGCGGTGGTGGACCAGGGGCTGGGCCGGCCGCCCGCGTACGCCGGGGTGCTCTACGCGGTGCAGGGCGCCGGTTCGGTGCTCGCCGGCCTGACCACCGGGCCGCTGCTGCGCCGGATCCCCGAGCGGCTGCTCGCCGCCGCCGGACTGGCCCTCTTCGCCGCGGCGGCCGGGGTACGGGCGCTGCCGTACGAGGCGACGGCGCTGGCGGCGAGCGCGGTGATCGGCCTCGGCATGCCGTGGGTGCTGGTGGCGGCGATGACCGCGGTCCAGCGGGAGGCCCCGGCGGAGGCGGTCGGCCGGATCGCGGCGACCGCGAACACCGCGCTGTTCGTGCCGAACGCGGTGGCCCTGGCGGCGGGCGCGGCCCTGGTCACGACCGTGGACGTGACGGTGCTGCTTCCGGGGCTCGCGGTGGCGGGCCGGGCCTGGGCGGCGGGCACGGCCTCGGCCCCGCCGGCCGCGCGGGCCGGGAACGCGCCGGAGGAGGCCCCGGCGGAGCCGGGACGGACGCGCTCGTAGTGCGTCCCCGGGGGCGGCCGGGGAGCATGGAAGGGGCGGCGGGCTCGGCGGGAGGAGGGCAGGGTGACGGCCGGTTCCTTCCCGGAGACGGGCACGGGGACGGAGGAGGGCCACACCGGCATGCCCGGCGACCCTCCGACGGCACCGGTCGGCCCGGAGCGGACGGGCGGCCCGGAGCGGACGCACGGTACGGACCCGGCACGCGGTACGGAGCGGGCTGACGGTACGGACCCGGCGCACGGTACGGAGCGGACGGGCGGCCCGGAGCGGGCACACGGTACGGACCCGGCGCACGGTACGGACGGGGCGGACGTACCCGGTGGACCGGGTGGACCGGAGCGGGCGGGCGGTACGGGCCCGGCGCGCGGGTCTGACGCGCCGGCCGGGCCGGACGCGCCGGGTGCTCCCGGCGGTGGCTCCCCCGCGCACTCCCCTCCCCCTTCGTCCTCGCCCTCCCCCTCTCCTCACGGCTCCGGTTCCCGGCTCCCGGGGAGCGCGTTCGACGGGGAGGGGCTGCTCGACGTGATCGGCGTGGCCGCCGTCGTGGTGGACGCGGCCGGGCGGATCGTGCTGTGGAGCCCGCAGGCCGAGACGCTCTTCGGGTACCGGGCCGACGAGGCCCTCGGCGAGTACGTGGCCCGGCTGATCGTCGGCGAGGAGCACCGGGCCGAGGCGATGCGGCTCTTCGGCGAGGTGCTCGGACGCGGCACCACCTGGGCCGGCACCTTCCCCGTACGGCACAAGGACGGGTCGACCCGCGAGGTGGAGTTCCGCAACATGCGGCTCACCGACGACCTGGGCGACCTGTACGCGCTGGGCATCGCCGCCGACCGGACCACCGTGGCCCGGGTGGAGACCGAGCTGGCGCTCTCCGACCGGCTGGTCGACCAGTCCCCCATCGGCATCGCGGTCCTCGACACCGAGCTGCGCTACACCCTGGTCAACCCGGCCCTCGAACGGTTCAACGGGCTGCCGGCCGCCCGGCACCTGGGGCGCCGCCCCTCCGAGGTGCTGCCGGGCGTGGACGCGAGCGCCCTGGAGGCGGCGGCGCTGCGGGTCCTGGAGACCGGGGCCCCGCTGCTCGGCCTCCTGGCGATGGGCACCACGCCGGCCGATCCGGGCGGCGGCGAGCACGCCTGGTCGGTGTCCTTCTACCGCCTGGAGGCGACCGGCGGCCGGGTCCTCGGGGTGGCGGCCTGGGTGGTCGACGTGACCGAGCGGTACCGGGCGGACGCGGAGGCCGACCGGTCCCGGCGCCGGCTGGCCCTGATCGCCGACGCCTCCGCCCGGGTCGGCACCACCCTGGAGGTGGAGCGGACGGCGGACGAGCTGGCGTCGGTGGTGGTGCCGGCCCTCGCCGACGTGGCCGCCGTCGACGTCCTCGACTCGGTCCTCGCGCTGCGCCGGCCGGGCGCCCCCGAGCAGGGCCCGGCGCTCTTCCGGGCGCTGGCGGTCAAGGCCGGGCACGAGACGGAGGCGCTGCCCGCCGCCGACCCGCCCGGCTCGGTGGCGCTCTACGGCGCGGACCGGCTGGTCACCCGCTGCGTGCACACCGGCCGGCCGGTCCTGGTGTCCCGGGTCGGCCCCGACGACCTGCCGCGGATCGCGCGCGGCCCCGAGGCGGCCCGGCAGCTGGCGCGGGCCGGGGTGCACTCGTACCTGGCGGTGCCGCTGATCGCGCGCGGCGAGGTGCTCGGTGCGCTCGACCTGAAACGGGACCGGCACAACCCGCTGCCGTTCGACCGGGACGACATGCTGCTCGCCGTGGAGCTGGCGGCGCGGGCCGCGGTGAGCATCGACAACGCACGCTGGTACCAGAGCGTGCGGAACTCGGCCGTCACCCTCCAGCGCAGTCTGCTGCCGGGCGATCCGCCCGCCCGCCCCGGCCTGGACGCGGCGGCCCGCTACCAGCCGGCCCAGGCGTCCAGCGAGGTCGGCGGCGACTGGTACGACGTGATCGCGCTGCCCGACGACAAGACGGCCCTGGTGGTGGGGGACGTGATGGGCAGCGGCATCGAGGCGGCGGCGACCATGGGCCGACTGCGGACCGCCACCCGCGCCTTCGCCGACCTGGACCTCTCCCCCGGCCAGGTGCTGCGCCACCTGGACCGGATCACGGTCGGCCTGGAGCAGTCCATCGCCACCTGCCTCTTCGCCGTGCACGACCCGCAGCGGCACCGCTGCCGGATCTCGAACGCCGGCCACCTGCCGCCGGTCCGGCTCCCGGTCGACGGCCCGGCCGCCCTGGTCGACGTCTCCACGGGGGTGCCGCTCGGCGTCGGCGGGGGCACCTTCCGCACCGCGCGGGTGCCCTTCCTGCCCGGCGACCGGCTGGTGCTGTACACCGACGGACTGATCGAGACCCGCGACGCCCCCATCGACGAACGGCTCGCGCTGCTCGTCGCCCTCGTCGAGGAGACCCGCGAGCTGTCCCTGGAGGAGAGCTGCGACCGGCTGCTGCGGCAGCTGCGCCGCCCCGGCGCCCCGGACGACGTGGCGCTGCTCATCGCCCGGAGCACGGCGTGACGTCCCGCCGGGACACCCCGCGGGACGGGCACGGCTCCGGGCTGCGCAGCCTCGCCGGGCAGGTGTTCGCGCTGGAGGCGCTGGTCGCGCTGCTGGTGATCGTGGCGGCCGTCCTGGTCACCTTCCAGCAGGCCCGGCAGGACGTGCTGCGGGACGCCGAGGTGCGGTCGCTGGCGGTCGCGGAGGCCTTCGCGAAGGCGCCCGGCGTGGACACGGCGCTGACCTCGCCGGACCCGACGGCGGCGCTCCAGAAACGGGCGGAGCAGACCCGGGTGGCGACCGGGGTGGACTTCGTCGCGGTGCTCGGCACGGACGGGGTGCGGTACACCGACTCGGAGTCCGGGCTGATCGGCGAGAAGGCGACCGGCGACCTGTCCCGGGCTGCGGTGGACGGCGAGTCGTACACGGAGACCTTCCGGGGCGCGCCGAACGACGCGGTGCGGGCCGTGGTGCCGGTGGTGGACGACGGGGGACGGATCGTCGGCATGGTGTCGAGCGGCATCGAGGTGCAGTCGCTGAGCGACGCGGTCCAGGGCCGGCTGGCGGTGCTGCTGGCCGCGGGCGGCGGCGCCCTGCTGCTCGCGGTGGGCGGCGCGGCGCTGGTGGCGCGGCGGCTGCGGCGGCAGACGCACGGCCTGGGGCCGACCGAGATGACCCGGATGAAGGAGCACCACGAGGCGGTGCTGCACGCGGTCCGCGAGGGCGTGCTGATCATCGGCGCGGACAAGCGGCTGCTGCTCGCCAACGACGAGGCGCGGCGGCTGCTGGGCCTGTCGGCGGACGCCGAGCGGCGGCCGGTCTCCGAGCTCGGACTCGATCCCCGCACCGTGGAGCTCCTGGAGTCCGGGCGGACCGCCACGGACGAGGTGCACCGGGCCGGGGACCGGCTGCTCGCGGTCAGCGTGCGGCCGACCACCCCGGACGGTTCGGGCACGGGCAGCGTGATGACGATGCGGGACACCACGGAGCTGGCCGCGCTGTCCGGGCGGGCGGCGGTGGCGCGGGGCCGGCTCCAGCTGCTGTACGAGGCGGGGGTGCGGATCGGGACGACCCTGGAGGTGGTCCGGACGGCGGAGGAGCTGGCCGAAGTGGCGGTGCCGGGCTTCGCGGACTTCGCGACGGTGGAGTTGCTGGAGCCGGTGCTGCGGGGCGAGGAGCCGCCGCAGGACGCGACGCTGTCGGAGATGCTCCGGACGGCGCTGAGCGGGGTGCGGGCGGAGCAGCCGCTCCAGTCGGTCGGCGAGGTGATCCGCTTCCACGTGCCGAGCACGCCGATGGCGACGGCGCTGGCCGAGGGGCACGCGGTGGTGCAGGCGGAGCTGGCGGCGGCGGACGGGTGGCGGGCGCAGGATCCGGAGGGCGCGGCCGGGGCGCTGGCGTACGGGATGCACTCGCTGGTGACGGTGCCGCTGCTGGCCCGGGACGTGGTGCTCGGGATGGCGAACTTCTGGCGGTCGGACACGGCGGAGCCGTTCGGGGAGGAGGACCGGGAGTTCGCGGAGGAGCTGGCGGCGCGGGCGGCGGTGGCGATCGACAACGCCCGGCGGTTCACCCGGGAGCACGCGATGGCGGTGACGCTCCAGCGGAGCCTGCTGCCCCGGGTGCTGCCCGAGCAGAACGCGGTGGAGGTGTCGTACCGCTATCTGCCGGCGAAGGCGGGGGTCGGCGGCGACTGGTTCGACGTGATCCCGCTGCCGGGGGCGCGGGTGGCGCTGGTGGTGGGGGACGTGGTGGGGCACGGTCTGCACGCGGCGGCGACGATGGGGCGGCTGCGGACGGCGGTGCACAACTTCTCGACGCTCGACGTGCCGCCCGACGAGATCCTGGGCCATCTCGACGAGCTGACCGGGCGGATCGACGAGGAGGGGGAGCCGGCGGCGGGCGGCGAGGGCGGCCAGGGGCGGCGGGAGGAGAGCATCACGGGCGCGACCTGCCTGTACGCGATCTACGACCCGGCGTCCGGGGTGTGCACGGTGGCGAGCG
The DNA here is from genome assembly GCF_014656075.1 of Streptomyces hydrogenans. Classification (GTDB taxonomy): domain Bacteria; phylum Actinomycetota; class Actinomycetes; order Streptomycetales; family Streptomycetaceae; genus Streptomyces; species Streptomyces hydrogenans. The sequence goes on from NZ_BNBS01000019.1 coordinate 29,977, forward strand.
CCGGGCATCCGGGGCCCGCGGTGGTGGACGCGGAGGGGCGGGTGGAGTTCCCGCCGCTGGCGCCGGGGCTGCCGCTGGGTCTCGGGCTGGGGGACGTGCCCTTCGAGTCGACGGAGCTGCGGCTGGCGGAGGGCAGCAAGCTGGTGCTCTTCACGGACGGTCTGCTGGAGGACCACGGGCGGGACCTGGGGACGGGGCTGCGGCTGCTGCGCGGTGCGCTGGAGCGCCCGGACCGGAGCCCCGAGCAGATCTGCGCGGACGTGCTCGCCAGCCTGTTGTCGCCGGCGCCCCGGGACGACATCGCGCTGCTGGTGGCGCGGACCCGGCGGCTGCCGGCGGACCGGATCGCCGAGTGGGAGGTGGCGAGGGACCCGGCGGCGGTGTCGCCGGTGCGGAACGCGGCGGCGGCCAAGCTCACCGAGTGGGGTCTGGAGGAGGCCGCGTTCGCGGTGGAGCTGATCCTCAGCGAGCTGGTCACCAACGCGGTGCGGTACGGGGCGGATCCGGTGCGGGTGCGGCTGCTCCACGACCGGACGCTGGTGTGCGAGGTGTCGGACGGCAGCAGCACCTCGCCGCACCTGCGGCACGCGGCGGAGACGGACGAGGGCGGCCGGGGGCTGTATCTGGTGGCGCGGTTCGCGGAGCGCTGGGGCACCCGGTACGGGCGGCGGGGGAAGACGATCTGGGCGGAGCTGCGGGTGGGGCCGAACGGCGGGGACGGCGGCCCCGGTGTCGCCGGTCCGGGGCCCGCGCCGACGGCGGCGCTCGATCTGGACGCGCTGGAGAAGCTGGCCTGGTGAGGGGCGGGGCACCGTCGGGCCCAGCGGACGACCCACATGGTATACCAAAAGGGTTCCGTCAGAGTCCGAAGGAGACCCCGTGAGCCCCACGCCCCGCACCGCGACCCTCTTCCACGACGTACGGCCGCTCGGCGGCCCCGCGGGCGACCTGATCGCCGTCGACGGGGTGCTCGTCGCCGAGGTCCCCGAGGGCGCGTCCGTCGAGCGGGTCGACGGCGGCGGGCGGCTCGCCCTGCCGACCCTGGTCGACGCCCACATCCATCCGGACAAGACCTCCTGGGGCGAGCCCTGGTACCGCCGCCGCCCGGCCGGCGGCATCGCCGAGTACGTCGCCGGGGACGTGGACCTGGCCCGCTCGCTGCCCACCCCGGTGGGCGAGCGGGCGCTGCGCCTGATGTCGCACGCGGCGGCGCTGGGCACCCGCGCGATGCGGGCCCACGCGGACGTGGCCCCGGCCTACGGCCTGGCCGGCGTCGAGGCCGTCGCGCGGGCCGCCGCGAAGCTGGCCGGGATCGTCGACGTCGAGCTCGTGGCCTTCCCGCAGCACGGCGTGGTCCGCGAGCCGGGCGCGGCGGAGCTGCTCGCCGAGGCCGCGGCGAGCGGTCTGGTCAGCCACATCGGCGGCATCGACCCGACCGGCTTCGACGCCACCGGCGGCCGGGACGGCGACCAGCTGGGCCTGGTCTTCGGCCTCGCCGAGAAGCACGGCCTGGGGCTCGACATCCACCTCCACGACCGGGGCGAGCCGGGCCTCGCGGTGATCCGGGACATCGCCGCCCGCACCCGCGCGGCCGGCCTGCGCGGCCGGGTGGCGGTGGCGCACGCCTTCGCCGTGGCCGGGCTGGCCGGCCGGGAGCTGGACGAACTGGCCGACCTGCTCGCGGAGTCCGGGGTCGCGCTGACCACGGTCGCCCTGGGCGAGACGACGATCCTGCCGTTCCGCCGGCTCGCCGAGCGCGGGGTGACGGTCGGCCTCGGCTCGGACGGCGTCCGGGACAGCTGGAGCCCGTACGGCGACGCCGACATGCTGCACCGCGCCTGGCTGGCCGGCTGGGCCCTCGACGCCCGGCTCGACGAGGAGCTGGAGGCGTGCTTCGCGATCGCCGCCGACGGCGGCGCCGCGCTGATGGGCCTGCCCGCGGCCGACCTGCGCCCGGGCTCCCCGGCCGACTTCATGCTGGTCGAGGGCGAGTGCCTGCCGCAGGTCGTGGTGGACCTGCCGCGCCGGGACCTGGTGGTCCGGGCGGGCCGGGTGGTCGCCCGGGACGGCCGTCTGGTCTGAGCCGTACGGGGCCCGCGGAAGGCCCCGCCCCGCCCGCGCGTCCGAGCTCCCCGGGCCCGGCCCCGTCAGAGCGCGGACAGGGCGGTGCGGACCGCCGCCAGGTCGGCGTCGGAGGCCAGGCCCGCGTGGTAGAGCCGGAGTTCGGTGGCGCCGTCGGCGAGGGCGCGGCGGGCGACCTCGGCGAGCCGGCCGGCGGCGCCGCCCATGCCGCCGACGACGGAGAGGTTGGCCGCGAGGGCGGCGCCGGACGGCGGGGTGTCGGCGAAGGCGGCGAGCCGGTCGGGCCGGGCCACCAGGCCGTCGGCCCGGCCGAGGACGTGCGCGGGATCGGTGCCCGCGTCGGCGCCGCAGCGGTACGGGTCCGGGTCGGCGTGCAGCAGGATCCGGAAGCCGGGCGGGGCGGCGGCCCGCACGGCCCCGACCGCGGCCTCCTGGAAGGAGCGGGCGGTCCGGGCGCGCCAGGCGAGCGCGGGCGCCTCCAGCGCGCCGAGGTCCCCGGCGGGGCCGGTGCCGGCCCAGACCGGCGCGAGGACAGCGCGGACGGCGGCGGCGAGCGCGGCCTGGTCGCCGCCCCCGTCCGCGTACCCCTGCCGGCAGTGCGGGCAGAAGCAGAGCGACAGCAGCAGCCGGTCGCGCTCACCGAGCGGGACGCCGCCGGTCTTGTCGTGGGCGTGCAGGTGGGCGTAGCCGTACCAGCCGCAGGACTCCAGCTCGGTGCCGGCGGCGCCGGGGCGGACGGCGGCCTCGGCGGCGAGGTCCACCAGGAGGGCGCGGACCTCGGGGTGGGCGATGCAGGGGGCCCACGGGTAGCGGTCGCCGTGGGCGTTGACGACGGAGGTGTCCGGATGCTCGGCGCCGAGCCGGGAGTTGTGGGCGAGGACGACCCAGCTGTGCACGTCGAGGCCGGCGCCGTCGAGCGCCTCGGCGGCCCGCGCCCAGGCGTCGCCGGGGGCCCAGTCGCCCGCCGGGTACTGGGCGAGCCGGCGGCCCGCCCAGCGGCCCGGGTCCGGCGGGTAGAGCACGGCGGCGTGCTCGGCGGTGACGACCCGTCGGCCGGGGTGGCGGGGGCTGAGCGCGCGGGTGGAGTGGTAGGCGGCGGCGAGGGTGACCTGCCGGACGCCGAGCCCGGCGAGGAGCGCGGGGGCGGCGGGGTCGCCGTCGACGTCCCAGGGGTAGAGGAAGGCTCCCGTACGGGGGCGGGCGGGGGTGGTCACGGGCGCTCCCGGGAGTACGCGTCGCACAGGTCCTGGCCGTTCACATCCATGAACGACGCCCGAACGCTAGCCCTCCCCCACGGCCCCGGTCAAGACCGAAGCACCCGGTGGAACCGCGCCTTGACGGCCTCTCCGACCCCTCCCTAGCGTGTCCACGTCCGTGAATGGCCGCCGACCGGCGGCGCGCGCCCCAGCCGAGGAGTACCCCCCGATGCCCGCACCCCGCACCCTCCTGCTCACCGGTGCCGCCGGCGGCGTCGGCACCCTCATGCGGGAGCTGCTCCCCGCCCACGGCTACGCGCTCCGCCCGCTCGACGTCGTCCCCGTGCCCGGCGCGCCGGACGCGGTCGTCGCCGACCTCGCCGACCGCGCGGCGCTGCGCGAGGCGGTCCGCGGCGTGGACGCGATCGTGCACCTCGCCGGCATATCCCTGGAGGCCGACTTCGACGCGATCGTCACGGCCAACGTCACCGGCCTGCACCACCTCTACGAGGCGGCCCGCGAGGAGGGCGTCCGCCGGGTCGTCTTCGCCTCCAGCAACCACGCCGTCGGCTTCACCCCCCGCCCGCGCGCCGGAGAACCGCCGGTGCCGGTCACCACCCCGCACCGCCCCGACACCTTCTACGGCCTCTCCAAGTGCTTCGGCGAGGACCTGGCGCAGCTCTACTGGGACCGGCACGGCATCGAGACCGTCTCGGTCCGCATCGGCTCCTGCTTCCCGGAGCCCACCTCGGTCCGGATGCTCTCCCTCTGGCTGAGCCCCGCCGACTGCGCCCGGCTGCTGCACGCGGCGCTCACCGCGGAGTCCGTCGGCCACACCGTGGTGTACGGCTCCTCCGCCAACACCCGTGAGTGGTGGGACCTGTCGACCGCGCGCGCCCTCGGCTACGACCCGCGCGACGACTCGGAGGCGTTCGCGGAGAAGCTGCTCGCCGAGCAGGGGGTCCCGGCCGAGGGCGCCCCCGACGACCTCTACCTGGGCGGCGGTTTCACCACTCCCACCCCGCCCCGCTGGCCGCACCCTGCCGCGTGAGCCGGGGCCGCGAGGGCCGGCGCTGCCGGGGCCGGTCGGGGACGGAGCGGACGTCCGCGGGCCCGGCCGGTGATACGGGGGAGCCGGCCGGGCCCGGTTCGACGGCGCGCGCTGGCAGCGCCGGACGCCCCCACCGTAGGCCGCCACCAAGATCACCGCGAGCCGCGTAACGCGGCGTCTGTCCGGAATGCGCGGTCGACGGGGGCACGGCGGGGCGCACCGGCCCGCCTCAGGGCGAGGTCCGCAGCGTCCGGGACGGGGACTCGCCGAACTTCTCGCGGTAGTGCGCGGCGAAACGCCCCTGGTGCGCGAAGCCCCACCGCCAGGCGACCTCGCTCACGCTCACCTCGTCCGGCTCCGCCGCCCGCAGCTCCTCGCGGACCCGTTCGAGCCGGACCTCCCGGACGTACGCCATCGGCGACATCCCGACGTACTCCCGGAAGGACTCCTGGAGCCGGCGGACGCTCACGCGCGCGTGGGCCGCGAGTTCGGAGGTGGTGAAGGGGTGCTCGGGGCGCTCCCGGACCGCGTCCATGGCCCGCTTGACCGGCGCCGGGCGGCGCGGCCCGCCGGGGTGGGCCAGCTCGTCCCGCCAGGGGTGCTCGGCGGCCAGCAGCAGCCCGTTGAGCAGCGCCTCCTGGAGCGGACGGGCGACCAGTTCGTGGTGGGCGAGGCCCTCCCCGGCGAGCGCCTCGGCGGCGACCCGGCGGGCGAACCGCACCCAGCTGAGCCCGGGCCCCCGCGAGATGTCCAGGCGGGGCCGGAAGGCGAGGCCGCCCTGCGGCGGGCGGCCGAGCAGGCTCTCCAGCCGGTCGCGCAGCTCGGCCGCGCCGACCTTGACGGAGAGGATCCGCCCGTCGCCGCTCCACCGGTCGAGGAAGGTGTCCCCCGCGGGGTCGAGGAGCAGCGCCTCGCGGGCGGAGGCGTACGCGGCGGGGCCGCGGCCCTGGCGCATCTCCATGGTGCCGCTGAGCGGCGCGTTGACGTGGTAGGCGCCGAGTTCGCCGAAGCTCATCCGGACGTCGGCCCCGCAGCTCAGGTCGCCGATGACGAGCGGCCCGAACTCGACGATGTCGAAGCGGGCCGCGAAGGATCGGTGCGCGTCCACGACGTCCATCCGGCTCGCGTAGTAGCGCGCGTCGAGTTCCTGACGCGCCTCGTCGACGTCCCCGGTCGTAAAAGAGCTCCCACCCACAGCACCCACGATGCGAAAGATAATTCATATGACGGACCCGTCCGGAAACGGAAGGATGCGGGCATGCCACGACCTCAGGGATTCGCGTATCTGGAGCTTCGCGACGGCTCCGTCGTCCTCACCCACCACGGACGGCCCGCCGGGGTGCTGCGCGGCGACCGGGCGGCGAAGTTCCTGGCCGAGGTGGTGACCGGCGACGCCCAGCTGGTGATGGCCCGCTGGACCGGGGCGTACCGTTTCGGCAACGAGCGGCAGGCCCGGAACCACCCGCGTAATCAAGGTGGCCGAACCCGTCGCGGGTAAGGGAACGGCAAAGGGACCCGGATCGTTGAGCCTGGCATGACCGCAATGACCCCCGGCTCGAACCTTCCTCTCACCGCCCCCCGCGTGGCGGTGGACGTCGCCGCCCCCGTGCGGCTCGACGTCTCGGGCCTGCTGCTCGGCGCCGACGGCAAGGTGCGCTCGGACGACGACTTCATCTTCTACAACCAGCCCGCGGGCCCCGGTGTCACCTACCGCTCCGGCGGCGGCACCGCGCCGGACGCGATCCTGGTGGACACCGGCGCCCTGCCCGCCGGCATCGAGAGGATCGTGGTCACGGCCAGCCCCGACGCCGCCGGCCAGACCTTCCAGGGCATCGAGCCCACCGCGACCGTCCGCGAAGCCGACAGCGGCGCGGTCATCGCGACCTTCACCCCGCCGCAGCTGGCCACCGAGACGGCCCTGGTCGTCGTCGAGATCTACCAGCGCAACGGCGCCTGGAAGGTCCGCGCCGTCGGCCAGGGGTACGCGAACGGCCTGGCCGGCATCGCGACCGACTTCGGCGTGAGCGTGGAGGAGGAGCCCGCCGCCCCGGCCGCCGTCGCTCCCCCGGCCCCCGCCGCCCCGCCGGCGCCGCCCGCGCAGCCCCCGCTGGTGACGCCCCCGGGTGCGGACGACCCGCGCTTCGCCTTCGGCGCCCCGGCCGCCCCCGCGCCCGTCCCGCCGGCCCCCGCCGCGGCCCCTGCCCCGGGCACCGGAAAGATCAACCTCGACAAGGGCCGGGTCAGCCTCCAGAAGAACCAGACGGTCTCGCTGGTCAAGGGCGGCCGGCCGCTGCTCTCCCAGGTGAAGATGGGCCTCGGCTGGGAGCCCGCGTACCGGGGCAAGGACATCGACCTGGACGCCTCGGTCATCGCCTTCGGCCCCCAGCGCAACCACCTGGACAGCTGCTACTTCGGCAAGCTGAACATCCTCGGCGGATCGATCCGGCACTCGGGCGACAACCTGACGGGCGAGGGCGGGGGCGACGACGAGGTCATCACCGTGGACCTCGGCCGGCTGCCGGCCGACGCCACCGGCCTGGTCTTCACCGTGAACTCCTTCTCGGGACAGAAGTTCACCGAGGTCGCCAAGGCGTACTGCCGGCTGCTCGACGCGGCGACCGGCGAGGAGCTGGTGCGCTTCGACCTGACCTCCGCCGAGCCGCAGACCGGCGTGATGATGGCCAAGCTCATCAAGCAGTTCTCCGGCGAGTGGGAGATGACCGCGATGGGCGAGTTCGTGAAGTCCCGGACCGTCCGGGGCATGGTGAAGCCGGCCGCCCAGGGGCTCTGAGCGGGCCGGCCTCCCCCGGTCAGAACAGCGCGCTGTAGGCGTTGAGGGCGGGCTGGCCGCCGAGGTGGGCGTAGAGCACGGTGGCGTCGCCGCCGATCTCCCCCCGGTCCACCAGGTCGATCAGCCCGGCCATCGACTTCCCCTCGTAGACGGGGTCGGTGACCATGCCCTCGGTGCGGGCGGCCAGCCGCATCGCGTCGAGGGTGGCCTCGTCCGGGATGCCGTAGACGCCGGCGTGGTAGCGCTCGTCCAGCTCCACGTCGGCGCCGGTCAGCTCCCGCTCGACGCCGATGAGGGCGGCGGTGTTCCGGGCGATCCGGGTGATCTGCTCGTGCGTCGGCCCCGGCTTCGCGGAGGCGTCGATCCCGATGATCCGGCGCGGCCGGCCGCCCTCCTCGGCGAGCGCGGCGAAGCCGGCGACCATACCGGCCTGGGTGGAGCCGGTCACCGAGCAGACCACCACCGTGTCGAAGAAGACGCCCAGCTCCCGCTCCTGCTCGGCCACCTCGTAGGCCCAGTTCGCGAAGCCGAGGCCGCCCAGCGGATGGTCGGAGGCCCCGGCCGGGATCGCGTACGGCTTCCCGCCGCCCTCCTCGACCTCGCGCAGCGCCTGCTCCCAGCTCTCCTTGAAGCCGATCCCGAAGCCCGCGCGCACCAGCCGCACGTCGGCGCCGGCGAGCCGGCTGATCAGGATGTTGCCGACCTTGTCGTAGACGGAGTCGGGCCACTCGACCCAGCTCTCCTGCACCAGCACGCACTTCAGCCCGGCGCGGGCGGCGACGGCGGCCACCTGCCGGGTGTGGTTGGACTGCACGCCGCCGATGGAGACGAGGGTGTCGCAGCCCTGCGCGAGGGCGTCCGCGACCAGGTACTCCAGCTTCCGGGTCTTGTTCCCGCCGTACGCGACACCGGAGTTGCAGTCCTCGCGCTTGGCCCAGAGGGCCGGGCCGCCGAGGTGGTGGGCGAGCCGTTCGAGGGGATGGACCGGGGAGGGTCCGAAGAGGAGCGGATAGCGGTCGAAGTCGGTGATCGGCACGGGCGGCTCTCCCTGGGTGGCGGACGGGACGGCGGGGCGGGTGGTACGGCTCCGAGGGCGGCGGCGCGCCGGCGGCGCGGGTCACGCCTCCGCGGGCGCGGGGATGCCGGTGACCTCGGCGACCTCGGTGGCGTCGTCGGCCAGCTGCTCCAGGGCGGCCCAGATCTCGCTGGTGATCCGCACGGCCTCCTCCGCGTCCCCCGCGGCGCAGGCGTCGATGAGGCGGGCGTGCAGCTCGGCGGAGCCGCAGCTGCCGGAGTCCCCGAAGAGCCGGCGCTCGACGCGGCGGATCAGCGGGGTGTAGCGGTCGATGGTGGCGGCGGCCGCGTGGTTGCCGCTGGCGCCGACGAGGACCTGGTGCAGCTCGTCGTCGGCGGCGAGGGCGGCCTCGACGTCGGAGGCGCGGACGGCGGCGGCGAACCGCTCGTTGGCCTCGCGCATGGCGCGGATGGCCTCGGGGCCGAGCAGCGGCACGGCGGTGCGAGCGGCGAGCTCGTGCATCACCCGCACCACGGAGGCGGCGTCCCGGACGATCCGGGTGACCGGCCGGGTGACCCGGGTGTAGCTCTGCGGTTTGGTCTCGACGAGCCCCTCGACGGTGAGCCGGGCGAGGGCGTCGCGGACCGGCGCGCGGGAGAGGCCGAGCCGGTCGGCGAGGTCGGCGTCCTTCAGGAGGGCGCCGGGGGCGAGGTCGCCGCGCACGATCGCCTCGCGCAGCGACTCGTAGGCCCGGTCGCGCAACAGGGTCCGGCCCACGGGCCGCAGAGCGTCGTCCATGGACTGACAGGTTAGATGTCAGTCCATGGAGCCGACAGGGGATGCGGGAACCTGGCGGGAACCCGACGTGAACCCGACGCGAATCCTCACCGTTCCCCCGCGGGAGGAGGCCGGTCGGGTCCGGGGCGTCAGCGGCGGGGCTGGCGGCGCCAGGGCCCGGTGATCGCCACCATGATGCCCGGCGTCTGGATGCTGGCGTACAGGGTGTCGCCGTCGGGCGAGAAGACGACGCCGGTGAACTCGCTGTCGTTGAGGTCGTTGCGCGCGATCGGGTAGGTGCGGCCCGAGTCGGTGGCGCCGAAGAGGTGCGAGACTCCCTCGCCGTCCTCGGCGATGACGAGCCCGCCGTAGGGCGACACGGTGATGTTGTCCGGGCCGTCGAAGGCGCCGTCCTGCTCGGGCGCGGGGTTCACGCCGAGCAGCACCTTGAGGGTGAGGGTGCGGCGCTTGGGGTCGTAGAACCAGACCTGGCCGTCGTGGGCCGCGCCGGGGCTCTCCTCACGGGCGTACGAGGAGACGACGTAGGTGCCGCCGTCGGCCCACCACATGCCCTCCAGCTTCCGGGCGCGGGTGACCTGGCCGTCGGCGAACTGCTTGCGCACCGGGGTGGTGCGGCCGTCGCGGTCGGGGACGTCGGTCCAGTCCACGCCGAAGACGGTGCCGACGCGGGTGGCGCGGGAGAGGTCGTCGACGAACCGCCCGGCGGAGTCGACGCACTTGGCGGCCTGGAGGACGCCGGCGTCGTCGGCGAGCGGGCGGTACCGGCCGCGGCCGTGCTCGAAGCCCTGCGGCGGGACCCAGCGGAAGAACAGCCCGTTGGGGTTGGAGGCGTCCTCGGTGAGGTAGGCGTGGCCGCGCTTGGGGTCGACGACGACGGCCTCGTGGTCGTAGCGGCCGAAGAACTTGAGGGGCTTCGGGGCGAGGTTGGCCCGGTGGTCGCGGGGGTCGACCTCGAAGACGTACCCGTGGTCCTTGGTCATGCCGTTCTTGCCGGCGAGGTCGGAGTTCTCCTCGCAGGTCAGCCAGGTGCCCCAGGCGGTGCGGCCGCCCGCGCAGTTGGTGGAGGTGCCGGCGATGCCGACCCACTCGGCGACGGTGCCGTCGCGCCGCACCTCGACGACCGTGCAGCCGCCGGCCGCGGCCGGGTCGTAGACGAGGCCCTCGGCGAGCGGGACGGGGTGCTCCCACTTGGAGCGGTCGCCCTTGAGCTCGTGGTTGTACACGATGTACGTCGCGCCGCGCGGGCCGGCGAAGGTGGCGGCGCCGTCGTGGTTGGAGGGGGTGAACTCGCCGCTCTCCAGGCGGGTGACGCCGGTGCGGGTGATCACCCGGTAGGAGAAGCCCTCGGGCAGGGCGAGTATGCCGTCGGGGTCGGCGACGAGCGGGCCGTAGCCGAGGCGGTCGTGGCCGTGCCCGTGACCGTCGTGGCCGTGACCGTCGTGGCCGGGACCGCCATGGGCGCGCTCGTCGCTCGCGAGGGCCTCGGGAGCGGTGGCGAGGACACCGACGGCGCCGGTGAGGGCGAAGCCGGCGACGGCGGACTTCTGGGTGAACTCTCTGCGGTTGAGCGCCATGGTGAGCGGTTTCTCCCCTGCTGGTGGCCGAATGTCGCCCCACCCTCGCGCGCCCGCGGGAACGGCGGCTGAACACCGACGGAACGGCCGCGGAGCGCCTGCCCCCGGTCCGGGGGTGGCGCGCCGCGGCCGCCGGGGAGGAGGGGGGTCAGGCCGAGCCGACGCGCGAGCGGGCCTTGAAGGCGGCCTTGCGGGCCTCCTTGGCGGACGTCTTGTCCGGGTGGAGCCGTCCCATCGCGTCGAGGACGTCGGCGGTGGCCGGGTGCTCGACCCGCCAGGCGGTCTCCAGGAAGCCGGTGTGGCGGCTCGTCAGCCCCTCGATGAGCTCCTGGAGTTCCGTCAGGTCGCCGGCGGTGTCGAGCTGGGCGGCGATGGTGTCCACGGCGAGCCAGAAGATCATGGACTCCGGCGGGGCGGGCACGTCCGCGGCGCCGCGCTCGGCGAGCCAGACGCGGGCGAGGCCGCCGAGCTCGGGGTGGTCGAGGACCGCGCGGACCACCGGCTCGGCCTCGGGCCCGACGAGGGCGAGGGCCTGCTGGCAGTGGAGGCGGCGGAGCGGGGACTCGGGGTCGGAGCCGCGGGCGGCGGCGAGGAGTTCGGCGGCGGCGGGCACCGTCTCGCGGCCGGCCAGCCACGCCTCCGTCTCGGCGCGGGCGGCGGCCTCGGGGTAGCCGGTGAGCCCGGCGAGGAGGGCGTCGGCGTCCTTCTCGGCGAGGTCGCCGACGGCGGGCGCGTCGACGCCCGCCTCGACCATGCGGGTGCGGACGCCGAAGAGGCCGAGCGGGGTGAGCCGGACCATGCCGTAACGGCTGACGTCCTCGTCGTCGACGGGCTCCGCGGGCTCCTCGCCCTCCTCGGCCATCAGGGCCTCGTCGACGGGCTGGTACGCGACCAGGCCGATGGGCTCCAGGAGCCGGAACTGCTCGTCGAGCCGCATCATCGCGTCGGAGACCTGCTCCAGGACGTCGTCGGTGGGCTCGCCCATGTCGTCGGGGACGACCATGGAGGCGGCGAGCGCGGGCAGCGGCACGGGGCCGTCGCCGGGGCCGCCCTCGCTGACGGTCAGCAGGTAGAGGTTGCCGAGGACGCCCTCCAGGAACTCGGCCTCCGCCTCGGGGTCCCAGTCGAGGGTGTCGAGGTCGAGGCCGCCGTCCTCGTCGAGGAGCGGCTCCAGGTCGTCGAGGACCGGGGCGACGGCGTCGGCGAAGACCGCCTCGAAGGCGTCGAGCCAGAGGGCGAGCACCTCCCGGGGCGCGCCGCCGGTGACGACGGCGAGGTTCTCGCCGGGGGCGGCGGTGCCGGGGCTGTCGTCGTCGGCGCCGTCCTCGACGTCGACGAGGCCGGTGTCGACGGCGAGCCGCCAGGCGTCGCCCGCCCAGTACTCGGCGTCCTCGTCGTCGCCGAGGCCGAGGACGGCGGCGGCGTCGGGCAGCTGCTCGTCGACGAGTTCGCCGCCCGCGCCGACCCGGGTGTCGGGTCCGGCCCAGCGGGCGAGGCGCACGGCGTGGGCGAGGAGCGGGGCGGCCAGGGCTTCCCGAGCCAGCTCCGCGTCCGAGGGGAGCCGGACGGGGGGAAGGGTGGGGTGCTCCGCAGCCATGTGGGGGATCTCCTCGACGCGTGCGTGGATCGGCGTGGATCGCGGTGTGGATGTCGGACGTCCGGCCGGTGGGGACCGGCGGCGGCCGGCGGGACCGGCGCACTCAGCGTAGACGCATCCGGGGCGCCGCCCGCCGGTTCACGGGCCCGTCAGCCTTCGTACACCCGTCGACCCTTGACAAGTGGTGGGCTCTCACAAGAGATTGACGCGCGTAGATGTCTCTGCCCTTCCTCCAAGCACCCTCGGAGCCTCCTGATGTCTTCCTCCATACCGAGAACCGCCGCCGTCTCCGCGGTGGTCGCGGCCGCCCTCGCGGCCGGACTGCTCGCCGGCTCGCAGAGCGCCGCGGCCGAGGACAGCGCCGCGGTCCGCATCCACGACGTCCAGGGCACGACGCGGGTCTCGCCGCTGGCCGGCAAGCAGGTCACCGGGGTGACGGGCGTCGTCACCGGCGTCCGGACCTACGGCTCCTCGCGCGGCTTCTGGATGCAGGACCCGCAGGGCGACGAGAACCCGGCGACCAGCGAGGGCCTGTTCGTCTTCACCAGCTCCAACCCGACGGTCGCGGTCGGCGACGCGGTCAGCGTCGACGGCACGGTCACCGAGTACGTCCCCGGCGGCCTGAACTCCGGCAACCAGTCGCTGACCCAGCTGTCCCGGCCCAAGGTCACCGTGGTCTCGCAGGGCAACGCGCTGCCCGCCCCGGTCACCATCGCCCCCTGGTCGGTGCCGGACGCGTACGCCCCCGCGGGCGACCCGGCGAACGGCGGCTCGATCAACGGGCTGACCCTGGAGCCCGGCACGTACGCCCTGGACTACTACGAGTCGCTGGAGGGCACCAACGTCCGCGTGGGCTCCTCGCGGGTGGTCGGCGCCACCGACCCATACTCCGAGCTGTGGGTCACGGTGAAGCCGTGGGAGAACGACAACGAGCGCGGCGGCACGGTCTACGGCTCGTACGACTCCCAGAACACCGGCCGGCTCCAGATCCAGTCGCTGATCCCGCTCGCCCAGCAGCCCTTCCCGAAGGCGAACGTGGGCGACTGGCTGACCGGCACCACCGAGGGGCCGCTCGACTTCAACCAGTTCGGCGGCTACACGCTGACCGCCCGCACCCTCGGCACCCTCCGGGACCGGGGTCTGGAGCGCGAGGTCACCGACAAGCAGCACAAGAACGAGCTGGCCGTGGCCACGTACAACGTGGAGAACCTCGACCCGACCGACCCGCAGGAGAAGTTCGACGCGCTCGCGAAGGCGGTCGTCGAGAACCTCGCCTCGCCGGACGTCCTCGCCCTGGAGGAGATCCAGGACGACAACGGCGCCAAGAACGACGGCACGGTCTCGGCCGGCCAGACGGTGAAGAAGTTCACGGACGCGATCGTGGCGGCCGGCGGCCCGGCGTACGAGTGGCGCTCGGTCGACCCGGAGAACAACAAGGACGGCGGCGAGCCCGGCGGCAACATCCGTCAGGTCTTCCTCTTCAACCCCGAGCGGGTCTCCTTCGTGGACCGCCCGGGCGGCGACGCGACCACCGCGACCGGTGTCACGGGCACCAAGGGCCGCGCCGCGCTCACCCTCTCCCCCGGCCGGATCGACCCGGCGAACGCCGCCTGGGAGGCCAGCCGCAAGCCGCTCGCGGGCGAGTTCACCTTCCGCGGCCGCACGGTCTTCGTCATCGCCAACCACTTCGGCTCGAAGGGCGGCGACGAGTCGATCGTCTCCCACCACCAGCCGCCGAACCGTTCCTCCGAGGCCAAGCGCCTCCTCCAGGCGCAGGCCGTCAACGCCTTCGTGAAGGAGATCATCGCGGTCGACAAGCAGGCGGACGTCCTCGTCGTCGGCGACATCAACGACTTCGAGTTCTCCGGCACGACCGAGGCGCTGACCGACGGCGGCGCCCTCCACCCGGCCGTGACGTCGCTGCCCCGCTCGGAGCGCTACTCGTACGTCTACCAGGGCAACAGCCAGGTCCTCGACCAGATCCTGACCAGCCCCGGCGTGCACCACTTCGAGTACGACAGCGTGCACATCAACGCCGAGTTCGCCGACCAGGACAGCGACCACGACCCGCAGGTCCTGCGCTTCCGCCCGTGACCCGGTAGCCCCCTACACGCCCGCGCTCAGGCTGAGCGCGGGCGTGTAGCGCTTCACCCGGCCGCCCACGAGCCTCGGGTCGTGCTGGACCCGCCGCCACGCCTCGCTCAGCGGGGCGTCGTCCGCGAGCCAGTCCGCGTGGGCCCGCTCGCTCTCCCACTCTGCGTAGTTCAGGACCCGGTCGCCCTCGACGGACAGGTGGAACCGGCCGCTGATCCCACCGGACGCCGGCCGGGTCGCCGCGTCCTCCTCCAGGGCGGCGAAAACGTGGTCCACCCACTCCTCCCGCTGCCCCGCCCCGCCCGCGGCCGCGTCGAAGTCCGCCTCGACGATCACGACGACCCCGGGCAGCTCCCCCGTGGCCGTCGCACGGCGGGCGGTGGAGCGGTGGACCGCCCCGTAGCGGCGGAGCTCCACCCGCTCGATGCCGGGCACGGCGGCGTCGATCTCGGCGTTCCGGTCGTCGCGGTAGGTCCGGACGAAGGCGTCGTAGGCGTCCTGCTCGGTCCACTGCGAGTAGTGCAGCAGGGTGTCCCCGTCGGTCCCCGCGAGCACGCTGTACGACAGCAGGCCGAGGTCGGGCCACTCCCTGCTCTCCCAGGCCTTCCGGATGGCCTCGACGGCGGCGCGCTGGCGCTCGGGGGTGCCGACCCGCCAGGTGCTGACGAGGACGGCGCCGACGCCGGGGCGGTCGAGGTCGGGACGGGCATCGGGGTGCGCGACGGCGTTCATGGGAGCTCTCCTCGGATCGGTTCGGACGACTCGACTGATCGGTTCGGACGGCTCGACCCTCCTCCCTCAACCTTGCTTGAGGTCAAGGACCTTCCCCGTGGGAGACTTCGCGCCATGATCCTTCGCCCCGCCACCCGCGCCGAACTCCCCGCCGTCCTCGCCCTGCTCGCCGACGAGGACCGGGTGGTGGACCCCGCCCCGGCCCTCGTCACGGAGGCGTACGAGCGGGCCTTCGCGGACATCGAGGCCGACCCGCGCAACGAGATGCTGGTCCTGGTGGACGACGACCTCGTCCTGGGCTGTCTCCAGGCCACCTACATCCCGGGGCTCGGCAAGGGCGGCGCCGAGCGGGCGCTGATCGAGGCGGTCCGGATCCGGGCCGACCGGCGCGGCGGCGGACTCGGCCGGGAGCTGATGGAGCGGGCCGCCGCCCGGGCGAAGGAGCGCGGCTGCGCCCTCGTCCAGCTGACCAGCGACAAGGAGCGCGCCGACGCCCACCGCTTCTACGCCTCGCTCGGCTACGCCCGCAGCCACGAGGGCTTCAAGCTCCCCCTGTGACCGCCTCTTCTCAGCCGAACTGAACGTTCCGGCCAAGCAGATCTAAGTGGACCTTCACGGTCCGCCGCGCCCAGACTTCCCGTATGACCACTCACCGCCCTTTCGGCCGCGCGCTCTGCGCGATGATCACCCCCTTCACCGACTCCGGCGCGCTCGACCTCGACGCCGCCGGGAAGCTGGCCGCCCGGCTGGTCGGGGAGGGCTGTGACGGCCTGGTCCTCAACGGCACCACCGGGGAGTCCCCGACCACCTCGGACGCCGAGAAGGCGGCGCTGGTCCGGGCGGTCCGGGAGGCGGTCGGCCCGGCCCCGTCGCTCGTCGCGGGCGTGGGCACCGCCGACACCCGGCACACCGCGGAGCTGGCGCGCCAGGCGGAGGAGGCCGGGGCCGACGGCCTGCTCGTGGTCACCCCGTACTACAGCCGCCCGCCGCAGGACGCGGTCGCCGCGCACTTCCTCAAGGTCGCGGACGCCACCGGGCTCCCCGTGATGGTCTACGACATCCCCGGCCGCACCGGCACCCGCGTCGAGCCCGACACCATGCGCCGGCTCGCCGAACACCCGCGGATCACGGCCGTGAAGGACTGCTCGTACGACCTGCTGACGGCGGCCCGGCTGATCGCCGAGACCCCGCTCGCCTACTACTCCGGCAGCGAGGAGCTGAACCTGCCGCTGTACGCGGTCGGCGGTGCCGGCTACGTCAGCACGGTGGCGAACGTGGCCCCCCGTGCGCTGCGCGCGGTCCTCGACGCCTTCGACGCGGGCGACACCGCGCGGGCGGCCCGCCTCCACGCCCGGCTGCTGCCGCTCACCGAGGCGATGATGGCCGCCGGCCTGCCCGGCACGGTGACGGTCAAGGCGCTGCTCGGCGGCCCGGTGCGCGAACCGCTGCGGCCCGCCGGCCGGGAGGCGGCCGACGGGCTGCGCGGGCTGTACGAGGCGCTGCCTCAGGCGGAGTCGGTGGTGTAGGTCCTGCCGAGGATGGCGGCGTGCTCCAGGACGTCCTCCAGTGGATCGTCGATCTGACCGGTGTGCAGGGTGAGACTGGGCCCGTTGGTGACCGTGGGGCCGTTGTGGGTGTGTGTCTCGTCCGCCCGGGCGGCCCCCGCCGGCAGCAGCACCGCCGCCGCGGTGAGCACCCCGGCGACCATCGGCTTCGTCCTCATGTCGACTCCTCGCCTCTTCTCTCGCGGGAGCACCGCGCTCCCCCCTGACAACGCTCCGTGACCGGAAGGGTTGCCGTGTCGTCACGAGCTTCACGGTCCTGTCCCCGTCGTGTCCCGGAACCGGATGGACCCCGGCCGGGTCGCTAGGCTCCCCGCCGTCGAACGGACACACGGATCACACGAGAGATGGGGGCGGACGGATGACGCTGCACGAGGGGCGCGCGGTCTCCCGGAGAACGGTGCTGCGCCGGACCGGCGCGGGACTCGGACTCGCGGCGCTCGGGGCGGGCGCCTGGGGTTGCGGACCGGTCGAGGACCCCGGCGCGGCCGGCCCGTCCGCCTCCTCAGCGCCCTCCGCGCCGGAGGGCACGCCGTCGGGAGGCGCCTTCACCACCCCGCCGCCCGGCACCGCCCCGGGCCCGCTGTGGCAGCGGCCGACCGCCAAGGGCACCCTCGGCATGGACGCGCTCGCGGTCGCGGGCGACGTCGTGCTCGTCTCCGGCGACCCGCTGGTCGGCCGGGACGTGGCCACCGGCGAGGAGCGCTGGCGGCGCGAGGAGGCCGCCGTGCCGGGCGCGAAGATGCTGGTGCGCGGCGGCACCCTCTACCTGGCGAGCGCGCAGTACGACGGGGACGTCGTCGGGCTCGACCCGGCGACGGGCCGGGAGACCTGGCGCAGCCGGCTCGGCCGGCGCTTCTCCCAGCCGCGGACGATCGCCGCCGACGAGCGGCGGGTCTACGTCCTCGCGGGCATCCTGGAGAAGGACTTCAGCGTCAAGAGGAACGTCATCGCCGCGATCGACACCTCGACGGGCAAGGTGGCGTGGCAGGAGCTGCGCGACGCGGGCACCGAGGAGTACGGCATCACCGCCGAGGCCACCGGGCGGTACCTCGCCTACACCGACTTCCGCGAGAACGTGACGGTCCGCGACACGGCGACCGGCCGTCAGCTGTGGACGAAGAAGATCGGCCGCTCCAACAGCGGGCGCCTCGCGGTCCACGAGGAGCTGGTGATCGTCGCCGACGCGGGGCGGCTGCGCGCCTTCGCGCTGGCCGACGGGGCGGAGCGCTGGTCGCTGGCGTCCGAGGAGTACACCCGCTTCCACGGGGTCGGCGTCCTCGACGGGGTGCTCTACGCTTCCGACTCCGGGCACGTGCTGCGGGCGGTCGACGCGGCGACGGGCAAGGAGGGTTGGCGCACGGAGTCGCTGCTGGACGTGGCCTACGCCGGGCAGTTCGCCAAGGTGGGCGGCACCCTGTACGCCGCGACCGAGCTGGACGACAAGGGCGGGATCCTCGCCTTCGACGCGCGCAACGGAAAGCTGCGCTGGCGGTACAACGACGGCACCAAGGCGCTGGCCCAGTGGTACGTCGCGGCGGCGGGCACGCGCCTGATGGCGCTCCACGGGGAGCGGCTCACCGCCCTCCCGGCCGTCTGAGCCGGGCCGGGAGAGCGGGACGCACGGTCAGTTGTGGCTGTGCAGGATGTCGTTGAGGCCGTTCCAGACCGCGTTGTTCGGGCGGGCCTCGACGGCGCCGGTGACCGAGTTGCGGCGGAAGAGGATGTTCGAGTTGCCGGAGAGGTCGCGCGCCTTGACGACCTGGCCGTCGGGCAGGGTGACCCGGGTGCCGGCGGTGACGTACAGGCCGGCCTCGACGACGCACTCGTCGCCGAGCGCGATGCCGACGCCCGCCTCGGCGCCGACGAGGCAGCGCTCGCCGATGGAGATGACGACGTTGCCGCCGCCGGAGAGGGTGCCCATGGTGGAGGCGCCGCCGCCGATGTCGGAGCCGTCGCCGACGACGACGCCGGCGGAGATGCGGCCCTCGACCATGGAGGTGCCCAGCGTGCCGGCGTTGAAGTTGACGAAGCCCTCGTGCATGACGGTGGTGCCGGCGGCGAGGTGGGCGCCGAGGCGGACCCGGTCGGCGTCGGCGATGCGGACGCCGGTGGGCACGACGTAGTCGGTCA
The DNA here is from genome assembly GCF_014656075.1 of Streptomyces hydrogenans. GTDB lineage: Bacteria > Actinomycetota > Actinomycetes > Streptomycetales > Streptomycetaceae > Streptomyces > Streptomyces hydrogenans. The sequence continues at coordinate 48,602 of NZ_BNBS01000019.1, forward strand.
TGCGGGGGAACTTGTCGATCGAGGTCACCTGGAGGTGCAGGCCCTCGGCGCGGGCGTTGAGGCGGACCCGCTCGATGTCGTCGACGGCGACCGGGCCGAGCGAGGTCCAGGCGACGTTGGCGAGCAGGCCGAAGACGCCGTCCAGGCTCTGGCCGTGCGGCTTCACCAGCCGGTGGCTGAGCAGGTGGAGGCGGAGGTAGGCGTCGTGGGCGTCGGCCGGCTTCTCGTCGAGGGAGGAGATGACGGTGCGGACGGCGACCACCTCGACGCCGCGGCGGGCGTCCACGCCGAGGGCCTTGGCGGCGCCCTCGCCGAGGGCGTTCACCGCCTCGTCCGGGGAGAGCCGCGTGGTGCCGGCCGGGCCGGGCTCTTCGGTGAGCTCGGGGGCGGGGAACCAGGTGTCGAGGACGGTGCCGTCACCGGCGATGGTGGCGAGGCCGGCGGCGACGGCGCCGGTGGTGCGAGGAGCAGTGGTGGTCATGACGGAAAACCTAACGGGCGAGGCGGCGCCCGGGCCAACCGGTCTCAGGGGCCGGTCGGACCGGCCGGAGCATCCGACGAGCCCCCGGCCTGCTCTTTCGGGCCTTCGTTCAGGATCCGGGCGAGCATCTCGCGCGCGTACGCCTCGTCGTACGGCGCGCCGGTGAGCAGCACCTGGAGGCCGATCCCGTCCATCAGGGCGACCAGGGCGCGGGCGGTGCTCCGGCCGGTGTGCGGGGCGAGGGCGGTGACGACCTCCTCGGTCCACGCGGCGGCGACCGGCCGGAGCGCGGGCCGGCGCAGGGCGGCGAGGTAGAGCTCGTACTCCAGCTCCACCTGGCTGCGCTCGCCGCCGAGCCACTCCCCCAGGAGCCGGGCGAGCGCGTCGGCGCCGGGCAGGGGGCGGTTCCGCAGCTCCTCGGCGAAGCCCGCGTTCACCCGGTGCAGGGCGGCGACGAGCAGCTCGTCGAGGGAGGAGAAGTGGTATGTGGTGGAGCCGAGCGGCACGTCGGCCTCGGCGGCGACCGTGCGGTGGCTGAGCCCGCCGATCCCGTCCCGCCGCACCACCCGCAGGGCGGCGTCGACCAGCCGCTCGCGCCGCTCGGGGTCGTACCGCCGGGCCCGCGCCATCAGTGCGCCCCGCCCAGGTTGAGCACGGCGACGCCGAGGACGATGAGGAGGATGCCGGCGATCTTGGCGAGGCTCAGCGTCTCCCCGAGGAAGAGGATCCCGATGCCGGCGACGGCCGCCGTGCCGACCCCGGACCAGATCGCGTAGGCGGTGCCGACCTGGAGGGTCTTGAGGGCCTGGGCGAGCAGGGCGAAGGCGACGAGGTAGCCGGCGCCGGTGATCAGCGAGGGCCAGAGCCTGCTGAAGCCCTCGCTGTACTTCATCGAGGTGGTGGCGATGATCTCGGCCGCGATGGCCCCGGCGAGCAGTCCGTAACCCATGCGCCGAGGGTACCCGGCGATGCGTACGGGTGTACACAACGGCTGCCGTTACCGTATCGCCCATGACTTATGCCCCTGGGCCGTACGGGTACGGCTACGCTCCGGTGCCGCCCCCGCCCAAGCCCGGCGTGATACCCCTGGCGCCCCTCGACCTGAACCACGTCCTGGGGGGCGCCTTCGCCGCGTACCGCCGCAACTGGAAGGTGCTGCTCGGCATCACCCTGGTCTCCTACGCGCTGGCCGCCCTGCTGATCGCCGGGGTCGGCACGGCCGCCTGGACCGGTCTCTCCGACCGGTGGGAGCACACCTCCACCGCCGAGGACGTCGCCCTCTCGGACCTCACGCCGCTCTTCACCGCCCTCGGCATCATCTGGCTGGCCTGCTCGGTGGGGCTGCTGCTGGCGACCGGCCTGCTGCACGCCGCCGTCGCGGTCGTGGTCCAGGAGGCGGTGCTCGGCCGCCGGCCGGGCTTCGGGACGGTGTGGCGCCGGGCGTGGTCCCGGCTCGGCGCGGTGCTCGGCTCGGTCCTGCTGTCGGCCGTGGCCGCCGTCGTGCCCGCCCTGCTCTTCATGATCGGCCTCTTCCTCATGCTGGCCGCGATGCTCGCGAGCATCGGGTCCGACGACGGTGCCGACGGCGCCGGATGGGCCCTCACCGGCCTGCTCTTCTTCCTCCTCGCCCTCGCGGCGTCACCGCTGGCCCTCTGGCTCTGGGTGAAGTTCAGCCTCGCCCCGACGGCCGCCGTCGTCGAGTCGGCCGGCACCCTGACCGCCCTGCGCCGGTCCGCGCAGCTGGTCCGCGGCGCCTGGTGGCGGATCTTCGGCTACACGCTGGTGATGATGCTGATCGTCGGCGGCGTCACCTTCGTGATGCAGATGGTCGTCTCCCTGACGACACAGGCGTCCCTCTTCGCCGCCCCGCTCGCCCAGCACGCCACCCCCGGCACGGTCTTCTTCTCGATGGGCACCGCCGCGGTGGTCTCCACGCTGCTCATGCTGGGGACCCAGGCCGTCCTGGGCCCCCTCCAGCCCCTGACCTCCGGGCTGCTCTACGTGGACCAGCGCATCCGCCGGGAGAACCTGGCCCCGGTCCTGGCCGAGGCCGCGGCCGCCCCGCACGCCTGACCTGACATACGAGGAGAGGCCCCCGGCGCGATGCCGGGGGCCTCTCCTCGTACGGTGACGGCTCAGACGTTGAAGCCGAGCGCGCGCAGCTGCTCGCGGCCGTCGTCGGTGATCTTGTCCGGGCCCCACGGGGGCATCCAGACCCAGTTGATCCGCAGCTCGTTGACGATGCCGTCGGTGGCCGAGCGGGCCTGGTCCTCGATGACGTCCGTCAGCGGACAGGCCGCCGAGGTCAGCGTCATGTCCAGCGTCGCGACGTTGGAGTCGTCGATGTGGATCCCGTAGATCAGGCCGAGGTTGACGACGTCGATGCCCAGCTCGGGGTCGACGACGTCGTACAGCGCCTCGCGGACTTCTTCCTCGGAGGCCGGCTTCATGGTGGCCTCGATGTTCTCGGTCATGCCGACTTCCTCACAGACTTCTGGTCGTCTCCGCCCAGGGCCTGGGCGGTCGCGTCCTTCCACGCCATCCAGCTGAGCAGCGCGCACTTCACCCGGGCCGGGTACTTGGAGACGCCGGCGAACGCGACCGCGTCCTCCAGGATCTCCTCCATGGCGTCATCCGGTTCGAGCTGGCCCTTGGACTGCATCAGCTCCAGGAAGGTGCCCTGGATCTTCTGCGCCTCGGCCAGCTCCTTGCCGACGAGCAGCTCGTTGAGGACGGAGGCCGACGCCTGGCTGATGGAGCAGCCCTGGCCCTCGTACGAGACGTCCTCGATGCGGTCGCCGTCGTACTTCACGCGCAGCGTGATCTCGTCGCCGCACGTCGGGTTGACGTGGTGCACCTCGGCGTCGCCGTCCCGCAAGCCCCGCCCGTGCGGGTGCTTGTAGTGGTCCAGGATGACGTCCTGGTACATCGAATCCAGCTTCACAGCTCTGCCGCCCTATCCGAAGAAGTTACGGACGTGCTCCAGCCCCTCGACGAGGGCGTCGACCTCGGCCGGAGTGGAGTACAGGTAGAACGACGCCCGCGTGGTCGCAGGAATTCCGTACCGCAGGCAGACCGGCCGCGCGCAGTGGTGGCCGACCCGGACCGCGATGCCCTGCTCGTCGAGGACCTGGCCCACGTCGTGCGGGTGGATGTCGCCGAGCGTGAAGGAGATCGCCGCGCCGCGGTCCTCGGCCGTGGTGGGGCCGATGATCCGCAGGTCCGGCACCTCCTGGAGGCGACGGACGGCGTACTCGGTGATCGCGTGCTCGTGGCGCGCGATGTTCTCCATGCCGATCGCCGACAGGTAGTCCACGGCCGCGCCGAGGCCGACGGCCTGGGCGATCGGGGGCGTACCCGCCTCGAACTTGTGCGGGGCCGGCGCGTAGGTGGAGGAGTGCATCGAGACGGTCTCGATCATCTCGCCGCCGCCGAGGAAGGGCGGCAGGTCCTCCAGGAGCTCCTGCCGTCCCCACAGCACGCCGATGCCGGTCGGGCCGCACATCTTGTGGCCGGTGAAGGCCACGAAGTCGGCCTGGAGCGCCTGCACGTCCAGGACCTGGTGCGGGGCCGCCTGCGAGGCGTCGATGCAGACGAGCGCACCGACCTCCTGGGCGCGCCGGACGATGGTCTCGACCGGGTTCTGGGTGCCGAGCAGGTTGGAGACCAGCGTGAAGGAGACGATCTTCGTCTTCTCCGTGATGACCTCTTCGATGTTCGACAGGTCGAGACGGCCGTCGTCGGTGAGGCCGAACCACTTCAGCTTCGCGCCGGTGCGCTGCGAGAGCAGCTGCCACGGGACGATGTTGGAGTGGTGCTCCATCTCCGTGATGGCGATCTCGGTCTCGTGGTCCACCCGGTAGGGGTCCTCGGCCCAGCCCAGCATGTTGGCCACGAGGTTGAGCGACTCGGAGGCGTTCTTGGTGAAGATCACCTCATTGCGGCTCGGCGCGTTGATGAAGGCGGCGACCTTGTCGCGGGCGCCCTCGTACAGCGCGGTGGCCTCCTCGGCGACCGTGTAGACGCCGCGGTGGACGTTGGCGTTGTGACGCTCGTAGTAGGCGTTGAGCGCGTCGAGGACCTGCCGCGGCTTCTGCGAGGTGGCCGCGGAGTCCAGGTACACGATCTTCTTGCCGTCGTGGACCGTGCGATCCAGGAGCGGGAAGTCCTTGCGGATCGCCTCGGTGTCGAGGAGGCCGGTCAGCCCCTGATGGGCGGAAGTCACGCGGATGCGCCACCCTTCACGTACTTGTCGTAGCCCTCGTTCTCCAGCTGGTCGGCGAGCTCGGCGCCGCCGGACTCGACGATGCGGCCGTTCGCGAACACGTGCACGAAGTCGGGCTTGATGTAGCGCAGGATGCGCGTGTAGTGGGTGATGAGGAGGGTGCCGACCTCGCCCGTCTCGCGGACGCGGTTGACGCCCTCGGAGACGATGCGCAGGGCGTCGACGTCGAGGCCGGAGTCGGTCTCGTCGAGGATCGCGATCCTCGGCTTGAGGAGCTCCAGCTGGAGGATCTCGTGGCGCTTCTTCTCGCCGCCGGAGAAGCCCTCGTTCACGTTGCGCTCGGCGAAGGCCGGGTCCATGGAGAGCTTCTCCATGGCCTCGCGGACCTCCTTGACCCAGGTGCGCAGCTTGGGGGCCTCGCCGCGGATGGCGGTGGCGGAGGTGCGCAGGAAGTTGGAGACCGAGACGCCGGGAACCTCGACCGGGTACTGCATGGCGAGGAAGACGCCGGCGCGGGCGCGCTCGTCGACGGACATCTCCAGGACGTCCTCGCCGTCGAGGGTGACGGTGCCGCCGGTGACCGTGTACTTGGGGTGGCCCGCCAGGGAGTACGCCAGGGTCGACTTGCCGGAGCCGTTGGGGCCCATGACCGCGTGGGTCTCACCCTGCTTGATGGTCAGGTCGACGCCCTTGAGGATCTCGCGGGGGCCGTTCTCCGCATCGACGGAGACGTGCAGGTCGTGGATTTCGAGCGTTGCCATGGGTGACTCAGGACTCCTGGGTGACGGAGACGAGCACATCGTCCCCTTCGATCTTTACGGGGTACACGGGGACGGGGCGCGTCGCGGGAAGGCCGGACGGCTTGCCGGTGCGGAGGTCGAAGCTGGAGCCGTGCAGCCAGCACTCGATGGCGCAGTCCTCGACCTCGCCCTCCGAGAGGGAGACGTTCGCGTGCGAGCAGATGTCGTTGATCGCGAACACCTCGCCCTCGGTGTGGACGACCGACACCGGCGTGCCGTCGACCTCGACCCGCTTCGGGGTGTCGGCCTCCAGCTCGCTCAGCGAGCAGACACGGACGAAGGCCATCAGACGGAAGCCTCCAGCTCGGCCTCGACCTTGGCGATGAGGCGCTCCTCGACGTCCGGCAGACCGATCTGCTGGACCAGCTCGGCGAAGAAGCCGCGGACGACGAGGCGGCGGGCCTCGGTCTCCGGGATGCCGCGGGCCATCAGGTAGAAGAGCTGCTCGTCGTCGAAGCGGCCGGTGGCGGAGGCGTGGCCGGCGCCGGCGATCTCGCCGGTCTCGATCTCCAGGTTCGGCACCGAGTCGACCCGGGCGCCGTCGGTGAGGACGAGGTTCCGGTTGAGCTCGTAGGTGTCGGTGCCCTCGGCGGCGGCCTGGATGAGGACGTCGCCGATCCAGACCGCGTGCGCGTCCTGGCCCTGCAGCGCGCCCTTGTAGGCCACGTTGGAGGTGCAGTGCGGGGTGTTGTGGTCGACCAGGAGGCGGTGCTCCTGGTGCTGGCCCGCGTCGGTGAAGTACAGGCCGAAGAGCTCGGCCGAGCCGCCGGGGGCGGAGTAGCTCACGCGCGGGTGGAGGCGGACGACGTCGCCGCCGAAGGTGACGACGACCGACTTGAAGGAGGCGTCCCGGCCGAGCAGCGCGTTGTGCTGCGCGACGTGGACGGCGTCCTTGTCCCAGTCCTGGACGGAGACGACGGTGAGCTTGGCGCCGTCGCCGAGCACGAAGTCGACGTTGGCGGCGAGCACCGCGTCACCGGTGTGGTCGATGACGACGACGGCCTCGGCGAAGGCTCCGAGCTCGATCACCTGGTGGCCGAAGGCGACGCCGCCCTGGCCGTGCACGGCGACGCGGATCGGCTCGGCGAGGACGGCCTCCTTGGCGACGGTGACGACCGACGCCTTCTCGAAGGAGGAGTACGCCTGGGCGGCGACGCGGTCGACGGGCTTGCCGGCCTTGCGCAGGCGCTCGTCGTCGCGGCCGACGGTCTCCACGGTGACGCCCTCGGGGGCCTCGATCTCGACCCGGACGCCCTCGCCGGTCGCGACGGCGGTGCCGTCGTGCAGACCGCGCAGACGGGCGAGCGGGGTGAAGCGCCACTCCTCCTCGCGGCCGTGCGGGACGGGGAAGTCCGCGACGTCGAAGGACGGCGGGGCGCTCATGCGGGTGGCGACGGTGGACTCGGCGGCCACCGCGATCGAGCCCGCGGTGGTGGAGCCCGCGGGGATGTTCTGAGCCTCAGCCATGGCTGTCGTGTTGCTCTCTTCCTGCGTAAGAAATCAGTCGCTGCGGTACGGAGGGGCGGGAGGCGTCAGCCGACCGCGCCTTCCATCTGCAGCTCGATCAGCCGGTTCAGCTCCAGCGCGTACTCCATCGGCAGCTCCTTGGCGATCGGCTCGACGAAGCCGCGGACGATCATCGCCATGGCCTCCTGCTCGGTCAGGCCGCGCTGCATCAGGTAGAAGAGCTGGTCCTCGGAGACCTTGGAGACGGTGGCCTCGTGGCCCATGGTCACGTCGTCCTCGCGCACGTCCACGTAGGGGTACGTGTCGGAGCGGGAGATCGTGTCGACGAGCAGGGCGTCGCAGAGCACGTTGGACTTGGCGCCGGGGGCGCCCTCGCCGATCTCGATGAGGCCGCGGTAGGAGGTGCGGCCGCCGCCGCGCGCCACCGACTTGGAGACGATGGACGACGAGGTGTTCGGGGCCATGTGGACCATCTTGGCGCCGGCGTCCTGGTGCTGGCCCTCGCCCGCGAAGGCGATGGAGAGCGTCTCGCCCTTGGCGTGCTCGCCCATCAGGTAGACGGCCGGGTACTTCATGGTGACCTTGGAGCCGATGTTGCCGTCGACCCACTCCATGGTGGCGCCCTCGTAGGCGACGGCGCGCTTGGTCACCAGGTTGTAGACGTTGTTCGACCAGTTCTGGATCGTCGTGTAGCGGCAGCGGCCGCCCTTCTTCACGATGATCTCGACGACCGCGGAGTGCAGCGAGTCGGAGGAGTAGATCGGGGCGGTGCAGCCCTCGACGTAGTGGACGTAGGCGTCCTCGTCGACGATGATCAGCGTCCGCTCGAACTGGCCCATGTTCTCCGTGTTGATACGGAAGTAGGCCTGGAGCGGGATCTCGACGTGCACGCCCTTCGGCACGTAGATGAACGATCCGCCGGACCACACGGCCGTGTTCAGCGAGGCGAACTTGTTGTCGCCGACCGGGATGACGGTGCCGAAGTACTCCTTGAAGAGCTCCTCGTGCTCCTTCAGCGCGGTGTCGGTGTCGACGAAGATGACGCCCTGCTCCTCCAGGTCCTCGCGGATCTGGTGGTAGACGACCTCGGACTCGTACTGGGCCGCGACACCGGCGACGAGGCGCTGCTTCTCCGCCTCCGGGATGCCGAGCTTGTCGTACGTGTTCTTGATGTCCTCCGGCAGGTCCTCCCAGGACTCGGCCTGCTTCTCGGTGGACCGCACGAAGTACTTGATGTTGTCGAAGTCGATCCCGCCGAGGTCGGAGCCCCAGGTCGGCATGGGCTTCTTGCCGAAGAGCTTCAGGCCCTTGAGCCGGAGCTTCAGCATCCACTCGGGCTCGTTCTTCTTCGAGGAGATGTCGCGGACGACGTCCTCGTTCAGACCGCGCTTGGCGGTGGCGCCGGCGGTGTCGGAGTCGGCCCAGCCGTACTCGTACCGACCCAGGCCCTCAAGCTCGGGGTGGCTGATCTCGGTGGTCATTCGGGCTTCCTCCCGGCCGTACTTGCGGATGCTGTCTCAGTGGTCTGCGGGGTGCTGTGCGGGATGAACGTGGTGCAGACGCCGTCGCCGTGGGCGATGGTGGCCAGGCGCTGGACGTGCGTTCCCAGGAGGCGGGAGAAGAATTCCGTCTCCGCCTCGCACAGCTGGGGGTACTGCTCGGCGACGTGGGCGACCGGGCAGTGGTGCTGGCAGAGCTGCTCGCCGACCGGCGCGTTGCGCGCAGTCGCAGCGTACCCGTCCGCCGTCAGGGCCTTGGCCAGCGCCTCGGCCCGCCGTTCGGGCTCGACCGATTCGACGGCCTCCCGGTAGGGCTCGGCCTGGGCCTCGATCCGGTCGCGGGCGAAGGCGGCCACGGCCGCCTCCCCTCCGGCGTTGCGCTCGATCCAGCGGAGCGCCTCGACGGCGAGGGAGTCGTACGACTGGTCGAAGGCGTCCCGGCCGCAGTCGGTGAGGGCGAACACCTTGGCGGGGCGGCCGCGGGTGCGGGCGCCGTAGACGCGCTTCTCGCGTGCCTCCACGACCTGCTCGGCGACGAGCGCGTCGAGGTGCCGGCGGACGGCGGCCTGAGTGAGGCCCAGCCGCTCGGCGAGGTCGGCGACGGTGGACGGCCCGTGATCCAGGATGGAGCGCGCGACCCGGTTGCGGGTGGACCGCTCACCGGTCGCGAGTTCCTCCGAGGGAGCCGCGCCAAGGTTTTTCACAACGCCATTGTTGCGTAATTAATCAGGCAGTGACAAGCCGCGTCCGAAGAGGTGACGATGGCGTGCATCACTCAGGTAAGGCTTACCTGACCTGCGGAAACGATCATTCGTGGGATGAATCGAAGCCGTCCTGACCAGCCGGTTCCCCCTCCTCGGGGATCGCGGCGGGCACGGCCACCGGCCGCCCGGCCTCGCTCATCAGGTCCCGGAGAACGGCCGCGTCACGGGGTGCCTCGACCCCCGGGTCGTTGTTGAAGTAGACGTACGCGTCCGCCCCCGCCGGACGGCCCTCGACCAGCCGCCCCACCCAGCTCTCCAGCGCCTGCCGGCCGTACGCCGGCCACGGCCGGGCCCGGCCCTCGTGCAGCCGCAGATAGCCCCAGTCCGCCGTCCGCCACAGCGGGGTCACCGGCCTGGACCCCCGGTCCGCCCAGCACAGCGCGGCCCCCCGCTCCGCGAGCACCGCCTCGGTCCGGTCCGTCCACCAGGAGGCGTGCCGCGGCTCGACGGCCACCCGCACCCCCGCCGGGAAACAGGCGAGGACCGCGTCGAGCAGCCCCGTGTCGGCCCGCAGCGACGGCGGGAACTGGAGCAGCACCGGCCCCAGCCGGTCCCCCAGCTCCCCCGCCCTCCCCATCAGCTCCGCCACCAGCTCCTCCGGCTCCCGCAGCCGCTTGTCGTGCGTCAGCCGGCGGGGCGCCTTGACCGCCATGACGAAGCCCCCGGGCGTCCGCCTCCGCCAGGCGGCGAAGGTCGACCGTTCCGGCAGCCGGTAGAACGAGCCGTTGTTCTCCACGGTGGCGAACCGGCGCGCGTACTCCTCCAGCCAGAGCCGCTGCGGCACGCCCTCCGGGTAGAAGGTGCCCCGCCAGTCCCGGTACTGCCACCCCGAGGTGCCCACGAAGACCGTCATGGGGGGCGCCTGCCCCGTCCGCGGCCGCCCATCCGGCGCCGCCCGGCCCCTCCCCCGGGGCCGCGGCCCGACCCGTCCCGGCGGGTCCTTAGACTTCCGGGCATGGAAAACGAGTCCGTCGACACCGCCGTCCGCGTCCGCGGCCTGGTCAAGCGGTACGGCACGAAAACCGCCGTCGACGGCCTCGACCTCGACGTGCGGACCGGCACCGTCACCGCCGTCCTCGGCCCCAACGGCGCCGGCAAGACCACCACGATCGAGACCTGCGAGGGCTACCGGAAGCCGGACGCCGGCACCGTCCGCGTCCTCGGCCTCGACCCGCGCGCCGACGCCGCCGCCCTGCGCCCCCGCGTCGGCGTGATGCTCCAGTCCGGCGGCGTCTACTCCGGCGCCCGCGCCGACGAGATGCTCCGCCACATGGCGAAGCTGCACGCCCACCCGCTCGACGTCGACGCCCTGATCGAGCGCCTCGGCCTCGGCTCCTGCGGCCGTACGACCTACCGGCGGCTCTCCGGCGGCCAGCAGCAGCGGCTCGCCCTCGCCATGGCCGTCGTCGGCCGCCCCGAACTCGTCTTCCTCGACGAACCCACCGCCGGCCTCGACCCGCAGGCCCGCCGCGCCACCTGGGACCTCGTCCGCGAGCTGCGCGCCGACGGCGTCACCGTCGTCCTCACCACCCACTTCATGCAGGAGGCCGAGGAGCTCGCCGACGACGTCGCCATCGTCGACGGCGGCCGGGTCGCCGCCCAGGGCAGCCCCGAACGGCTCTGCCGCGGCGGCGCCGAGAACACCCTCCGCTTCACCGGCCGCGCCGGCCTCGACCTCGGCTCGCTGCTCAAGGCGCTCCCGGACGGCACCCAGGCCGCCGAGCCGCTCCCCGGCACGTACCGCATCACCGGCACCGTCGACCCCCAGCTGCTCGCCACCGTCACCACCTGGTGCGCCCAGCACGGCGTGATGCCCGACCGCATCTCGGTCGAACGCCACACCCTCGAAGACGTCTTCCTCGAACTGACCGGCAAGGAGCTGCGCGCATGAGCGCCGGTACGTACGCGCCGAAGCCGGGGGCCGCCCCCGTCGGACGGATGATCGCGGCGCAGACCGCCCTGGAGACCCGGATGCTGCTCCGCAACGGCGAGCAGCTCCTCCTCACGGTGATCATCCCCTCCCTCCTGCTGGTGCTGTTCTCGACCGTCGACGTCGTCGACACGGGCGAGGGGAAGGCCGTGGACTTCCTCGCCCCCGGCGTCCTCGCGCTCGCCGTGATGTCCACCGCCTTCACCGGCCAGGCCATCGCCACCGGCTTCGAGCGCCGCTACGGCGTCCTCAAGCGGCTGGGCGCCTCCCCGCTGCCCCGCCGGGCCCTGATGACCGCCAAGACGCTCGCCGTCCTGGTCACCGAGGTCCTCCAGATCGTCCTGCTGACCGCCATCGCGTTCGGCCTGGGCTGGTCCCCGCACGGCAACCCGCTCGCCGTACTGCTCCTCCTGGTCCTCGGCACCGCGGCCTTCTCCGGGCTCGGGCTCCTCATGGCCGGCACGCTCAAGGCCGAGGCCACCCTCGCCGCCGCCAACCTGGTCTTCCTGCTGCTCCTGGTCGGCGGCGGGGTGATCGTCCCGCTGGAGAAGTTCGGCGCGGCCGGGGACGTCCTCGCGCTGCTGCCGATCTCGGCCCTCTCCGACGGCCTCAGGGACGTCCTGCGGGACGGCGCGGGCATGCCGTGGGCGGACGCCGGGATCCTCGCCGTCTGGGCCGTCCTGGGCCTCGGCGCGGCCGCGAAGCTCTTCCGCTGGGAGTAGCGGAGGGGACTCAGAGGGTGACGTTTCCCGACAAGCCACCCCTCGTGAAAGCGTGCACAAGCCCGCGCCTACGATAGGGCCCGTGCAGACCCCCCTCGCCTTCATCGCCCAGCGCTGGACGCCGTCCCCCCGGATCCTCCGGCGCGCCGCGCTCTCCGCCGTCGTGATGAGCGTGCTCATCATCGTCACGGGTGGCGCGGTCCGGCTGACCGGTTCCGGTCTCGGCTGCGACACCTGGCCCAAGTGCACGGACGACAGCCTGATCGTGACGCCCGAGCAGGGCTACCGCGGGCTGATCGAGTTCGGCAACCGGATGCTGACCTACGTCCTGTCGGCCGCCGTCGGCTGGGCGATCGTCGCCGCCCGCTCGACCAAGCCGTGGCGCCGCGGCCTCACCCGCTGGGGCTGGGCGCAGTTCTGGATCGTGATGAGCAACGCCGTCATCGGCGGCATCACCGTCTGGATGGGCCTCAACCCGTGGACCGTGGCCGGTCACTTCCTGGCCGCCAACGCGCTGCTGACCGTCGCCGTGATCACCTGGCACCGGACCGGCGAGGGCGACACCGCCCCGCGTCCGCGCGTGCCGGGGCCGGTACGGAAGCTGTCCTGGGCGATCACGATCGTCTCGGGCCTGCTGATCGTGCTGGGCACCACGGTGACCGGCGCCGGCAAGCACGCGGGCGACAGCAGCGACGTGCCCCGCATGCCGTGGGACTGGACGAACGCCGCCCACCTCCACGCCGTCGCCGCCTGGGCCGTCTGCGCCCTCGCCGTCGCCATGTGGCTGGTCCTGCGCGTCGTCGACGCCCCGGACGACACCCGCGCCCGCGCCCGCGACCTGCTGGTCGTGGTCCTCGCACAGGGCGCCATCGGTTACGTCCAGTACTTCACCGGCGTCCCCGAGCTCCTCGTCGCCGCCCACATGCTCGGCTCCTCGCTGATGTGGATCGCGGTGCTCCGCCTGGCCCTGAGCCTGCGCGAGCGACCGCTGCCGACGGCGGAGATCCCGGCCCAGGCGGACCCGGAGCTGGCCTCGGCCTGACGCTTCCCCGCACCCCCGACGCGGGTCCACCGGCCGCTCACCCCAGCCGGTAGACCCGCGTCGCGTTGTCCGCGGCGATCATCGAGGCGACCCGCTGGGCGTCGGTGCGCGACCAGGCGCCGTCCAGGACCCAGGCGCCCAGCACCCGGCCGAGGGCGGCCCGGAAGGCGCTGGCGGCGACCACGTGCAGTTCGGGCAGGCCGCAGGCGCCGCTGGAGTAGAGCAGCTTGCCGAAGGGGGCCAGCTCCAGGACCTCGGCGAGGACGTCCGCCGCCCGTGCCCCGGTGTGCGCCAGGGCGGCGCCCAGGTCCGCGTAGACGTGCGGGAAGACCCCGGCCATCCGGGCCGCCGTCCGGTGGTGCGGCGAGCCGTGCAGCAGGACGAGGTCGGCGCCGAGCCCTGCGGTGGCGGCGGCGAAGCCGCGCAGGGCGGCCGGGTCGCGGTCCCCGGTGTGCAGCTGGAGCGGGCGGCCCGCGCCCACCGCGATCCGCAGCAGGCGGCGCAGCAGCACCGGCGAGTCGAGGGGCCCGCCGACGGGCCGGCCGGCGAGCCAGCGGCCGGCGGCGCGGCGGGTCTCGGCGCGCCCGGGGGCCTCCGGGTCGGCGCCGAGGACGCAGCGCGGGGCGGAGACCGAGGAGAAGGCCACGGAGCGCACGGCGGCGTCCTGGACGGCCTCGGTGAGGTTGGCGAGGAAGCCGTCGACGGTGCCGGAGGTGTCGGCGACCTGCTCGGCTAGGGGTTCCAGGCGGACGATCTCGTGGGCGCGGGCGGCGCCGGCGGCGGCCAGTTCGGCGGGCCCGGTGAGGTCGCCGGGAAGGCCGGTGTCGACGAGGTAGGTGGCGATGCCGGCGGCCCGCAGCAGCCGGCGGCCGGTCTCGGCGACGCCGAGCTCGCGGCGCCGGGCGAGGTAGCGGGCGGGCGGGCAGTGCGCTTCGAGACCGAGCAGCGGCGGGCACCAGCGCCGTACGGCGAAGCCCGTCTGGGTGTCGAAGAAGGTCGTGCCGGAGGCCGGCAGGACGGCGGCCGGGCCGAGGTGGGCCTCGAAGGTGCCGAGGCCCAGCTCCGTCCGGAGCACCCCGTGGCAGTACTGGTCCACCAGGCGCGGCGTGTCGATCATCTCGGGGGGCTCCCTGCGTGGGCGTGTCTCCACACGTCCTAACGGGTGAGCCCCTCGCGAGGTTGTTGCCTGCGGCCGGGCCGTCGGCGGGTTCAGGCGTTGGCGGCCCCGCCGAGCTGGATGCCGGCCATCCGGGTCCACTCGTACGGGCCGGTGACGACCTTGGCGGCGAACTCGCCGTCGAACTCGTCGTGCAGGGTCAGCTCGGCCTTCTCGGCGGCCTGCCGCGCGATCGCGTGGGTGGGGGCCACCAGGTCGCCCCAGCCGCCGTCCTCGCCGACGAGGACGATCCGGGTGCCGGCCTGGCCGATGTGGGCGAGCTGGCCCTCGACGCCGCCGTGCTCCTTGCCGAAGGCGCGGATCTCCTTGGCCAGCTTGGCCGCCTTGCGCTCGGCGCGCGGGGAGACGGCCGTGGTGTCTTCCGTGGTGTCTGCCATGGCAAGGATGCTACCGAGCGGTAGATCGACTGGCGACGGCCGGGCCGCGTGGGACAGCCCACACGACCCGGCCGTCGGAGCCGGTGCGCCTAGGGCCTGTCTGACCATTGGCGTCGGATCAGGCCGGGGCGTCCGGTGCGTGCGATCGGCGTGCGGCCGGGGCGCCCTCGGATGGGGTCTCCCCTGCTCGAGCGAAGCCGAGAGCTCGGGGAAGGAGCTACTTGGGCGTTTCGGCCGTGCGGCGAGCGTGCGTGCCGGACGGGCCGGACCCGACGGGAATGGTCAGACAAGCCCTAGCGGAGGAAGGGGTCCACCGCGACCGCCACGAAGAGCAGCGAGACGTAGGTGATGGACCAGTGGAAGAGGCGCATCTCCTTGAGCTTGGCGCCGGTGACCTCGGCCTTGGCGCGGTTCAGCAGGCCGTGCGCCTCCCACAGCCACCAGCCGCCGGTGGCGAGGGCGACGGAGGTGTAGAACCAGCCGGTGTAGCCCAGCGGGGTGAGCAGCAGCGAGACCGCCACCATGACCCAGCTGTAGAGGACGATCTGCTTGGCGACGACCTTGTTGGAGGCGACCACGGGCAGCATCGGCACGCCCACGCGCGCGTAGTCCTCCTTCACCTTCATCGACAGCGGCCAGTAGTGCGGCGGCGTCCAGAAGAAGATGACCATGAAGAGGACGACGGCGGCCCAGGACATCGAGTTCGTGACCGCGGACCAGCCGATGAGGACCGGCAGGCAGCCGGCGATGCCGCCCCAGACGATGTTCTGCGCGGTGCGCCGCTTCAGGATCATCGTGTAGACGACCACGTAGAAGAGGAGCGCGCCGAGCGAGAGCCAGGCGGAGAGCCAGTTGACGAGCAGGCCGAACCAGAGGGTGGAGACGACGGCGAGGGTGATGCCGAAGACCAGGCCCTCGCGCGGCGAGACCATGCCGGTGACCAGCGGGCGCTGCGCGGTGCGGTCCATCAGCGCGTCGATGTCGCGGTCGATGTACATGTTCAGCGCGTTGGCGCCGCCGGCCGACAGGTAGCCGCCGAAGCAGGTGGCGAGCACCAGCCACAGGTCCGGCACGCCCTGCTCGGCGAGGAACATCACCGGAACGGTGGTGATGAGGAGCAGTTCGATGATCCGCGGCTTGGTCAGCGCCACGAATGCCTTGACGCGGGCCCCGAACGGCCGATGGCCCCCCGGGCTGGGAGTCAAGACGACCCCTGCGGGTCGGGACTCGACGGCCGTCACGCACACCCCTGACAGAGAAATTCCCAGCAAGTTCCCCGGATAAAGACGGGGTGAAACTTGCGCGTACCACGCCACTGTAGACGTTGCCCAGACGCCGATCTTCGCGGGGGTGGGGTCGTGTTGGCGGGGCTCACTCCCGGGCGCGCCCCGCCGCTCGTGGCGGGCCCGCGTCCCTCCCCGTATCAAGGGACGGACACCCTTCGGCGCGCCGTTCGGGAGGCGAAGCGCCACGGCCACCGGCACTCTTGCTCTGTCCGCTCATTTGAGGGGCATGGACACGAAAAGAGGGGGCTTTTTCGGGGGTAGGCTCGACAACGCCGGTACACCCTCAGTCACCGGCTACAGACATGTGGAGAGGAGCCCTGACCCAGGGTGAGCACTAAGCCGACCACCACAGACCTCCAGTGGACCGAATTGGACCAGCGGGCCGTCGACACCGCCCGCATCCTGGCCGCGGACGCCGTACAGAAGGTCGGCAACGGCCATCCCGGTACGGCGATGAGCCTCGCGCCGGCCGCGTACACCCTCTTCCAGAAGGTGATGCGCCACGACCCGTCCGACCCCCAGTGGGTCGGGCGCGACCGGTTCGTGCTCTCCGCGGGCCACTCCTCCCTGACCCTGTACACCCAGCTGTACCTGGGTGGCTTCGGTCTGGAGCTGGACGACCTCAAGGCGTTCCGCACCTGGGGCTCGAAGACCCCGGGTCACCCGGAGTACGGCCACACGGCCGGCGTCGAGACCACCACCGGCCCGCTGGGCCAGGGTGTCGCGAACGCGGTGGGCATGGCGATGGCCGCCCGCTACGAGCGCGGTCTCTTCGACCCGGAGGCGGCCCCCGGCACCTCCCCCTTCGACCACAACGTCTACGTGATCGCCGGTGACGGCTGCCTCCAGGAGGGCATCTCCTCCGAGGCGTCCTCGCTCGCGGGCCACCAGAAGCTCGGCAATCTGATCCTGCTGTGGGACGACAACCACATCTCGATCGAGGGCGACACCGAGACCGCCGTCTCCGAGGACACGCTGAAGCGGTACGAGGCGTACGGCTGGCACGTGCAGCGCGTGGAGCCGCAGGAGAACGGCGACCTGGACCCGGCCGGGCTGTACGCGGCGATCCGCGCGGCCGAGGCCGAGACCGGGCGCCCGTCCTTCATCGCGATGCGCTCGATCATCGCCTGGCCCGCGCCGAACGCGCAGAACACCGAGGCCGCGCACGGCTCGGCGCTCGGCGACGAGGAGGTCGCGGCCACCAAGCGCGTCCTGGGCTTCGACCCGGAACGGACCTTCGAGGTCACCGACGAGGTCATCGGCCACACCCGCGCGCTGGGCGACCGCGGCGCCGAGGCCCGCGCCGCCTGGGAGAAGCAGCTCGCCGAGTGGCGTGCGGCCAACCCCGAGCGCGCCGCCGAGTTCGACCGGATCCAGGCGAACGAGCTGCCGGCCGGCTGGGAGGAGAAGCTCCCGGTCTTCGAGGCGGGCAAGAGCGTCGCCACCCGTGCCGCCTCGGGCAAGGTGCTCCAGGCGCTGGGCGAGGTCGTCCCCGAGCTGTGGGGCGGCTCGGCCGACCTCGCGGGCTCGAACAACACGACGATCGACAAGGCGTCGTCCTTCCTCCCCGAGGGCAACCCGCTGCCCGAGGCCCACCCGTACGGCCGCACGATCCACTTCGGCATCCGCGAGCACGCCATGGCCGCGGAGATGAACGGCATCGCGCTGCACGGCAACACCCGCATCTACGGCGGCACCTTCCTGGTCTTCTCGGACTACATGCGCAACGCGGTGCGCCTGTCGGCCCTGATGCACGTGCCGGTCACCTACGTGTGGACGCACGACTCGATCGGCCTCGGCGAGGACGGCCCGACCCACCAGCCGGTGGAGCACCTGGCCTCGCTGCGCGCCATCCCGGGGCTGAACGTGGTCCGCCCGGCCGACGCCAACGAGACGGCGATCGCCTGGCGCGAGATCATGAAGCGGCACACCCGCGAGTACCTGAAGGGCGCGCCGCACGGTCTGGCGCTGACCCGGCAGGGCGTGCCGACCTACGCGCCGAACGAGGACGCGGCCAAGGGCGGCTACGTGCTGTTCGACGCCGAGGGCGGCACCGCGCAGGTCGTGATCATCGCGACCGGCTCCGAGGTGCACCTGGCCGTCGAGGCCCGTGAGGCGCTCCAGGCGGAGGGCGTCCCGACCCGGGTCGTCTCGATGCCGTCCGTGGAGTGGTTCGAGGAGCAGGACCAGGCGTACAAGGACTCCGTCCTGCCGCCGTCGGTGAAGGCGCGCGTCGCGGTCGAGGCCGGTGTCGGCCTGACGTGGCACAAGTACGTCGGCGACGCGGGCCGGATCGTCTCGCTGGAGCACTTCGGTGCCTCGGCCGACGCCAAGGTCCTCTTCCGTGAGTTCGGTTTCACGCCGGAGGCCGTGGCCGCCGCCGCCCGGGAATCGATCGCCGCCGCCGCGCGCTGACGCGGATACGTACGACTTTTGGAGATGCAACTCTCATGACAGACGCTCTCAAGCGCCTCTCCGACGAAGGCGTCGCGATCTGGCTGGACGACCTGTCGCGCAAGCGCATCACGTCCGGCAACCTGGCCGAGCTGATCGACCAGTCGCACGTGGTCGGTGTCACCACCAACCCGTCGATCTTCCAGAAGGCGATCACCTCGGGTGACGGTTACGAGCAGCAGCTCGCCGACCTGGCCGCCCGCAAGGTGACCGTGGACGAGGCCATCCGCATGATCACGACGGCGGACGTCCGCGACGCCGCCGACATCCTGCGCCCGGTCTTCGACGCGACCGACGGCCAGGACGGCCGGGTGTCGATCGAGGTCGACCCCCGTCTGGCCCACGAGACGGTCGCCACCATCGCCGAGGCCAAGCAGCTGGCCTGGCTGGTGGACCGCCCCAACACCCTCATCAAGATCCCGGCCACCAAGGCGGGCCTGCCGGCGATCACCGAGGTCATCGGCCTCGGCATCAGCGTCAACGTGACGCTGATCTTCTCGCTGGAGCGCTACCGCGCGGTCATGGACGCCTACCTGGCGGGTCTGGAGAAGGCCCGCGAGCGCGGCCTCGACCTCTCCGAGATCCACTCGGTGGCCTCCTTCTTCGTCTCCCGCGTGGACACGGAGATCGACAAGCGCCTGGACGGCATCGGTACCGACGAGGCCGAGGCGCTCAAGGGCAAGGCCGCGCTGGCCAACGCCCGGCTGGCCTACGAGGCGTACGAGGAGGTCTTCTCCTCCGAGCGCTGGGCCGCCCTGGACAAGGCGCAGGCCAACAAGCAGCGTCCGCTGTGGGCCTCGACCGGCGTCAAGGACCCGGCGTACAAGGACACGCTGTACGTCGTGGACCTGGTCGCCCCCGGCACGGTGAACACCATGCCGGAGGCCACCATGGAGGCCACCGCCGACCACGGCGAGGTCACCGGTGACACCATCCGCGGGACGTACGAGCAGTCCCGCGCCGAGCTGGCGGCCGTCGAGAAGCTGGGCATCAGCTACGACGACGTGGTCCAGCTCCTGGAGGACGAGGGCGTCGAGAAGTTCGAGGCGTCCTGGAACGACCTGCTCAGCTCGACCGAGGCGGAGCTCGCGCGCCGCGTCCCTTCGGAGGCCTGACCACTTTGAGCACCGTCCACGGAGCCAACCCGCTCCGTGACGCCGCAGACCGACGGCTCCCGCGCATCGCGGGGCCGTCGGGCCTGGTCATCTTCGGCGTCACGGGCGATTTGTCCCGTAAGAAGCTGATGCCCGCCGTCTACGACCTGGCCAACCGCGGCCTGCTGCCGCCGGGCTTCTCGCTCGTCGGCTTCGCCCGTCGGGAGTGGCAGGACGAGGACTTCGCGCAGGAGGTCCACGACGCGGTCAAGCAGCACGCCCGCACCCCCTTCCGCGAGGAGGTCTGGCAGCAGCTCATCCAGGGGATGCGCTTCGTCCAGGGCGACTTCGACAGCGACGAGGCGTTCGAGCAGCTCAAGGACACCATCGAGGAGCTGGACAAGGCGCAGGGCACCGGGGGCAACTTCGCCTTCTACCTGTCCGTGCCGCCGAAGTTCTTCCCGCTCGTCGTCCAGCAGCTGAAGAAGCACGGCCTGGCCGACCAGAAGAACGGCTCCTGGCGCCGCGCCGTCATCGAGAAGCCCTTCGGCCACGACCTGACCTCCGCCAAGGAGCTCAACGAGGTCGTCCACGAGGTCTTCCCGCCCGAGGCGGTCTTCCGCATCGACCACTACCTCGGCAAGGAGACCGTCCAGAACATCCTGGCGCTCCGCTTCGCCAACACCCTCTTCGAGCCGATCTGGAACCGGTCGTACGTCGACCACGTGCAGATCACCATGGCCGAGGACATCGGCATCGGCGGCCGCGCCGGCTACTACGACGGCATCGGCGCCGCCCGTGACGTCATCCAGAACCACCTGCTCCAGCTGCTCGCGCTGACCGCGATGGAGGAGCCCGCCTCCTTCGACGCCGACGCGCTCGCCGCCGAGAAGACCAAGGTGCTGGGCGCCGTCCGGCTGCCCAAGGACCTGGCGAAGACCACCGTCCGCGGACAGTACGCGGCCGGCTGGCAGGGCGGCGCCAAGGCCGTCGGCTACCTCCAGGAAGAGGGCATCGACCCCCAGTCGAAGACCGACACCTACGCGGCGGTCAAGCTGGAGATCGACAACCGCCGCTGGGCGGGCGTCCCCTTCTACCTGCGCACCGGCAAGCGCCTCGGCCGCCGGGTCACCGAGATCGCGGTGGTCTTCCAGCGCGCCCCGCACTCCCCCTTCGACCACACGTCGACGGAGGAGCTGGGCCGCAACGCCATCGTCATCCGGGTCCAGCCGGACGAGGGCGTCACCGTCCGCTTCGGTTCCAAGGTGCCGGGCACCCAGATGGAGATCCGGGACGTGTCGATGGACTTCGCCTACGGCGAGTCCTTCACCGAGTCCAGCCCCGAGGCGTACGAGCGGCTCATCCTGGACGTCCTGCTGGGCGACTCCAACCTCTTCCCGCGCGTGGAGGAGGTCGAGCTGTCCTGGAAGATCCTCGACCCGATCGAGCAGTACTGGGACAAGCACGGCAAGCCCGCCCAGTACGAGTCCGGGACCTGGGGTCCCGTCGAGGCGGACGAGATGCTCGCACGAGACGGCAGGAGCTGGCGCCGGCCATGAAGACCGACCTGACGGACACCACGTCCTCCAAGATCAACAAGGCGCTGGTGCTCGGGCGGCGGGCTATCGGCACCCCGGCCGTCGGCATGGTGCTCACCCTCGTGATCGTCACCGACGAGGAGAACGCCTACGACGCGCTGAAGGCGGCCAACGAGGCGTCCCGCGAGCACCCCTCGCGGACCCTCGTGGTGATCAAGCGGGTCTCGCGCTCGCCGCGGGACCGCGCCAACACCCGGCTCGACGCCGAGGTCCGCCTCGGCGCCGACGCCGGTTCCGGCGAGACGGTGGTCCTCCGGCTGTACGGCGAGGTCGTCGACCAGGCCCAGTCGGTGGTGCTGCCGCTGCTCCTCCCGGACGCCCCCGTCGTCGTCTGGTGGCCGGTGAACGCGCCGACCGACCCGGCGAACGACCCGCTGGGCGCCCTCGCCCAGCGCCGGGTGACCGACACGTACGCCGCCGAGCAGCCCATCGAGGAGCTGACCGCGCGCGCGGACACCTACACCCCCGGCGACACGGACCTGTCGTGGACCCGGATCACCCCGTGGCGCTCGATGCTGGCCGCCGCGCTCGACCAGGTCCACTGCAAGGTGACCTCGGCCGACGTGGAGGGCGAGGAGTTCAACCCCAGCGTCGAACTGCTCGCGATGTGGCTGGCCGAGCGGCTGAAGGTGCCGGTGCGGCGCTCGAAGTCGGCGGGGCCCGGCCTCACCTCCGTACGGCTGGAGACCAGCGCCGGACCGATCGTGCTCGACCGGCCCGACGGCTCGCTCGCGACCCTCTCCATAGAGGGGCAGCCGGACCGCGCGGTGGCGCTCAAGCGGCGCGAGACGGCCGAGCTGATCGCCGAGGAGCTGCGCCGGCTCGACCCGGACGACACCTACGCGGCCTCGCTGCGGTTCGGCCTGGAGCGGCTCGACGAGGAGGCGGCCATCACCGCCCCCGCGCCGGAGGCGCCCGCCCCGGACGTCACGGCCGCCGAGCCGGAGGCCGCTCCCGAGGCCGCCGGGGAGCCCGCGAAGAAGGCTCCCGCCAAGAAGGCCCCGGCGAAGAAGGCGGCGGCCAAGTGAGCACTCCGCAGCTGGTGGTCCACCGGGACAAGGAGCTGATGGCCGAGGCCGCCGCGGCCCGGCTGATCACCCGGATCGTGGACGCGCAGTCCTCCCGCGGCGCGGCCTCGGTCGTGCTGACGGGCGGCCGCAACGGCAACGGGCTGCTCGCCGCGCTCGGCACGGCCCCCGCCCGGGACGCGATCGACTGGTCGCGGCTCGACCTGTGGTGGGGCGACGAGCGGTTCCTGCCCGAGGGCGACCCCGAGCGGAACGTCACCCAGGCCCGCGCGGCGCTGCTCGACCGGGTCCCGCTGGACCCGGCCCGGGTGCACGCCATGCCGGCCTCCGACGGGCCGTACGGCGACGACGCGGACGCCGCCGCGGCGGGCTACGCGGCCGAACTGGCCGCCGCGGCCGCCCCGGAGGACCGCGCCGGCGTGCCCGCCTTCGACGTGCTGATGCTGGGCGTCGGCCCGGACACCCACGTGGCCTCGCTCTTCCCGGAGCTGCCCGCGGTCCGGGAGACCGAGCGGACGGTCGTCGGCGTGCACGGCGCGCCCAAGCCGCCGCCCACCCGGATCTCCCTGACCCTCCCGGCGATCCGGGCGGCGAAGGAGGTCTGGCTGCTCGCGGCGGGCGAGGACAAGGCGAAGGCGGCGGCCCTCGCGCTGTCCGGCGCGGGCGAGGTGCAGGCCCCCGCGGCCGGCGCCCGCGGCCGCTCGCGCACGCTGTGGCTGATGGACGCGGCGGCGGCCTCGGAGCTGCCGCGGAGCCTGTATCCGCCGGCCTCGGCCTGATCCCCCCGTACGGAGGCCCGGTTCACCTCGCGGTGGACCGGGCCTCCGGCGTTCCGGCGCGGACCAGGAAGGGCGTGAGCAGCCCCGGGACGGCCTCGTCGGCGAGGGCGAGGCCCTGGTCCTCGCCCGCGTCCAGGACGTCGTAGGCGCCCTCTCCGGCGGCCGTGGTGGCGGTGAGGGTGAGGATCCCGGCGCGGCGCTGGAAGTACGACTGCTTGACCGTCCAGCCGATGATCCCGGTCCGCTGGAGGGCGACGGTGGCCCGGCGCACGGAGCCCGAACGGGTCACCAGATAGCCGCCGCTGACGGTGTGCCCGAGGGAGCGGTACGCGTCCCGGGCGAGGAGCACGGCGAGCGGGGCGAGGACGACGGTCCAGCCGGCCGCCACGTACAGCAGCACCGGCGTGAGGAGCGCCCCCAGGAGGGCGAGGACGGCGGCGGGGAGCAGGACGGCGGCGAGCGCCCATCGGAGCCTGCGGGCGCGGGCGGCACGGGGGTGGGCGGTGAGCGGGGCGGAGGTGGGCGGCTCGGTCTCGCGCAGGACCTCGGCGGCGACCCGGTCGGCGACGGCCCGGGGCGCGGCCGGCAGCAGCGTCTTGAGGTCGGTGTGCTTCTCGTCGTCGTCCTCGGCGAGCCCGGTGGCGACGGCGTCGACCCGGGCGGCGCCGAGGAGCCGGACGCCGAGGGGTTCGACGAGCTCGACGCCGCGCAGCCGGCGCTCCTCCAGGGTGACCGAGCGGGCGGTGAACAGGCCCCTGCGGACCCGGAGGGTGCCGCCGGGCTCGCGCTCCAGCCGGTGGTTCCACCACATCTCGATCCACAGGCCGAGGGCGCCGACGGCGCCGGCGGCGGTGGCGAGGAGGAGGAGATCGACGATCATCCAGGGCAGCGAGACCTCCTGGAAGCGGTCCCCTATCCAGTCGATGACCTCGGCCTGGGCGCCGAACCACTCGCTGACCTGCAGGACGGCCCCCGCGGCGGCGCCGCCGAGGGCGGGGGCGACGAAGGAGACCGGGGCGTAGCGGATCCAGCGGGGGTCGAGGACGGCGAGGGTGCCGTCGTGGGCGGGATCGGCCCCGGTGGCGGCGGGGCGGGCGAGGAGCTCGCGGCGGAGCCGTTCGCCCTCGGCGCGGGTGACGAGTTCGAGTTCGAGGGTGGACTCGCCGCCGCCGGTGGACTCGCCGGTGCCGATGCGGACCTTGACGAGGCCGGGGACCCGCTGGAGCGGGTTGGCCGTGAGGTCGACGGTGCGGATCCGGTCGCGGGCCAGGGAGCGGCGCTTGAGGAGGAGCAGGCCGGTGTGGAGGTCGACCCGGTCGGGGCCG
This sequence comes from Streptomyces hydrogenans, assembly GCF_014656075.1. Taxonomy (GTDB): domain Bacteria; phylum Actinomycetota; class Actinomycetes; order Streptomycetales; family Streptomycetaceae; genus Streptomyces; species Streptomyces hydrogenans. The sequence continues at coordinate 72,650 of NZ_BNBS01000019.1, forward strand.
ACGCGGTAGCGGGTGCGGCGGCAGCGGACCCAGTCGGCGGCGGTGCCGCCGCCGACGAGGAGGACGGCGCCGGCGAGGACCCAGGCCACGGCCTGCCACAGCGGCCGGCCGCCGGCCAGTCCGGCGGCGATCGGCACCCCGGCGCCGGCGGCGACCCCGCAGAACACGGCGGCGGTGACGAGGAGGGTGCGCGGGTCGAGCCGCCGCCACTCCCCCTCGGGCCCGGCGGTCACGTGGCGTCCCCGGGGGTGGCCCGGGTGAGCGCGGTGAGCCGTTCGGCGAGGTCGGCGGCGAGTTCGTGGTCGAGCCCCTCGACCCGCAGCGCGCCCTTGGAGGAGGCGGTGGTGACGGTGACGGTGGCCAGGCCGAAGAGCTGTTCCAGCGGGCCGCGTACGGTGTCCACGGTCTGGATCCGGGACATGGGGGCGATCCGCCACTCCTGCCACAGGGCTCCGGTGCGGACGTACACGGCCTCGTCGGTCACCTCCCAGCGGTGCACCCGGAACCACCAGGCGGGGAAGAACGCGGTGCAGGCGACCCCGAGCGCGACCAGGACGACGGCCGTGCCGAGCAGCCAGGTCCGGGCCGGTTCGATCAGCAGGCCCAGCACGGCCAGGACGGCGGCCGGGAGGCCGGCGGCGAGGAGGCACTGGGCGCTCCACCAGCCGACGGCCCTGCGGTCCACCGCGTTCCTGGGCGGCCGCAGCCGCACCGCGTTCTCCCCCGCCATCGGTCAGCTCCTGCCGCGCAGGGCGCGGTAGGCGGCGACGAGGGCCGCGGTGGAGCCGTCGAGGCCGTCGGTGTCGCCGTCACCGGTCAGGGCGGGCTCGATCCGCTTGGCGAGGACCTTGCCCAGCTCGACGCCCCACTGGTCGAAGGAGTCGATGTTCCAGACCGCGCCCTGGACGAAGACCTTGTGCTCGTAGAGCGCCACCAGCTGGCCGAGCACCGAGGGGGTGAGGGCGTCGGCGAGGAGGGTGGTGGTGGGGTGGTTGCCCTGGAAGGTCTTGTGCGGGACGAGCTCCTCCGGCACGCCCTCGGCCCGTACCTCCTCGGGCGTCTTGCCGAAGGCGAGGGCCTGGGTCTGCGCGAAGAAGTTGGCCATCAGCAGGTCGTGCTGGGGGACCAGGCCGGGCAGCAGGTCGTCGACGGGCCGGGCGAAGCCGATGAAGTCGGCGGGGATGAGCTTGGTGCCCTGGTGGATCAACTGGTAGTAGGCGTGCTGCCCGTTGGTGCCGGGGGTGCCCCAGACGACCGGGCCGGTCTGCCAGTCGACCGGCTCGCCCTGGCGGTCCACGGACTTGCCGTTGGACTCCATGTCGAGCTGCTGGAGGTAGGCGGTGAACTTGGACAGGTAGTGGGAGTACGGCAGGACGGCGTGCGACTGGGCGTCGAAGAAGCCGCCGTACCAGACGCCGAGGAGGCCGAGGAGGAGCGGCGCGTTCTCCTCGGGCGGGGCGGTGCGGAAGTGCTCGTCGACGAGGTGGAAGCCGTCGAGCATGGCGCGGAAGTGGTCCGGCCCGATGGCGATCATCAGGGACAGGCCGATGGCGGAGTCGTACGAGTAGCGGCCGCCGACCCAGTCCCAGAACTCGAACATGTTCGCCGTGTCGATGCCGAACTCCTCGACCCGCTCGGCGTTGGTCGACAGCGCCACGAAGTGCTTCGCGACGGCCTCCTGGCCGGCCCCGAGACCGCTGAGCAGCCAGTCGCGGGCGGAGGTGGCGTTGGTGACCGTCTCGATGGTGGTGAAGGTCTTCGAGGCGACGATGAAGAGGGTCTCGGCCGGGTCGAGGTCGCGGACGGCCTCGTGGAGGTCGGCGCCGTCGACGTTGGAGACGAAACGGAACGTCAGGTCCCGCTGGGTGTAGGCGCGCAGCGCCTCGTAGGCCATGGCGGGGCCGAGGTCGGAGCCGCCGATGCCGATGTTGACGATGTTCCTGATCGGCCTGCCGGTGTGGCCGGTCCAGGCACCGGAGCGGACCTGGTCGGCGAAGCCGGCCATCTTGTCGAGGACGGCGTGGACCTCGGGGACGACGTTCTCGCCGTCGACCTCGATCACGGCCCCGCGGGGGGCGCGCAGCGCGGTGTGGAGGACGGCCCGGTCCTCGGTGGTGTTGATCTTCTCGCCGCGGAACATGGCGTCGCGCAGTCCGGCGACGTCGGTGGCGGCGGCCAGCTCGCGCAGCAGCTCCAGCGTCTCGTCGGTGACGAGCTGCTTGGAGTAGTCCAGGTGGAGGTCGCCGACCCGCAGGGTGTAGCGGGTGCCTCGCTCCGGGTCGGCCGCGAACAGCTCGCGCAGATGGGTGCCGCCCAGCTGCTCCCGGTGCTTGCCGAGGGCCGCCCACTCCGGCAGCCGGTTGAGCCTGATGCGTCCTTCAGTGGTCATTTCGGACATCGCCCACTTCTTCTCTCACGTTTCTGCCCCGCTGCTCCTCCAACCTAATTGATCGCGCGGGGCGATCCGCGCCATCGGACCCGGACACGACGAAGGGCCCTGTGCGCGAAGCTGGTTCGCGTACGGGGCCCTTCGGCTGCTGTTCGTCCGGTGTTCAGATCTCGCCCCGGAGCTTGGCGAGCGCTTCGGCGAGGATGGCCTCGCCGTCGGCGTCGCTGCGGCGCTCCCGCACGTAGGCGAGGTGCGTCTTGTACGGCTCGGTGCGCGGGGGGTCCGGTGGGTTGTCCCGGTCCTGACCGGCCGGGAAGCCGCAGCGCGGGCAGTCCCAGGTGTCCGGGACCTGCGCGTCGCTCGCGAAACTCGGCTGGGTCTCGTGCCCGTTCGAGCACCAGAAGGAGATGCGGAGGCGCGGCGCCGACTCGCCCCGCTCGGCCTCCCCCATCGGCCCCGCTCCGACCCGGCTTCCCCGGATCGCGTTGCCACTTGCCACGGTCGTAACTCCCTGCGTGATGGTGCTCGAAGATGCCCCAGTCTACGGAAGGCCCAACGCGCGTCCAGTGTGCGGAGTTACCCGTCCAGCTTCATGAGCAGACCAAGCACCACAATGCAGGCGAACCAGAGCAGTCCGACCACGACCGTGATCCGGTCGAGGTTGCGCTCGGCGACCGAGGAGCCGCCGACGGAGGACTGCATGCCGCCACCGAACATGTCGGAGAGGCCGCCGCCCTTCCCCTTGTGCATCAGCACCAGCAGCATCAGCAGGCCGCTGAAGACGATCAGGGCGATCGAGAACCCCATAACCACGGCGGGACCAACTTCCTCGGAGCTTGGAAAAGGGACGGGGGCCGGGCACCTGCCCGACCCCCGCAAGGGTACGACGGATCGCCTCCGCCGCTCTACATCGTCACTGGTCGCGGAAACGGACGATCTTGACGAACTCGTCCGCGTCCAGCGAGGCACCGCCGACCAGGGCGCCGTCGATGTCGGGCTGCGCCATGATCTCGGCGACGTTGCCGCCCTTGACGGAGCCGCCGTACTGGATGCGGATCTTGTCGGCGACGTCCTGCGAGTACAGCTCCGCGAGCTTGCCGCGGATCGCCCCGCAGACCTCCTGGGCGTCGCCGGCGCCGCAGACCTTGCCGGTGCCGATGGCCCACACGGGCTCGTAGGCGACCACGATCGTCTCGGCCTGCTCGGCCGGGACGTCCTTGAGGCCGCCCTCGACCTGGGCGAGGGTGTGCGCGACGGCGTTGCCGGCCTCGCGCACGTCCAGCTCCTCGCCGACGCAGAGGATCGGCGTGATGCCGTGGGCGAAGGCGGCCTTCACCTTGGCGTTGCACAGCTCGTCGGACTCGGCGTGGTACTGCCGGCGCTCGGAGTGGCCGACCGCGACGAAGGCGGTGTTCAGCTTGGCGAGCATGGCGCCGGAGATCTCGCCGGTGTACGCGCCGGACTCGTGGGCCGACAGGTCCTGGGCGCCGTACTTGATCTTCAGCTTGTCGCCGTCGATCAGGGTCTGCACCGAGCGGAGGTCGGTGAAGGGGACGAGGACGGCGACGTCGACGGCGTCGTAGTCCTTGTCGGTGAGGGTGAAGGCGAGCTTCTGGACGTGGGCGATGGCCTCCAGGTGGTTGAGGTTCATCTTCCAGTTGCCCGCCATCAGCGGGGTGCGGGTGGTCATGGGAAGGTCAGTCCTCCAGTGCGACGAGGCCGGGGAGCTGCTTGCCCTCGAGGTATTCGAGGGAGGCGCCGCCACCGGTCGAGATGTGGCCGAAAGCGTTCTCGTCGAAGCCCAGGATCCGGACGGCGGCGGCGGAGTCGCCACCGCCGACCACGGAGAAGGCCGGCGAGTCGACGAGCGCCTGGGCGACGGCCCGGGTGCCCTCGGCGTAGTCGGGGTGCTCGAAGACGCCCATCGGCCCGTTCCAGAAGACGGTGGCCGCGTCGGCGAGCTTCGAGGCGTAGAGCTTGCGGGTCTCCGGACCGATGTCCAGGCCCTCCTGGTCGGCCGGGATGGCGTCCGCGGCGACCGTGGTGGGGTGGGCCGGGGCCTTGGTCTTGAGGTCCGGGAACTCGGTCGAGATCAGGACGTCGACGGGGAGGACGAACTCCACGCCCTTGTCCGCGGCCCGCGCGAGGTACTCCTTGACGGCCGGGATCTGGTCCTCCTGGAGGAGGGAGATGCCGACCTCGTGGCCCTGCGCCTTGAGGAAGGTGTAGGCCATGCCGCCGCCGACGAGGATGCGGTCGGCCTTCTCCAGGAGGTGGTCGATCACGCCGAGCTTGTCGGAGACCTTGGCGCCGCCGAGGACGACCGCGTACGGCCGCCGGACGTCCTCGGTCAGCTTCTTCAGGACGCCGACCTCGGTGGTGATGAGGTAGCCGGCGGCGTGCGGGAGCTTGCCCGGGAGGTCGTAGACCGAGGCGTGCTTGCGGTGCACGGCGCCGAAGCCGTCGCCGACGTAGACGTCGGCGAGGGCGGCCAGCTGTCCGGCGAAGGCGTCGCGCTCGGCGTCGTCCTTCGAGGTCTCGCCGGCGTTGAAGCGCAGGTTCTCGATGACGGCCACCCGGCCGTCGGCCAGGCCCGCGACGGTCGCCCGGGCGGACTCGCCGACGGTGTCGGTGGCGAAGGCCACCTCGGTGCCGAGCAGTTCGCCGAGGCGCGCGGCGGCCGGGGCGAGGGAGAACGCCGGGTCCGGGGCGCCCTTGGGGCGGCCCAGGTGGGAGGCGACCACGACACGGGCGCCGGCGTCGGCGAGCGCCTTGACCGTGGGGACGACGGCGCGGATGCGGCCGTCGTCGGTGATGGTGGTGCCGTCGAGCGGCACGTTGAGATCGGCGCGGACGAACACCCGCTTGCCCTCGACGCCCTCGCCGAGAAGCTCGTCGATCGTCTTCATCTGTTACTGACTCCTTGGTACGCGGTGGAGCACACGAGACAGGGCCCGCGCAGCGCTTCGTCGCGCTGCCCGAGCCCTGCTCACATCGAAAGCCTGCCCTGCTGAACCCTAGTACCTCAGAGCTGGTCGCCGACGAAGGTGGTCAGGTCGACGAGACGGTTGGAGTATCCCCACTCGTTGTCGTACCAGCCGAGGATCTTGACCGAGTTGCCGTCCTGGACCATGGTCAGGGAGGAGTCGAAGGTGCACGACGCCGGGTCGCTGACGATGTCCGAGGAGACGATCGGGTCCTCGGTGTAGAAGAGGATGCCCTTGAGCGGGCCGTCCTCGGCCGCCTTCTTGAACGCGGCGTTGACCTCGTCCTTGGTGACCTCGCGGTCCAGGGTGACGACCAGGTCGGTGGCGGAGCCGGTGGGGACCGGGACGCGCATGGCGATGCCGTCCAGCTTGCCCTTGAGCTGCGGGAGGACCAGGGCGGTGGCCTTCGCGGCACCGGTCGTGGTCGGGATGATGTTCTCCGCGGCGGCGCGGGCGCGGCGCAGGTCCTTGTGCGGGAAGTCCAGGATGCGCTGGTCGTTGGTGTACGCGTGGACCGTCGTCATGAGGCCGCGGACGATGCCGAAGTTCTCGTCGAGGACCTTGGCCATCGGGGCGACACAGTTGGTGGTGCACGACGCGTTGGAGATGACGTCGTGGTTCGCCGGGTCGTACTTGTCCTGGTTGACGCCCATCACGATGGTGATGTCCTCGTCCTTGGCCGGAGCCGAGATGAGGACCTTCTTGGCACCGCCGGCGAGGTGCTTGGCGGCGTCCTCGCGCTTGGTGAAGATGCCGGTGGACTCGATGACGATGTCGACGCCGAGCTCGCCCCACGGGATGTCGGAGGGGTTGCGCTCGGACAGCACCTTGATGGTGTGTCCGTCGACGGTGATGGTGTCGGCGGTGTGGGAGACCTCAGCCTTGAGGCGGCCCAGGATGGTGTCGTACTTCAACAGGTGGGCCGTGGTCGCGGTGTCGCCCAGGTCGTTGACGGCCACGACCTCGATGTCGGCACCTTGCTCAAGAAGCGCGCGGAAGTAGTTGCGACCGATACGGCCAAAGCCGTTGATGCCTACGCGGATCGTCACGAACCGATCTCCTCGTATGAGAACGCCGGGTGAAATGTCACACCGGCGAGATCTTGATTTTTTTGGGATGTCCCCGACCGCTTACGACCCTACCTCTCCGGGCGCCCCCGGGTGACATCGAGCGCAGCCGTTCGAGCCCGGAAAGTGACCGGAAAACGGCCGACGGCCCGTACCTACCAACGGGTACGGGCCGTCTTGGGACCTTTGTCCCCACTACTCTCCGTCAGCGGCGGAGCGCGGTGAGGGCGCGGTCGAGGAGCCGCTGCCGCTCGGCGTCCGAGCCGACGTGCTCCAGGCCGAAGCCGAGGAGGACGGTGTCACGGGTGGTGACGGCGGCGACGGAGTGGAACAGGGCCGGCGCGCGGGCCCAGTCGGCGTCGTTGCCGGGGCTGCCGGCCGGGGCGCCGGGCACGGTCCAGGCGCCCAGCGAGCTCTCGAAGCCCTCGCGTTCGGTGCCGGCCGCGGTGACCAGCCGGACGTCGTCGACGAAGGCGCCGGTCTCGCCGGTGCCGGGGTCGGAGACGTACGAGAGGGAGAGCTCGACCCGCTTGCCCGCGTAGGCGGCGAGGTCGACGGAGGCCTGCCGCCAGCCGTTGGAGGGGCCGGTGAAGGCGTTCCAGGCGCCGGTGGTGCCGGTCGGCGCGCAACCGTTCTCGCCGAGGGTGAGGTAGTGGCCGAGGGCGGGGTGGAGCCTCAGGTAGTAGCCCTCGCCGCAGTCGGCGGGCGGTTCGGCCGAGGTGCCGCCGTTGCGGTCGGGCAGGGTCGTCCAGTCGTCCTGGCCGACGGTGCGGGCCTCGACGACGAGGTTGTCGTAGCCGGGCTCGGTGTCGTAGCTGACCTGGAAGTCGAGCCGGGGCGCGTCGGCGGCGGTGGTGCCGGTGAGGTCGACGGTCCTGGAGAGCCGGGCCCAGGTGTCGTCGGCGTGCCGGACGGCGGCGAAGGAGCTGCCCTCGGCCGGTTCGAAGGGGGTGCGCAGCCCGGGGTAGTCGCCGGCCGGGGCGCTGGAAGCGAACTGGGGGAACTTCTCCGGGTCGAGGGTGTCGGAGGTGACGGTGTAGGCGCCGGCGTTGTCGAGCGGGTTGCCGGCGGCGGCGCCGAGCCCGGTGGGCGGACCGGCGAGGCGGCCGGCGCCGGCGAAGGAGGCCGGGCCGTTCAGCCCGGCCCGGTGATAGGCGCCGAGCCAGTACTGGGCGAAGTCGTTGGACTCGGCCCGGCCGATCCGGGTGAGTCCGCCGGTCTTCTCGCCCGCGTTGAGCAGCTTGCCGCCCTCGTTGAGGTAGGAGCGGACGGCGAGCTGGACGGCCCCGGAGGGGCGCTCCGCGCCGGTGTACCAGACGACGGCGCCGAAGTGGGAGAGGGTGCCGAGGGCGTGCGGGACGCCCTGGGTGGCGACGTCCCAGACGGCCGCCTTCCGGCCGGTCGCGGCGAGCGCCCGCACGTAGGCGGCGGCGTTCGGGGCGGCGCCCGTACCGCCCTCCTCGGCGAGGACGAGGACGTCCCCGCGGGCGCGCTCGGCCACCCGGTAGGTGAAGGGGGCGGTGGCGGTGGACCTGCCGTCGCGGCCCCGGGCGGTGAACCAGACCTCGACGGAGTCGCCGGGCCGGGCGCCCCTGACCTCGCCGCGGTACTGGTCGTAGTACAGGTTGTCCTCGCCGCCGTAGGTCTCGCCGCCGTCCCACGCCTCGACTCCGGCGCGGTGGGTGCGGCCGCCGTTGATCCGGTAGTGGAGGGTCTTGGCGCGCAGCGACTTCCGGGCGGTGACGGCGACCGGCTGCTCCTCGCCGGCGGCGGCGTAGGAGGTGGAGAAGGTGTCGGGGGTGAGGGCCGGGGCCGGGGCGCCGACCGGGGAGACCGGGTCGTCCGGGCGGGCGGCGGACTCGGCGACGGCGAGCGCGAAGGGGATGTTCTTGGCGAACTCGGCCTGGATCAGCTTCTCGTCGTCGGGGAAGGTGAAGACGGAGGCGCAGTCGGCGACCTCCCAGGCGTCGTTCGGGTCGACCCGGGAGGCGGTGGCGCAGGTGGACATCTCCGGGGTGAACATCTGCATGCCGTTGACGTTGGCGGCGTGTCCGTCGGCCTCGCCGTTGGTGATGTACAGCTCGGAGGAGACCTGCGGCCGGTAGCCGGGGACCGCGGACTTCTCGGGGGTGCCGGCGAGCGCCTTGAGCGCGACGTCGTCGGGGGTGTCGGTGGCGACCTGCCAGCCCACGCCGTAGAGCAGCAGCTGGGCGGCGGAGTGGTAGTTGACGCCGTAGGAGAAGCCGATGCGCTTCTGGAAGGCGTCCAGGGCCCGGGTCTCCGGCTCGGACATGGGGCCCTTGCCGCGGAAGGTCTCGTCGGCCGGGTCGGGGGAGGAACCCTCGTCGTCGTAGCCCCACTTGTAGGCGAAGTTGCGGTTGAGGTCGACGCCGTCGCCGGCCCCGACGACGCCGTCGCCGTCGTTGTCGCGGAGGTTCTTGCGCCACTGGCGGTTGGCGGGGTCGGCGTGGGTGAAGTCGTACCCGTCGGGGTTGGCCGAGAGCACGAACCACAGCTCGCTGGAGTCGACGATCCGGGTGATCCGCTCGTCGGTGCCGTAGTTGTCGAGGTAGTGGTGGAGCAGCCGCCTGGTCATCTCCGGGGTGATCCACTCGCGGGCGTGCTGGTTGGAGACGTACAGGGTGGCGGGCTTGCTGCCGTCCCTGGTCTTCCGGGCGTCCTTGCCGACCTTGACGGCGAGGATGTCCTGGCCCTTGAGGGTCTTGCCGAGGGAGACGACCTTGGTGAGGCCGGGGTGGCCGGCGGCGGTGGAGAGGATCTCCTCCTTGAGGCCGCCGGGGCCGCCGTACGGGCGGAAGACGCCGTCGCCGGCGGCGGCCGAGCGCTTCGCGGCGGCCGGGCCCGGGTCGTGCGCGGCGATCGTGACGCCCTGGCCCCGCAGCGCGCCGGCCTGCGCCTCGGTCAGGTAGAGCTCGACGGTGGCGGTGCCGTCCTCGGGCACCCGCTCGGTCAGTTCGTGACCGTCGGCCCCGGCGTCGAGGAGGAGCGGCACCTGCTCCTCGGTGACCGTGGCCCGCCATACGGAGAGGGTGTCGCCGCCCTCCGGGTCCGCCGGCCGCGCCCCGGCGGCGGGTGCCGCCGCGAGCCCGGCGATCAGCAGTGAAGCCGCGGCGATGACCGCCCGCGCCCTTCGTCTCATGAGCCCCCCTTGGTGTGATCCGTCACGAGGAAGAACGGTTGCCAGGCTCATGGGCGCTCATGGGACTGTCAAGGGCGCCTCGCCGCAACGACCCTTGCCCGTAAGGAGGTTGTCGATCGCTCAGAAACGTTTCCGCGCTGCGGAGTTCGAGCTTCCTCCCGGCATACGGGAACGGCCCCCGCCCCGGGAGGGGGCGGGGGCCGCGCGGAGCGGGTGCCGGGCTCAGCCGACCAGGCTCTCGTCCAGCTCCTCCGTCAGGTTCGACTCGGTGCCGGGGACGCCCAGGTCCTGCGCCCGCTTGTCGGCCATGGCGAGCAGCCGGCGGATCCGGCCGGCCACCGCGTCCTTGGTGAGCGGCGGGTCGGCGAGCGCGCCCAGCTCCTCCAGGGACGCCTGCTTGTGCTCCATGCGCAGCCGGCCGGCCGCCGCGAGGTGCTCGGGCACCTCGTCCGCCAGGATCTCCAGGGCGCGCTGCACCCGGGCCCCGGCGGCGACGGCCGCGCGGGCCGAGCGGCGCAGGTTGGCGTCGTCGAAGTTGGCCAGCCGGTTGGCGGTGGCGCGGACCTCGCGGCGCATCCGCCGCTCCTCCCAGGCCAGCACCGACTCGTGCGCGCCGAGCCGGGTCAGCAGGGCGCCGATGGCGTCGCCGTCGCGGACCACGACCCGGTCCACCCCCCGGACCTCGCGGGCCTTGGCCGCGATGGAGAGCCGGCGGGCGGCGCCGACCAGGGCGAGCGCGGCCTCCGGACCGGGGCAGGTGACCTCCAGGGAGGAGGAGCGGCCGGGCTCGGTCAGCGAGCCGTGGGCGAGGAAGGCACCCCGCCAGGCCGCCTCGGCGTCACAGGTGGCGCCGGACACCACCTGCGGCGGGAGGCCCCGGATGGGGCGGCCCCGGCCGTCGACCAGACCCGTCTGGCGGGCCAGCTGGTCGCCGCCCGCCACCACGCGCACCACGAAGCGGGAGCCGCGCCGCAGCCCGCCGGGGGCCATCACGATCAGTTCCGAGCTGTGCCCGAAGATCTCCAGGATGTCCCGCTTGAGCCGCCGGGCCGCCATCGCCGTGTCGAGTTCCGCCTCGATCACGATGCGCCCGCTCACCAGGTGCAGACCGCCCGCGAACCGCAGGATCGACGAGACCTCCGACTTCCTGCAGCAGGTCCGGGTGACGGGAAGCCGGGAGATCTCGTCCTTCACCGCTGCCGTCATCGCCATGGGCCGATCCTTCCATGCATCCGAAAAATACGGTCGTACGCGGCGGCCAAGCGCTCCGGGTCATGCTTCGGAGAGCCGTCGGCACGGGCCACCGGCGCCAGCTCGAGCGCGGCGCCGAGCCGCTTGGCGGCGTCGACGAGGGGTTCCCTGGCTGACACGTCGGGCACGGCGGCCTCGTCGGCCAGCACCACGTCCAGGGCGAGTTTAGGGGCGTGTCGTCCCAAAACCTCCAAATGACGCTGCGGGGAGAAGCCCTCTGTTTCTCCGGGCTGGGGCGCGAGGTTCAGCGAGAGCACCTTGCGGGCCTTCGTCTCGACCAGCGCGTCGAGCAGTTCGGGCACCAGCAGGTGCGGGATCACCGAGGAGAACCAGGAGCCGGGACCGAGGACGACCCAGTCCGCGTCGAGGACCGCCGCGACGGCCTCCGGCACGGCCGGCGGGTCGTTCGGCACCAGGTGGACGGACTGCACCTCGCCCGGGGTGAGCGCCACGGTGGCCTGCCCGCACACGGTGTCCACGTCGTCCGGGCGCTCCGGGTCGTGCCCCCTGACCAGGGCCTGGAGCTCCAGCGGCACCGCGGACATGGGCAGCACCCGGCCCTGGGCGCCGAGCAGCCGGCCGACCAGGTCGAGGGCCTGCACGGGGTCGCCGCCCAGCTGCTCCCAGAGGGCGACGATCAGCAGGTTGCCGACGGCGTGGCCGCCCATCTCGCCCTTGGACCGGAACCGGTGCTGGATGACCCGTGCCCAGGTCTGGCCCCAGTCGTCGTCGCCGCAGAGCGCGGCGAGCGCCTTGCGGAGGTCGCCCGGGGGCAGCACGCCCAGCTCCTCGCGGAGCCGGCCGCTGGAGCCCCCGTCGTCGGCGACGGTGACGACGGCCGTCAGGTCGCCGGTGATCCGCCGCAGGGCGGCGAGGGAGGCGGAGAGGCCCATGCCGCCGCCGAGGGCGACGACCTTCGGCTGGGCGCCGCGCCTGCGGAGCGTCCGCCGCACCGAGAGGGTGGAGGAGGAGCGCCGACGGTACGGCTTCACTCGCGCCCCATGTCGCGGTGGACGACCACCGTCTCCACGCCCTCGGCGGCGATGCGGGCGGCGAGCTTCTCGGCGGTGGCGACGGAGCGGTGCTTGCCGCCGGTGCAGCCGACGGCGATGGTCACGTACCGCTTGCCCTCGCGGCGGTAGCCGGCGGCGATCAGCTGGAGCAGCTCGGTGTAGCGGTCCAGGAACTCCTTGGCGCCGGGCTGGTTGTAGACGTAGTTCGCCACCTCCTCGTTGAGGCCGGTGTACGGGCGCAGCTCGGGGACCCAGTGCGGGTTGGGCAGGAAGCGCATGTCGACGACGAGGTCGGCGTCGACCGGCAGGCCGTACTTGAAGCCGAAGGACATGACGGTGGCCCGCAGCTCGGGCTCCTCGTCGCCGGCGAACTGGGCGTCCATCTTGGCGCGCAGTTCGTGGACGTTGAGGCTGGAGGTGTCGATGACCAGGTCGGCGTCGCCGCGCAGCTCGCGCAGCAGGTCGCGCTCGGCGGCGATGCCGTCGACGATGCGGCCGTCGCCCTGGAGGGGGTGGGGGCGGCGGACCGACTCGAAGCGGCGGACCAGGGCCTCGTCGGAGGACTCCAGGAAGACGATCCGGCGGGTGACCTGCTTGGCGTCGAGGTCGGCGAGGGACTCCCGCAGGGCGTCGAAGAACTGCCGGCCGCGGACGTCGACGACGACCGCGATCCGGGCGACGTTGCCCTGGGAGCGGGCGCCGAGCTCCACCATGGTGGGGATCAGCGCGGGCGGCAGGTTGTCGACGACGAACCAGCCCAGGTCCTCCAGACACTTCGCCGCGGTGGAACGGCCGGCTCCGGACATGCCGGAGATGATCACCAGCTCGGGGATGGCCGCCTCGGCGCCGTTGTCGCCCGCGGTCTCCTTCGTGCCCGTACTCACGTGTCCTGCTCCGTCTTCTCGGTGGTGCCCGTCGTGCGTGTGGTGCCCGTCGCCGGGGTGGCGGTCGGTCATGCGGTGGTGCCCCCGTCGTCTTCCATGATCTCTCCTGTGGCCGTGTTCACGGCGGGTGCGGCGGGGGCCGCCCGGGCCAGGGCCACGGCGACCGCCTCCGCGGTCTTCCGGCCGAAGCCGGGGACCTCACAGATCTGCTCGATTGTCGCCTGCTTCAGCCGCTTGACCGAGCCGAAATGCTTGATCAGGGCCTGTTTGCGCGTGTCGCCGAGGCCGGGGACGGCGTCCAGCGGGCTGCTCCGGAGCCGTTTGGTCCGCTTGGACCGCTGGTAGCGGATGGCGAAATCGTGAGCCGTGTCACGGACCCGCTGGAGCAGGTAGAGGCCCTCGCTGGAGCGGGGCAGCACGACCGGGTCGTCCTCGCCGGGCAGCCAGACCTCCTCCAGGCGCTTGGCGAGGCCGCAGACGGCGACGTCGTCGATGCCGAGCTCGTCCAGGGCCCGGCGGGCGGCGGCGACCTGCGGCTGCCCGCCGTCGACGACGACGAGCTGCGGCGGGTAGGCGAAGCGCTTGGGGCGGCCGTCGTCACCGGCCTCGTCCACGGGGACCTCGCCGTCCTCGCCCCACTCCCCCGTCTTCTCCTTCTCGGCGAGGTAGCGCCGGAAGCGGCGGCCGATCACCTCGTGCATGGAGCGGACGTCGTCCTGGCCCTCGAAGCTCTTGATCTGGAAGCGGCGGTACTCGCTCTTGCGGGGCAGACCGTCCTCGAAGACGACCATGGAGGCGACGACGTCCTCGCCCTGGAGGTGGGAGATGTCGAAGCACTCGATGCGCAGCGGCGCCGACTCCAGGTCCAGGGCCTCGGCGATCTCCTCCAGGGCCCGGGAGCGGGTGGTGAGGTCGCTGGCGCGCTTGGTCTTGTGCAGCACGAGGGCCTGCTGGGCGTTGCGGGCGACGGTCGCCATCAGGTCCTTCTTGTCTCCGCGCTGCGGGATCCGCAGGGAGACCTGGGAGCCGCGGCGGCCGGTGAGCCACTCGGTGACGGCTCCGGCGTCGTCCGGCAGGGCCGGGACCAGGACCTCCTTGGGGACGGCCTCGCCGCTCTCCTCTCCGTACAGCTGCTGGAGGGCGTGCTCGACGAGCCCGGCGGTGTCGACGGCCTCGACCTTGTCGGTGACCCAGCCGCGCTGGCCACGGACGCGTCCGCCGCGGACGTGGAAGATCTGGACGGCGGCCTCCAGCTCGTCCTCGGCGAGGGCGATGAGGTCGGCGTCGGTGGCGTCGGCGAGGACGACGGCGCTCTTCTCCATGGCGCGCCGCAGCGCCTCTATGTCGTCGCGGAGCCGGGCGGCCTTCTCGTACTCCATGTCCTCGGCCGCCACCGTCATCAGCTTCTCCAGACGGCGGATGTACGTGCCGGTGCGGCCGGCCATGAAGTCGCAGAAATCCTCGGCCAGTTCGCGGTGCTCCTGCGGGGTGACCCGGCCGACGCAGGGGGCCGAGCACTTGCCGATGTAGCCGAGCAGGCAGGGCCGGCCGGCGGAGGCGGCGTTGCGGAACACGCCCGCCGAGCAGGTGCGGACCGGGAAGACCCGCAGCATCAGGTCGACGGTCTCGCGGATCGCCCACGCGTGCGCGTACGGCCCGAAGTAGCGCACGCCCTTCTTCTTCTGGCCACGCATGACCTGGACGCGCGGGAACTCCTCGTTCAGCGTGACCGCGAGGTAGGGGTAGCTCTTGTCGTCCCGGTACTTCACGTTGAACCGGGGGTCGTACTCCTTGATCCAGGAGTACTCCAGCTGGAGCGCCTCGACCTCGGTCGAGACGACCGTCCACTCCACGGAGGCGGCCGTGGTCACCATGGTGGCGGTCCGCGGGTGCAGGCTCGCGAGCGGCTGGAAGTAGTTCGCCAGCCGCTGCTTCAGCGACTTCGCCTTCCCGACGTAGATCACCCGCCGGTGCTCGTCCCGGAACTTGTAGACGCCCGGCGTGTCGGGAATCTGCCCCGGCGCGGGGCGGTAGCTGGTGGGGTCGGCCATGCGCCCACCCTACTGGCGCCGACCGACACGGCGGGCGGGCACGCGGCCCCCGGGGGCGGGGTCCCGGCGGCTCCGGAGGAGGTGCCGGTACGGCTCCGGGGGCGGCCGTTCCCGGAGCCGTACGGGCGGGGTGCGCGGCGTACGCCGGTGGCCCGGGCCGCCTCGTGGG
>NZ_BNBS01000020.1:0-52194 GCF_014656075.1 Streptomyces hydrogenans
GCCGCCGGGGCGTGCTGCGGCGCGGGCTCCGGGGACTCGGCGGCCCGGGCTGCTGGACCGGCTCCGGCGGTCGCTGCCCGGCCGGACGGGCGGAGGCGGCGGCTGGGGCGAGCGGCGCGACTGGGGCTGAGGCGGCTGCGGGTGCGCCGGTGGGGGCGGACGGTGACGATGGGGGCATGCTGCTGGCCCGTGTCGCGGAGGTCTCCCGTCAGGTCGCCGCCGCCCCGGCGCGGTCGCGGAAGATCGCGCTGCTCGCCGAACTGTTCGCGGAGGCCACGCCGGAGGAGAGCCCGCTCGTCATCGCCTACCTCTCCGGGCGGCTGCCCCAGGGGCGGATCGGAGTCGGCTGGAGCACGCTCAAGCGGGTGGTTCCGCCGGCCGTGCCCCCGGTCGTCGAACCGGCGCTGACACTGGCCGAGGTGGACGCCGCCCTGGACGCGCTCGCGGGCGTGGCGGGGCCCGGGGCCCAGGCGGAACGGGCGCGTAGGGTGGGGGAGTTGTTCGCCGCGGCCACCGTCGAGGAGCAGGAGCTGCTGGTGCGGCTGCTCTCCGGGGAGGTCCGTCAGGGGGCGCTCGACGCCGTCGCGCTGGAGGGAGTGGCGAAGGCCGCCGCCGTGCCCGCCGGCGACCTGCGGCGCGCCGTGATGCTGGAGGGAGCGCTGCCGCCGGTGGCACGGGCGGTGCTCGCGGAGGGGCCGTCCGCGCTCGACCGGTTCACCCTCCGGGTCGGCCGGCCGGTGCAGCCGATGCTCGCGCACACGGCCGGCTCCGTCACCGAGGCGGTGGAGGCGTTGGGACCCTGTGCGGTGGAGGAGAAGCTGGACGGCATCAGGATCCAGGTGCACCGCGAGGGGGAGCGGGTGCGGGTGCACACCCGCTCGCTCGACGACATCACGGCCCGGCTGCCGGAGGTCGTGGCCGTCGCCCTGGAGGCGCCGTCGGAGTCGTACATCCTCGACGGGGAGCTGATCGCCCTCGACCCCGACAGCGGCCGTCCGGCCGCCTTCCAGTCCATCGCCGGGCGGGTCGGCTCCCGGACCGACGTCGGCGGCGCCCGGGCGGCGCTCCCGCTCGCCCCCGTGTTCTTCGACGTCCTCGCCGCCGACGGCGAGGCCCTCGTCGACCGCCCTGGCCGGGAGCGGCACGCGGTCCTCGCCCGGCTGCTCCCGGCGGACCGCCGGGTGCGCCGCGTCGAGGTCACCGCGCCCGACGACCCCGCGCAGCGGTCCGCCGCGGAGCGGTTCTTCACCGAGACCCTGGCCCGGGGGCACGAAGGCGTCCTGGTGAAGGCGCTCGACGCGCCCTACGTGGCCGGCCGGCGCGGCCGCACCTGGCTCAAGGTGAAGCCCGTGCACACGGTCGACCTCGTCGTCCTCGCCGTCGAACGCGGCCACGGCCGCCGCACCGGCCACCTCTCCAACCTGCACCTCGGCGCCCGCACGGCGGACGGAGGCTTCGCGATGGTGGGGAAGACCTTCAAGGGGCTCACGGACCTTTGAGCACAGCATGGAAACAAGCGCATCATGGAAGAATGGACAAGTCGGGCATCTATGACATATATGCGCGAATCTCGATGGCCCCCGACGGGAGCCTTGAGAAGACCGACAGGCAGATCGGTGACGCCGAGGCGGAAGCGAAGCGGCGAGACATCACGGTGGGGCGGATCCTGCAAGATCCGAACAAGTCGGCGTGGCGGCGGAACGTGCGCCGCCCGGACTGGGAAGCGCTGATCGAGCGGTTCGAGGCCGGCATCACCGACGGCTGCATCGTCTGGAACGTCGACCGCCTGATGCGACAGCCGCGAGACCTTGAGCGCCTGATCGACATGGCCGAGTCTTCGCGAGGCTACGAGGTTATCTCCTGCTTCGGTTCCTACGACCTCACCAACCCCGATGACCGCTTCCGGCTTCGGATCGAAACCGCAGCAGCGGAGCGTGAAGTATCAGCCACCTCTCGCCGTCAGAAGCGGAAGATCGAAGCCAGTCGGAAGGCCGGGATTATGCCCGGCGGTCTCCGTCGCTTCGGGTTCCAGGGGAAGGGCGACCAGGCGGTGCCGGAAGAGCAGGTGCAGAGGGAGCGCGAGTACCTGGCACAGGCCGTTCACGATCACGTGCACGACGGCAAAACGTTCGCGCAGATACAGATCGAATGGCGAGAGGCAGGCCTGACCGGCTCGTACGGGCGAGAGTTCGACGGATTCGCGAACATAGGAAAGATCCTTACTCGCCCCATCAACGCTGGCTTGATCACGCACAAGGGTGTCGTTGTCGCTCGCCGTCCGGACCTGGCCATCGTCAGCGAAGAAGATCACGAGATGATCTGCGCGATGCGCGCTGGACGAAGCCGGGGGCCGCAACGGCGCCGCATGCTGACGAACATCGCTCAGTGCGAGCTGTGCGGGCAGGGTATGACGGGCACCCTCCTGTCTGCGGGCAACGGTCGGAACGCTGACGGTTCGCGGCGATCCTCGCCCGCCTACCGTTGTGACCGTCGCCAGGGATGCGGCCAGGTGTCCATCCTGGAGGCACCGCTCGTAGAGTTCATCGGCCGGTTCGTGATCGCCCGCCTCACTGACCCGGCCCACGCTGCCCGCATAGCGGAGGTGGAGGCCGGTATGCGCGAGACCGAGGCGGAGGTATCTCGACTGGAAGAGCTGGTGGAGCTGTTCGACCAGAAGTTGCTGCGAGGCGCCATGACTCTTGAGCGGTACGAGAAGGCGACAGCTTCCGTGGAGAGGAGGCTGCTGCAACTGCGTGAGGGGATGGAAGTCGTGCCCGCGTCGTCTCCCAGGGTCCCGCGTGCGGTTCAGGCGATCAAGAGCGCCTGGATCAACGGGTCGATAGACGTGCAGAGGGAAATGGTGCGATACGCGCTAGGCAGCCGCCGGCTGGTTGTCGGGAAGACCGACAAGCGCATCAGGAACGCCAGTTACTACGAGAGCCGGATTCACATCGTGTGACGCCAGGACGCGGGCGATACCCCTGACTTCGGAATCGGTCAAGGATGGCGCGTCTGCTGCCGCACGAATGCCAGCGGACCTAAGGGCTGCACGCTGTTCGTTCGTCATCTGAGCCCCCTCCTTTCATGCTGCGGGGGCCCTGCTTGTCGAGCGGGGACCCGAATAGGTCCCCGCTCGCAAGAGCAATATGGGATCGACGGCCATCGCGCTCGGGGCCTCGCGGCCCTTTCGTGGCAGCAACCTTCAGGTGCATCCCGCTTCACACTCTCCCCTTCGGGGAGGCGCCAGGCGGGGCGTCCGCTCGTCGACATTGTTGATCATTCGCGAGGAGCTTCATGCGTTGCCACCAGGGGGCGCACTGCTCCGCGCTGCCGGTTTTTTCTGTGGAACGCCTTGCGGCGTCCTCCTTGCGGAGGAGTGAGGGGCGGTGCCCTGTCGGTGGAGGCGAAACCCGGCTGTGTCGGGGGGTACTAACCGCCATTGGGGGTCCACATGTCCCAGAGCTTGAAGAGTCTTCCTGTCCGGTCTGTCCCGGTCTGTCCGACTTGCTCTTCGGGTAATCTTGCGCCTCTTTTGCCCAGTATGCAACCCCCCTCAAGAGAGAATTTCAAGATCTTCTTTACTGTCAGGTAACCATGCTCACTGATCAACTCGACAAGATCTTTTAACATCAGCACATCACCCTCAGGATGGGCAATTTGGCTGATCAGGAAGGGTTGCAAACCGGGCAAAGGGTTGACTCTCAGTTGCTTTCGGGCCACCGTTGGCGTGGTAGGCACTTGCGAAAAGTGCGGCGTCATGAGAGATGGCGCCCCGAACCCTAGGTACCTTTCCAGCGCTCGGGCCACATCCACAGGGCAGGCACGGTCCCGATGCGCCCCTCCGAAGGGGAAGGCCCCACCATGAAGCCTCAGAGACGGAAGAAGCGAGAAGATCAGGACTACTGGGGCGAGTGGCTGGCGCGCAGTATCGCCAACTCAGGCAAAAACCAAACCGAGTTGGCGACGTTCGCAGGCGTGAGTAATCCGCAGGTGACGAAGTGGAAGAGCGGCATGTTCCCGAGCGATGATGCCGCTCAGAAGATCGCAGACTTCTTCGAGGTCGACCGCCTCCGCCTGGCCGTCACGGCCGGCCGGGTCTCCGAGCAGATCGCCGGTGTCGAGCGACTCCCGCTCCCGGATGACTCCGCACAGAGGAAGGCGGAGCGCGACATAATCGAAAGCTTTGTCAATAAGAAGCTCACTAGGGAAAGGGATAAGGAGGTTCTACTCGCAGCATTGGAGGCATTGAAGGCAAGGGATACCATGGATGGGGCCACATCGGAGGAGACACTCGCTGAGGCATTGAAGCGCACGGAGCGAGCAGTGGAAGCCCTAGGGCAACTGCTGAATCCAGACAGGGAATCCGGCACATGACAACCGACAATGGCAATGGTGAGAGCGGCGACATACCGACAGGTCAGACCGACCGTCTGATCGCCCAGGCTGAGCGGCTGATCACGGCTATGGAGTCCATAGCCCAAGAGTCCGGGATCAGTATCAGCCGACTGGAGGGGCGGCAGCAGAGGCAGCACCGAATCGTCGTCGCCCTCAGCGCATGCTTCGCCCTCCTTCTGGCGGCGCTGGCAGCCATCATCATCATCGGCATAGCCATACGCGATCAGGCGCAGGATATCGAGCGCATACAGAGTGAGGTCACGGGCGAAGTCTTGTGTCCCCTGTATGAGCAGTTCATCAACGCCGACACACCCAAGGCCCGTCTGGCCGCCAAGGCAGCCGGCCAGGATCTGGAGGTCCGCGAACACGCTTTCCAGGTGATCCGTGAGGGATACCTGACCCTGGGATGCGAATCAGTCTCCGTCATCACTCCGAAGTGAGCAGCCATGGCAACCGACAACGGACGCCAGTGGAACACCCCCACGCCGCCCCCTCCCGTTCAATCGCCCGCCCAGCCGCGCAAGCCGCGCCGTGTCTTCCTGTGGGTCTTCCTCGCGATCCAGGTGATCTTCATCCTGTGGATCCTCTTCGGCGCTCAGTCCGGCGCCGGCACCCCGGATGACTGCGGCACCCTCAGTCGCGAGGCATGCAACGACGCCGAGAACGCCGGTACCGCCATTGGCATCGGCATCATCATCGCCCTGTGGGCAGCGGTCGACCTCATCCTCGGCATCACATATGCCATCTATCGCCTCTCCCGTCACAGGTGACCGCGGTTGTGCCCCATATAGGGCCGCAATAGGATCGAGTGAGACGCTCATACTCACCGGGGAAGGCGCGTATATGTCCATTCGAGTGGTGCAGGTCGACGAGTCACAGAAGGACGAGCCGGGGGTCGAGGAGGCCGTGACCACGATCGGTGGCCTCACCCTGACGACCTACGCCCGTCTGGAACGAGTGGACGACTACGACGAGAAGACGGTCGAGGACGTCGTCGAGATCCGAATGCTGATCCCGGTCGAGGACGAGGACGCCGACGAGGACAGCGGCAGCCCCTACATCTTCAACACCGCGGTCATCGACCTGGGACCCGCCTCCGTCAAGGCGTACCTCAAGGCCATCGCGCCCTTCGCCGACAAGGCCCGCCTGGTGACGGCGACCTCGAAGTCCCCGGCGCCGGCGGGCCGCACTTCCCGCGGCAGCAGCAGGGAACTGACCGAGTGGGGCCACCGAGCGAAGAAGTGGCTGCGCGGCGCCGGCCACGAGGTCAAGGACCGCGGCCAAGTCCCCCGCGCCCTCGAAGAGATCTACGTCAAGAACAACCCCGAAGACCCGAAGCCCGAGTAGGCGTCGCGGAGCATGCGCGGGCCCCCTTCGCCGGATCGGCGTAGGGGGCCCCTCCTGCTATGAAGCCTCCACCTCCGCCATCAGCAGCCGCAGGGTCAGCGAGTGCTTGTCGGGAGGGAGAGCGTTGAGGGCGGTGCGGGCGTATTTGACGCCGCCTGCTCGGTCACCCGACCGGGCCAGCATCAGTCCTCGATGCATTTCGAGGTGAGTGGCGAACCGGGGCAGTGAAGCTGGCAGCTCTCGGCGGGCTGCTTCCTGGGCTTCCACGGCTGTCCTTTCGTCTCCCAGGCGGGCGGCCAGCAGGGAGATGAACACGTTCATCCGCCACCAGGGCACCGCGTAGTCGGAAGTCTGCTCATGCGACCCCGCGGCATCGAAGATGCGCCTTCCGTCTTCGAGAAGGCGACGCGCCGTCGGGTGGTCGCCGCGTAGGACCGCGGTGTGTGCCTTGCCCATGATCGCGTTCAGGAGACCGAGGGACGGCTTCTCGCTGATCGCCATGGCCTGGTCTGCCAGCAGGTCAGCGACGCCGAGGGACGCTCCCTCGTACCCCAGTGCAATCGCAGCCCGTCCACGGACCCAGACGCGCGTCTGATCGTCACCCGATCGGTCGGCTGCTTCCGCTGCGAGCCGGTACCAGTTGACCGCACGACTGCCGTCGTTACCCGGGAACGTCTTGGCGTAGAGAGTCATGAGGCGGGCGCCCACTGACCAGAGTTGTGGCTGTTCGAGCTGCTGCTGCACGATGACGAGCTCGCCGGACACGCGACGCTGGATATCCGCCGCACCCAGGCTCATGTACTCGGTTCCGTAGTTCGCCAGCTTTGCCTCCCAGTCGTCGGTTGTTGGGCCGCCGCGCAGACGGGCACCGAAGCCGGCAGCCAGCAGATCCGACGCCACGACGGGGGCTATGGCCGTGCCGGCCACGTCAGACAAGAACGTGCGACGCTTCATTTCGCTCTCAAGGACGGCTAGGGGTACATCCAGGACGGCGGACAGACATCGAAGGTAGAAGCTTCCGGGCTCTACCTTCGAACGCTCCCAGCGGCTTACGTACTCCCGATCGATGTTTGTGCCGAACGCCTCGTTGATCTCGGTAGCGAGACGTCCCTGCGACCATCCTCGGGCCTTACGTAGGTCATGAATCAAGGCCCCAACGCTCATAGACCCATCTTGCCCCTAAGGCTGCCCCTACGCGGTCAACCTCTGCTGACCCGGATCAACTTGCCCCTAGAGATGCCCCTAGTGATGGAGCTGCGCTCTCGGGATGCTTCAGCCCTCAGTAGCGAAGACGCCACGAAGAGCGACTGGGTGCGTCGGGTTAAGCACAGCCGGCGAGGCCGTGAAGAGCCCTGGATACAGCCCCCTCCCTGACGGGCAGACGAGGAGAAGCGGGTGATGACTAGCGTGACGAACGGTGCAAGTCCGAGGAACGTGTTCGTGGACGAGGCGCGCATCATTCTCACCGACCTTCAGCACGTCG
This sequence comes from Streptomyces hydrogenans, assembly GCF_014656075.1. Taxonomy (GTDB): domain Bacteria; phylum Actinomycetota; class Actinomycetes; order Streptomycetales; family Streptomycetaceae; genus Streptomyces; species Streptomyces hydrogenans. The sequence continues at coordinate 7,226 of NZ_BNBS01000020.1, forward strand.
GCAGCATGAGGGTGGGAACGTCGACCCGAGCCGAGATTGACGACCAGGTCCGGATGATGATCCGGAATCTGTCCCGCCTGGTGACGTTCGTATGGGACAACAGGCCCGAGGTGCGCGCCCTGGTCGAGAAGGTGTACCTGCTGCTCGAACTTTCCCGCCGACCGAACGCGGGGTCCGCCACCCACTACGCGTTCAACTGGCTGCGCGACAGCGCGGTCATCGGGGCCAGACTCGCGAACCTGCACCGAGGCGGCCCGACGGAGCCGCCCGGCACGAGGGAAGAGTCGACCGAGGCGCACGGTGTCCGGATCGGCGACTTCTATCAGGTGCGCCCCGGGCTCTACTACCGGGTGGTGGATATGACGACGCCCAAGGTCGGGATCAAGACCCTGCGCTTCGGCAACGGGAGGACCGCAGTCGTGAGCGGGCTCGTCGACGTGTGGCGGCCCATCGAGCGACTGTCGTCCTCGCTCGACACCTTCGGGCCGCCGCCGTACGCGCCCGGCCGCTGATCCACAGGGTCACGCTGGCTCTGATGGTCGTCACAGTCGGCGCGGCAGGGGCGGCCCTCTACCTTCGTATCTCCTAGACCCCCAGGACCGCGGACGGAGAAGCCCATGAGGCGCCGCCGGTTGGCTGCCAGGTCTTCCCCCTGAACCGGCCGCGCCCCCGGGCCAGCCCCATCTGACCCGGCGGCGCGGCCCCCAAGCCTCCGCCCTTGCACCCGCAGGGGCGGTCTCACCAGAGAAGCAAAGGAGAGACAGGATGAGCGGCAAGCACGGCGGAGGAAGTGGCAGCGGGTCCGGCGGGAGCCAGCAGGACGACTCCAGCAGCGGCGCCAAGCACGGCGGGGGTGGCTCCGACGAGGGCGGCAACACCTCCGACGGCTCCGGCCCCACGAGCGGCAAGTAGGGCGCAGGTGGACAACGGCAAGAGGGAGGCGGGCCTGAAGGGGCTCGCCTCCGTCCTCCTCGAAAAAGGCACCATCGAATCCGATTGGCTGCCCGCGTTCAATGCCGTCCCGCGTGACGTCTTCCTGCCGACTCGGGTGTGGCCGGGCATCGCGGACGGTACCAAGCAGGCCGCTGCCATCGACCGCACCAACGACCCCGAGCGCTGGTTCGAGGCGGTGTACTCCGACATCCCCCTGACCACCCAGTGGGACGAAGGCCGACACTCCGGAGACGACGTCGGCATCACGCCGACCAGCTCCAACTCCTTGCCGACGATGGTCTTCACGATGCTGAAAGACCTGGACGTCCAGCTCGGGCACCAGGTCATGGAGATCGGAACCGGTACCGGATGGAACGCGGGCCTGCTCGCCCACCGCGTCGGGGCGACCAACGTGACCACCATCGAGTACGACCCCGACGTGGCCCGGGACGGGGCGGCGAACCTGCTCGCTCTCGGAATCCAGCCGAACCTCGTCGTGGGCGATGGTCGGCGCGGCCACCCCCGGCCGCGGCCCTACGACCGTGTGATCGCTACCTGTTCCGTCGGGAGCGTCCCGTACGAATGGGTCGAGCAGACCCGGGCCGGCGGCGTCATCGTGGCCCCGTGGGGCCCCACCTATGGCGGGGAAGGGGTCGTGCGCCTCACGGTCCGGGAGAGCGGAGTGGCTGAAGGGCGCTTCACCCGCAGCAGCGCTTTCATGCGGATGCGACAGCAGCGTCCGGACCGCCCGCCCCACCACCTCTACCTCCGAGGCGAACCGTGGCCCGCGGGTGGGGTGATGAGCAAGACGTCCCTGTCGCCGGCGAGGGTCGGAGGGTGGATCGAGCAGTTCGCCGTCGGCGTCCTGGTCGCGGGAGCGTTCTGGCGCACCGAGCGGTACCAGGACGGCTCGTACACGCTCTGGGTCTACAGCCTGGACACGAAGTCGTGGGCCTCCGCCGACTACGAGCCCGGAGCGGACGACTTCGAGATCGTTCAGGCCGGGCCCCGGCGACTCTGGGACGAGATCGAGAGCGCGTACGACTGGTGGCAGGAGCACGGCACGCCGGGCTTCGACCGCTTCGGCCTGACGGTGGGGAAGACCGGCCAGACGGTCTGGCTGGACACCCCGGACCGACTCGTGGCGTTGATCCCGCACCACTGAACAGCGCGCCGGCCGTCCCGGAGGGTGGGGACTCCGGGACGGCCTCCCATACCGAGCCCCTACAGGAGGGGGAAGTCCATGTCCCACCCCGTCTCCCCGAACACGGTCCTCGCCAACGCCCTGACGCACGCCGAGGACGTCTTAGCACCGCGCATCCTGAGCTGCCCGCCCGAGCGGATCGTCCTCGTGGTCGGAACCCAGATAAACGGCGCCCCGCACCTGGGCACCTCCCTGGTGCAGACCCTGGCCTTCGCCATGGCGGCCCGACTGGGCGACCGCTTCGGCTACCCCACCGAGGTGCTGTTCAGCGCTCTCGACAACGCCCCGTACGAGCTGGCGCACGACCTGCTCACCGGCAGCGTGTACCAGCGTGCCTACGCGCAGGTGCTCGGTGAGCCGGCCCTGCGCGATCTCGTGGACGCCCTGTACCAGCCGCTCTTCACCGCCCTGTCCCGGCGGCTCGGGATCCCGCACCGCATCGAGACGTACACGCAGCAGCAGGCGAGCGAACGCTACCGCCGCACCTGGCTCCGGCTTCTGCCTCGCATCGACGCCACCCGCTGGTGGCTGGACCCCTCCACCGGCACCCCGCACCTCCGCGTCCCCTGCCCTCAGGCCGACTGCGGCTGGGCCGAGAAGCATGCCGAGCGGACCCGTGCCCGCCTCGTCTCCACCGACGAGGCGGAAGTCACCGCGGTCTGCATGAACCACGGTCCGTACGCGGTCACCATCACGCCGACCTCTGGCGGCTACCTCGACCTGGCCACCCTGTACCGGAACCTCGTCAAGGAGCTGAGCCTGGCCGAGGACCAGGGGGCGCTCTACGTCATGGTGAAGGGCGGCGACTGGGTCTTCGGCTCCCAGCTCGTCGACGAGGCACTCCGGGCCGCGGGCCTCACCGGAGGGCAGTCGCCGGCCCGCCTGTTCTGCCCGCAGATCGTGACCGACACCGGCGCCAAGCTGTCGAAATCCCTGATCCGCGAGCGCGGCGCCACACTGCCCGATGGTGCCGCCCCCTGGATGCTCGACACCCGCCAGTGGCCTGGAAGCAGCACCGAGTACGCCGACCAGCTTCTGGGAATGACCGACATCCTCCTCTCCGACCCCCGACACTTCTTCCGTGCCTACTCGGCGGCTGAAGTTGGGCGCCTGATGACCGAACCGACTACCAGGAGCGTTCCAGTCCCATGAGTGACAGCACCACGGCCGATGTCTACGAGCTGCACCTCTACCCGAACTACTTCGGGCTCGTCGCGGCCGGCGAGAAGACCATCGAGGTCCGGGTCAAGTACCCGCACCTTGCGAACCTTGCCAAGGGCGACACGATCCGATTCGGGGTCAAGGGCACGGACAGGACGTGCGACGTGTCGGTGCTCCGAGTCACCGAGTACTCGAACTTCGAGGCCCTCCTCGACGGTGAGGGCTCGGCGAACGTGAACCCGACCGCCAGCCGAGAGCAGCAGCTCGCCAACATCCGGGCGATTTACCCGCCCGAGAAGGAAGCTCTGGGCGTCCTCGCGATCAAGATCGAGCTACTCAGCACGGGCCTCGTGTGAGGAAGCGGCACGACGCACGGTCCAAGGGCTGACCCGACCTGACAGATCAGCCTTCTCAGGCACCGGATGTCTGGCTGTCATGCCTTCAAGTCTCTTACTCTGAGCGAATGTTGAGAGCCCGTGCAATCCTGGGCGTGGTCGCGGCCATGCTGACCCTGTTCACCCTTCCGGCAGCCTCGGCTTCTGCCAGCACCGCCGGCGCGCAAACCGGAATGAGTACGGCCGTTGTCGAGTACAAGGGAGGCGCAACCACTCTGGCCGCCCTTGAGGAGGAGATCGGCGAGACCCACTGCCACGACGGGAAGGGCGCTGGTGAACTGACCTGCTTCGCGACCGCGCGCGAGGCTGAGATCGACCTGCTTGCCATGGGCGGCTTCTCCACCGAGGCCGCGAAGGCCACCGCGAGCAAGTGGGGGGTCTCCCTCCCCAAGCAGACCCGGGTGGCCGCTGCGGCGGCGGCGGCCGGCACGTGCCACCCCTGGGTCACCGTCCGTTACTACGACGGTGACAACGGCACCGGTTCGTCGGTCAACCTCTACTGCGACTACACGAACCTTGGCAGCGTCGGCTGGGACAACCGCGTAAATTCCCTCGCTTGCATGGTCTGCTCGGCGGTCACCAACCCCATGAAGACGATGCAGAGCTTCCAGGGCTACAGCTACAGCATGCTGATGCAGCAGACGATGGCCATGGATCTCCACAATGCGCACACGAGGAACGTGATCTCATCGATGCGCCTCTTCTTCGGGTAAGAGCTGACAGCGACCGCGAGTGATGCCGTGCTACCTCGCGGCACGCCCAACGCGCCGCACCCACGCAAAGAATCCCGCCATCCTCCGGCTGGCCCTGCTATTCAGCGGGAGGGGGCCGGGGCATCTGTCGGCCAGGTGGTGCTCCTCGTGAGGGTCGCTGCGATGGTGGGGGCACGCCGTCTGGCTGTCTTCCGAAACAATCGCTCCACCACACCGCGCCTTCAGGCAAATGCAGTCCACCGGAGCTGTCCGGAGGCCGGGTGGTGCCGAGTGGTACTCCTCCACGAGGTCTCCCAAGTCACGTTCTCAGTACTTTAGTTTCAGATGCTACTGAGGTTGAACTCGTGGTGTCAGCTGTGTTGAGGCGCCCCTTGGATTGAACCAGGGGGCGCTTCCATACGTCGGAACATATCTCAAACCACCGGCGGGGCAGGCGGCTGGGGAGGCTGTGCCTGCCCGGCGGCGTTCATCGTCCTCCGCATCGCCACGGAGACCGCGTTCATGTCGTACTCGTCGCTGCGACGCAGGACGAAGACCTTCACCAGAGCCAGGAGACTGGGACCGCACAGAAGGATCGACAGCCACCACTGGTCCTTGGCCACGAATACGCCAGCGCCGAGCATTGCGACGGCGACGGTGCTTCCAGCAATGAGGCTGGCCATGTACCGCTTATGCTCGCGTCGTTCTCGGGCAGCCTGAACTTCCTGCTGGGCAGTCTCCTGCTGCATCTTCAGCCGGAACATGCGCTCCTTGTGCTCACGTTGAAGTTGAGGCTCCAACCCCTTGAGCGCAACTTCCAACTGCGCGGCATCAAGGGTGGCGCCCCACTTTGCCGCGATCTGCAAGCCGGCCGAGATGATGGGGTCCTGGCCAGGCGTCTGGGGAGCGGGGAGGGTCCCCTGGTCCTCCGTGGTCACTGCTGGGCCCCTCCACCGCCGTTAGAGGCGGGCGCGTAGTCAACTTCGGTCGGCTCGGGCGGAGGCCCGAGACGGATGAACATCATGGCTAGTGCGTGATCGATGGACCCTTCTGAGGAGCTGGCAACATTTGCCAGTTCCGCTCTCGATAGCTCGGGCCCGGAACTGGCATGCATGCCTTCAAAGATTTTCCCTGCCTGCCCAAGGTAGGAGGGGTGGTAAATGTAAGGGTGCGTGCCGCGGAAGCGGAAGATCGATTTGGCCAACCTCAGGGCGATTCGATCGCGACGACTGAACCAGTCGGGTGAAAACTGAAACGCTTGGGCCGACTCGTGATCCATTCCCTCGGGGTGGGAAGAGGGAAGGAGTGAAAGCCACCCCTCAAACTTGGCGCGATCGGCTGGTTCCAACTTGCCGATAAAGTCATCCCAGTTTGCCGGGAGTTGCTGTTCTTGGGTCGAGCCGTGAATCGTCTTCTCCGGGTGAGGAGAAGAGAGGACGGAAAGCCACTCTGCAAACTTAGCGCGATCGGCCGGTTCCAACTTGTCCATGATCTCGACCCAATTTGCCGGCAGGTCCCGCTTCTGGGTCGATTCGCGATCCAGGCTTTCTGTATGGGGATACAGGTGGCCGTTATTGAAATAGCGAAGACGGGATACGCTCGAATTGAATCCAGTCTCTAGGCCAGGATATTGCATGTGAAACGTGGTGCCGCCGACCATTTGATTTGCATTTCCCTGGGCGCTGGTGATGCCGCCGGACGCGGTTGCAGGATGCGGGACCACGGCAGCGTCATGCTCTGGCGCCGCTTGGGCGCAGCGACTACCGAAGGGGCGGCCCACGATCATCACGCCTGCGTTCGCCGCGATGGCGCGACACAACCGGTCTAGCCGGCTACGTATACCCACAGTCACCCCCTCCCGTTGGCTGACTCGACGGTACCGGATGCCCCTTGATGTCAACAGAGACGATCCGGCCGTTGGGTGGCTACCACGACGGCAACCCCCGCTCTGAGCAGCAGGTTTGTGCTGCCGCGTGGCGCGCGGCTACGGTGTTCCCAAGTCAGATAGCCCAGTGACGGGTGTTTCTGACTACCACTCGACAGGGCGCAGTTATCAAGCCCTGAGGGTGAACGGGTGCTTCGCAGAGATCGGATGATCTCTGGGGGAGCACAGGGCCGGACGGCCCAACTGAAAACGGTGAACGGAATAAGCCGACACCGGAAGCCCGCAGTACCAATGCAACACCCTGAGTTTCGGTGACCAGTGTCATCCGGTCTCAACGAGTACCCGCGTGGATGGGAATCGCGTGGGGACACGACCAGCGGGCGGTCGTGTTTGGCAGGAATTGACCTGCCTTCGTTGGGATCGGCGCCCTCCCGTACGGAGACGCCTCTCTTCGAAGGCGCCCGTACCTTGGGAGGAATACGTGAGTACTTCAACGACGTTTCAGCTCCTTCAGAGCTATCCGGTGCCGACCTTCGCGTTGGTCCTGCTGGCCATGTTCGCGATCGACCGTGCCACCCGTGCCTGGACGTTCCACGTCTCCATGCGCGGCGCCCCGCCGGCCGACCGCCCGGCCATCATGCGCGAGCACAAGAACATGTGGCAGATCCGGCGGAAGCCGCCCACCATGTACTGACCCTTCAAGGGCAGGCCCCGAAACGCAAAAAAGGCCCCCCGGCCGGTACCGGAGTGGTACCAGTCGGGGGGCACAGTTTTGCCGGGCGCGACCCGGCACGAGACCGGATCACCTCCTAGCTAGACAGCGGCGTCCTTCTTCAGGAAGGACGGGAGCAGGCCGTCGACGAGCGGCAGCGCCATCAGGCGGGTGACGGCGGCGGCGACGGCGATGATGACGCCGACACCGGGGGCCGTCTCCGGGATGCCGGAGGCGTCGAGGAGGAGCGGCATACCGGCGGCGACGGAGACGACGGTCTGGAAGACCGTGCGGATCGTCCGCCGTGTGGAGTCCTTCATGGTGATCCCTTCTGGGGCGTTTCCTTCAGGCCATCTGGCCGTTGGCCGATGGACAGTCAGGGAGGGCGCTACATGACGGGAGCAGCTCAAGTGCCAGCTTGAAGCACGGCAGTTGGGGCTGACCGAGTACCTTGTGATGCGCGGTGCGCGCCCTCCAGCGGGGGGTGAGGTGATTGGGGGGAACGTGTCGAACAACCAGGAGAACGCAGAGATCGCCTGGCTCCTCTTCGGTGTGGCCGCAGGCTTTGTCCTGGCTGCCAAGATCCATGCCGCTGGGGCTTTGCCCGTTGAGGAGCCGATGAGGGGCGTTGTGATAATTGGCTCGCTGGCTGGCGGGGGAGCCCTGTTCGGGGTGATCGGCAGCCACCTGCAAGACGAGGTCGCTCGCGAAAAGATCTCCCGGGCGACCTACTGGACGACGGTGTTCGGGATTGCCGTAGCGTCGTTCACGCTTCTGGGAATCACGGGCGTGGACGACCTTCTCGCCTTGATTCGATAAGAACCGCTAGAGCCTCAGCGGTACTGCCGGGTCCACGCCGGGTAAGGGTCCGGCGCGGGATCGGGGCCGCGGGCGGCGAGGCCGTCGCGGTCGACCGCCCACTGGGCGATCTGGCTCTTCGCCGCCGAGGACAGCTCCCTGTCCCCGATGGCGACGGCGTGGATGTGGTAGTCGAAGGCGGGCGGGACACGGAGCCAGGCGGCCAGGCCCGCGCGGCGCAGGCACTGCACCAGCTCGTTGCGCTGCGCCGAGGACATGCCCGACACGGAGATGTCGACGACACCGCCACCGTCGTGCGTCCCGGCACTGGCGGCGACACCGCCCGCGTTGTAGCTGCCCTGGAGGAGGGTGAGGCTGCGGCCGAAGTCGACGGCGGCGGTTTCGAGCATCACCTTCGTGCGCTGGTTGACCTTCTTCCCGCCGTAGGTCGTCCTCGTGTAGACGTGCGCGGGCTCCCCGGTCGAGGCCGGGGGCGGTGTGCTGGTGCCGACGAGGCGGAGCCCGAGCGCGGCCACCGTCTGGGCCCCCGGTATGCCGTCGGCGCCGCTTCCGGTCCAGCCCTGGGCCTTCTGGAAGCGTGTGCAGGCTGCCTTCGTGCGGTCGCCGTAGACGCCGTCGATCGGGCCGGGGTCGTAGCCCTTGCTCTTGAGGGCCCGCTGGAAGTCCTTCACGTCGTCGTTGCTCGCGCCGCACTTCAGGTTGGACAGGCGGACTTCAGCAGGCACGGGCACCTCCGGTGCAGGGGGCGGCGGGACGGAAGCGCGGCCAGGCAGCCGGAGTACGTCACCGGGGTTGATCGCGTACGGGGTGCGGAGGCCGTTGAGGGTGGCGATGTCCTGCCAGCGGACGCCGACGGTCTTGCCGATCTTCGACAGGGTGTCGCCGGCCTTCACGGTGTAGGTGTTCGTGCCGGTCGCCGCTGCCGGATAGGCGGGGCGGCCGTAGCCGACGATCGAGTCGGCGTGCCGGACGCGGCGTGCGACCCGGTCGTCGGTGTTGCCCTCGATCGTGAGGATGTCGCGGCCGTTGACGTCGGTGACGATGCCGACGTGGTCGATGGCGGCGATCGAGTTGGAGCCGTCCCAGTCGAAGAAGACGATGTCGCCCCGCCGGATGCCCTCGGTGCCGGTGTGCCACTGTCCGCGGTCCTTGAACTCGCCGGCGTGCCAGACGGTGTAGGCGTCGTCGTCGCCGCCGTTGACGGCGTTGTAGTTGCCGGAGGTGAAGGCCGCCCAGGTGATGGTCATGTCGCACCACGGGGCCCGGCGGTAGTACTCGCCCTGCCGGTCGGCGTACCAGTTGGTGACGACGTTGGGGCGTCCGGCGGTGCCGAGGATCGACTCCATCTTCGCGATCATCGTGTCGACGCTCACCGGTACACCCCCTCCTCGTCGAGCTCGCCGAAGCACTCGCGGAGCAGGGCCTCCTCGTACGAGACCGTCGGGCCGTTCCCGGTGTCGCGGAGGCGGTGACCGGTAGGCGGCGCCCACTCCTCCTCGGCGAGACCTTCGACGATCTCCATGACCTGTTCGTTGCTGAAGCCGGCAGCGATCAGGCCCTCGGTCGCGGCGTCGATGTCGTCCTCACGCATCGCTGCCCTCCTCTTCTTCGATCTTGGAGAGCGCAGCGCGCAGCCAGCTCTTGTAGTTGGCGCGGCGAGCCCGGAGCATTTCGATCTTCTCGGCCAGCTCGGCGCGCTCCGTCTCCAGCCGGTTGAGGATGGTCTGGCGGTCGGCTTCGGCGGCCTGCCTGACGCTGTCGGCGTCGGCTCGGGCTGCGGCGCGGATCTTGCCGGCCTCGACGTTGGCCTCGGCCTCGACCTGGTCGGCGGTGCGCTGCGCGGCGACCAGGATGCGCTCGGCACCCGCCGCCGGGGGGACCGGAATGACCGCGGTGGTGACGCTGTCGGCTGCCCGCTGTGCCGTGGCCAGGTCCGCGCGGAGGCGGACGACGCCGGCCTCCAGCTCGGCGATCCGAGCGAGCGCCGACTGGTAGTCGGCCAAGACCCGGTCGAGGAAGTCGTCGACCTCGTCCTGGTCGTAGCCCTCCCGGAGCCGGGTGGTGCCGAACTGCTTCTTGTCGATGTCTGCGGGTGTGAGCATCGATCCTCTCCGTGTTCAGTTATCGAGTTCGAAAGTGTTCGGATCTGTTTGATCAACTTTCTTGACGGCTCTGAGGATCGCGGTACGCTCGGCTTTACCTCGCCCAGCGTTGCGCCCCGTCGGCCGCGAACCCTTCGTGCATCCGGCCTGGTCCGACCGCCTCGGCGACCGCTAGGGAGCCGGGGAGGCAGGTACGCAGTACCTCGGGAACGAGCGGGGTTGAGCTTGTAGCTCAGCCACAGGACGTGCGCGAGAAGCGCCCTCGCTGAAGCTCGGGCGCCCTCGAACTGGTCGGATCAAACACGACCCAACATCGCGCTGGACGTCAGACAGTGACGCCGTGACTGCGCAGCCAGCTGGTCGGATCCAGGAAGACCCCGGCGGAAAACGCCGTCGGATCCGTGCGCACCTCGAAGTGCAGGTGCGGCCCCGAGCTGTTGCCCGTCGAACCGACGTAGCCGATCCGCTCGCCCGCGGCGACGTGCTGCCCCCGGGCGACCGTGTAGCCGCTCAGGTGGGCGTACAGGGTGTAGACGCCCCCGGAGTGCGCCACGACCACGTGGTTGCCGTAGGCGGAACCGGCGGCGTTGATGGCGACCACCGTGCCGGCGGCGGCTGCCCTGACGGGCGTCCCCGACGGCGCCGTGATGTCCAGGCCGGAGTGGCCGCCCGCGGACCGGCTCATCGAGCCGCCGGAGCCGACGATCAGGCCGTCGCCGATCGAGCCCGACACGGGCATGACGTACGACCCGGACGGTGCCGGTGCCGACGGGGTGTCGTCGTCGTCCGTCGGCGGCACCGTCGGCGTCGTTGCCGTGTCGGGTGCGGGCTTCGGGTACTTCACGGCGTCGGTCGGCATGTTCCGCAGGTACTCCCAGCCCTGGGGGCCGATCTGGACGTCGGGGCCGTCCCAGACGGACCGGTACTCCGGCTGCTCCTCGTGGAAGCGGGCGACGCTCTCCTGCGTCTTCGGGCCGTAGTTGTCGGCGCGCTCGACGTCGTCGGCCATGAAGCCGACGCGCTGAAGCTCGGCCTGGAGGGCCTTCGCGGACGGGCTCTTCTCGTCGACCTGCGGCAGGCCATCCTCGTAGGGGTCGGTCGCCGGGGCCTCGTGGCCGGGCAGCGTGAGCTTCATCCCGACGGAGATCAGGTTCGGGTTGGCGCCGATGACCTCGCGGTTGATCTCGAAGAGCTTCTGCCAGCCGCCTTCGACCTTCAGGTCCCGGGCGATCTTGGCGAGGTAGTCGCCGGCCTTGACTACGTAGACGCCGTCCTCGGCGTCCGGCGGGTCCACCGGCGGTGTCGGGTCGGGGTCGGGCGTCGGCGGCGGTGTCGGGGTGACGGGCGCGTACGGGGTGTTGCTGAGTCCGACGCCGCAGGTGGGCCAGGCGCCCTTGCCCTGCGGGGCGGTGCCGTTGTGGCCCTTCCACAGGACGCGCTCGGCGACGGTGATCTGCTGGGTCTTGGTGGCGTGGTCGGCTCGGTCGGCGAATTCGAGGCCGCCGTAAGCCTCCCAGGTCGACTGGGTGAACTGGAGGCCTCCGTAGAAGCCGTTGCCGGTGTTGATGGACCAGTTGCCCGAGGACTCACACTGAGCGACAGTGTCCCATTCTGTGGCGGTCGCCGCGGACGCGGATCCGGCGAGGGCTACAGGGACGATGGATCCACCGGTCAGAATGACGGTGGCGCCGACAGCGATTCGCTTAGCGGAGTAGGGCTGAGCGGGGCGTGCGTGCCGTCCCTTGGACATTTTGACTTACCTCATTATTCAGTTTTGAGGTTGTTTCTACTTGGAGATCACGTAGAGCGTCACATTCGCCACGATGGAGAGAAATGCGAGGATCACCGCGATCGTAGGAAGAGGGAACTTTCTCTCTTCCAACTTTCGAAGGCGCAGCTCGTGGTCTTCGACCCGTTCGAGCTTCACCTTCAGTTCTATGAGGAGATCCCGCTGCGCCCGCAGCTCGCTCCAGACGCTGGGAGCGGAGTCTTCGCTCGGAGACGTCATCACAGGAAGTACTCCACTCCGTTCAGGGACACCCACGCGGGCCAGAAGGCCGTATGGGTGTGTGCGCCGCCGTAGAAGCCGTGGTCGTGGCTGGCGCCTATGTTCACGCTGTGGTCGTGGCCGCCGGAGGTGGTTGTGGCGAAGCCTCCGCCGTCGATGTGGGTGTGGCTGCCGTTGACCGACGTGAAGCCGCTGCCGCCGATGGAGACGAAGCTGACGTCACCGCTGACGGTGGAAGCCGACGTGGAGTAGGTGTGGCCGGTCAGTACGACGCGGCCGTCCGTGTGGAAGTCGAAAACAACGGACGTCGCGGTTGAGACCTGCCTTGCGGCCGGCACCGACCGCAGGGCCTTCGGCCAGAACCGCTCCGGCAGAGCCTGCCCGGAGTCGATCATGATCGAGGATCCCTCGGGGGCCCATCCGCCCTGCCACTGGACCTTCCAGGAGCCGTCGTCCAGCTTCAGCCGGTAGTAGACGTCGCCGTTGCTGTTCCCGTTGTGGCTGCCGTTGGTCAGGGTCGCCTTGATCCAGCCGCTGCCGACCTGCCCCCGGGCGGTGCCGCTGACGTCGGCGGTGTGGCCGGTGATGACGATGTCGGCGCCCTGCTTGCGGATGTCCACGGTCTGGCCGGTGACCGGGGTGAAGTTGTTCATGATCCGGACGCCGGTGATCGTGGTTGTCGTGTCGCCCGAGATCTGGAGGGACACCGTCGGCGGCGAACTCGCATAGCTGACCGCGGTGATGACGCCCTTGACGTGAGTCGACGGGTCGAAGCCCAGGGCGCCGGCCTTCTGCATCTGCGCGACGAGGAGCCGGATCTCCTCTTCGTTCCGCGCGTCGAGCAGGGCCTTCTTCTCGGCATCCGTAGGAGTGAGGAGGGGGGTGCTCAACCCCGGCGGAGGTGTCGTCATGGCGTTGGCCTCTGCTCCCTCAGCGTCAGGGCCTGCGTCATGCCGCGCAGCGGGACGCTGAACGCTTCGACGCTGTAGAGGCCGTCGACCTTCGACTTGGCTCGTTTCACGCGGACGATGTCGCCGCACTCATAGGTCGCGTTCACCGTGCAGGTGATCGCAAGCTTCGAGGCGGCGCCGAGGACCAGGGCGAGCTGCGCCTTGGCGATGGCGGTGGCCTGCTCCTCGGTCTTGGCGAGGTTGTCCGTGATGAACAGCGGTACTTCGCCGTAGGGGCCGAGGCGGTAGGTGGGCGACGTCGGGTTCTCGTCCCACGCCTCGCCGCGCACGGGAGGGAGCTGATCACCGACCGACTCGCCGACGACGATGACCCCGTTGTAGACGCCTTCGTCGTTGAACTCCTTGCCCAGTTCCAGCATGGTGCTGCCCTGGCCCTCCACGTACGTGAAGTCCGGGGAGGGCAGGGCGTTCGGATCGTGCGGCGGGAGCACCGCGAGGCGGCCTTCGACGTCGAAGAACACCTCGCAGCCCATCGACCGGGCCAGGGCGTAGACGGCCTCCCACGGGTCGCTGCCCGCCTCGTACAGGAGTGGCGCTGTCGTCGTCACGGTCGACGTGATCGTGTCGAACTGACAGTCCGGGAAGGTCATCTTGATGATGGTCTTCAGGGCGGTCATGGCGTTGGTGCCGGTCGTGATCGTGTACGGGGTCTTGAACTTGTCCCGGGCCACTGACCGGGCTCGGTCGTAGGCTTCGAGCTGGATGATCGGGGAGCCCGTGTTGCTCTCGGAGATCGAGGACTTCGAGAGCCGGAAGACGCCGAGCGGGCAGACCTCCCAGTCGTCCTCCGCGCTGCTGTAGCGGACACCGCGGTACGCCCGCAGCTCGGTGCCGTACGGAGTCAGGACTTCCCCGTTCGCGCGGGGGGTCAGGAGGCCGGTCGGGTCGATGCACTGGCAGGACAGCTTGCGCCTGACGGCGGCTGACCTGTCGACATCGACCTGGCCGTCGATGGCGGGGAGTCGGATAACTTCCTGATCGGGGGTAATGGCATCGATCCAAGAAATGATCTGATGCGATTCCCGAATCGACCGATAGAACCTATCCGACTGCCTCCCCATTTTTACTCCTCCGGCTTCACCTGGACGAATTTGCAGGTGATGAGCTTCACCGGATCCGTCGTTCTCCTGAGCTGACTGACGGCTAGGTTGTTGACGGTGAGCGCATCCACGGGACGCACCCACCACGCATAATCGGTATCGCTCTGAAGGAGCAGGGTTCGATTTGCGCGGAGCAACCTGAAGAGGGCTGCTTCTTCCTGTCGGTCGCAAAATACCGAGATGGTGAGGGAGTCGGCTTTGTAGCCCTCGGTCATGACGATCGGATAGTCCTCGCCCAGCGGCTGGAAAACCGATGCGGTGTTATCTGTCGTGACCTGAACATCTTCGTACTTCACTCTGAGTCGAAGCGATGTGGAAAGGTCCGAGAAATCCTTCAGCCACCAGTTCAAGGCGGTGAAGGAGACTTCATTGCTTTCCGGCCCCCAGCCTGACGAGAAGACCTCGCCGTTCAGGCCGTACGACATCGTCTGCACTCGGTACTTCCTGCTGTTGAGCGGGATGATCGAGTGATCGACGTAGGCGAGCTGGCCCGTGTCGGCGCGGAAGGCCGGCGGGATGAGCTTCTGTCCCGGCAGCAGGCGCCAGCTCTCGTAGCCGATTCCCGCGTCGTCGGAGTACTGGATGATCGGTTTCGACCAGACCGGGTGTTCTCGTCGGCTCGTGCCGTTCCTCCAGACCGGCGTCTCCCCGGCAGCAGGGGCCCCGAGCATCAGCCCGACCCGGTCGAAACGGACGATGTCGTCGAGTTCGCGGCCGACCGCGGAGAGCACCGGACGCATCCGGGTCGTCCCTGCGGGGACAGCGAACGTCGCCCACGCCTTGGTCCACGTGACCGTGCCGAAGACGGCGCCGGTGGTGACGGCATCGCTGATCGGCTGGTTGGCCCGGGCGAACTCCACCCCGACGAGCGGGGTGCCGTCGGTGGTGCCCAGGAAGGACGCCGCCACGGTGACCTTGTTGCCGGCCAGGTCGAGGACGTCCGGATCCATCTCCGAGATGTCGACCCAGACGTTGGGCCGAGCAGACGCCACTCCCGCCGGGATGCTGGAGGCGGGCCGGAGGATGCCGATCCAGGACGCCATCGAGCCGGCGTAGCCGTTCCCTGCCCCGGCGAACTGCCCGTACAGGCCGGTCGCCCCGGCGGGGACGACTCCGTTGGAGTCGTAGACCGCGGTACTCACCCAGGGACTGGAGGCGCCGTTGGTGTTGTCCACCCTCTCGGTCTCGTTGCCCGGCTGCGCGGGCGGGCCCGACAGCGGCTTGAGGATGCCGATCCAGCCGACGCCGGCGAAGAAGTTGCCGCTGGGGACGTTCGACTGACTGTTGCTGATCGAGTTGATCTGCCCGGTCCGCTTGTGGGTGCCGGTGGAGATCGGTCCGCCGGAGTCCGAGAAGGACAGGACCGCGTCCGGGAAACCGTCCAGGCTCGTCGAGGAGTCGCACCGCTCGGCCACGTCCCCGCTGCTCCAGGAGGAGGCGAACGGCGTGGTCGCGCCGAACATGCACACGCGCCAGGCGTTGGAGTCGGTGTTGGTGACCTCCGGGGTCGGCACCCGGCTGGTGTTGTGGATGCCGGCCGAGTTCTGGGCGATGAACTGCGCAGACGCGATGTCGCAGTTCCGGTAGGCCACGACCTGAGTGACCTTCGGCTGGCCAGCGGCACTGTGGGAGCCAGTCCAGGACGCGGGCTCGCTGGAGCCGGCCGTTCGCTTCAGGATCGCCACGGTGACGTCGCCGGAGTGGACGCCGCCGTCGCTTCCACCGGAGAAGGGCTGCGAGTGCCACTTCACCAAGGTCCAGCCGGACGGCGGGGTGACGGTCGGGGCGTACCCGCTCATCACCACCGAAGCGATCATCAGGTCGCCCGAGACGACGCCGGTCGGCTTGTGGATCGTGAAACTGGTCGTGTTGCTGTGCTGCACCCACTTCGAGGAGGAGCCGACGAAAGCGATCGGCGGGGCGTCGGAGCCCGGCGGGCTGACTCGGTTGGCCGAGAAGGTGGCGCCCGCGTTGTCATCGCTGGCCGCGAAGGCCCCGACCCGCCAGCCGTTGGGGTCGGTGTTGGTGATGATCTGCGTCCGGTGCACCGGGTTGCCCCCGGAGTCCTTCCGGATGGACTCGGCGATGAACTGGTCGTCGGCATGCGCGGCGCCGCTGTAGCCGACGACGACAGCCGTCCTGCGGGACGAAGCCGTGGCCAGCTTGCCCGTGCTCCAGGAGGACGGGTCCGAGGAGACCGCGGTCCTCTTCAGGACATGCAGCGAAACGTCGTAGGAAGCATCGTCATCCACGATCGCGCTGCTCACCAGGGACCAGCCCGCGGGCGGCACGATCGCCCCGCCTGCCGACGAGGTGACGAAGGCGAGCAGCAGATCGTTCTGCACCGTGCCCGCGGGCTTGTTCAGGGTGTAGTTCGTGCCTGACGTCGGCGAAGTGAAGACGGTGCCGGTAGCCCGGTAGGCGATGTTCGCTGCCGCCCCCACGTACTGCATCTGCTGGCACAGGAGCCCGTGCCCGCCAGTGCCGGTGACGGCCGTCCGTGTCACCGTCGTTGCGCTGTTGCCCTGCTCCCATTCCTCGACGTTCGACTCGGGGTCGTCAGCCGTGGCCAGGTAGGAGCTGAGGAGGTTGTGAGACTGGTGACCGCCGTCGGTCCAGGCGCTGTTGGTGCCGTACATGACGCCGCAGTGGTCGATGTAGTGGACCTCGGAGAGAGCCGGCGACAGGATCTGGTACTTCAGCTTCAGGTACGTCGCGCCGGCGGGAGCGGTCACGTTGCTGACCAGCTCCTTCCACGTGGTCGCGGCGTCGGTGGTCTGCACTGCGGCCGAGCTGGAGATCGCGGTGAAGGTCGCGTCGTAGAAGGTCGCGAAGAGGCTGACCGAGCGGCCGGTGACGGCCGTCAGGGTCTGCGCCCGAAGGGTGAGCGGCAGCGAAGGCGAGATCTCCACGAACGTCGTCTCGACCGTGATGTCGGAGGTCGAGGTCGCGGTGATGGACATCGACGCCTCGCCGGTGCCGAACGCCTTCGACACGACCCGGGCCAGCGAGGCGCCGGTAGCGGTCCACTCCAGGGCGTCGGACGCGATCTCGAAGTCGGCCTGGTTGACCGACAGCAGGTTCGACGCGTCCCGCATGCGCAGCTGTGCCGAGGAGGTGTAGGTGTCGGGGATCGCGGACGGGACGCCGACGCCCGGGGTGCCGGAGTCGCCGGCGTTGTCGTCGCCGGGGACGCCGGGCGACGGGGCGTTGATGGTGACGTCCTTGTAGGCCCAGTCGCTCTTGGCGTTGTGGTCCGACCAGACGCGGACGTAGGTCCGGTAGCCGCCGTTGTTGAGGGTGGTGGTGACGGCGTGCTGCGGGGCGGAGCCGGTCTGGGTGACGTCGTACACCGGGGGTTCGGTGTCCGCGTTGAAGGTGCTTACGGCCGCCACCTGCTGGGCGGTGAACACCTTGATCTGGGCCTTGGACTGCGGCTCCCCTTCCTCGTGGGTGTAGTTCCACTTCACGAGGGGGGAGGGGGAGACGCTGGTGCCGGTCGGCGCGGTCACGACGACCTTCGGCCGGACGTGGTAGTTGACCCGCACGTAGAGCTGGGATATCTGGATCGCGTCGAAAAGGTCGTTCAGGCAGTAGACCCGAAGACGGAGCTTGTTGATGCGATGGATGTCCCAGGACTTTCCCATCGGATCTTTGGTGTAGGTGCCGACTTCGTGAGTGGTGAAAGCGCTCGTCGCCTGAAGGGTCCGCGAGGTGTATCGCGACATGTTCTCCGACGAGAGAACGTTCACCGTGACAGTGCGGGGGCCCGACCCGGCATTCGTCTTCATGCGAATGATGACGGTGACCGAGTCGATAATGGCCCCCGCAGGGAGATCCTCGGAGTCGATCGGAAAAGAAACCGTGGCACTGCCCCGGTACTGAGGAGACCGGACGTAGCAGTCGTCTATCAGGGTGCCGATGACCTCCCAGACCTCGGTGACATTCGATCCGACGAGTGCCCACCCGTCGTTTTCGATGTCTCCGCTGGGAAGCAGCGTGAACGACTGCGCCATCTCGCTATCCTCCTATTCGCCTCCCGCTGCCCGCCTGAATCGCGCTGCGGAGCTTCGGAATTGATTCGTCAACGGCTCGGCGAACATCGTCGCCATTACTGACAGGGCCGTTGAAGTTGAATTCGACGTTGACGGCCTGTCCCTCGCCGCGGGCGCCCCTGATAGAGCCCCCGATGTCGCCGAAGGACATACGGAATCCGCGCGCGGCACCGCTTCCGGTGCTGAACGCGCCACCCGCCCAGGACTTGACGCTGGCCGCGTACGCGAGGCTCGCGCGGTGCGGCATCACCTGCTCACCGCCGCGCATCCTCATCAGCTCCGGGCCTTCCTCGCCGACCCACGTCCAACCGCGAGCGGCGCTGTTCGTGCCGACCGCGAGGTTGCCGGGGATGCCGAGGCCGGAGCCTCCAGCCAGGAAGTCCTGAACCTGCCACGCCGCCTGGGGCGAGAGCCCCGGATTGCCGATCTGCACGGCATGGATGTGCTCGTTACCGGCCCAGGAGCCGCCCACTCGCGCCCAGGCGGCGAAGCCGTTGGCGAGCAGGGCCTGGAGCGTGGCCTCCGAGTACGGCAGGTCGACCACACCGGCTCCGGAGTGAGTACCGGCGCTGAGCGCGCCGTCGCTGTACTCGCCCTGGATGATGCTTCCGGTGTCGACGCCGGCTCGCTGCAACGCCTCCATGAGGCTTCCGCCCATGGCGACGCTGCCGGACCCCGGCCCGCCACCGCCACCAGCCGCCGCAGCAGCCTGAGCGGCTGCGAGGGCCTGGGCCGCCGCGATGGCCGCCTCGGTTGCCGCGATGAATTCCTCGATCTTGGCGATGGCCGCGTCGAGCTGCTCGATGATCGTGGCGACCATCTCGGTGAAGGCGGCCGAGACCTGCTCGCTCATGGTCTGAGCGGCAGCAGGCATCGTCGTCTGCATGTGCTCCTCGAACGGGATGAGCTGGCCATCCCGGATCAAGGTCCACTGCGCGAGCGACGTCGCCTGCATCGTGGTCCACGCCAGGTCGTGGGCCGTCTGCATCGTCACCGACATCTGCGGCATCGTGGTGCCCATGTGCAGCTCGGCCTCGGCGTAGGTCGTGTCCCGCATGATCGTCCACTGCGCGAGCGAAGTGGCGTTCATCGTGGTCCACGCCAGGTCGTGAGCCGTCTGCATCGCCAGCGACATCGCCGGCATCGTCGTCCCCATGTGCGTTTCCGCCGGGGTGTAGACCGTGGCGAGCTGCGCAGCCCACTGGGCCTGCGAAGTCGCCGTCATGGCAGTCCAGTTGGCGGTGGCCGAGGTGGCCATTGCCTCCAGGTTCATCGGGATCTGCACCCCGACCTCGTGACCGACTGCTGTGGTGGTCGCGGTGATCACGGGCTGGGCCGCGGAGCCGGCGCCGACCGTTCCCGTCCAGGCCGTCTGCACCGTCGTCAGCATGTGCTGCGCGGCGGCGATGATCGGCCCGAACCACCCCTCGACCTGCGGAGCACCGCTGAACGCCGTCATCTGCTCCAAAAGCGGAGACTGCATCGCCGCGGCCTCCGGCATCCCGGAAGCAGGGACCTCCGGCGTCACCAGAGGCGGCGCCATGTTGTCGAGGATGGCCGCGGTGTCGGTCGCGTCATAGACGGTCTCCCCGCCGGCGAAGTTGGCGTATCCGGGGCTGGTGATCAGCTCCGGGCCCTCTTCGCCGACCAGGTGGAGACCCGTCGTGGCGCTGGTGGTGCCGTCGGCGTAGGGGGAGCCAGGAACCTGGCCGCCGTACCGGGCCTTGATGTACCGGGCGGCGGCCGTCATGTTGGCCAGGGGGTCGAGAATGTTGTTCGGCAGGGACGGATCCCGGTACGCAGCGAACGTACTCGGAATCACCTGCATGAGGCCCTGGGAAGGCTGCCCCTTCATCGCGTTGGAGTCGGTCACGTTGATCGAGGCGGGGTTACCGCCGGACTCGGCCTGCATGAGAGCCAGGAACGCGCCAAGCTGACTCGGGCTCAGGCCCGCACGCTGGAGAGCCTGCGCCGCGAGAGTCGACCACTGCTGGACGTTTCCACCGCCGCCTCCGGCACCCGGAAGTGTCGGAGGAGTAGCGGCAGCCGCCTTCTTCAGGATGAAGTCAGGGATAACATCGTCGGTGATCTTCTTACCGAAGCCGGCCGCGATCTTACCCATTCCTCCACCGATATCGAAGGAGCCGAACTCCTTAATCGGATCGGTCAGGGCTGTGGCGATGTGCTCCTTCTTGATTGCCGGAAGGACGAACTGCGCCAACATGCCAGCGATACCAAGCGCACCGGCTCCGGCCCCCGAAGATATTCCGGCCGTATTCCTGGCACCGCCGACAGCGACCGACGGGCGGCCGGTGTACGGAGCAGGCTGAACCGCGATGGCTTCACGGTTCATTCCGGTGTCGGTCAGCTTGGACAGTTCCTCGATCGCCTGCCTGTCGTTGGGGTTCCTTTCGATCCTGTCCATCAGCTCTCGCCTGCGATCCGCCTGCGAAGACGAGCTGAGACCGTTGTCCACCTCGCCAGCAGCGCCGCCGCCACCACCGAAGAGGTTGGCGATAGCGCCCGCGATCCCCGCGAGCGGGGAAAGGCCACGGTAGACGTTGAGCAGGATCTTGCCGATGTGAGGCGCGAGCATGCCCATGACGTCGATACCGCCACCGCCGCCGCCACCCACGCCCAGGCCGCTGCCCCCGGCCCTGAACGAGGCCACCTGCGCCGCCGCCTGGGGCGACAGCTCCGGGTGGTTCATCAGGACCGCGTGGATGTGCGGAGACATGCCCTCGGCCGGGCCACGGATCCACGCGGCGAAGCCAGCCGCGATGAGCCGCTGAAGGACCGCCGGAGAAGTGGATGCGATGTCAACCGCACCGCCGCCAAGGTGAGTTCCAGCGGACAGTGATCCGTTGGAGTGTTCGCCCTGGGTGACCATGCCGAGAGAGACGCCAGCTCGCGACAGTGCCGCAGCCGTCATACCGCCGACGGCGAAGAGCTGGTTGCCGAACGCGTCGAAGTTGCCCGCTCCCCTGCCGGCGCCACGGTGACCCGCGAACTTCCGGTTGGCCGAGTTGACGAAGCCAGGCCCGCCCAGGCCGCGAACAGCCTCGGGGGTCAGGACACCCTCACCCTTCGAGAGCACCGCCGGGACCGTGTCCCTGCCCGGCGCATAGCCGGAAAGGGTTCCGCCGTTACGGAGATTGACCGTACCCCCCTTGGCAAAGGTGGGGACCGACACCTCGCCGATCTCGCCGATTTTCACGTCGAGACTGAGGAACCCGGTGATGTTGTTGAAGCCCTTGATCAGGCCGTTGATGATCTTAATGACGCCGTTGACGGCCTTGCCGATGATATCGGCGATCGCATTCCATATCTTGCGAGCGATATCCCGGACGGTGTTCCAGGTCTCTTCCCAGGCCGTCTTGAGGGTGTTGGAGAACGTATCCCATGCCGTCTTCACGGCATTGAGCAACGCTTCCCATGCCGACTTGACGGATTCCCAGATCGTGGCCGCGGTTTCCTTGATCCAGTTCCAGACCGTCTGCCACACCGACTTGAGCGCCTCGGAGACCGTATCCCACGCCGTCTTGATGGCGTTGAGGAAAGCCTCCCAGGCCGTCTTCAGTGCATTCCAGACAGTCTCGGCCGCCGTCTTGATGGCGTTCCAGACCGTGTCCCACGCCGTCTTCAGAGCCGTGGAGACCGTAGTCCAGATGGTCTGAACCGCCGTCAGGAATGCCTGCCACGCTGTCTTCAGCGCGTTCCACACCGTCTCGGCAGCCGTCTTCAGTGCGTTCCAGACGGTGTCCCAGGCCGTCTTCAGAGCCGTCGACACCGTCGTCCAGGCGGTCTGAATTGCCGTCAGGACTGCCTGCCACGCCGTCTTCAGCGCGTTCCAGACAGTCTCAGCGGCCGTCTTCAGTGCGTTCCATACCGTGTTCCACGCCGTCGAGAGCGCCGTGGAGACCGTCGTCCAGATGGTCTGGAGCCCCTGGATGAAGGCGTTCCACGCCGTCTTCAGCGCGTTCCACACCGTCTCGGCAGCCGTCTTGATGGCGTTCCAGACCGTGTTCCAGGCGGTGGACAGGGCGCCCCCGACCGCAGTCCAGGCAGTGGAGAAAGCGGTACAGACCGCATTCCAGGCCGTCTTGATCGCGTTCCAGACCGCCTCGGCGGCCGTCTTCAACCCGTTCCAGACCGTGTTCCACGCCGTGGTGAGAGCCGTGGAAACCGCCGTCCAAGCGGTAGCGAAAGCGGTACACACCGCGTTCCAGGCCGTCTTGATGGCGTTCCACACCGTCTCGGCCGCCGTCTTGATGGCGTTCCAGACCGTGTTCCAGGCCGTGGACAGGGCGCCACTGACCGTCTGCCACGCCGTAGAGAAGGCCGAGCAGACTGCCTGCCAGGCCGTCTGTAGCGCGTTCCAGACGGTCTCGGCGGCCGTCTTCATCGCGTTCCAGGTCGCGTTCCAGGCGGTGCCCAGGG
This sequence comes from Streptomyces hydrogenans, assembly GCF_014656075.1. Classification (GTDB taxonomy): domain Bacteria; phylum Actinomycetota; class Actinomycetes; order Streptomycetales; family Streptomycetaceae; genus Streptomyces; species Streptomyces hydrogenans. Next base: position 29,703 of record NZ_BNBS01000020.1, read on the forward strand.
CGGCCTTGACGGTGTCCCAGTGCTTGACCAGCATGAACAGCGCCGCGCCGAGGGCCACGATGGCCAGGACAACCCATGTGATCGGGTTGGCCAGGAGAGCCGCAGTGAACGCCCAGACAAGGGGGACGAGGGTGACGAGACCGGCGATCAGCTTGGCGACAGTGAAAGCCGCCATGGCCACCTTCCAGGCCACGAAACCCTTGACGATCAGCTCGATCCAGCTGGGCGGCAGGGCCGCAACGAGCTGGAGGATCGCTGTGACGAGGCCGAGCGAGAACGGCCCCAACTCCTTGAGCGCCTGGCCGATGACCCGCAGTGCGTCTCCGAGAACGCGGAAGAACTCCCGCACCTGGGGGCCGTTCTCGCGGACGTATGCCAGAAAGCGCTGGAAACCTCCGCCGTCGGACCACGCCTTCAGGGCGGCGGCGCCGTTCTTGAGGCTCTCCGTGAGAGCCACGCCGTTCGGGAGGAACGCGCGGAACGCGTCGCCCAGGACGTTGATGACGTCCTTGCCGGCGGCGACGAGGTTCTGGAGCGCGGGAACCGCCGACGTCTTGATCAGGTCGGCGTACTTCTTGGCGCTGTCGCCCTTCATCCAGGTCTCGAAGTCCTTCGAGACCTTGAGGATGGTGGGGTGGAGAGCGTCGATGATGGGCTTGAGTAGCCCGATGCCTGCTGTGAGCCCCCGCACCACGTTCGTGGCCGTGGCGAGGGTCTTGTCCTTCGTCTGGTCGATCAGCTTCTTCCAGGCGGCCGACATCTGGTCGGTCGCCGTGATGAAGCTGCGCTGCGTCGGCGAAAGCGCCCGAAGGGAGGCGTCCAGCTCCTTCTGGGTGGCCGCGATCTCCTTGAGCTGCTTCCGGTAGGCCTCGGTGCCCGGCGTGAGGCCGGCCAGGACGGCCTTCTGCTTGTCCAGCTCGGAGCGGAGCTTGGAGATGTTGTCCTTCGCGGCGAGGGTCTCCGTGATGGCGCCCTTCATCGCGGCGCCGTACGCCGCGAGTCCGGTGCCGACCGAAGCGCCCATCGCCGCACCCGCGGCGCCTATCGCAGCGAGGTTGGCGGCGATAGGCACCAGGGCGGGGGCGAAGACGGCGGCGGCCTTGGTGGCGAGGATGATGCGCCCGGACCACGAATTGAGCGAGTTCGTCGAGCTGCGAATGCTGCCGTCGAACTCACGGATATCCCGAGCCGCATCCCGGATTCCGCTGCCGTCGTAACGGGTGAAGATGGAGAATCCCAGACTGCGAACCGTGGCCATCGGAGATCCTCCATATTCAGTTATGTTGAAGAAGGTGGAGCGAAGGGGTCGTTCGCCGGGTCGTAACCCGACGGGTCCCGCTTCCGCTCTTCGTCGTCTTCGTCGTCTTCTTCGCTGTCCTCGCCCCAGTCGGGGGGCGGGTTATACAGCTCCTCGGGCCGAAGGACTTTCCGGAACTTTCCGGCCGGATTCTTCTTGCCCCTCTTGGTGATGGCTGCGCCAGTCAGGAGATTGTTGATCTGGATCAGTTCATGGATCTCGCAGAGCATTTCTCGCTCATACGATGAATCGAGAGATCCGGCAGCCCGCTCGTACGCTTCCCATTCCTTGTATTCGCGGGCTGTCATGCTCGCCATCATTCGGTCCACGTCCGGACGGCGCATCGCGAGGGCTAGTCGGAACTTGAATCGTCGGTCCGGGCGTCGTCGAAATCCCCTTCGATCTCCTTGAGGTCGTCCTCGGAGAAGGCGGACATCTCGTTGATCTTGTTGAAGACGCGCTGAAGGCCGGCCGCCGGGAGGTCGCCGAGGGTCTTGATGTCGTGCTTGGTGAAGAGCTGCTTTCCTTCACCGTCGACCGCGGCGAGCTGTACCAGCCGGGCCCGGAAGTTCTCGTTGTTGAGCTGCTGACGGCCGCCGCGAGTCACCTTGACCATGGAAGACTCGAAATCGTCGCGCTCCTTCGCGCTGAGCATCTTCAGGCGGATCTTTCCGCCACCCCACTCGGGGACGACCAGCTCGTCGATGACGAGAGTCGGCTGCTCCAGGATGGCGCCGGCGGTCAGGAAGCCGTTCTCATCCAGGCGGAATTCGTAAGCCACGGGTCTCTCCGTATTCAGTTGTTTCGCGGATCGTGTACGGGTCTGAAGGCGACGAGGGGGACCCGCGCACCCCTCGTCGCCTGTCTGTGTTGCGATCAGCCGAGCCGGTTGATCGCAAAATCAAGGGCACGGGCTAGCCGTGCCTCGATGTCGTCTCCGCTGTCGCCGATCGTGTCCGTGAACCAACCGGACCTGACAGGCCGGGACTGGAACCAGAAATCCCTGTTACCGAAGAGCGGATGCCTCCAGCCCTTTTCGGTGTCCATTCCGCGAGGGATAGGGCGCTCGGGATTCGTGTTCATCTCGGAGAAGATGCGGAAGTAGGCGCTGCCCTTGGTGCTGACGCCCTTTCGGACGCCGACGCCGGAGGCAACACGGCCGCGGAGGCCGGTGTGGCCGGCCGGGCCGCCCTGGACATCCACGCGCAGGGCGGCGGCCTTCACGCGCCGGACCACGGGGTCGATGGCATCGTCCATCTCCGCTTCGAGCCAGTCAGGGAGCTGGTTCTCGACGACACGGAGTTCGGCGGCCACGACTTTCCACTCGGGGCCGGGGACGATCCAGGCGCGCGTAGGCATCGGCTACGACGTCGCGCGAGTGAAGGTGCCTCGCTGGACGTTGAAGGTGACCTCGGTCTCGGAGAGGTCGCCAACGTCACCGGAGAGCGGCTGGTACTCCAGCAGGATGCAGGTACCGGTGTACCGGGGGTTGGACGCGGAGACCGCGCCGGACCGGGGCCGGATCTCGACCGTGAACTCGATCTCCGTGTCCCACAGAGGGAAGAGGACGTCATCGACGCTCGCCGCGGCGAAGTCCTGCTGGAAGGTGACGGTGAAGGAGTTGTCCTGGAGGCCGTGGACGCGCTCACGGCCGGAGCCGGAGAAGTTGGTCGTTTCGACTTCGTCCTTGGACATCTGGATTTCGCAGGAGCTGACGTGGTCCGAGAAGTTGGTGCCGTTCACCACCACGTAGCAGTCCCGCAGAACGAGCTTGGGCATTCTGGTTCCTTCGTATTCAGTTGTTATTCAGTTGTGGTGGTGGGGCTTTACCCCATGCGGACGATCGCGACCGTCACGTCAGCAACCGCCGGCGTGACGAGAAGAACCGCGCGACCGACACCGGCCTCGACGTTGTCCGCGTACTCCTTGCGGAGCGGGATCCACAGTTCCCCGTTGGTAGCGGCGAGGGTGTAGGCCTTGTTCGGGTAGGCATCACCGCTGGAAAGCGTGATGTGGTCCATTTCGACCGTGACGGTGCGGGTCGACGCGTTCGTGTTCTTGTAGACCGCGAACGTGTTGGTTCCGTTTCCGACTTCCGCGTAGTCCGTGGCAGCAGCCGCTCCGAAAGTCGGTGCAGTGCCAGCGGCCACAATGTTCTGAGTGGTCAGAGCAGCCATGCGGCTTTTCCTTTCTAAGGCACGCCGCTAGAAGGCATGCACCTTTACCTGTAGTGCGGCGCCCACGTGCGGAACGCGCACCATGTCGTACTGGCCGTGGTACTCGCTTACGCCGGTCACCATGGCGTCAACATCTCCGAGGCCGAGGTCGGACGTATTCCAGATGGCCTGGCGTACGCTCAGCTCGCCCTCTTTGTCGATGAACCTGTCGAGCTGCTGCTGCCCGCTGTCCTCGTCCGTGCGGGAACACAGGACGATGAGCTGGAAGGACCAGATCTCGGTGCCGCGATTCATGGTCATGGCGAAATCGCCGGCCTTGTTGTCGCGTCCGCCGCCACCAGGCATCACCATCGCGCAGGGCAGACTGACCGTGCCCTTGACGTACGGATAGCAGTAGAGGGTGCCAGCCTCTTCGTCGTTGGAATTGACGTAGGCGCGCACCGTATCGGCGAGAGCCGTACGGATCTGTTCCAGACTGGACATGCGGGATTACCCAATCAGCAGGCGGGTTTTGGAGTAGGGGGCGAGCTTGCTGACCGCGAGCTTGTTCTGTCGGACGCGCACGATGCCGAATTCGTCCAGCCCGAGGACACCGAACGGGGCGTCCTTCAATTTCCAGGTCTCGGCCGCCATGATTCGACAGGCAGCACGCACAGGAGGCGGGACGTCCGCCCAGCCCCATCTGGCGGTGACCTGGAGCGTGCGGGACCGGCCGCCGTAGTGACACGGGAAGGTGGTCCCGCTGAGCAGACGGATCCGGTAGAAGGGCCAGCCCTCCATGCCGTCGACCACGCCGTTCGCGGGGCTCAGCTCGTACTGCTGGGGCGACAGGATGGTCGCGAAGCTGCCGTCGCCGCTCGTGTCGAGCCTCACCACCAGGCCGGTGGCTGTGTGGAAGTCGTCCACCATGGCGTAGTCGCGGCCCGCGGGCTCGAACTCCCGGGGTGTCGCCGAGTCCGACCTGTTGAACTGGCGGGCGCAGTAGGCCTCGATCTCCCGGCTGGCAGATTCGAGGGCGTCCGTGAGCTGGGCGTCCTGGCCGGTCAGGGTCGCATTCGCCTGACCGACCAGGTAGGCCTTGAACTCGGCGAGGTCGACGTAGGGGTCGCCTATGCCGCCCACGGCCTACTCCTCAGACGGCCGCCGCTTCGGAAGCGCCGGGGCGGCCTTCTTCGCAGGCGGAGAGGGAGGCGGGACCCGCTTCTCGGGCTCCGGCTCGGGAGCCGGAGGGGTGTACTCGAAGTCCGGCTTGTAGACGCCGAACAGCTCCGGGTGCTGCGCGAGCAGCGGGTGCCCCTCGCGGACCGTGGCGCCCCGCCGCACCACGATCGGAATCCCGTCGAGGACGGTGGTGAAGGAGCTGCGGGAGACGTAGATCGTCGTCATGCTGCTTCCTTTCGCTGCGGGGGCAGGGGACCCAGGGAGGGCCCCCTGCCCGGCGGACTGCTAGGCCTTGACCTTGAGCAGGCGGAAGGAGTTGTCGACGAGCAGCTTGCTGTTGTTCCACCACACGGCCAGGAGGCCGCGCTGCCCGGTGGGCCGGCGGTTGGCGCCGAGGATGTGCGGCACCAGCTCGACGCTCATGCCGATCCTGTCGACGATCAAGAAGTTCCGGAAGTCGCCGTAGAGCAGGAACTTGCTGCCCGCGGTCGTGGTGTCGCCGGTCATGGCCGACGCCTCCAGGGCCGGGCGGCCCAGCAGCTCGGCCGGACGGCCGTTGCCGATCCGCTCCCACAGGTCGTGGCCGTCGGCCGCGGCGAACTGCCGGACCTTGGTGTAGACCGTGTTGTTGCCCATGAAGACGGCGTTGCCACGGAACCGCGGCGGCAGCGCGTCCTGGAGCGCGTACACGTCGCCCTCGGCGAAGGTGAGGGCGGTCGCCGTGTCCACGAGGGAGCCGGCGCCGAGGGTGGCGATGATGCCGTTGGCGTTCGGGGCGACACCGTCACCGAGGAAGAAGGAGTCGGACTCCTCCTCTTCCTTCGCGTCGGCGAGGATCGAGGTGACCTCGGAGCGCATCTGGCTCCAGTCCTGCTCGACCTCCATGGAGTAGGTGACGAAGCCGGTGACCCGCTCCGCCTTGACGGTGGGCTGCGCCAGGGACGGGTCCGTGGCCGCGACCTCAGCCGCCTCCGCCGAACGGGAGACCGTCACGCCGGCCGAGGTGATGCCCTGCCACTCCTTGCCGGTGATCTGGACCTGGCGGGAGACGGAGCGCAGCGGGTTGATGCGGCCGTCGTTCGTCAGGATCACCGTGGGGTCGAGCTGGAACGGCACGGCGTAGCCGCCGGTGGCGCCGGAGCCGACCGCGAGCGCGGCGCGCTCCTCGGCGGTGAGGCCGTTGGTGTGGAGCTGCGAGGCCACCTTGCCGAAGGCGCGCTCGTAGACCGGGGAGCCGGTCGCGAGCATGCGGCGGGCCAGGTCGCCTTCCTTGTTGTCGACGTTTTCGAGCAGGTAGGCGGCGCGCTCCTGGGCGGCCTCGCGGTTCTCGACGCCGGGGAAGCGGGAGATCTCGATCGCGCGCATCGCGTTGTCGCGGTACAGGCTGCCCATCTCGTCGACGGAACGGGCCCGGGAGCGAACGGCGCTCAGGTCGTAGATGTTCTCGCTGCGGCGGTGGAAGGCCGGCGAGGTCGACGGCACACGGCGCTCCGAGACGGGCGCGTCCTCGGTGGCCTCGTCGTCGGCCAGCTCGCGCAGGCGGGCGAGGCGCGCCTCGGCGGCTGCGATGGCCCGGCCGTGCTCGTCGAACTCGGCGGACAGGGCGCTCCACTCGGAGCGGATGTCGACGGGAAGCTCGGCGCCGGAGTACTCGTTGTCGATGTCGGAGAGACGCTGCCGGATCTCCTCGCGGCGAGCCCGTCGCTCCTCGATGGTCATGACGTCCATGGGGACACTGGCCTTTCGATATTCAGTTGTGTGTTCAGTTGTCGCGGGCGACTTCGGCCCGCTTTCGTGTCCCTCAGGAGTGGTGCCCTCGGGGGCGGCGACACCTTCGGGTGCTGCCCGCTGCTCTTCGTCGGTCTCCTCTTCCGGGACCACCGACTCGGCGGGAAGTTCTGCGGTGCGCTCCTGTTCAGAGCTGCTGGTCCGGACGCATTCCTGGATGAACGCCTCGCGGTCCTCCTCGGTCAGGTCGCCACTTCGAACGCCGACGGAGGTCTGGCTGTAGGCCGGGGTGGAGACGGGGCCGGCCTCGAAGAGCCTGACCTCCTGGATCTCCCGGGTCAGGGGTCCGCGGTCGCCCGCGTCGTAGAGAAGCTCGTACAGCTCCTGGTCGCGGATGACGACGCCGGCGTTGTCCGTCCACTTGTCGCGGGTGACGGAGAACTTGAAGCTCATCCCGCGTACGGCCTGGGCCTCGATCGCCTGCCTTACCGGCTCGACGACGTGGTTGGAGAAGAGGCGCCCCTCCACCTTGAGTCCGCGCTCGTCCTCGACGAGGGAGGTGTAGACGCCGATCGGGGTGGAGCCGACGCGCGTGTCGCGGCCGTGGTCCCACTGCATGATCGGGGTGCGCTCGCGGAGAGTCTTCCGGAAGGCTCCGGGCGCGATGGTCTCGGAGAACTTGCCTTCCCACGAGTTGATCTCAGTCGCGGTGTTGAAGACGGCGGCGTAACCGGAGAGGGACCTACCGTCGCCGTGCTCTTCCGGGCCTGCCCTTTCTTCGCTCTGATCGCGGGGCGTGAACATGAAGTCGACGTCCCGCACACAGAGATGCTTTTGCATCTCTAACTCCCGTATTCAGTTGTTTTGCAGCGGTGCGTTACTTCGTCGGCTTCTTGGCCGGGGCCTTCTTCGCGGGCGCCTTCTTCGCCGGGGGCTTCTTCTCGCCCGGCTTCGGCTTCTGGTTCGGCGGCGGCTTCTTGGCGGCTGCCTTCTTCTTCGGGTCAGGCTTCTTCTTCGGAGGCGTCGTCGCCATCGCGGGATCCCTTCGGTGTCGCCGGGGGCTTGGCACCCGGTCTCTGCTGTCCAATGGCCGGGCGGCCGGCTGCGCCGGGGCCGGTGGCGGGCTGGAGCTTTCCGGCCTTCGCGCCGGGGGAGGCGGGCTGAGGTTTGACCGGCTTCCCGTTCTGGTCGACGACCTTGGCCGCGGGCGGCCCGTCGGGCATCGGCGGCTGGAGCTGGACACTGAAGAGCCCGGTGTGCTTGAGCTTCCGCCAGTCACCGACGCATCCGCTCTCCATGAGGGCTTCGATGGCCGACTCCTGGGTCCAGCCCTGCATGACCAGGCCCTGGAGGATGTCCGCCTCCTGGGCGAGCACCTTCGCCTTCTCCGAAATGTCGTCGCGGAGGAAGCTGATGTGGCGGTCGTCGTACCAGAGGCGAGCCCCCTGGGGCGTCCGGACGAGGCCGCGGTACGCCTGGCAGAGCGACTCCCACAGCGGTCGCATCTCGCCGTCCGCCCAAGAGTCCTTTGCTGCCTTGAAGTTGCCTGCGTTCAGGCTGCTGCCCTGCATGCCCTCGGAGAGCCCGACGATGACCGGGTGGACGCGCGCTGCCGCGGCTATTCGGGTCTCGCCCGCGCCCTGCGTCGCCTTGAAGTCGAGCTGTCGCAGGTCGTACATCAGGGGGGTGATGTCCGCGCCACCGCCGACGAAAAGGGGCTTGTAGGCGTTGTCGGCGCCCTGATGGGTCTCCTTCATCGTGCGGATGAAGTCCTTGAACTGGTCGTTCGTGACGGTCTCTTTGAAGGACATCGCGAACGAGGGAGTGGCCGCGTTCTCGAAGAACTTGCTCTTGTGCTTCGTCGCCGCCTTGTCCGACATGATCTCCCGGATGACGGGGGTCAGCCAGGACATCCCCCGGTACAGGGCCTGCGGGTCCGGGGTGGGCGCCCACATGGCGAACCGCTCGTCGCCGGCCACGTAGAACTTCCAGGCGGAGCGATCCTGCGTGCCGCCCGGCTTGTAGATCCACCCGGCGATGTCGCACTCGACGGCCTGGTCTGGCGGGGCGGTGAGGATGGTGGTGACCCAGTCGGGGCGTAGGACCCGGATCCGTGAGATCGCAGCCGCGCCGCGGCTCTTGGTCTCGCGGACGGCGTAGTGGGTGCCGCCCATGTCGGCGTGCTGGATGGCGCGGCTGAGGAGTGCGCTGGTGGAGCCGCCGTTGGGCCAGGGATCCTCGAAGATCGACAGCTCCTTGGTGCCGAAGAGGTCACCGGGACGCCCTTCGCGCATCTTCTGCCACTGGAAGCGGATCTGGGAGAAGAGCCGCATGCGGGCGACCATGCAAGCGAAGACGACGCCGTCGCCCTTGTACGCCTGCGAGACGTAGCCCTCGAAGTCCGCGTCGATCGCCTCGTAGTTCTCGCCGGCGCCAGGCGAACCGAGGACCGGATACTCCAGGCCCTGATACTTCACGACCTGCTGGTACAGGTCGTCGAGGGTCATCCGCTCCTGCGGCTTCGGCTTACTGAAGAGGGAGGACCAGACCTTAGCCATCGTCGTCCTCCTTCTTGTCGGTCAGCAGCGTCGTCGCGAGCACGGCGAGGCCTCCGGCGATCAGGCCGTAGGGGCCGAGAAGCCAGACGAGCCCGGCGGTGACGAGCAGGATGGCCATGAAGATCGCGGACAGCGCTTCGCGGGTGGTCATAGGTCGTCCAATCCGGCATAGAAGAACGGCGTCGCGGCCTTCGGCTTCTCGAAGAGCACCTTCCGGTAGCCCCAGGCAGCGAGGGTCACGGCGACGAGCGGGGTGATGTCCACCGAGGAGGTCCGTGACGAGTCCCGCTTGTCCCAGCCCCACTTCTCGCCGAGCACCCGCTTGCTGGCTCCGGCCACGGCCTCGTTGAGCCCCTGCTGGTCGATGTGCACGATGTCCGCGATCTCGCCCCTGCGGGGCTGCACGCCGGAGGTGAAGGTGCCGCAGCCGTCGCCGACGTCCGAAGAGCTGGGGACGATGACGGTGATCCCGCTGCTTTCCAGCTCGTCGACGAAAGCTCCGGCCGGACAGCGTCGGTCGATCACGACGGCGTCGGGCTTGGCCCGGCTCCAGATCTCCTTGATCCGCTTGACCAGCCAGTCGGCACCGGCGCGGTGGTCCATCTGCACCTCGTCCGAGGTGATCTCGACGTGCAAGAAGTCGCCGTTGGTGCCGCAGACCCCGATGGCGGCGTGCTCGCGGCCGGGACTCACATCGACCCCGAGAACCTTGATCGAGTCCTGCTCGATCTCGGACCCCTCGTCGATCCGAGCCCGCCAGGCCTCCTCGCTGATGACGCTCCACGGGTCGCCCTGGACGGGCCAGCGGCCGACCGACAGCCGCTCGACCTTGAAGGCTTCACCCGACGGGTCGCCGCGCAGCTCGTTGTCGACGGTTTCGTAGCTGATCCGGATGCCGTAGCCCGGATTCGCCTTCGCCCAGGTCTCCTCGTCGCCCAGGCGGTCATGCTCATCGCAGTCGCGAGCGCAGAAGTCGTCGCAGACCTCGGCGGACCACTCGGCGAAGAACAGGTAGGGGTCGAGGTCCCCGGACTCCAGGGCCTTCATGGCCCTGTACCGGACGGCCCCGAACTCGAAGGCGTCCTCCAGGCCGGCGCTCCCGGTGAACCACAGCTGTGGATTGAGCTGCGCCGAGATCGTCGGGCGCAGCGCCATCATCGACTCGCTGTCGAGGAACATGCTCTCGTCCAGGACCACGAGCTGGGGCGAGAAGCCGCGGCCGAGCTTCTTCGTACGGGTCTTGAAGAGGAGGCGCGAACCGTCCTGGAGCTCGATGCGTTCCTTGCCGTTGGTCTCGTAGACGCCCTTGAGCTTCCTGTTGAGCGCGGGCGTGTTCTCGATCAGAGAGGCGATGCGCCGGAAGTGCTCACCGGAGGTGGCGAAGTCCTGCGCGGTGTGGAGGATCGTTTTTTCCGCGAAGCGGGGAAGGAAGAGGCCCGCGAGTTCGCGGGCCTCCAGGATCGATCCCTTGCCGTTCTGGCGGGCGACGACCAGGCCGACGTCCCTGGCGGCCCACATCCGCTCGATCTTCTTGGTGAAGGGGTTGATGAAGGTGTCAGCACGCTGGGCGCAGGCTCCGATGAGGACCCACTGCTGCCAGGGGTCAAGCTCAAGCCCTGCCATGGCGGCCAGGTCGACGGCATCGCGACCTAGGGTGAAGTCAATGGCCGTCGGAGGGGTATGGGAAATCCGTGGGCGCTGATGCCCAGTCCGCCTCGCGGGAGATGAGGAGGTCAAATGCGTCAGCCTCCCCGTCTGGCTTGGATGCTGCCGCGATGTCCTCGATCAGCTTCTGGAGCCTGAGCACGAGTGCGGAAACCTCACCGGTACGCATCTGGGCCATGTGGCACGTCTTGCACCGGTTGCCCTCAAGTTCGTGTGCGACGAAGTCCCGCATCGCTACGAGGGATTCGAGGTAGTCGCCCCTCTTCACGACCTCTTCGAGATTCGGCCGCGGGGCGAAGTACTCCATCTCGTCGGACATGAGCGTGACTACCGGAGCGGAACCGGGAAGCTGACCGGGTCACCCTTGTCGTGCTTGTGGACGATGTAGAGGACCGTCCCGAGCTGGGCGTTCGCGCCGACGTCGCCCACGTTCACGGAGATGTAGTTCGAGGTCTCCGGCAGGTCGGACGGCTTCACGCTGAAGACGATGAGCTGCTGCGACTCGGCAGAGGTGCCGGCGCCACCCGGGTCGACGATGGTGGCCGCAGCCGCCTGCGTGCGGCGCACCCAGACCTCGTCGTTGTCGAGGGTCGCCTCGGAGCGCAGGTAGTACTCGGTGATGACGGCCAGGTCGGCAGAGGTACCCGCGGTGGCCGCGGTGTGATGCCGCAGGGTGATCGTCGGGTCGTCGGCGGCGGTGCCGGCGCCCTTGAGGACGACGACGTCGACGCTCTTCACGTTGACCATGGAGATGCGGAGGCCGGTGACGGCGGCGGCGGAGAGGTCGGTCGGGACGCTGCCCACTGCGATGTCGTAGTCGGGGCCAAGGCCGTAGAGGGTGCCCATCGTGGTGCCTTTCTTGATCGATCCGGTGAGCGCACTCGCGGTCCCGGTGGATAGGGTGGGCGGTAGCCCGCGCCGATATGGCGTGCGTGGGTGAGGCCCGGCGCCCAGGGGTATCCCCGGGGGCAGTACCGCCGGGCCGCCTTCTTCGTGGTGGGGAATAACTCGGCTAAAGACGCGCCGCGCAGCCGAGGGACGTCGGGGGGCACGTCTATGAGCAGTCACGACCTGGAGGACTTCGTCGCGCAGACGGCCAGCCGACTGGCAGCCGAGTACGCGCGCATTCGAAAGCGGAGTGACGACCACGGCACCTCTGGCGACGAGGGCGAGGCCAACTGGGCTCGGATCGTCCTGGAACAGTGGCTTCCTGCCGGGTACCACGTGGTGACGAAGGGGAGGATCCTCAGCGCCAAGCACCGTGGAAGCGATCCCAACGGAGCACCTGAGATCAGCCCGCAGATCGACGTGCTGATCCTCTCGCCCTACTACCCGAAGTTCCTGGTCGACAGCGAGGTTAAGACCTACCTCGCAGACGGTGTTGTAGCAGCCTTCGAGTGCAAGAACACGCTGAAGGCCAAGCACCTTGCCGAGGCCGCCCAGACGGCCGCTGCCGTGCGCCGCATCACGGCTCCACGAGGTGGGACTCCCTATCGAGAACTGTTCGGTACGCCTATCTACGGAGTACTAGCGCACTCGCACGTCTGGCAGGAGGAGAAGTCCGATCCGGTGCGCAACGTGGAGCAGGCCCTACTGAAGGGGATTAACGGCCTGGCTCACCCACGGGAGATGCTGGACGTGGTGTGCGTCGCGGACCTCGGTACTTGGTTTCCTGTCAAGCTACCCTGGGTGCCGCGGCAGGCACGCGTGGGCGACTGGAGCGAGATCGAGGCAAAGCTAAGCATTCCTGACAGCTACGCCTGGACGCACATGGTTCGTGAAACCGCCACGGATTCCCCTCTCATGACATTCATGAGCGTACTGATGCGGCGCCTTGCCTGGGAGGAGCCGAGACTACTGCCGATCGCCCGGTACTTTCATGAGGTGGCACCACACCGAATTAACGGCACAGGCAGGATGTGGGGCAGCGAGATCTACAGTGAGCAAGTGCGGCAGGTAGTAACCGGACCGAGTTGGCTCGCTGACGACAGGCCGTGGAGAACCGGAGACGAGTGGGCCCGGTACATGATGTAAAAGGGCCGCTCGTGGTCGCCTACCGGTCCGTCACGCGGATCCCGATCGTGCGCTCGTCGGTCCGTCCCTGGCTGGTCGTGATGCGGCAGGCGACCTCGTAGGTAGTCCCGAGGACCCTGCCGGACAGCCACACGCTGGCGTCGTGGGATTCGCTGTTGGAGAGACCGAGGTGGCGCTACATAGCGCTTCGGAAAAATCTTCACCCTATGGTTCGAGAGTCCTCCATGATGGCGGGCATGCACCCTCGTGACGCAGAGACATGGCACGCGATCGACCAAGGCACCCGCGCGATCGACTGGGAGGCATGGTTCGGCAGCTCTGAGGGCGCCGACTACCTCACCTCCGCTGGCCATGCCCTGACTCAGCGCGCGATAGCAGGTCTCACCGAGTTCTTCCACAGTCGATGGCTACCGAGGGCGGTAAGCCCTTCTTCTGCTGCCGGCCGGGACTACGACGCCTTCGTTGGCCTGGGCAGGTTCTCTCCAGTGCTCCAGATCATGAACGGAGGAGCGCGGGGAGCGTGGGTGGAGGCAGTGCGATGGTGGGCCGCATACGCCTACCTGGAACAAGCCCGAGTGGCCGGGCTGGCCACGGTCAAGAGGGACGCCCGCCAGGACGTCACCCAGTCCCGCTTCCTGCACACCCAGACGCAGGCCCGTCTCGCGCTTCTCGGGGCAGCGCACGGTGAACAGGTTGAGCTGGAGCCGTCAAAATCCAGCGGCGGCCCCGGTGATGTCCGCATCGGCCCGGTCTTCATCGAGGTTGTCACCTTCGCCGAAGACCAGAAGTTCAAAGACTACGAGCGGTTCCAAAACGACTGCCGGATGCATCTTTTCACGCTCGACAGAGGCCGTGAAATCTACTGGGAGGGGGACTTCCCAGAACTCCTCGCTGCCAGCGACTTCGCGAGCTGGAAGGAGCGCACCACAGAGGCTGCCCAACAGTGCGCGGACTCGGGGGAGCCAGTCAATGTGCTCAGCAACGCCGGCAGACGGCTGTCCGTCCACCCCGGCATAGCACCCCAGGGCACCAAACTGTCCGGGGATGTTGTGGAGAGCGACCAGGGCATCAGGCTCCTGAGCAAGGTGCGTGGCAAGTGCCTCAAAACGAGGGGAGCTGGCACTGCGTGGATCTGGGTGGAGGACCACAGTGGCCTCTTCCACTTCGGGACGCCCTTCGCTGAGATGTCGCTCGCGGACAAGACCGATGCGCTCGCAGACCTGCTTGAGCCCCTGCTGGCGGAACACGTCCACGTTGCCGGGATCGTCGTTTCGAACGGCGGTCGCCGAGCCCTCCCGCTCCCCCCGAACGATGACGCGCCCCGTCGCATCGCGCAGGGCTTCCGGCGTGGGCTTCCCCTCGACCGGGTCCGCGAGACGATCGTGATCCCCAGACGGATCATGCTGCCCGAGCAGACCGCCCTCATCGCCAGGATGTGCGACGTGGAAGCCGACTCGCTCGACTGGGCCCTGGGAGAGCTTGGGGTGCCTGGAGGCGTAGGGGCGCTGCTGGTCGGTTCCACTGTGTCACCACCAGTGTCCCGACTGTGGACCCCATGAAGTTGGCTGCATGACGTCGTGCGAGGACAATGACCCCAGAGGGGGACCTCGCACGAAAGAAGAGCCCCATGAGCCGTCTCGGAGTCAGCATTCTCCTCGTGGCGGCGGTGGGCGCCGTTTCAGTCGGCTGCGGGAGCAGCGACGGAGGCGCCCCCGCGGCAGTGACCCAGGAGAGCACCCAGAGCGCAGCGGAGCAGCAGGACGCTGCCTTCCTCGCGCTGCTTGATAAGCACGGGGTGCTCTCGGCGAAGTCGGATGCCGCGCTCGTGAAAATCGGCCGGGAGGTCTGCGAGCAGGCCGACATGCTGCCGGAGTTCGCAGAAGGCATTGCTATGCAAATTCAGTCCAAGGACCCCTCGTTGGACGATGAGGAGTACCAGACCGTCTTCCAGGCCGCGGTGAAGACTTACTGCCCTGCGGAAGCTGGGTCGTAGCAGCTACCGGTCCGTCACGCGGATCCCGATCGTGCGCTCGTCGGTCCGTCCCTGGCTGGTCGTGATGCGGCAGGCGACCTCGTAGGTGGTTCCGAGGGCCCCGCCGGACAGCCGCACGGTCACCGTGCTGGCGTCGTGGGACATCGGTAGGCACCGGCCCGCCCCCTTACCCGATGACCTGCGCCCGGGGCCGTATCGCCGGCGTCGGCTTGTTCGACGTTCCCGTGGCGGATGCCACCGCAGTCGGAGACGCGCTCAGGTCCGCGCCGGCGGCCCGGAGCCCGATCGTGCGCTCGACGGAGGCCGTGATGACGTCGTTGGCGTCGAACGAGACTCCGCCGTGCGTTCCCGGCGCCACCTGCACGACCCCGTCGGTGACGAGCCGGCCGCCGTAGGCGACGGTGCCGCCGCGGCTGCCGAACTGTAGGCGGGTGGACACGCCGGTTGTGGTGAACGAGGGCTCCGACGTGATCGTGCTTCCTGCACTGATCAGCTCCCGCGATGCCCGGAAATGCAGCAGCAGACACGTGGCCGTCGTCGTGATGTTCGGCGTGGAGACGGTGTCCGTACCCGTGGTGCTGCTGTTCGTCTGCGCGTCGACGGGCGTGGTGTTGTCGACGCCCCGGAAGGCGTAGATCGCGCCGCACATGGGAGCGGCGTTGCTGTTGTCGTCCGTGAAGGTGTAGCTGGCCCCTTCGGAGCCCCCGGCGACCCTGTAGTAGGCGTTCGTCACGAAGGACACCGTCGGGTGGACATAGTTGTGGATCAGCGTCCAGCCTGCGGGTGGGGTGATGATGGCGTTCGCCGTGATGATGAAGGCCAGCATCACGTCACCGGGCACCACCGAACCCGGCTTCGCGATGTTGCAGGTAGAGGTGTTGGTCGACGTGTTGGTCGGATAGGGGTCGGGGGTCTTGGTGCCTCCGACAGCTGAGATCGCCACCTAGCCCCCCTATCTTCGCTCGCGCTCCAGGTACTCCGCAGCCGTGCGCAGGCGCCCGGCATCGTCATCCATCAGGCCGAGGGCCACATTGCACCTGCCGCAGAGAATGCCCCTGACGCGGCCGGTGCTGTGGCAGTGGTCGACATGCGGTCGATTGTCCTTGCCCGGCCATTCCTTGCTGCCGCATATGGCACACGCGTGACCCTGCGCCTCCAGCATGACGACGTACTCCTCTTCGGTGATGCCGTAGAGGTAGCTGCGCATGTATGCGGCGCGGGCACCGGGCTTGCGGTGCTTCTCTCGGTACGCACGCTTGGTGCAAGTATCTGAGCAGCACTTAGCGTTCGCGTGCTTCTCGTCAGGGATCGGCCCGCCGCACCCTTCGCACGGCTTACGCTCCGCTCGGACCTTTGCGCGCTTCGCCGCAGCCCGCTTGCGATTCTGGTGGATCTCACCGCACTTGGGGGAGCAGCATTCCGCCCTGAGGGTTACGGACTCAGGGATATCCGCGTCGCACACTGGGCAGTTCCGCTTACCCCTCTCGGCAAGCGCGGCAGCGCGCTCGTGCCGCCACTGCACCGAATCCTTACAGGACCGGGAGCAATACCTCGTAGGAGGCCGCCCCCGGCCACTGTAAACAAGATCCTTACCGCACTTCTGACACTTCTTAAGGTCACCCATGAGGACAGTTTACCCACCACTCTAAGTGGTAAATCCGCAGGTCAGACAGTTATTCTGAACAAACCGTTGGCATGCCAGACGACCGTGAAGGTGCCAGTGGTGACGCTCTGTGCCCCCCCAAAGTAGTGGTAGCTGATGCCCTGGTCCGCGACGGTGCCCGCAGTGATGCTGTCGTCGTAGACCAGGCAGCCGTACGCGTTCGTGATGGTCACCGTGTTGCTGTGGGTGGTGTCCGCCGCGTCGAACATCACGACGCCGCTGCCCTGGTCCGTCACGGCCTTCGAGGAGAGCGCGATGCCGGCCACCGGCCAGTCATCCGAGCCGTCGGTGTCGTTGAGGGCGTTGGTGTTCGCCCAGGTGCCGGTGTTGTACCCGGTGGAGCCGACCGCGGCGTCCTTGTCCGGGGTGATGCTGTTGTTGTAGAGGGCCGCCTTGACCGTGTCGCTGTCGAGGCCCGTGTAGCCGGTGCCGCTCGCCTCCTGGGTCATCTTGGCCCACTCGACGAACATGGCGCTGCCAGACCATGCCATGTCAGTTCACTCCGCTTCGTGTAGTTGCGCACGGTGCCAGCACCGCCACGTCGTTGCCGTCTTCGCGGGTCGTCTCGACTCGCATGATCGGGCGCTGCTCGCCGTCGTAGGTGACGGCCTCCCTGCCGATGTAGTCCTCGCGCTCGACGGCCTCGACCTTGCAGTGGGTACCGGCCGGGACGAACGGGGCGGTCAGCCCCTTCAGCCCCCGGCAGACGTGGAACCGGGTGTGCGGCTTCGCCTCGTGCGTCACGTCGGTCTGCGTGCAGTTCGGGCACTCCCAGCGCTGCTCTGCCTGAAGGAGCGGAACCTTCCTGCCGAGCAGACTCTTGATGAAGTTCATGCGGGCGCCCTCTCATTCGGTGGATCGTCCAGACGCTGATGACGATCGCCACCATGCAGTGATGTTTCTCCGGTGAATCCCGCCACCCACTCGGGTGACCTCGCGCATGGATGCCTTCCGAGCCAGGCGCGGCGACATGTAGAACGCCGGGCATGATCACCAACCTGATGCGACGCGGCCTGCCCGCACTTCTCCTTGCGGCCCTTCCCTTGCTTCCCGCTTTGCCGGCGGCGGCCGACAGCCCCCTGCTGCCGAATACGGCTCCCCGCGTTCCGGAACCGCTCCCGGGCGCCGGAGCACCGGAGCAGGTGATGACGACGCTCTACGAGGCCATCGACCGCCTGCCCATCGCCGCCGAGCACCGTGAGGGGTACGACCGGCGCCTGTACAAGCACTGGAACAAGGGCCTGAACGGCAGCGACGGGTGCAACACCCGCAAGGAGGTCATCCTCGCCGAAGCCGTCGAAGCACCCCAGGTCGCAGACCGCTGCGCGCTGACGGGCGGGTCCTGGCTCAGCAAGTACGACAACGTCACGGTCACCGACGCCGCCCGCCTCGATGTCGACCACTTCGTCCCGCTCGCTGAGGTCTACGACTCCGAGCAGACCCCGTGGAGTCCGGAGCGGCGCGAGGCGTACGCGAACGATCAGGACAGCCCCGACACCCTGATCGCCGTCACCGCGGCGTCGAACCGCTCGAAGGCGGACAAGGACCCGGCCGAATGGCTGCCGTCGGACGCCACCTACCACTGCACCTATGCCGCGACCTGGGTCGGCACGAAGCTGCGCTGGGACCTCGCCGCGGACGAGGTCGAGCGCGACGCCCTCCTCGGGCTCGCCGAAGACTGCCCCGCCACTGTCGTCACCTACGAGCCGGCGCCGTAGCCGTCTGGCCTCTCCTTGTAGGCGCCCCTTGAGCTGAGAAGCGACGCCTCGTTTTCTTGAACACACGACCTAGTTGTGACAGGAGACCGAGGCGTGGCCCGCTGTCGGGCGGACGCCCGGCACCTTCGTGACCGTCGCCGCGTTTGCCGTGACCGAAGCTGCGGCCTGGCCGGCGTTCGCCTGGGTGCCGCCGAAGATGGCGATCGTCGCCGCGAAAGCAGTTGCGGTAACCGCGACCGCGCCGGCCGAGGCGTCCACGTTCGTGACGTCCAGCACCTCGACCTGGACCTCGACCAGCTCCGCGTTGACGCGGACAGTGCTGAGGGAGTGGACTGTCGCATCCTCGGCACTGGTGCCGACGTCGATCGACTCCGAGACGCCGAGCACACCGTTCTCCATCGCGATGGAGCTGGCGCTCGTCGTGGCAGCAGCGGCCCCGGCAGAGAAGGAGGTCGAGATGCTCGCGTCGTACGCGGTGACCGGGATGTCCGCGGAGGGGGCCTCCGGGCTCGTGTCCGCGAGGATCGTCACCGTCAGCAGAGGCAGCTCGACCACGAGCGGCACGAAGGTGACCCTGCGCTGCCCCAGGTAGTAGCCCTCCTGCGTGATGACGAGCCACCGCTCGTCCCGCTCGGGCGTCACCACGTTCTCGGCGAAGCGGCGAGTCTCGCCGCCGATGTCGACGGCCGGCAGAAGCAGCACCGACATCGGCCCGCGCGGTTCCGTGCGCCCCGTGATGCTGACGGCGATCTCGACCAGTGCGGAGAGCGGGCCCTCGTAGAAGCCGTGGAAAGCGTCCACGGCGACGTCCGGCAGCGGCAGGTCCGCCGCCATCGTCGCCGGATAGGCCGCCGAGCCCGACATCGACACCGACGAGATCGACGGCAGGTCGACCTCCAGGACCGCCGCGTTACCGCCGGCCCGGATGGCCATCGTCACGGTGACGTTGTGGGTCTCCGTCGTCGAGGCCGTGATCGCGAGGCCGGGCTTGCTGCCCGAGCCCGCGTAGTCGCTGGTGGCCATGTACAGGCCGCCGGAGTAGGCGAACGCATTCCCGGAGGCCGCGACACCCGAGTCGGACAGCTCGGTGACGCCGGAAGCCGTGTACGTGATCGGTGTACCCGAGCTGGCGCGCCGCGCCGCCCGGAAGTACACCATCCGTCCCTGCGTGCCGCCGGACGCGGCCTCGGTGGTCATCGGCTCGGAGCTGTTGAAGGACGCGGACAGCACGGGGACGATGTCGATCGGGGTGGCGTTGTCGACCCCGCGCCACGCGGACGCCTGGCACAGCAGGGTCGCCGCGCTCGGCACCGAGAACGTGAAGCTCGACGGCTCCGATCCGCCGGCGACCTTCCGGAAGACATGCACCCGGAAGGTCTCGATGCCGTAGTCGTCGAGCTTCGTCCAGCCCGCGGGGGCGGTCACGGCCTGGTAGTTCGAGGTGACGAAGGCCGTCAGCAGGTCCCCGGAAGCAGTCCCGGTCGGCTTCGTGACCACTACCGAGGTACTGCTCGCGCTCGACCCGACCTGCGTGTTGACGTGGGAGACAGCCACCGTTCCCCCTTCAGTCCGTGGCGCCGAGCCTCGGCCTCACGATCCGCTCCTCGCGCTCCGGGGTGACCGTGCGGATCCCGAAATGACGCGTCTCACCGACAACGTCCACGACCGGGAGAACCAGAACGTCCAGGGAGCCGCGCGCAGCCGATGCACCCACCACCGAGACCGTCACGACCACCGGCACGGCCAGGGTGCCGGACGGAGGAGAAGCGATCCCCGCACCCGTCATCGACGGCATCAGCAACGACACCGCCATCGCCGCGCTGTAGCTCAGCTCACCCGAGCCCGCGGCCGACAGCAGCGGAAGGTCCACGGCGAGACTGCCCGACGCGACCGCACCCTCCTGGTTGTCCAGGATGCCGATCCACGACATCGCCGACTCCCAGGCCGCTCCCCGCGACACCGTCCTCGACGTGCTACCCGTCGCGACCGTCCCGTTCGAGTCCCACATGCCAGGCTCGATGTTCGAGTTCGGCTGCCGGTCCCGCAGAGCTACCTCGTTCGAGGCGATGGCGTAGCTCGTCGAAGCCGACGAGTACGCCGCGGCGACCACCCGCCAGTTCGTTGCCGCCGGATTCGACACCGACGCCGTGGCGAAGCTCGCCGCCGAGCCCGTACTCGACTCACCGTCGACCGCCAGGCCGGCGACACCGCGGTAGGCGCACACGATCGCCGCCCGATCCGCCGTACCGCCCCCCGTGAAGGAGCCGTTCCAGGACGACGGCTCCGACGCCGTCGCCGTCCTCGTCATCACGTGGATGAAGCCGTTCGCACCCCCGTAGACGTGCCCCACCGTCGTCCAGCCCGAAGGGTTCGTCACCGTCCGGTCGCCGCCACCCGAATCGAAAGTGTCGGCCGCGAAGACAGCGACGAGGAAGTCCCCGGTCGTGACGCTGGCCGGCTTGTTCAGCGTGAACGAGCTGCCGCTCGAAGCGGCCGAGTCCCACGAAGCGGTACCGACGAAGGAGATAGCCATCGCCTACCTCCTCTACACTCCCGGCCCATGCGAATAGTCATGTACCGCGTCGGCGAGCACCGCAGGGCCTACCACTGGGACGGCGCATGCCCGAGGCTCACGGGGCGGCTCGACACGGTTGAAGAGTGGGGAGCCGTGCCGGAGGAGAAAGCCCAGGCGGAGCTGGGGCTCAAGCCCTGCCAGGTGTGCGCGAAGGAGAGCTGAACATGTGCGATGCCGACCTACGAGGTCGGCATCGTGATCGTGCCCGAGGTGATCGTGACGTTGACGCCCGATGTGATCGACGTCGTGTTCAGGTTGATCTGCTGCCCCGACGTACCCACCGAGCCGTCCAGGATCGACGAACCGCCCGACGTCGCCATCCGGAACCACCCGGCCGTACCGGTTGCTGCCGCGGCCACCGTCAGCGGCGTGCCGTTCAGCGTGATCGTGCCGCCCGAGGCGTTACCGAAGCCCGGCGAGCCCAGCGTGAACGTGGCCAGCAGAGTGCCGCTCGCCGCGGTGTCCGCCGTCGCAGGCTGGCTGCCGGTGTAGATCTTGATCGTGCCCGCATTGCCCAGCGCCGTATCGACCGCGTCGGACAGGCTGTTGGCGAGCGATGCAGAAAGCCGTACCGCCATGTCGTATATCCCTTCTCAGCGCTCAACGACGCGAATAGTGATGGACCGGTCATCCGTCCGACCGCCGGAAGTCGCAATACGGTTCGTGACCTGGTAAACCTGGCCCGCAGTACCACCCGACAACCACACCGTCGATGTCTTTGTCGTATTACTCTCGGAATCGACCGTAATGCCGACCGAAACAATGAATTGCGAACTGGAAATGGTCTCGCCATCGTCGAGCCATTCATTCCAATCCCACACCCAGTCGAGCACCGCGTCCGGGTCCTTCTTGTGGTCGCGGGCAGCCATCGGAAGGCACCTCCAGTTTGCAGTCGTGAAGCTCGGTAGGTCGCCCAGGAGTGCGGACTATGCATGCGACGCACCGGCCTCGGCCTCTCGTTCGCCACGACGGTCCGCCGCCGTGCGTGATCACGCCTCTGACCTGCATGTTCCTTGATCAAAGCGTGCAATTTTTCACTGCGGGGAGAAATCTGGTCGGGAGGCGGGGTCGACCGGCCGATATGCATTCACGTCGCCGCATACCCCCCCACCTTCGCTGTGCGAATGCAATTCGCGGTAGCAATGTGCCGGGTTTCGGGGGGTCCCATTGCTCGGGAGTGGCGCAATGACCCTTGGCTATTTCAAGACACTGGAGTCTGATTGCCAATCAGCTGGCCACGTATATTCGCAGGTCAGTAGGCCGGCGTGTCAGCCGCGGGCGACATGAGGTGTATTGCACTCTCGAATGGCGGTTCGCAATTGATGGTACGGAATGGGTCCCATGCAAGCGGCATTCCATTTGCTCCATCATCGGGAATCCATTTGCGATGTCGCGCTAGGGTCCCATGTAAGCGGCATTCCATTTGCTCCATCATCGGGAATGGCATTTGCGATGTGGCGCTAGGGTCCCATATTGGATATGGAGAGGGTGCCCATTTCGGCCCTATATGCCCATGTCACTCTATTCGCTAACTCGCATTGCATACATGCATTGAGGCAATGAGATTCGCTGTGCAGCATTGACTAAAGCGTTCGCTTTGGCCATACAAGTTCAAAGTGATTTCGAAATCGCATTTGAAATCGAATCCATGAAAGCGGAAAGTCAAAAGCCAAAAGCGCAAATGAATGCGCAATGCGTGCACGGTAAGCATGGGTTATGCGTGTGTAGGTATGGCGCATAGGTGTGGGGTGTAGGGATTGGGTACCTAGGTACCTAGGTGCCTATGCCTACATAGGGTAGGGGTAGGGGTAGGGGTGCATGGCATATGGGGTAGCACTAGCACTCATCATGGGTGCATAGGTGCATAGGTGCATAGGTGCATAGGTGCATAGGTGCATAGGTGCATAGGTGCATAGGTGCATA
>NZ_BNBS01000020.1:52293-86801 GCF_014656075.1 Streptomyces hydrogenans
GGTGCATAGGTGCATAGGTGCATAGGTGCATAGGTGCATAGGTGCATAGGTGCATGAGTGCATGGGTGTAGACATTGCATGGTGTAGCAACTACTACTAGTAGTGCATGCATGGTGTGTGTATGCATGTGCATCTAGTAGTGCAGTACCAGTAGTGCATGCATGCTATCTATGGGTAGGGGTGCAGCCTACGTCATAGTGGTAGGGGTGTTACTACCGCAGGGGTACGCAGGGGCCGCATATGAGGGAGCGCGCATAGGGGCCTCATATGAAGGGCCCTACCATATGCGCGATTGGCGCGGCGCTTCGTGGCGGAAGTTCGGATTGGCACCCTTGCGCGAGTTGCAGCCCCGGTGCGCCGGAGCAAGGTTGCCCGGTTCCTCCGCTAGGTGGGGTGCCACGGCGATCGGTACCCGGTGATCTAGCGTCCAGCCCATGCGGTCATTCACCGGCAGGGTGGTGTCTATCAGACGCCCGCAGATGTGACACACGGGCGGTAGCTCTTTCCTCGCCCATGCCACTAGCCGTCGCCACCGCCGGCCATCACGTCCCTTCATAGGGTCACCTCCCATAGCAAGGTCACGCATCCATATGACCTTGTAAAGTGCCATCCCGTATATATGGGTCGCATATATGACGCAGGTGATATGGGTGAAAGATCATGCCAATAAGGCCCGATATCACTTGTATATACGGGTAGGCAATGGGACTATTGAGTCATAAGGCAATAGGGATAGCGGAAACGAAGATCGCACCCGATACGCGGATTCCACCTCTAGTTGCAAGATTCTTCTCAACTCCACAGTTGAAACCGTTCCCCACAGTCGCCGACTGTGAGGTGACTAAAAGACTGTGGGTAACGGGTTACCGACATAGCCAATGGCGCGCGTCATGCACGCGCGTTGTTGAGATTGCCGGTAATGAATCACTCATCCCTATGGAGTCCCAAGGGGTTGGACGTCATGACTGACGCCGAGTTTGAACAGGCCATGGCTGAGGCTCGCGAACATGTCCGCCGTACCTCATTCCCCGCGCCGCGCTCCGAAGAAGAGCGGGAGTACGCGCCCCACGGCCACGCCGAGTACGGCGAAGCCCGCCACTGAAAGGACAAGATCATGGCGCACAACGTCATCGCTGGCACTGTCACCCGTCGGGCCCGCAGTGAGCGGCGCACCCCGCATTGGCTGCGGGCCGTATACGCCGTAGTCGCCGGGTTCGTCGTCATCGTCGCACTCGCGCTGATCTTCACGCCGGCGAGCGGCACAGACACCCTTCCCGCTTGTGAGTGGGAGGACGGATCCGGCACTCCCGACGCCCCGTGTTTCTGGGATGCAGACACCCGTGGCAACCACACCGGCCGCGACGTCCTCCACTACAACGGCCAGACGTTCGTAGAGGCTAAGTGATCACCGTGCGACGCATTCAGGTCCACAAGTCCACCCGCAAGCCCCGCGAGCCGCAGGACATTGACACTCGCACTCCCAGCGGCAAGCGACTCCCGTACTGAGGTGAGCAATCATGACGTACCGTCCGATGATTGACGCCAACCTGACTGACGTCTCAGCGGAGTTTGCGGCGGTGTTCTACGAATCGCAGGCCGCGCGCCGTGACTACTCCGAGGCATTCAAGTCCGACCCGTTCGCATGCATCGTGTGGAGTCTGGCTTCCTACTTCGAATCCACTCAGCGCGTTGTGAACCGAATCGCCAGGAAGGGTGAACGGCCGTGACGACGATGATCGACAGGTGGCATGACGCGTATCACGCAGAAGCGCCCGACTACGTGAACTGCCCTTACTGCCAGGATGAGTTGGAACTCACCGCACCGGCTCTCCCTCTCCCAACTGTCACTGTCGACGCGGAAGTTGAGTGGGGTGAGTGGCAGGAAGCGACGTTCGATCCTGACACCCCGCCGATTGATCGGCTCGAAGATCTAGAGGTTTGAGAGTAGCCATTGACTCCCGTACTAGCGACGGGAGTTGGTGAGATCTCTCAAGCACCAATCAAGGAACCAACCATGGACATCATCGCTGGAATCGGCGCGCTGTTCGTTCTCATCGCAGTGTTCCGACGGGGGCCCCGTATCCGCGACATCTTCCGACGGAAGTGAACCACCATGATTCCCGTCAACCCCAGTGACAGCACCCGCCGCCGCTACGTCCGCAACATAGTCAAGGTCTACCGACAGGCTACGGAAGATCAGGAAGCGCGCGGCAAGTCCTGGTATCGGACTGCACATCAGCTTGCCGACATGATGAGCGGCGGGAACGTGATCGCCGGCGCCGGGGTCATCGCGGCACTCTCGGCGAACAAAGCGTGGGACATGAACCGCCGGTTGGCTCACGACGCGTTCGCGGGCAGGGTCCACGGCCACACCGGTGACGCACTCGGGAAAGTCGTCAAGATCATGTCGGGTGTCGACCCTGCGGAAGTGCTGCCCATGGGCATCAAAACCGGGAACTTCTACCGCTGCATCCTTGACCCCGATGACGCAGAGGCCGTGTGCGTCGACAGGCACGCCCATGACATCGCGTACGGCTCCCCGCAGGGGAACCGCGACCGGGGTCTCTCATCCAAGGGGCGGTACGCGGCACTGTCACTCGCCTACCGCAATGCCGCCGCAATCCTCGGAGTGCTCCCCAGTCAGGTTCAGGCCGTGACGTGGGTGGTGTGGACGGAATCGCTGGCCGGTGTGAAGCGTCGGCCGACTCTCGAAAGGTACAGCCATGACCAGTAACACAGTGCTCTACGCCGCGCGTGTCTGCCATGACCCCGGAGACGAATTCGGATGGGTACAGGGGTGGCGGTCCGCTATTGCGGACTACCTGACTCACGAGTGGGGAGAGTCGGCCCCCGGATTCCGCCCGTCCCCGATGGGTCCACACGAGGAAGCTTACGAGTATGAGGAACTGCGGGGAATCCTCGCAGAGCCTGAAGAGCTGCGCTACGCGCTCCGCATTCTCGACAGGTACCGCGAATGGCTCTGCGTTGCAGGAAGGGACTACTGATCATGTCTGAACTGCCCAACGGTTACACAGTGGTTGAGTCGGCCGGGGCGCGCAGCAACGGAACTCAGCTGATCGCGCAGTTGGTCCGCGATAGCTCCGGCGCCTCATGGGCGGTCCGGGTTGTGTGGCCTACCGCCGACGACTGGGCGTTCTGCGCGAGCGAACGCGACGCGCGCGACTACTACTCAGACGTCCTGGAATGGGAGTGAAGACCATGTCCTCTGCCCCCTGCGCGTGCCGAGACTGTTTCGACGCGTCAACGACTGATGACAACGGCTATCCAATGCTGTGCCTGCTGTGCGACGGAGCGGGATGCGTTGTCTTCACGTCGTATCCGCTCGCACCCTCGTACACATTCGACTGCCAGCGTTCTGACGCGTATGGCCAGGAAGTGATTCGTGACTAACGCGTGGGCCCCAACAGTGAGTTGGGGCCTAGGCGCAGCATCACGAACCAACCGAGCAAGGAAAGGTGACGTCATGTCACGCGAAACTCTCGAATGGCTCTCCAACAACACCCTGATCGGGTTCACCGACAAGCGGGGGCACGCTTGGCACCATCGTGCCGGAGACGACAACACATACGCCGGTGCCATTCCCGTCGAAGATGTCCATAAGCGGCTTTTCGACTGGGAGGCCGTCAAGGTGTCGGCAACGTACGAGTGGGGAGGGGAGAGGATCAAGGCGCAACGGTCCCCGTGGGTTCGTTCCGACACGGGCGCCGAACTGGGTGCTTTCAAGGATGGATACCAGGGTCACCAGTACGGGGTGTGGCTGCTGGACAACGTCGCCACCATCCTGGATGACACCCTCCAAGTCGGTTCGGCCGGTCTGCTCCGGGGCGGCGCCGTTGCCTGGGTGTCCGTGGAGGTACCCGAGAATGTCGTCACCCCCGAGGGCGTGACGTTCCGCCCAAGTCTCATGGCACGTACGTCGTTTGACGGTTCGATCGCAACGACGTATGGACGGCACATCACAAACGTCGTGTGCGACAACACCATGGCCGTAGCGGCCGGAGAGCACGGCGGACAGATCTACAAGGTCAAGTCCACCCGCAACAGTCTCGACCGCATCCCCGAGGTTCGTGACGCACTCGGCATCGTCTACAGCATGGCGGACGACTTCCAAGCGGAGGTACGCCGGCTCACCGCCGTCAAGGTCGATGACGGCACGTGGGAGCGCATCGTGGCTGACATGGTCCCCATGCCCGAGGGCCCGGCGACGACGAAGGGTGAAAAGGCGACCGCCACCCGCGCCACGGCGAAGCGCGACGTCATGATGCGACTGTGGCGCCACGACGAACGCGTCGCCCCGTGGGCAGGCACCGCATTCGGTGCGTGGCAGGCGTTCAACACGTACGGCCAGCATGAGGGGCAGGTGCGTGGGGTGTCCCGGCAGGAACGCAACATGCTCAACACCGTGAACGGCACCATCGAATCGGAAGACGCTGCCACGGTTCGCCGCATCCTGGAGCGCGTGTGATGAGCGAGCAACTCACCGCGTACACAGTCGTATTGGACTGGGACTCATCACGTGGCATGGCGGATGCGGTCGCGTTCCGGGTGTGGGCAACCGACCCGATGGACGCACGGGTAAAGGCAGATGAGGCCGCGTCCTCTGAGTACGGAGAGGACGCCGATTGCCTGTACGGCGTGATGATCTTTGAGGGTCACCCCGCCGCCTGCCGTGACTAACGCGAGTGCCCCAACGCTGAGTTGGGGCATTGGCGCAGCATCACGGCCACTCTAAGGAGATATGACGATGACTCAGAAGGAACCCCGAATCGACGTAGTGGTTGACCGCGACCCGGACGGCCCGAACAACGTCACGGTCTACGTCGCCGGCGAACTCTACTCGGGCGCGCACGTGCACCACATCGATCCCGGTGCGGGCGGCGCAGACGATGAGTGGTTCGCCACCGTCACGGCCCATGCCGATGACGTGCCCGTGAGGGTGCGTCAGTCAATCGACGAAACCGCAAGCGACTACCGATAGGGGTATGTCATGTCAACCGTCATGCGTGAGGCGGAACTTATCCGCATCGTCGCCGTATACGAGTGCGACGTATGCGGGCGAGAGTACGCGCTCAACGAAGGAGAGGACTACACGGGGATTCCCGAGCAAGGGTTCATGCACCGTTGCGACGAAGAGGAGTGATCAACCATGGGGTTCAACCTGATGGACGGTCCGTTTACGCCGTCCGGCAATCCGGCAAGTGCTGTGTTCCCCGAACGGCTCGACTATGACGACGCATGGCAGGCGATTTGGGAACTCCCCGAACCTGAGTACATGCTCGGCGTCAACGGCTCCGGGGAACCCGTCACGCTGGACGTGACGAAGGATTCGCCGCACATGATGATGTCTGCCATGAGCGGCGCCGGTAAATCGGTCGTCGCCCGCGCGATCGCATCACAGGCACTCGTCAAGGGTGCCACTGTCGCGTTCTGCGACATCAAGGTCATCAGCCACCTGTGGGCTAACGGCCTCCCCGGGGTCAACGCCTACGCCGAAGAGATCCATGACGTTGCCAACATCCTGGTCTCTGCGGGTGCCATCATCCGGCAGCGCAACAAGAAGATCAAGGCGTTCCCCGGCGATCCGATGGACGCGCTGCACGACGAACCCCGCATCATCATCGTGGTGGAAGAGATCAATTCCACCATGGAAGAGCTGAGGGAGTACGAGAGGGGACTCCCCTCGACGGGGGTCTACAAGCCGACGCGAGCATTCGGCGACATCATGAACATGGGCCGCGCGGCCAAGGTTCACGTCGTCGCCGTCGGGCAGTACGTTGACGCCACTGTCATCCCCAAGCGTTGGCGAGAGTCGTTCGGCGTCAAGGGACTGATCAAGCACTCAAAGGACACGTGGCAAATGCTGGCATGGCAGGCGGGTTACCCGCAGCCCGCGCCGCAGCACCCCGGGCGAGGGTTCGTCGTCAACGGCGAACGGGCGGTCATGACGCAATTCCTGTACATGACAGAGGAGGAGTGCGCCATGGTGGTTCGCTCCCTCCGCCCGGAAGCCGAACGCGCCGGCGTCCGCGCCGCCGTCCGTGAGCTGCGGCGGTCGGCGGCGCAGCGACGTGAACTGCGAGCGCTTGAAGGGGGTCGGTGATCATGGGGGCGGAGGAGTATCCGTTGCCGTACCTCACCGGGGGCGAATCGTCCCCGGAGTGCCTTGACGCAGGGTTGACCTGTTCGATCGATCCGCGAACGGGGGCATGCACAGAGTGCGGGAACCCCGAGGACACCGGAGTCTGAACATACGAAAGCCCCGGCACCCATCACAAGGGTGACCGGGGCTTTCTGCTGTCCGGGGCCGGTCAAGGCGCCCCGCCCCCGGGCGAGGGTCGGGGGCGCAGATGAGGCGGCGGGACCACGAGTGAAGCCCCGGCACCCTGGGGGATGTCCGGGGCTTTCGTGTGTCCGGGGGTGCTCGGGGGTTCGTCGCCGGGCGAGCAAGCGTCGTCGTCCGGGGGAGCGTCGCCCGGGGCGGGAGCGATCATGCGCAGGGGTCGTGATCCATGGGAGGCACGTGATCATGTGCCGGCGTCATGATCAGCCGGCCTCGAAGGTGATCATGCATCGCATTCATGATCAACTTATAGGCTGTTAATTTCAAGATCGTTTTCACAAGGATTCTTGATTCAAGATCAACTCGATCAAGATCAAAGTCGGAAATGGATCTTGAAGCCGGACCACGGGGGCCGGACCGCGGACCGCGGGGGCCGGACCGCGGGGGGGTGGACCGCGAGGGGTGCAAGGCCGGACCGTGGGGGGCGAGGCCGGGCCGCGGGGTGCGAGGCCCTGGCGCCGGACCGCGGGCCCGGACCGGGGGCGGGGCCGCCGCGAGGGCACAGCTCCGCCACGAATCCATAGTGAACTTTTTATTCACTATCGGTCAATACGTGTGATTCAAGAATTTTTCGCCGGACCTTGCGGGGGCCTGTCGGACCCGCGCGGTGGCAGCTCCAAGATGTCCCACATGACTCGCCGACCAGCCCCGCCGATCTTGTGGCGCGTGATCCGGCCCTCGCGTGCCCAGCGATACAGCGTGTCCCGGTCGCGGCCGATGTAGACCGCGGCGGCCTCGGTGTCGACCAGGCGCGGGTGCACGTCGGCGGATCTGTCGGTCTGAAGGGCGCGGATGTGCGCCATGAGTGCCGGCGTCTCGGTGAACCAGTCGCTGAACTCGTTGAGGCGGGCATCCGAGAACTGCTCATGCCGCTCGCGGAGATCCCCCACCTCGATCGCCAGCCACTCGCCGCCGGGAACCTCCTCGGCGTTGGCGTCGGCGATCCGGATGCGGCAGCAGAACCGGTAGTAGCTGATGGTGTTCACTCGCGGCAGTCCCCGGAAGAGTCCCAGTCGAGACTGAAGTCCTCGACGCGGAAGGACTGAGTGGTGGAGGCGTCGTATCCCTCGTGGACGCTCTTGGGCACATGGAGCGTGTCGAGGCACATGCACACCTCGTCGAGTCGCTCGATGGCCTCGCGAAGGATCTGTGCCTCGCCGGGGAGGAGCCGGCCTTCTTCTGCTCGGGCGACGAGATTGAGTAGCGATTGTTTGTTCTGCATTCTCACTCCGAAAGCGCAAAATTTTCCGGCTTCGGGAACTTCGGGGGTTCGCGACCCCCTCCCCGCAAGTTTTTCTGACGGGCGCAAAATTTCCGGGCGCGCGGAACTTTTGGGGTGAGGTCGCCCCCTCCCCGCAAATTTTGTAAACTCTTTGGATCCCGCCTGAGGGGTGTTGAAGCATGAAGTACCGAACCCTCTGGATAGTCCGGCACGTGATGCCCGACGATCGCCTGGCGACCGCCCGGGTCGACACCGACCCCGAAGAGGCCCTGATCACGCTGTCCCTGCGGTACGGGTACACCCACCGCGCCCTCGTCCGACAGATGGCCATCTTCAGCAGCGCGTTCGCGGAGGCCGGCCCCTTCGAGCTGGATCCCGGCCATGTGATGCAGCGCCCAGAGCTTCAGGCCTGGGTCGAGCGGACGGATCGACGCTTCACGGACGACGAACCGATGCGCATGCACTTCGGCGGCCGTGGCCCGTGGTTCTTCGAGATCTTGGTGCGCGACGACCTGATCGACGAGGCCGTGGTTCGCGAGCTGAACGCCGACGTGATGCCCAAGGCCTGCGGGCTTCTCGTTCCGGCCCGGATGGCGGCGTTATAGAGGGTGGCTCATCAGGCGTTGAGGCCATCAGGGCGGCGTAAGCGGACTATCTTCGAGTCCATGAGTAGCTTCAGCCCCGGTGCATCCCTGAGCAAGCTGCTGTTCGGTCGTGCAATGGGGTGCGGGTACCCGGATTGTGCAGAGCCGTTGGTCGAGGAAGACCGGGGACTACTGAACATCAACGTGGAGGTAGCCCACATTCGTGCTGAGAAGCAAGGAGGGCCTCGCTACGACCCGAGCTTCTCTGACGTCAACGGTGAGCCGAACTTGATGCTTCTGTGCCACAAGCACCACAAGCGAGTGGACACCCACCCGGCTGCCTACCCCACCGAAGAACTGCTGGCCTGGAAGGAGCGCCAGGTCCTCCAAGGGCGGGGTGGTGGTGGGTTGAGCGCCAACCAGCTCGACCGAGTTGTCGCAGCGTTCTCGACACCGGCGGCAGAGGTGGAAGCGGTTGGCATCCTCAGAGCCGGAGGGCAGAACGTCGTGTCCAGGATCCAGGGCCTGGCGCAGCTTAAGCCGATCAATGCCGAGGTCGAGGCGCGGTATCTCGGTGTGCGCGTCACCAACGTGGGGGCGATCGGCTTCGGGGTGGACGGGGTCGGCTACGAATTTGATGTCAGGGGCGAGGCGCCTTTGGCCCTCAACTTCCCGCCCTGGCATGTCCTCCACCGTCCGTCCCGCCGGTTGGAGCCTCAGGAGAACTCGGTCTGGATCATCGACGTGGACTCACTCATCCTCGGCATCGAGGACATGCTGCCGAGGACGAAGCCATGGGTCCCTGTGCGTTTTAGGGCAACCTGTCACCTGGGGTCCGGAAGCTCCGTCCCTGGCTCATGGATCTCCGCTGTACACCTGCCGATCTGGAAAGAACACGTCACCCAGGACCGGCTCGAAACTCTGGCGGAGAGAGCGGTGGAGGCACGAGCGCGGATGGAGACGACAGCGTAGCGACCACTCTGCTCTCATCCACGCTTCCCCTTCTCGTACAGCGCGACCCACTCCGACATCGGGTAGGTCTCCCCGCATGGCGGCGTCTCCGGTGTGCCGACGCATCGCACGTCGCTGGAGTGGTCCCATGCCACCGACAGCCCGCCCCCGCAGTTGCCGCACACGGTGTTGCCGAACATGGCGTCGGACGCCGTCACTCTCAGCGCTGCCTTCGCCTGCCGTACCCATTTGTCGGTGAGCTTGAGGGTGTCCCGGGCGAGGTCGGGGCGGGCCTCGGCGAACTGCTGGACCTGGTAGGGGAGGCCTTCGAAGACGGCCTTCAGGGGGTTGGAGAGCCAGGTCCGGTCCCTGCCGGCTTCGATGAAGATGCGGTCGAGGGACATGTAGGCGTCGCAGGTGATCTCGTCGAGAGTGAAGAAGCCTGCCATGTCGCCCGGTGGCCGGCCCGCGGTCTTGACGCGGGGTGCTCCGCGTTCCGCCTTCGGGTTCCGGTCGGTATCCCTGTTCTGCTGGAACTCCCGGAGCTGCTCCAGGAGGCTGGACCTCCGTATCAGGCGTGTGCGCGTCTCTTCCCTGGAGGGGCAGTCGCACCCGGGGCCGCCGCTGCATGTTTCCTTGTCGTGGTACTTGACGGGGATCTTGTACTCGACCCGTTCCCGGTACCCGTCCCCGAGCGCATCGCAGTTCTGTCGGAGCCGTTCGAGAAGCGCCTCGGTCACTCGGTATCACCCTCATTATTGAATTGTTCCTGGATCTTCTCCAGGAGTGCTTTCTCGCTCTTGAACGACGCCATCGTCAGGCGTTCCGCGGTGTTGCGGGCGTGAGTGCCGGTCACGAGAACCCCGGCTATTTTTGCGTGGTTGTGTTCGTAGTGGATCGACAGGCTCACCATGCCGTTATCGGCTGTGTCCACACGGAGATAGACCCTGAGGTTTTCCTCGTCGCTCAAAGGAATTCTCGCTGTTCAATTTTCACGGGCATTCAGGGTCGTGGATCGCCCAGACCCAGGTGCTCCCGAGCTGGACGCCGACGTAGACCTCGTCGCTGCCGATGTAGGCGTTGCAGACGTCGCACCGCGGGGGGCGTTCCGTGATCTGGCGGGGCCGGGCCGTCCTGCGGTGTCCGCGGGCGGCAGCCCTCTCCGCGCGGGACGGCTTCAGGAGCGTGGTCTGGGGGACCGATCCGTTGATGGCCTCCCAGGCCGCCTGCGCCTCCGGGGGTAGGTCAGAACGGGGGTGCGTCGCAGGTCCGGCAGGAGACGACGTCGGCACCCCGGATTCGAGGGCAGCTGGCTGGTGGCGTCCATCCCTGCGCTCGCCAGGCATCGCAGGGACTGACGGAGGGCCCTGCTCGACCTCCGTGAACTTCACGGCGTCCATGGCGTGCGCCCCGCAGCCGTGCTCGGCCAGTACCTTCCGGCGGCCGTTCGCGACTTCCTGGAGTCCTGCGGCGTCGAAGGCCGGGACGGGGGAGACGTGGGAGCGGTGCAGAAGCTTCTGGGGCCGCCCGGCTGCCTCGACGAGGTCGAAGAGGCGTCGCCCGCCCATGAGGGCGGCGATGTAGGCGTCGCGGCCGGCGACGGCGACGTCTGCGGCGGCCCGGATGCCGGACGAGTGGGCGAGGTAGACGTACGCCCCGCAGCGGTTGCAGGTGGCCAGCTTGATCGGGGTGTCGATGAGGTGGTCAGGCATCCCGGCCCCAAGCTGTACTCACTGGCGATTTACCGCCCCAGATGGTGGTCCCGGTCTCCGTGTCCAGACGGGGCACCAAACCGGCTTCTTCGCACTCCGCCTCAGCGAGACAGCGGCGTTCCGGGCCGAAGGGCCCGACGCGGTGACGGTCTCCGGCTGTTGTGCCCCCGAAGGTGAGGTGGCAGGCCGGACAGTGCTGCGGCCTCTTGCCCGGCCAGGCGGTGCCGCAGGGTATGCACTTCGTGATCATCATGCGCTGCTCAGCTTCCAGGCGATGACGGCCCTGCTGTCGATCGTCCAGTCGTCCAGGAGAACGAACCCGGCGGCGGGGGCGATCATCTTCACCCGGCCATTGAGGTGGTCACCGCTCTTGAGGATGACGGTGACGTTGTCACCGACGTCGACAGCGTCGGCGAGGGCCGTCCAGGCGTTGGTGTTCATGACGCTTCCTCCGTGCTGTCGGGTTCGCCGCCCATGAGTTCGGTGACGAGCGCTTCGTAGCGAGCCTTGAGGACGGCCAGCTCCTGCTGGGCGTCCCGGATCTTCTGCTCGCGGTGTTCGATCTGGTGGTGGATCCGCCGGGCCTCCCGCGCCTTCATGGCGCGGTCTTCTGGAGTCAGCGACATGACTGCCTTTCTTGGTCAACTTTGGGGGGAGCGTTAGCGACCCCCAGTTGCGGAGCAACGGCGCACGCATCCGCCGCATGCGGACACCCGGATGCGGACACCCGCGTGCGCCGCGGGCGCGTGCGAGTACAGCCCTAGCTGTCGTCCGTCAAGCCGCCGATTCGACGCTGGCCGAGCGAGGTCGCCTTCCAGCTGGACCCCTGCCGGGCGACGCATCCCTTCACCAGGAGCTGGCCGAGGGCTTCGCGGACGGTGGCCTTGTCGGCGTCGCCGGAGGTCCTGGAGTTGATCATCTGTTCGGTGGCTCCGGCGGCGGCGAAGGCGACGACGATGTTGAGGACGGTGTGCTCCACGGCCGGCAGCGGCGGCAGATCCTCGGCTCGCTGCTGGTACCACTGCCGCCGGGGCTTGACGGCGAGGGCGAGACCGGGGCCGGCGGTGCCGAGTTCCACCTTCATCTCGGGCGCTTCGGCGAGGTCTTTCTGGGCCCGGGTGTGGACGGTGACGGTGTAGGTGTCCTTATCGGCTTCGACTTCGAATTCAGCATCCAGGGCGCCGAGAATCGCAGTTGATCCCCGCGCACGCCCCGCAGACGCCCCGGAGTGGTGTACCAGAGCCACACATGCTCCGGTGACCTCTTTGAGGACGTCGAGCGCAGCGACGACCATTCCCATTTCGCTGGCTGAATTCTCTTCAAGACCCACAGTGCAACGGGCCTGGGTGTCGAGGACGACGAATTTGTAGTCGCCCCGTTTGGCAGTGCGGATGAGGGCCGACACATCTTTCCGGTCTCCTAGCTGGACGGGATTCGGATAGAAATGCACGCCGGTCATGGGCCGCTTGTTCTGCATTTCCCATGCCCTTACTCGGCGTTTTATCCCTCGCACTCCTTCGGCGACGATGTAAAGCACATTGGATTGCTCTGTCCTTTTCCCCTGCCAGGGAATTCCGGCCCCCACGCATCCGGCCATGTCGAGCATGACGAACGACTTGTAGGATTTCGGCGGCCCGTAGAGCCGGGCGATGCTCTCCTTGACGAGGAAGCCCTCGATGAGGGGTTCGGCTTCTTCGAGCTGGTCGAGGTCGGAAGTGTCGAGGAGGGCGAGGTTGTCGCCGGCTTCGGCGGCCTTGTAGAGAGCTTCCTTCTCCCGGCGGGCGATCTCGTCGGCGGCTTTGGTCTTGGCGGTGGCGTCCCGGATGAAGTCCTCGGCCCGGCGGTCGACGGCGCTGCGGGCCTCGCCGTCGGCTGTCGCCTGCACCTGGTACGACCGGTCGAAGGCCTCGTGGTCGTCGCCGGGGAGCATGGCCCTGACCCTGTCGGGGTCGCCCAGCATGAGGGCGTAGGAGGCGGCGATCGACGGGTAGAGGTTGTAGGCCGGCGGTGGGTTAGTCGCAGCGGGTGCAGTAGCCGTCGTCGAGCTGGGGGCGGTGGAAGCGTCGTCGGAGCCATCCCCGGAGGGTTGCGAAAAGACCGGCGTCGTCATCGTTCCCCTGTTCAGTTGTGGTGTCGCAGCACTGCGCGCACGGGCAGCAGAAGAGCTGTCCCTTGTAGTTCTCGTAGACGATGCCGGTGGAGCCGCAGCCGACGCAGGCATGACCGGGGCAGTCGCCGGTCTGTCCGCACCATCGGCAGGTGACGGCGGTGTCGTGCATGAGGGTCTTCCTCGTATTCGGTTGTTCCGGCGAAAGGCGTCGGGTGCGCTCCTCGGCCGGTCGCAGCGACGACCAGGCGGCGTGCAAAGTGCCCCCGGTCCGGGTGACGGCTGGGCCTGTTGATGATCAAGAACAGGACAGCTCCCGGCCGCTGCGCGCCGCCCGGGGTTGTCGTAAGTGATCAAGGACAGTGTTCACATGCGGCAGGGAGGCGCTCAAGGGGGCAGAGGGTGAGGTGAACGGCTGACGCTCAGAGGACTCCAGCCGCCGACGGGGGAGTATCACGAACGGCCGGATGTAACCTTTCGTGTCGATCGCAGTGAATACGGTCACGGATTGTTGATGTTCGACGTGGCGGCAACGCCTTCCGTCTGGAGAACCCGTGACACGCTTCCGTACCGCTTTCGCCCTGCTCGGCTCGGCCGCGGCCCTCACCGCCGGCGCCGTCGTCCCCGTCCAGGTGGCCGGCGCCCCGCCCGCCGCCGCGGCCGACTTCCAGTGGGTCGCGCTGGGCGACTCCTTCACCGCCGGCGTCATCCCGGCCGCCGGCGATGTCTTCGAGATCCCTCGCGACGGCTGCGAGCGCACCGACCGCTCCTACCCCCAGGTCATCGACCGCGACCTCGGCTCCCTGTTCGACCTGACCAACGTCAGTTGCGGCGCCGCCACCATCGAGAACGTCACCGAGATGGCCCAGGAGCCGATCGGCCGCCACCTTCCGCCCCTCGTCGAGGACCCCGACTACCCCTTCCCCGCCGTCCCGCCCCAGTCCGCCGCGGTCGGTCCCAACACCGACGTGATCACCGTCGGCGTGGGCGGCAACACCCTCGGCTTCGGCAAACTCCTCACCGAGTGCCCCCGGCTCGGCTCCGACACCGGCGGTGTCGGCACCCCCTGCAAGGACGCCCTGGCCGCCACCATCCCCGCCAAGCTCAACGAGGTGGGCCAGGACTACGACCGGATGCTCGCCGTCCTCCACGAGCGCGCCCCCCACGCCAAGATCCTCACCGTCGGCTACCCCACCATCATCCCCGCCGACACCTCCAAGTGCCGCTACGACGACCCCACCCAGTTCGGCTCCATCACCGCCGGCGACCTCGACTGGCTGCGCAAGGGCGTCCTCGAACCCCTCAACAAGGTCATCGAGAAGTCCACCGGCACCCAGGACTCCGCCACCTTCGTCAACCTCTACGACTCCTCGAAGGCTCACAGCGTTTGCGACGACGGCAAGTGGGTCGAAGGCTTCCTCACCCTCCCCGACCAGCTCTCCTTCGTCCACCCCAACGCCAAGGGCCACCGCAACGCCGCCGACCACATCACGGCGGCGATGCTCAACACCCTCGGCTGACCTTCCCGCCCAGGAAGCGCCGACACTCCTGCGAACAGCGGGCCTCCGGCAGGCGCCGGTGGCCCGCTCAGCGTTCCAGGAAACCGGCAGCCAGATCCGAGGGGCAACCTCTAGTTACTTCCGTCCCCGGGGTCGATGAGGTCGGCGGCGATGCATCCGTCGTCGCCGTGGACGCCGCAGTCCCACATGACGCGGCGTTCGTCCTCGTCGTCTTCCTGGGGCGGGCAGGTGCAGCCGCAGCACCCGTCGGGGTCCTGGCAGCAGGGTGCGGTGTCGGTGCACTGGCAGTGGACGTCGGCATGGTCGCTGCCGTCCCGCCAGCAGGGGCCGCAGGGTCGGTCAGGGTCGTCGTCGTTCGTCATGCTCGGCGGGTCATCCTTCCCGCAGTCCTGGTCATGCGATCGCCACGAGAGCGACGGCGGCGATTATGACGATGGCGGCCATAGCGGCGGCACCGAACAGGAGGAACCACTTGTCGTCGGTCATCCGGTCAGTTCCTTGCGGGTGTTGCGGCACAGGACACCGTAGATGTGGCCTCGCCGTTGGTGGTCGAGATTGCAGGCGCCGGCGCGCATGTTGGGCCCCCAGGTGCAGGGAGACAGCTCGACAGCGTGGGTGGCGCAGCGCGCCATCCCGTAGGCGAAGTACTCCGCGGGCTCGCCGCACCACTCTCTGCCGAGGGAGTCCGTGGCGCAGCCCCACGTGATGGTCCCGCCGTCAGTCGAGAGCATCGAAGAACGCCTCCTTCGCCCAGCGAAGCCAGATCTTCAGTCGCGTCCACCGCGACTCCTCCTTGAACGTTCGGGCTGGCTTGACCTCTCCGCGCCGGAGCTGGGCGAGGGATTCGGTGAGGCCGGGGTAGTTGCCGCAGCCCTCGGGGTCGTCCTGCTCGGCCAGCGAAGGCAGGACGGGGCCGCCGACGCGTCCGGCGAGGACGTCTTCCTCGAACTTCTTCAGGTTGGCGTCGATGTCGTCGTAGTGGCCGTGGCAGGTGTCGCAGGTCTTGTCGCAGGCAAAGCCGTGCTTGTGGGGCTCCCGGTAGTTGCAGCCGTCGGTGTCGGTGTCGGCGTCGCAGCGCGCGGGCAGTTTCCGGGTCGGCCGGTCGGGCGAGCCGAGGGCCGCGGTGAGGGCCTGCGCCTCGTCGGCCGTCAGGGGCTCCTTCGCGGCGGGCCTGACGACCGGGTCGCCCCCGTCGTGGTCGATGCACAGCCCGTACTGGGCGCAGGCGTCGCAGGTCGCCGGATCGTCGCCGCCCAGCTCGGTGCCGTCGAGGTACCGGCTGTAGTCGCCGCGGTCCACCGTTTCCCCGCGCCGCGCCTGCTCCAGCCCCTTGCGCAGCAGGCTGTCGAGGTCGACGGGCTGGCCGTCGGCGTTCCAGGCGCCCACGACTCGGTACATGCCGGTGTCGGTGCGGCCGCGGGGGAGGAGGCCGTGGTACGGGCAGTGGGGGTTGTCGGTGTAGGTGACGGTGGTGGCGACGCAGGGGATGCCGGGCTCGATGCGGCACAGGCAGCCGCCGACGCCGTGGGGGATGGTCATCCGGCGTCCTCCCACGGGTGGGTGCCGTTGATGCTGAGGACGTCGCGGTCGCACTGGATGTCCAGCTCGACGGTATCGGCTTCGGTGGCGGCGACAATCTTCCGGTATCCGCCGATCCATCGGGAGATGTCGACGGTCCCGCCCTCTGGCGTGACGACCTCCACGAGGTCGTCGGTGGCGACGCGAAGCCCCCAGTTCCCCTGCTGCTCTCCTCGGGGAGTGATGGTCAGGAGCTGGGGGCTGTCGAGCAGTGTCAGCGTGCAGGTGTAGAGGGCGCCGACGGCGGCGCCGACGTGCCAGGCGGTGACGAAGTGGGATACGTCCACCCCGCCGAGGATGATCTTCGATGCTCGGTGTACCTGCTTGGCCATCACGGCTCCCTGTTCAGTTGTCGGTGTCATTCGTCATCGGTCGGACTCCCTCGCCCAGATCCAGGGCCCGAAAGTGATGGACCAGCCGAGGCGGTCGTGGTCGATACCGATCCCCCAGAAGCCGTCGATGCGGTGTCGCTTCCAGGGCCCAGCCACTAGGTGTCCCTCGGCTGCGCGAGGAGGCGGAGCGCTGCGATCAGCTCGCGCTCGCGCTCCTGGACGACGGTGTCGGCGAAGGCGACGAGGGCGGCGACGGGGTCGGGGTAGGGGCCCATGTTGTAGTCGCTGTCGCGGTCGGGGTCGAACCAGGCGGCGAGCTGGTTGACGACCTTCTCGGCGGCCTGGCGGACGGGGTCGGTGGTGTCAGGCATGGTCGCTATCCCCTCCGTGGTGAGCCATGACGTGCTCGATGACGCAGGCCGCGCACGCGTCGCAGGAGACGGCTTCCAGCGGTGCCTTGATGCCGAGGAGCTTCTTGCCGCAGAGCGAGTACACCTCGGTCCCCTCCCGCGGCCAGCAGATCCGGCATGCGTAGTGCGCCGGTATCTCGGACAGGTCGTCGGGAACGACGACGGCTTCGTCGGCGGTGGCGGTGTCAGTCCCCATCGCCGGCCTCCAGTTCCTCGACCAGGCAGGCCGTCTCGAACGCGAAGTAGTCGTCTTCGGAAGCGAGGTCGGACTCCCAGGCGGTGGTGATGTAGCCGTTGGGCCCAGCGACGTGGTACTGGTCGACGGTCGGGTACTCGGCGGTGGTGAAAGGGCCGGAGAGGATCTTCAGACGGTTGTCGTCGTAGTAGACGACATCGCCTTCTTTGAAGGGGCCGCTCATGGGTTGTTCCTCAACTTCCTGATTTCCTGGTCGAGTTCGCGTTCCTCTTCTTCGGTCGGGCCCTCGGGCCGGCCCCAGACGCGGAGGTTCTCGGCCTCGTCGGCGCACCGGTAGCAGAAGCCGGTGCGCAGGAAGAGGACACCGAAGGGGAGGCGCAGGCCGAGGGTGCGCCAGTGGTACTCGTCCTCGCCGCGGTAGAAGAGCTGCCATCGTTCGGCGAGGCCGTCGGCCGACCACCAGAAGAACGGTCGCCAGTTCATCGCTAGTCCTTCATGATCCAGGCCCGTGTCTCGGCGATCCGGCAGGCAGTGCAGACGTTCACGAGGACTAGGCCGGTGTCGGTGACGTCGAAGGTGCCGTCGCCGTACGGCTCGAAGCACAGGGCGCACACGTCCGGCAGGGTCATCGGGCTGCCCATCAGCCCTCCCTCCTTACCCACACCAGGTAGCTGACCTCGTCCTCGACGTAGTCCTGCATCTCGGATTCGAGCACCCGCATGACCTTCCCGCCGCTGACCAGGTACTCGTCGCCGGCGGCGATGCTGAGGGCGGAGATGCCGATGTCGCGGTAGGCCTGCTCGCGGACCTGCCTCCACTTCTCCTGCTTCGGGAGTTCGCAGTCGCAGTCACACATCACGACACCTCCGGGTCGATGAGGTCGGCTCCGTCGTACGGCTCCGCGCCGGGGTGGAAGGGGTGCGCCCGGATCTGCTCGGCGAGTTCGTGAGCGTGGGCGTCGACCATCTCGGTGGCGAGGCGGCGGAAGGCGCCGGGCTCGTTCTCGACGCCATAGCAGGCCCAGCCGTTGTGCAGGGCGGTGATCAGCTCTTCTCGGGCGGTCACAGGTCGGCCCCGACCGGCTTCCAGCCGTCGTTCTTCCACTCGTAGTCGTGGAACAGGTACCAGAGGTCGACGCCCCTCGTGGTCGGTGTGCAGGCCACGGTCAGCCGGCCGAACGCCACCGGCCGGCCGCCTCCGTCCTTCTCGACGACCGTGCACTCGAACCGCTCCGTGACGTCGGCGGCCTGGGCGCGGATGCTCCAGCCGACGAACCGCGTGTACGTCTTCCCTGGCTCGAAGAACGTCGGCTTCGGGTGGCGGACGTCCAGGATGAAGCGGGTGACGTCCCGGCCGGCGATGGTCAGCTCCCGGGACTCATCGTTGTGCAACTCCTGCACGACGCCGTCAACGACGAGGACGGTGCCGGTGGCGGGGACGAGGATGCCGGGCTCGGCGGGGACGGGGATGCACTTGACCGCGCCGAGGGCGCAGTAGTAGTTCTCGTCGTGCTCCGGCCTGTGGCTGCTGTTCCCAGGCAGCTGAGGATTGGCCTGCATGCGGCGGTTCATCGGACTTCCTCCCAGCCGTCGAGGCTGCTCACGGTGACCCAGATTGCCCCCGACATCAGCGAGTCCTGGAGGCCGAACGCTGTCTTCCCGCCCGCGGGGTTGTCCTTCACGGTGTCCACCTTGAAGGTGCAGCGACGGCCGAACTGGTCCTTGGTCTTCGCCCAGAGGTACGTCTTGCCCTCCTCGAAGAAGGGCGCCCGCGGCTCCTCCGCTTCGAGCGTCCACTTCCACAGCCGGCCGCCCGGTTGCAGCCGCTCCTTCACGTAGCGGGCTGCCGCCTTGTGCACGACCCCGTCGGCGACGACGTAGGTGCCGGTGTTGGGGACGCCGACTGTGCCGGCGACGAGGGCGAGGACGCGGCCTTTGAGGGTGAGGGCGTCGGTTCCGTGGGCGGGCAGGGCACTGACGGCGTTGGTGAGGTTCGGCACAGGCTTCTCCTCGATGGGGATGCAGGCGGGGCTGCTGGAGCAGAATTCGTTCTCGTCGTGCTCGGGTTGGTGGTGGCCCGGGGACCATGTGGGGTTGGCTTGCATGCGGCGGGTCATGCGCACCTCCTGGATTCGCTGGTGTGCTTGGTGATGGCGGGGCCGATGGTGTGCCACATGTCGCGGGGGACGTCGAAGGACCAGCCGCACGGGCAGACGACCCGGTAGCGCCATCCGCTCAGGGCCCGGTATCCCCGGCAGGTGACCTTCACGCTGCGGCCTGCTTCAAGACCAGGAGGACGTCCTCGACGGTCCGCCCCTGATCGTCGTTCCATACGCCGACGTCGGTACGTCCGAGGATGTCGATCACACGCTGCACGGCCCGGTTGGCCTCCTCCATGACACCGTCCCGCCAGATCGTGACCTCCTCACTGCGGGAGTCACCGGTGGCGGCACGGCCGATCGCGCCCATCAGGCAGACCGCCCCGCTCTCGGGGTCTCCGTCGTCGGTCTCGCCCTGGTACCAGCCGTCGCGGCGGATGATGTCGCCGGCGGAGACGAGGATCTCCTCGGGGGTCACGACTCGATCGCCTTCTTCAGGACCAGCTTGACGTCCTCGACGGTGCGCTCGGGGGCGTCGTTCCAGAGGTAGGGAGACATGAAGGCGCAGCCGGTTTCCCTGCCAATGACTTCCCCGAGAGTTCGCCATGCCGCGAATCCAGGGTGCTGCGCTTGCATGAGCCAGTGGAGACTGTCGGGACAGGCAGCGATGACGGCCCCTTCGAGGCAGACACGTCCATCGGCCTTCCTCAGGGTCCCCTGGCACCAGCCGCGCGTTTCGAGGATGTCGTAGGCGTCTTCGAGGATCTTCTTCGCTTCAGACTGCATGGCTGATTCCCATCGCGGGTTAGGGTTCGAAGGTGAGAGTGGAACTGCGCCGCGAGTCGTACGCGGTCTCGTACGGGGCGCTGGAGTGGCTGATAGTCGCCGAGTGCCTGGAGGACTGGGGCCTGTGCGACGGGACCTGGCCGTTCGAACGCGACAGCGAGCGCGAGGCGGTCGCCACCTGGGCCCGGGCCGTCTACTCCGCGGCGATCTCAGACCGGCAGAAGTTCACGCTGCCCATGCCGCGAGACTGGACGACGTGGCTGTGGCGGGTCCTTTCCGAGGCCGCCCGGCGGGACGATCAGTTCCCGTGGACGATGACCCCTTCGCTGACCGGGCAGATCAAGGCGCAGAACCGGCGCTAGCCGATCGACTCGACGCCGCAGGCGACCAAGTCGCGTGCCATGTTGCACGGCACCGCGTTCCCCGCCATCCGGACCCGATCCCGCTTCGAGCCCTGCCAGCGGTAGGTGCCCGGGAACGCCATCGCGGCGGCGTACTCCTCGGCCTGGAGCATCCGGAAGCCGCAGTCCTCGACGGCCGGCGAAGCCTCCGGCACCACCAGGCCGTGGTGGTTCCCCGAGGCGCACACCGTGGCGAGAGGGTCCGACACGGGCCGGTGCTTCGAGCCGCCACCCCGCAGCTCGGCGACGAACGGCGGCACGACCACCCCGGTCGTCTCCCGGGTCGTCACCGTGCGGCACGGCTGGTCGGTCAGGTAGGCGGTGTCGTTCCAGGTGCCCCCGGCGGGGACCAGGAGCCCGGTCTCGTTCCTGCCGGTACAGGTACGCATCGGCCGGTCGACGCCGAACGGCTGCTTGCCGTCGCGGCCCTCCACCGGCACCAGCGCCGTCCCGTACTTCTCCAGGCCCGAGCGGATCCGGGCCATGGTCTTCTCGGCGAGCGGCCGGACGCGGTCCCCGATCCTCGGGGCCGGGATCGTCCAGTCGATGATGTCGGCGGCGGCGCCCACCGACGGCTTCACCTCGACCCCGCACCGCGGGCAGCAGTACACGTACTGCCGTCCGTACTTCCCGGCGGTGTTCCCGTTCTTCCACGTCTGCCGGGCGTCGACCGGCCCGCAGTCCGAGCAGACGGCCCGCGGTGACGTCCACCGCTCGACGTCCGGGCAGCGGGTGCCCTTCGGGTGGAACAGGCAGAACCAGCGGTCGCGCCACTGCGGGGTCGCCGCACCGAGCTGGCCGGCGAAGGCGGCGTTGAGGAAGACCTCGTGCAGGCAGTAGCCGAGATCCTCCAGGCTGATCTTCCAGGCCCGGAAGCCCACCCACTTCCGGACCTCGATCACGTTCTCCACGAAGCCGAACCGGTAACGGTGGATCTCCGCGAACCGCTGGACGTCCCACATCGTCGCCCTGCTGCGCTCGGCGGCGACGTCCTCCGGGTCGGCCTTCACACCGCGCGCGACGGAGTGCTTCGTGCAGCTCGGGCTCGCCCAGATCAGGTCGGTCTTCGCGTACCGGCGCGGGTCGACCTGGGAGATGTCCGCGCAGTCGTGGTCGGCGTCGGGGTGGTTCAGGTTGTGGGTGTCGACGGCGAGCGGCCAGTGGTTGGCGGCCATCTTCACGGCGACGCCTTCAGCTTGGGTCGCTCCGGTGGAACTGCCCCCGCCTCCACAAAACAGATCCAGAAGGCTCAGGGTCATTTCGCACCCCGCCTCTTGGCCTGGTAGCGATCCCTGCAACTCTTCCGGTCGCATTCGGCGCAGTACCGGCGACCGTCCGGCCGCCTGCGAACGTTCAGAGGGTCCGTCCAGTCGTGGCCTTCGCGCTGGCATGCGGTCTGCCGCTGCCCAACGCGACGCTGGTTCTCCTGGTGGGTGACGGGTTCCAGGTGTCCGGGGTTCACGCACGGCGGGTTGGTGCAGAGATGA
This sequence comes from Streptomyces hydrogenans, assembly GCF_014656075.1. Taxonomy (GTDB): domain Bacteria; phylum Actinomycetota; class Actinomycetes; order Streptomycetales; family Streptomycetaceae; genus Streptomyces; species Streptomyces hydrogenans. Next base: position 74,039 of record NZ_BNBS01000020.1, read on the forward strand.
TCCAGTTCCAGCCCTGGCGGTATCGCTCCGGCGAGGGCTTCATAGGTCACCCGGTGGGCGCACCGGTCGCGGCCGTCAACGCGGAGGTAGCCGTAGCCGGCGCCGTTCCGCCAGCCCTGCCATTCCCAGCAGCCCGTTTCGGTGACCTCGACGCGGCTCGACACGCGAGACGGCAGGTCGGTGAGGGTGTAACTCACGGTGATGCCTCTATTCGGTTGTCTGTTCAGTTATTTCGTCAACTATTCCTGCGCTGCGTGGGGTAGTTGACGGAGTTAGCCTGTTCGTGAAGGGGGATGGCGCTCCATGAGAGGGAGCAACGTCATGCCGATGGACGTCAGAGGAAATTGGGGCCTAGTCCAAAGCAATGGGGCCACCGTCACCTTTTCCGGTGTGACTCAAGATCCTGACTCGGGATACTTCCAGGGACAGGCAAAGGTCGGAACCAGCCTCCCCGTAGGCATCGAGGGTGTCGCCACGGATGACGAAATCTCGTTCAAGGTGAAGAGCGGAATCTACTTCGGGTCCTTCAACTTTCAGGGCTGGCTCTGGGGCTTCACCGTCGACGGCCAGAACGGCACCAGTCAGGCCACGTGGTTCGCAACCAAGCAGTTCAGCTCAATCTGAACCGTCAGTCCCAGAAGGAGCCGAACTTCTCGGCGAGGCGGTGCATGGCGGCGACGGCGTCGGTGTAGGCGGCGGCGTCCTCGTCGTACGTCGCCTTCGGGTCGCCGTCGCTGTACCGGCGGAGCGGGCCCGACACGGAGTCGAGGTAGGCGTTCCACTCCTCCTCGGTCATGTCGATCGGATGCCCGTACTTCACCTCCTTCAGGTAGTCGGCGGCGTTGGCGATGACGCCGGCGATGTACGTGTCGAAGCTCCAGGCGTCGCGGAAGCTGAAGCCGCGCCGGTGTCGCTGCCAGGCGCACAGCGGCGCCCACCGCCAGTTCCATGCCCGGCCCGCGTGCCTCTTGAGCGACATCCAGCGGGACCGCCACGGATGCTCGCGGTGCCACTGCTCGGCCTCGGCCAGGAGCCGGTCGAGGGTGCTCTGCTTGGTCATGGGACCTCCGGGTCGATGAGGTCGGCGGCGAACCGCACGTACCGGTCGATGCCGGGTCCGGTGTAGGTCGCCCGGATCTTCTCGGCCAGCTCGTGGGCGATGTGCTTCTCGAAGCGCTCGACCTCGGCGAGGGCCTCGGCGCGGGTGCACATGACGGCGAAGGAGCGGATCAGGTCGGCGAGGCGTTCGCGGTCAGACGTCGCCGCGAAGTAGCCGCCCTCGGGCGTCAGGCTGGTCATGTGGTGCTCCATACAGGTGGCGGTGTCTGCCACGCGGTTGACGCATGGCGTGGTGCGACACAAGTGCGACTGGAGGGGGTAGGCCTGGTGGCGTTCACCCGGTAGACGACCAGGCGAAGGAGTTCTCATGGCACGCCTCAGCAGGGAGTACCTGCGCAACCATGCCCCGTCCGACATCGAGCCCGGCGACCGGCTCGTGGAAACCCCAGAGGCATTCGGCGAGGAAGTGATCAATCAGGTGCTGAAGGCTGCCGAGGAGCAGCTCACCTCGGAAGAGGATGAGCGGGACGAGATCGAGCTGTCCCTGCCCGTGAGGCTCCGCCCTGTCGTCAACGCCCCGATGGGTGGCTGCGTCGAGGTACAGATTGGGGTTCCCCCGTTCGTCTTCCGCTACCACCAGGAGTTCAAGGGGAAGCGCCCGGGCAAGGGCTGACCCGCGCCTCTTTGACGCCGGTCATGCCGCCGCCCGCCTCAGGGCATCGAGGACGTCTCCGGCTTGTCGTTCCAGTTGCCGACGTCGGCTCGGCCGATGACGCGGGCGGCGGCGTCCAGGATCTCGCTCGGCTTCATGGGTCACTCCTTCAGCGAGGGCAGTTCGGGTATGACGTCGGCCAGCCACTCGCCGGGCTCGGTGGTGAACTGCGGGGCGCCGCCGGTCTGCCACCAGGAGCGGACGGCGGTCGTGGTGACGGTCTTGCCGGAGCCCTTGTCGGTGTACTCGACGTCCTGCTCGCCGGTGAACCGGACGGTGACCCGACCGCGCTTGCAGCCGACCGGGTAGTCGTTCCAGTTGATCCCGGCCTCCGACCACAGCAGCTCCTGCATCGCGCCACCACTCAGCCCCTGGAGCTGCCCGTGGGGGAAGTACGCCTGGGCGGCCATCGTGACCGAGTTGCGGACAGCGTCCCGCTGCCGCCACAGGAAGTAGTTCGCCACCTCCACCGGATCGCTGAGCGTGAAGACCCGGGCGTCGAACAACGCCCGTTTCCCCGGCCGCCGTTCGTTCAGCACCGCGGTCGCCAGCGCCGCCGACACCGACGTCAGCTTCGCCACCACCCCGTCGAACCACGGCTGGGTCTGGACGGTGGCGAAGTCGGTGACGAGGACACTGACCTCGTCGGACTGCGTGTAGGCGAAGACGCTGCCGCCGACCTCGGCGCAGAGGGCTTCGGCGACGGCGTCCATGTCGGCCATGAACCTCTCGTCGAAGGGGCGCTCCGCGTCGCGGAGGTAGGTGTGGAAGGCGCGGCCGTCGACTCGCAGCAGGGTGTAGGTGCGGCGGGGGAGGACGGTCCGCTGTACGAACTCGTACCGCTTCATGCGGTCGCCGAGGGCGGTGTTGTCACTCATCGCCGTCGCCTCCGAATATGTGCTCTGCGAAGTGCTCCGGCCAGAGGTGCTGGCAGTCGTCGCACAGCTCCGAGCCCTCCTGGACAGGGAGGTCGAGGAGGATGACGCCGCAGACCGCTTCCGGGTCCGGCTCGCCCTCGGGGAAGCAGGCGAGGCACTGCCAGTGATGCATCGGGACGATGTCGGCGACGAGGTCGGTGAAGGTGGCGGTGGCGGTGGCGGTCATCACTGGCCTCGGAGGATGCCGCGCTGGAGCGACATCGACAGGTTGATCTTGACGAGTTCGAGGGCCTCGCGCCGGGTGAAGCCGGCGTCGCGGTAGGCCTTGAAGACCTTGAAGGTAGTCTCGGCCGCCACCTCGGTAGCGATGGCCTGGGCCCGGTCGGGATCGATCACAACTCCCCCTTCTGTTGGGCATGATGGGGCGGTGGACGGACTGTGGAAGTACTTTGAAAAGCACGACGCGATCTTCACGGCCCTGATTGCGCTCACGGTCGGCCTCATCGCCTATCTCGGCGCGAAGGCTCAGGCGAACGGTGGTCGGGCTCAGGCAGCGGCGGCGCGGGAGGCTGCGACGATTGCGGCTGAAGCCCAGCGAGTAGCAAATCTGTGGACCGTGCGGCAGGTCCAGATTGCTCAACTCGTGCGGAGTGCCAGCAGTCTGCGGCAGACGTGCAACCGCCTCTGGATCGTCAATGACGAGGATCTTGCGGACGAGATCAACGTCAAGTCCGAGGAGCTTTCAGTGCTCTGGTCTGAGGTCCGCCTGATCGCCACACAGGATGTTGTCGAGGAGGCAGGCAGACTTGCCGCGAACACAATGAAGTTCGAGGAGTTGACCCACCAGTTTGCACCTGTTCTCCACGCGAAGGCGAAGTTGTATCGGTACTTCCCGGACGGCACAAGGGAAGGTGATCGGGCCATGCATGTGATGCACATGAGCGAAGACGTAGACCCCGAGCAGCGCGCGGAAATGCTGAGTGCTGCCGTGGGAAGCGTGCTTTCTCACGAGGAGATCTATCACCTCGTTGCTCACGGCCGTAAAACCGACCGAGAGATTTCGGATCTCCGGGACCGTCAAAGGCAGAGATGCTTGGTTGCGGAGGATTCACTCGTTCATGAGACGCGTGCCATGCTGCGATCCAAAGAAGATATCGAACCGGAGGCGTCTACGCGGCGCCGCTGGAGGCGGCGCCGGTGACGTACTTCGAGGACAACCCCGAGATCTTCGCCGCCCTGGTCGCCGCCATCGCCATCCTCGGCGGCCTCTTCGGCAGCATCATCGGCGCCAAGATCCAGGCCAACGGCGGACGGGATCAGGCTGCCGCCGCGCGGGAGGCGGCGCAGATCGCGGCCGAGGCTCAGCGCGTCGCGGCGCTCTGGACCGTCCGGCAGGTTCAGGTCGCCGAGTTCATTCAGCAATCTCATGAGGTGCGGCGCCTATGTAGCAAATTTTTCACGCATGATTCCTTCAACGGCGTCCTCGATCAGCAGTTGAGCGAAGCGCGCCACGTGCTTTTGCGAAGGAAGGCGGAGGTCGATTTGATCGCACCTCGCCCTGTCGCGGGGGCGGCGCGCGAGTTGATCGAATCAATTGATCGATATAGGAATTACTCTATTTCCAGGGGGCCCGGTCAGTACCTGTATAGGGAGCTTCTGAACGCATCCCTCAATCAAGACGTCGACCTGTCGGTCCTCGCTGCCTATAATGAGGTTTTGCGCGCCCTGAGCGAATATGTCAGCTTCCTGGAATCGGTCCAGCCTGGCCCCATGAGTGATGCCGCTGACGCGGAATACAGGCGAGCCTACCGGGCTGCACATCAAATCACTTGCGACGTGGGGGGATTCACCAGTGATCAAGCCTCGGAGCTAATTGGGTACACCTTGCAGAGGGACCCTCATCAAACGAAAATCGATCACGAAAATTCTCTAGAGGGGGAGACAGAGGCGCTCGTCACCGCCGCCCGCGAGATGCTGCGGTCCGAGGACGACGTCGCCCCGGCGGTGCCGGAGCAGCGTCGCCGACGGTGGCGGGCGGGTGCTGGGCGGTAGACCGGTCGAAGCTCACGAGGACGCTGCTGCGCCAAGGTTCCTGGTCACATCCGGACTCCTTCCTCGCAGGCCGAGCAGCGGGGCTTCCCGTCGGCCAGGGCGCACATCTCCGAGGTGGTGATGCCGAAGCCGTCCAGGTGGATGCCGCACTTGGTGTTGCGGGTGTTGCCGCGGTACAGCGACTTGTGGGCGAAGTAGCTGTCGGGGCTGCTGATCCAGTAGAAGTCGGCGGCTACTTCGTCGGCCATGGCTGCCAGTCCCATCTGCCCTTGCCGGACGACGCCGGCTGTTTCGGCTTCGGGGGCATCAGCTCTCCCTGCATGTCTCGTGGCCGCACCAGTGCCGCGTGTGCGCGAAGTCGTACGGGCAGGGACGGGGGTCTTCCCGCCGGCGCCGGAGGATCTCCTCGACCGCGGTGAGCCGACGCCGGGCCTCCTCCATGTCCTCCTGGGCGTGCGGGAGGAAAGCCTCCAGGGAGGCGGTGGTGAGGCCGTCGTAGTACTTCAGGTTCTCCTCGTGCGAGGCGAGCCGGGGGTAGTCAGCCATCGGCGATCCGCTCCTCGACCTGGGCCAGCTCCGCTTTAGCTTCGGCCAGCCATTCCCGGTAGCGCCTGAGGACGTACTCCGGGGTCCTCTCCGGCTCCGGCATCGTCGGCTTGTTGCGCCAGGACTCCGGCACCTCGCCGGTCCGCTCGATCTCCGCGATCGTCTCCCTGTAGTGCTCGGCGCAGGTGACCAACGCGGTGCGGCGCTTCTCGTCCTGCGTCGGCAGCGGCGACGGCGGCAGCGTTGGCCGGTGCGCCCTCTCCTTCAGGACGACGACCCTGTCCGGGTTGATGGCGACGACGGGCTTCTCGCCCGAGCTGTACGAGCGGCGCACGACCCGGACCCGGATCATGCCCGTCGGTGTCAGGGACAGGGCCATGGGCGTCTCCTTGCCCCGGGGCTTGACCTCGGCGCCGAGGACGACCCCCTCGGCCATGGCGACGCTGCGGCCCACGCCGAATCCGTAGATGACGGTGTCGCCGGGCTCAATGGCGACACCGCGGGCGTCGAGGACGGGGTCAGACATGGTCGCCCCACTCTCCGCGCGGGATCTCGGTGATCGTGTCGCCGCCCTCGTGGATGCGGTAGATCCGGAGCTGGCCGTTGGGGCCGCCGCCGTTCCACTGCGACTCGTCCCGCCACTTGATGGCGCCCTTGGGGAAGCAGGGGTGCTCTGTCCAGACGCGGCGCCGGGTCGGGTTCCAGGACAGGTAGCGCTCAGCCACCGTCGATCTCCTCGGCTCGGTGCTTCAGCAGGAGGGCGATGTCCTCCGCGCTGGTGTGGCGATCGTCGTTGACGGCGAAGATGCTGTACACCTTGAGCCCCAGCCCCAGGTCCCAGTCGACGCCGAAGCTGTACCTGCCGTAGAGGAGGTCGGCTTCTCCGACGGGCAGGTTGCCGTACAGCTCGGCCTCGGCTCGCGCGCAGGCGCCGATGGCACACACCGCACCCTGCCCGCTCACCAGCCGGCCGATGATCTCGGAGTCTCGGGTGCCGCGGTCCGTACCCTCTACCAGACGCCCCTCCGTCTTCCCGTCACGGACGATGACCTCGGCGGCCTTGCGGTACACGTCGGCCTTGCTGATCTCAGGCATGATCGACCTCCTCGGCGTGCCGCTTCAGCACCAGGGCGACGTCCTCGGCGCTGGTGGATTCGTCGTCGTTGAGGTAGTGGATCTTCTGCTCGTAGCTCCCGAGGCCGTACGCGCGCGGCCGGGTCACGGTGAACCCGTACTCGGCGTACTCGTCCGTGCCGCGCTCTACCGGGAGGGTGCCGTACAGCTCGTACTCGGCACGGCCGCAGGCGCCGAGGGCGCACACTGCGAATCCCGGGTCCCTGAGGGCCCAGGGGTGATCCCCCCTCTCGGTGAGGTTGCCCTCGTGCTTCCCGTCTCGGACGATGACCTCGGCTGCCTTCCGGTACACGTCGGCCTTGTTGATCTCGGTCATGGTTCATTCCTCTCTCGGTCCGGGGGCCACTCGGCGCAGACTGAGCAGCGGGGCTTTCCCTCGGCCAGCAAGATCATCGTGTTGGTGCTCCACATGCCGTTGAGACCGATGCCGCACCGGGTCGCCCTCGTCGAACCGCGGTGAAGGGACATGTGGGCGAGGCCGGAGTCCGGGTCGCTGATCCAGAAGAAGCCGCGAGGGCTTTCGTCGGGCATAGCGCGAGGCCTTTCCTTTGGCGCCGTCCGCGCTTCGCGGATAGCGTGGAAAAGCCGCTTTGCGCCCTTTGGGTGCAAGGATGGCTGGGTAAGCTCCCTCGGATCCTTCGGGGCCCGAGGGGGCGCCTGCACGGAATCTCAGCCGGCGTCGACCTCGTCGGCCCGCTTCTTCAGCAGGAGGGCGATGTCCTCGGCGTCGTAGCGGAGATCGTCGCTGACGTAGTAGATCTCGCGGTAGTAGGTGCCGTGCTTTCTCAGCTCGGCGACCTTGAACGCGTACGCCTCGTACGTGTTGGTACCCCGCTCCTCGGGGAGGGTGCCGTACAGCTCGTACTCGGCACGGGCGCAGGCGCCGAGCGCGCACACCTTCAGGGCCGGGTTCCTGAGATCCCAGGCGCAGTCACCCTGCTGCGTCAGGCTGCCCCTCCACTTCCCGTCCCGGACGATGACCTCGGCGGCCTTCCGGTACACCTGCGCCTTGTCGATCTCGGGCATCAGTCCACTCCCTTCCATATGAAGGCTGCGATGAGGGCGACAAAGACACCGCCGATGACGATCAGGCCGACCCACTCACCGGTCATCGGGCGTCACACTCCTCAGCCCGTCGCATCGTCTTCTCGCTCCCGCCAGCTGGGGTGCATGACGCCGTTGCACCGCTTGAAGGTGAAGCCGCGGGCTTCGTAGTCCCTCTTGCGCTCGGGGGTGAGCAGCACCCTTTCCTTGTAGGTTCCGTCCCGGTCGTAGGCGTAGAACATCGCCGTGATGTGTTGGATCTTCGATTCAGGCTTGGGCTGCCGGACGTACCGGCGCCGGTGGATCTCCGGATCCATGCCTTTCTCCCTTGTCGAGGTACTACGGTGAAACCGCGTCAGCTACTCAGGGCATAGCGGTTCTGATGTTTGCTGCTCCCCATGTGCTTGGGGATGGACCAGTGGACGCTCAGGGCTACCCTGACCTCCCGCGCATGCGGGGATGGCCCCCGTTATGAGCAGGCCACCTTTGTTTCCCGCAGCCTGCGGGGATGCGTGCCTCTGCCGTCAGTCACGGCAGGGCCACCGCCCCTCCGGGCCAGATGACGACCTTGATGTCGGACTCGTCGCGGAGGTACTGGACGTAGTCCTCGGACGGCTCCTCGTCGAGGTACACGGTGTCGGTGTCGGTCATCCGTCCCACCATCCACAGGAGCGGCTGTCGCAGACGAAGCCGCGGTGCCCGTATCCGGTGCCCTCGATCGAGGGGGACGAGGTCTCGGTGACCAGGCCCTCGCAGTCCGGGCATTCCGGCGGTGGCGTACGGCGCTGACAGCCGCACTTGCAGTGATCATCCGTCATCGTCATCACCTCTGGTGGTCTCATGGCACTCACGCGTCGTTTCCTCTTCAGTTGCGTTGCGTTACTTCGCGTCCGAGCCGGCGGTTGACCAGGCATGGACGACGACTACGCCGAGGACTACGGACCGCGCCTGCCGCTCATCTCGCTCTGCGAGGCCCGGGAGGCGGTCAGGCTGTTGCTGCACTTCAGGGACGAGACGACAGAGGAAGGGCAGGCCGCGGGTGACCTGGCGCACGACCTAGCCCTCCGGCTGCCGGCTGATTAACTCCGCCCCGTACATCTCGGCGTGACCCGGGGCGGTCCAAGAGATCTTGGCTCTTGTTCACGACCGCCCCCTGAGGTGGTCGGCGACGTCGCGGCGCAGGACGGCGTACAGGACGGAGTCGGACTCGTTGTGGTCGGCCTCGGGGGCGGCGACATCGAGCACGTAGCCGAGGAGAGTGATCCGCCACAGTCGGTACCGGACCTTCGTCAGCGTGCCGGTGCCATCGGCGAAGTCGCGCGGGGTCGGCGGGGTCACGACCTCGACGTACCGGCCTGCACCCCGCGAGTTCCCCGGGCTGGTGATCGACGGATTGACGATGTCCTTCCACTGCCCGTCGGCCGGCCCGCCGCAGAACAGAACCCTCATACGAGAATCACCTCGTCGATGTCGTGCCAGATGATGTGCCGCTGCCCGTTGTGGTCGTGCGACACCCAGATACCGGCCTCGTCGAAGCCGTCGAAGACGTAGTTGCCGATCGGCACCGGCCAGTGGGGGGCGAAGCGCACCTGCACGCGACGCCCCATCCACTCCAGGCGAGAGAACCGTTCCCGCGCGTCACTCGCCATGTGCCGTCTGCTTCATGGCGAGGATGACGTCCTCGGCGGTGCGCTCCCGCTTGTCGTTCCAGTCGGGAACACAGGCGCCGACGTGGTCGCCGAGCAGCTTCTCGGCATGCAGAGCCACCCGGACTTGCGGGCTCCCCCAGATACGGAGGGGTACGCAGGCCTCGCCCCACAGTGCGCGACGGATGGAGCCGATGGCGCAGACCGGGGCATGCAGGGCAGCTTCAGTACCATCCGCTTCGGGGCCGTAGGTGTGCCCCGAGTAGTAGGCGCCCTGGTGCCAGCCGTCGCGGCCGATGACCTCCGCCGCGTCGAGGAGTGCCTGCCGGGCCTGGGAGTCGATCTCTTCGGGTGTCATGCGCCCGTCCCTTCGCCATGCCAGGCCCGCTTGAACGCGAGGATGACGTCCTCCTTGGTGGTGTCCTTGGAGTCGTTCCACTCGGGGATGCTCGACACCCCCGAGTCGATCCCGGCTGCCTCGTACAAGCGGCGGGAAGCCTGGGCGATGACACCCCTGAGAACCTCGGCCTCATCGAACGTCAGGAGGCGCGAAATGCCGTTGGCCTCGCCGGTGGCGGCACGGTTCAGGGCGCCGACGGCACACACCGGGGCGTTGCGCATCGACTGCCAGTGGAGGTAGTCCATCTCCTCTTCGTCGTCGATCTCGCCGGGATCGTAGTCGTCGAGATTGAGATCGAGGTTGGAGGTGTCGTATTCGGCGAGGCCGCCCTGATGCCAGCCGTCGCGTTCCAGGATGTGCAGGGCCTTGTCCAGGATGTCGTCGGGGGTCACAGCTTCCTCTTCCTGCGGTCGATGCCGGTGCCGGGCGGGGCCGGCCGCTCCTTCTTCGCAGCCAGGGCCCGCTCGAACGGGGCGGCGGGCTCGACAACCGGTGCGCTGTAGGCGTCGGCGAGGCCCTTGAGGGAAACGCCCGCAGTCTGCTCCACGACGTCGGCAGCCTCGTCGACGGTGAAGCCGACGAAGCTGACGCCCTGGAGGAGGGTCCCGTTGAGATACACCCTTTCCCGAGCCTTCTGCATCCGGGCGCGTTCAAACTCCAGGCGGCGTTCACGCTCCCGGCGCTCCTCCTGCTCCCGCAGCATCCGCTCGCGCCATTCGCGGTAACGCTTCTGCCGCAGCTGCTCCTCGGTCATGGCGTTGATGCCGAGGGCCGACAGATTCTGCTGGGGATGATCGGCGTACATCTTGTCGGCGTCCTGGTAGAACTTCGCGCCGTACACGACAGCGAGATCCGAGGCGGCCTCCTCGAAGTCGTGGATGACGTCGGGGTTCATGTCGAACGGGTCGTAGCCGTATGTGACATGTAGGCGGCCGTAGGAGTTGAGTTCTGTCCTCTGTCGCCTTTCCCCCGATGCCTTGCTCCAGTCGACGGCGATGGCCTTGATGGTGAGCCTCTCGGCGCGCACTCCGAGGTACCCCATGACGATCCGGCCGGACAGCTCCACCACCGCGCGAACCAAGACCTGATTACCCGGCGGGTGCATCTCGCTTCCCATCGGGAACCATCGCCCGGAACGGTAGAAGTCGGTCTCGTCGAAGTAGTGGGCGTAGAAGCCGCATGTGCAGTCGCGCTGCGGAGTCGGGCTGTCCGGGTGGCGCCGATGCGGGTACCCCGAATCCTTGTCTTCATAGACGCACCCGGCGTGGAACGTCTTCGGCTGACCGTTGGACCGCTCCCTCCACGGGACGTGGTAGACCTGCTGGGCGGCCCGGGTATGGGGAGACATCGGTACGAGAGCCGGCAGCCCGCCAAGTTCTGACGTCATGCTGAAGTGCCGGTAGGCGGTGAGGGCGTTGGGGACCAGCTTCACCCCCTGCTGCTGGCCCGCGGTCCCGTACCCACTCTGGTCGGTCATGATCGGCTCCTACGCGGGGACGGGCTCGGCCGGCACCGGTACCGGCAGGGGGGCGGTTTCGGGGAGCGGCTCGAACTCGATGACCTCGGCCTCTTCCTCGCCGATGTCGGCGGCCCGCGGCCCGGCCAGCTCGCGGAACAGGGCGACGACCTGGGGGCCGGTCCGCTCGGGACGGTTGTTCCAGCTGACGACGGTCTCGTACGGACGGATGTCGCCGCCCATGAGGAGGTAGCCCTCGGCCTCCCGGCACAGGTTGGCCACCCGGCGGTGATCCGCGATCGAGAGAGCGCCGGTGGTTCCGCCGACAGCCACGCAGAGGGCCCCGACCGCGCAGTGGGCGCCGTCCTTCTCCAGGGTGTACTTGCAGTGACCGCCGGACTCGATGATGTCGGCTGCCTTCGCGAAGATCTCGTTGTCACGCATGATGGGCTGCCTCCTTGAAGGCGAGGATCGTGTCCTCGGTGGTGGTGTCGGAGTCGTCGTTGTAGGTGGTGATGACGTCGTAGGTGTCGGTGCCCCGAACCAGGTCGGCGAACTTGGGGCGCAGGTGCTCGGCAAGCCTGGGGTGGTCTCGGTGCCGGTTTCGGCGTTGACGCTCGCCGTACGTCCTTCGCTCGGGAAGCGGAGCCTGGAGCTACCACGGGGGTGCTCTTCAGCCCTCAACCGCCCGGTCTCAGGGCGTGCGGCGAAACGCTCCGAATCTTGTGGTGAGCCCTGAAGACTTGGCTTCGATGCAGCGCAAATGGCACGCTTGCCGTGCGAAAAACAGGGAGGGGGAAGGCGTGAGTCAGTCTTACTGGGTCGCGACGCAAGGTGATGCCGTCCACCGGTCCAGGGGGTGTCCTGGGTTGGCGTCTGGGCAACAGGGCAACGAGGCACAGGGGATCGCGCCCCAAGACGTGATCGAGTTCAGATCGCAGGCCGAAGCCATCGAGCGGGCTGCCGCGCACCGGATGTGCAGACACCCCAAGTGCGCGCTGTGAGCATGCGTTCCGCAGCCCAGCGGACCGTAGAGATTGCGAAGAAGATCTGGCATTGGTTCGGTATCTTCTGTGCCGGTTTTTCCGTAATTGCGTTCTCGGCAATCCTGATTTTTGGTGTCTTCGACGGGCTCAAGCGCGACGAGCAGGCGGAGCGCGAGAGGCAGGCCGGACTGGCTTCGGCGCCCTCGGCGGCACCCACCACACGTACGCCGGTCAGCTGGACTTACAAGGGGGCCGTTTGCGCGGACGGGACGCTTTCTTTCTCCATCGGCAAGCAAGGCGCGTGCAGCCACCATGGGGGAGTAGCTGGAAGGTGGAGTGCAGCAGATGGCACGCAGGTCATTTGCCGTAATTCCCCACCTCGAACGCAAGAGCGGATTGATCGGCAGATGGCAAAGTTTGGCCGCATTGTCTGCTAGCTGCGGTCCCTACGTGATCAGTTGCCCGACCGCGACCAGGCCTCCACCGCTTCTTCGAGTTGCTGCTGCCAGAGCGGGCACTGCCAGTCACCGCCCTGACACTTCTCCCCGTAGCTGTGGCTGGCGGTGTGGACGTGCTTGCCCTCGCGGAGCTGCGAGTCCTGCACGACCCGCTGAACGATGGCCTTCCCGGCCTTGCGGTTCTCGTGCCATTCGGTCACGTGCACGCACCTCCCTCGTTCTCCCAGGCGTTCACCGCAAGCCACTGGGTCCGACGACGGCGACGCTCCGTCCCGCCGAGATTGCTCTTCAGGTGGAAGTGCTGTCGTCCCGCTGGGCAGGGGTAGGGGTACTGCTTAGAGGTCATCTCATTTGGCTAGCCGGTAGGGTGCGGGCTCGTGGTGGGGATTGTT
>NZ_BNBS01000021.1 GCF_014656075.1 Streptomyces hydrogenans
GCCGGCGGCGCCGGCGCGGCCGGCCGCGCCCGCCGCGCCCGCCGCGCCCGCCGCGCCCACTCCGTCGCCGCGGGCCCAGCCGCGGTCACCGGGCTCGTTCGCCCGCTGCCACGCCTCGTCCCAGGCGATGCCGTAGTACTCGTAGAGCCGCTGCTCCTCGCTCGCGTCGAGGTGGCCGCCGCCGTCGACGTCGACGTGCGGGGCGCCCTTGACGCGGTCCTTGGAGTAGGGCACCTCCAGGTGGTCGCTCACCACGGAGGCGTCCTTGATCGGCACGAAGGACTCGTTGGTGCCGAACATGCCGGTCTTGACGGTGACCCATTCCGGGCGGCCGGTGGCGTCGTCGAGGAAGACGTGCTTCGCGTCGCCGATCTTCTTGCCCTCGGTGTCGTACACGGGATGGTCCAGCACAGTGGGAATCTGCTCCTGGGCGATCATGTCCACCCTCCTGGCTTGTCGAGGTCACCCGGCGACTAACCGGCGATATGAGGGCGAAACGCTGATATGCACCACAGATTTGGTTGATTTCTGACCAGTTGACCGTTGAAGCGACGGGTCAGGGGCAGACCGGGGCCGCCGGCTTCCAGTCGCCCAGGTAGACGGTCCGGGTCGCTTCCGCCGCCTGCGCGGGGGTCAGCCGGGGACGGTTCTCCGGCACGGTGACCTCCGCGCCGCGACCGGTGTTGCGGTACTCGGCGAAGCGCTGCTCCTGCCAGGGGTACTCGGCCCGCATGTCCGCGTACGGCGCCACCGCGTCGATGCCCGCGCCCAGCACGCTCTCCCGGACCACCAGCGACGGCCGGGCCGTCGGGTCCGAGCCGGGCACCCACGGGCGGGCCAGCTTGTAGAAGGCGTCCGGCGCCTCGCTGGTCACCCGGCACCGGGAGGCCAGGAAGCCGTACGGGTTGGCGCGGGCCGTCGACGGGGCGAAGACGAAGCCGTACGGGGCGCCCGCGAGATCGGTGCGGACCAGCGTCCGGAAGTGGCAGTGCTCGAAGACCGCCGTGGCCCGTCCGAAGACGAAGTCCACGTCCCCCTCGACGTAGCAGTGCGCGAAGTACTGCCGGGCGAAGGCCGCCAGGGACATCGAGTCCGCGTACAGCGTGTCCTGGTGTCCCAGGAACCGGCAGTGGAAGAACGCCGAGCGGTCGCCCTGCGCCTTCAGCGCCACCGCCTGCGTGCCTGGGTTCCCCGGCAGGTCGGTGCGGAGGAAGTCGTTGGCGAAGGTCACCGCGTGCGCGGTGAAGTCCGCCGCCTGGAGGGTGACCGTCGCCGACCCGGTGGTGCCGTACGTGCCGGAGCCGTCGGGCTTCGGCGTGCCGGCGGCGTTGTCGTACACCACGACGACGTCCTTCGCGTCCCCGCTCGCCCCGATCCACGTCATGCCGGTCCGGGCCGCGCCGACCGCGACCGTCTCCCGGTACGTGCCCGGCGCGAGCACCAGCGTCCACCCGGCCCCGGACGCGGCGCTCACCGCCGCCTGGACGGAGGTGTGGTCGCCGAGGCCTCCGGGGTGGACGTACAGCGTCTTCGCGGACAGCCGGGCCGCGGGCGAACCGTACCGCCCGAAGGGGCCGGCGGGGGCGGCGGCCGCGGCGACGGCGAGCAGGGCGAGCGCGGCGAGCGCCGCGCCGGCCCCGGCGAGGAGGGACCGGCGGCCGAGAGGGGTGCGGGGGTGGTGCGAGGGCATGCGGATGCTCCTTCGCTGAGCAGGGGGAAGGGACGGAGAGGGAAGGGGAGGGGGAGGGGCGGCGCGGGAAGGGACCGGGCCGGGGCGGGCGCGACGGGACGGGTGTGCCGCGCTCCGCCCCGGCCCGGGGCAGGGGGGGGGGAGGTCAGCGCAGGCGGCCGGCGCCGGCGCGGAGGCCGACGAGGAAGGGCACGGCCAGCGGGTGGTCCACCCGGGTGCGCAGGGTGGGCGTCCAGCCCGCGTCACCGCGCAGCGTCTCCGCCGGGAACTGCTCGTTGTGGACGGCCAGCAGGTCGACCGGCCGCCCGTTGACGTAGTTGCCCGTGGTGGTCACGGGCGCGTCCTTCCACTTCTTGAGGATCTGCCCGGCGGGCACCCCGGAGCCGAGCGTGAAGGCGTTCTTCTCCGCGTGGAGCTGCGACTCCTGTCCGATGCCCAGGCTGTACACGTAGTTCGCGTCCGGCACCTTGAAGTGGTTGTTGTACGCGTCGACCTGGCCGAAGCGGACCCGGGGGGCCCGCTCCACCACGCCGTCGAAGAGGTTGTGGTGGAGGGTGACGCGGAGCCTGCCGCGGTCGGTGGCGCCCGCGCTGTCGCTGTTGCCGATCATCAGCGTCTTGTCGTGGTCGGTGAAGACGTTCCACGAGACGGTGACGAGGTCCGCGCCGCGCACCACGTCCAGCTCGCCGTCGTGCTGCTGGTACACCTCGCCGTAGTACTCCGGCAGCGAACTGTCCGGGTAGCGGCCGTCGGTGAAGGTGTTGTGGTCGACCCAGACGTGGGTGGAGCCGTACACGACGAGGCTGTCGTACTCCGAGTTCCAGGCGCCGGTGGCGCCGTCCGTCGGGTCCCACTGCGGGAAGCAGTCGAGCGGGCTCTCCAGCTTCAGGTTGCGCACCACGACGTTGTCGACGCCGGTGACCTGGAGGCTGCCGCCGAGGATCGTGGCGTCGCGGCCGACGCCGACGAGGGTGGTGTTGGCGGGCACCTTGACCTTGATGGCCCGGCCCTGCGCGGTGGCGGAGGCGGCGCGCAGTTCCTCCTGCGGGCCGGTGACCTCGTTCTCGTACCCCCAGACGGCCGGGTCGTAGTCGGCGAGGTACCGGTCGAAGTCGTAGCCGGGGGCCTCGAAGGCGGCGCAGCCGGCCTCGACGGCGTCCAGGGTGCCGACGACCTTGACGATGCGGGGCTCGGTGCCGGGGGCTTCGAGGGCGGCGCGCAGCTCGGCCCAGGTGGTGACGGTGAAGACGCGGGAGGCGTCGGCGGCGGCGCCGCCGGTGGTGCCGCTGCCCTCGGAGGCCCAGCCGTCGCCGGCGGGGAGGGCGGCGCGGGCCGGGTCGGCGGCCGGGCGGTGCCCGGAGTGGGCGCCGGCGGCGGGCGCGGTGACGGTGAGGACGAGGGCGGCGGCGGCCACCGCTCCGAGCTTCGTGCTTCTGTTCACGCGCGGTTCTCCTCAGGATGCGGAAGGGGGTGCGGGGGGCCAGGTGATCCAGCGGGTGGGGACGGTGTCGTCGAGCCGGCGGGTCTCGCGCGGGGCGAGGACCCGGGTGCGGAGCAGCTCGCGGGCGACGAGCCGGGCCACCTCGATGGCGCCGGGCGGGTTGAAGTGGGTGTTGTCCTGCTCGGTGGCGGTCCAGTTGAAGTACGTCTTGGTCGCCTCGGGGCCGAGCCGCTGCCACAGCGCCAGCGACAGCGCCTCGATGTCGAGGAGGGGTGTGCCGGAGGCGGCGGCCACCGCGCGGGCGGCGGCGGGGTAGTCGCCGAGCGAGCGCTGGGCGTTCCCGGCGGCGTCGAAGCGGCGCCGTTCGACGGAGGTGGCGATCACCGGGTGGGCGCCCCGGGAGCGGGCCGCCTCGACGAAGACCCGCAGGTTGTCCTGGTAGGAGCCCCAGGGGGCGGCGTACCGGGCGGGGTCGGTGCTCTTGGAGTCGTTGTGCCCGAACTGCACGAGCAGGACGTCACCGGGGCGCAGCGCGGCCGTGATCGGCGCGAGGCGGCCCTCGTCGAGGAAGCTCTTGGTGGAGCGGCCGTTGACCGCGTGGTTGGCGACCGCGGTCTCCCGGTGCAGGAAGAACGGCAGCGCCATGCCCCAGCCGGTCTCGGGCGCCGCGTCGGCGTACTTCTGCGCGGCGGTGGAGTCCCCGGCGATGAAGAGCGTGCGCGGGCGGGCGGAGCCTTCGGCGGCGGACTCCTCGGCACGGGCGGCGGCCGGCCGCCCGGCCAGGGCGAGCACCAGGCCCGCCCCGGCCGCGACGGCCCCGCGGCGGCCGAGCGTCACTTGTTCTGCTGCTTCCACTCGGCCTGGGCCTCGTTCAGCTGCTCGGCGAGGGTGTCGGCGAACTGCTTCGCGGTCATCGAACCGAGCAGCACCTTCTGGAAGTTGGCCTCGTTGTCGGCCTTGGAGATGGTGTTCCAGTCGGGCAGGTAGTAGGGCAGCTGGACGATGGTGGCCTTGCCGCTGAAGAGGACCTCGGCGGCGAGCTTGGTCGGCTCGGCCTCCTGGAGCCAGGGGTCGCCCGCCGCCTCGGTGTGGGCGGGGATGGCGCCGGCGGACTTGTTCCACTTGGAGTTGGACTCGTGTCCGGCGGCGAACTCGATGAACTTCCAGGCGGCGGCCTTGTTCTTGCTGGAGGAGAAGAGGCCGAGGCCGTCGACCGGGTTGGACACCATCACGCGGGTGCCGTTGTCGAGGGTCGGGTTCGGTATGCCGCGGAACTTCTCGGTGCCGAGGGCCTTCACGTGGTCCTGGTAGGAGCCGAGGTTGTGGTTCAGCATGCCGATCTCGCCGCTGTCCCACTGGGCGACCATCTTGGTGAAGTCGTTGTTGACGTCGGCCGCCGGGGTCGTCTTCTTGAAGAGGCCGGCGTACTTCTCCAGCGCGGCCACGTTCTTCGGGTCGTTGACGGTGGTCTTGTCGCCGTCCCAGAAGCTCTGGATGCCGCTCTGGCCGTACATGGCGTCGAGCGCCTGGGCGATGGAGCCGGCGCCGCCGCGGATGGTGTAGCCGAAGCGGTTCTCGCCCCTGGCGGTGAGCTTCTCGGCCGCCGTGTAGAACTTCGACCAGGTGGTCGGCTCCTCCAGGCCGGCCGCCTTGAACAGGTCGGTGCGGTAGTAGAGGACGCCGTTGCTGGCCGAGGTGGGGACGGTGAAGAGCTTGTCCTGGCCGCCGGCGGCCTTGACGGACTCGACCATGCCGGGGTTCAGCTTGCCGAAGAGCGCGCTGCCCTCGATCCGCTTGTCGAGCGGCTCCAGCGCGCCCTGCGCCGCGATCCCGGCGAGCATCGCCGCGCCGACGCCGCCGACGTCCGGAAGCGCGCCGCCCTGGATGGCGGTGTCGTACTTGGACTGCACCTCCTTGGAGGCGACGCCGACGTACTCGACGTCGATGTCCGGGTTCGCCTTCTCGAAGTCGGCGATGATCTCCTTCCAGACGTCGGTGCGGACACCGCCGTTGTTGTCCCAGAAGGTGATCTTGCCCTTGCCCGATCCCTCGGTGCCTTCGCCGCCGGCGCCGCCGCTGCCGTCGTCACCGCAGGCGGTGGCGGTCAGCGCGAGGACGCCGGAGAGGGCGAGGGCGAGGGCGGCTCTGCGCCGTCCGGGGAAGATGGTCATCGTCGGCTCTCTTCTCTCGGGGTGGTGCTCGGGGTGGTGCGGGGATGGGAGGGGGGTGTGGGGGAGTCGCCGGGCCCGTCGTGGTTCAGCGGGCGGCGGCGGTGTCGGGGGCGGCGCTGCGGAAGTCCGTGAACACGCCCGTCCCGGCGTGCCCTTCGCCCTCGGGCGCCGCGGCGAACAGGCCGAACAGGGCGCCCACCCACCGCCAGGGGGTGGCCGCGAACTCGGGGCCGAGCCGGACGGGTCCCCCGCCGGCGTCGTAGGAGAAGCGGCAGCGGGCGTCGGCGGTGACCTCGACCCGCAGCAGCACCGTGTCGGTGCCGGTCGGCAGCGGCACGGCCCGGGCCGCGTCGCGCTCCCGGTCGGCGTTGCCCGGCGCGAAGCGGTGGGCGAGCAGCGGCCGCCCGTCGGGGGCCCGTTCCAGTCCGATCCAGGCGTACGCGTCACCGAGGACGACCAGTCCGGCGCGGGCCCCGGGGGTGTCGGAAGCCAGCCGCAGCCGGACCTCCGCGGTCCGGGCCCCGGCCGGCAGCCGCTGGGTCAGCACGTGGGGCACCGACCGCAGGTCGTCGGCCCGGTCCGTACGGACGCAGGTGAGCCGGAGCCCCCGCCCCTCGTGCGGACGCGTCCAGTCCGCGCCGGGGTTGGCGGTCCACTGCCACTGCGGTCCGAACGCGCCGCCGGGGAAGCCGTCGTCCACGGCTGGCCGGGCCGCCGGGCCCACCGGAAGGTCCGGCTTGCGGTGGACGCGTACGGGGGAGCCGTCGTCGCCCATCACCGGCCAGCCGTCCGCGTCCCAGCGCATCGGCTGGAGGTGGACGAGCCGCCCGTGCGCGCCGGTCTGCTGGAAGTGCAGGAACCAGTCCTCGCCGGCGCCGGTGCGCACCCAGCCGCCCTGGTGGGGGCCGTTGACGTCGGTGTCGCCCTGGGAGAGGACGATCCGCTCCTCGTACGGTCCGAAGAAGGAGTCCGCGCGGAAGGCGCCCTGCCAGCCGGTGGCGACGCCGCCGGCCGGGGCGAGGATCCAGAACCGTCCGTCGTGCCGGTAGGTCTTGGGCCCCTCCAGGGTGAACCAGCCGGGCAGCAGGTCGGCGTCGACCAGGGTCCGGCCCTCGTCGAGGACCTTGTCGCCGTCCGGGCTCATCCGGTGTCCGGTCAGCCGGTTGTTGAACCCGGCCCGGGATCTGGCCCAGCCGTGCACCAGATACGCCTCGCCGGTCTCCTCGTCCCACAGCGGGCACGCGTCGATCAGGCCCAGGCCCTCCTTGACCAGGTGCGGGCGGGTCCAGGGACCCTCGATCGCCGGTGAGTTGACCTGGAAGATCCCGTGGTCGGGGTCGCCCCAGAAGATCCAGAAGCGGCCGTCGTGGTGGCGGAGGGACGGCGCCCACACCCCCCGGTCGTGCCGGGGGACGGTGAACGCCTCCTCGGGTTCGAGCCGGGCGAGGGCGTGCCCGACGAGCGTCCAGTTGACCAGGTCGCGGGAGTGCAGCAGCGGCAGCCCGGGCGCCCGTCCGAAGCTGGAGGCGGTGAGGTAGAAGTCCCCGCCGACCCGGACCACGTCGGGGTCGGACCAGTCCGCCGCCAGGACCGGGTTGCGGTACGTGCCGTCCCCCAGGTCCCCGGTGACCTCGGGCACCGGCGGGCCGGTCACGACGCCACCGCCTTGCGCACCAGGGCCGCGGCCCCGTCCCGGTCCAGCCGCCCGTCGGCGACGACCGTGACCACGCGCCGGACGAAGGTCTCGCCGGCCGGGACCGCGAGCCGCTCGCCGTACGCGAGGGAGGAGCCGACGCCCGGGTACTCGGCGGCCCGCACGAACCACGGGTCGCGCCGGGTCGTCGCGGTCGCCCCGGCGAAGACCAGCGTCCAGCCGTCGCCGCACATCGCCACCCAGTCGGCGCGGGTGCCGTGCACGGCCTCCTCGCCGTCCGCCCCGGGGCCGAACACCCGTGGCGCGGCGGCCTCCTTGGGCGCCCGCCAGAAGAAGCCGCCGTACGCGGCGCCCGGGCGTCCGTTGGTGGCCGGGCTGCCGATCGACAGGTCGCGGCCGGAGACGTTGGCGACGGAGAAGGTCAGGTCGAGGGCCCAGGCCGTGTCGGTGAGGGCGGCGGCGGCGACCGTACGGTGCTCGGCGAGCAGCCGCTCGCCGCCCGCGGTCCAGCTCAGCTCCTCGACGAAGCCGTCCGGGTCGCACAGCTTGAAGCCGTCGTGGCGCTGGACGCCGTGGTTGTCGAGCGCCACCGATCCGCGGTCGCGGACGAAGGTCCGGCCGCCCCAGAAGTTGTGCCCGGCGACGTCCGGGACGGCGACGGAGACGCCCAGGTGGTGCACGTGGTCCTCGGGCAGCACCTCGGTGACGGCCCGTCCGGCGAGCGTCGTCACCGGGTGGAGGTAGGGGCGCGGGGAGTGGTCGGCGGCGAGCGCCGGCCGGGTCACGCAGTGGGCGACCGTGCGGCCCGCGGCCCGCAGCACGGTGGTGGACCCGGTGCTCATCGGGCCTCCGCCGGGGCCGGCGACGCCCAGGGGGCGCCGAGTTCGGAGTAGAGCCGCAGCTGTTCGGCGCTGGCGTCGACCAGCTTCTCCACGTCCGCCACGACCCGGCGCGGGGCGCTCTCGCCGGGCTCGGCGCGCCAGTGCGCGGCGGGCAGCGGCAGCGGGTCGGGGGCTGTGCGGACCGCCTCGACGACCCGCATGAAGGCGCCGGTCGCGTCCGGCGGCACGCACAGCGGGGTGCCGTCGGTGACGTGCGCGAGCAGGTTCTCCAGGAGGTCGGTGCGGCCGTGCACGATCTCCTCCGGGCCGTGTCCGGCCCGCTGGAGCAGGACGCGGTCCTCGCGGTACCAGAAGGTGATCCGGCCGCGGGTGCCGTGCACGACGACGTACGGCTCGCCGTTCTCCTCCGCGCAGAGCGTGGCGGCGACGGTGACCGGGAAGCCGGCGGTGGTGGTGATCCGGACGGCGGAGGTGTCGTCGGACTCGATGGCGTGCGCGTGGAACAGCTCGGTCTCGATGCCGGTCACGTCCTCGGCGCGGGTGGTCCCGGCGAGCGCGAGGGCGGTGGCGACGGCGTGGGCGAGCGGGTTGGTCAGCGCGCCGTCGACGACGTCGACGCCGTCGAGCCGGCGCCGGCCGGCCCAGCGGGCCCGCCGGAAGTACGCCTCGTCGCGGACCCAGGCGCCGGCCGCGCCGACGCCCCGGACCTCGCCGATCGCACCGTCGGCGATGAGGCGGCGGGCGGCGGGGACGGCGTGCGAGCCGAGCGACTGGAAGCCGATCTGGCAGGCGGCGCCGGCCGCCGCGACCCCGTCGGCCATCCGGCGGAACTCCGCGTAGGACGGGGCCGGCGGCTTCTCCAGGAGGATGTCGGCGCCGTGCCGGGCGGCGGCCAGCGTCATGTCCGTGTGGGTCTGGATCGGGGTGCTGAGGACCGCGATCCTCGCGCCGGTGGCGGCGAGCAGCGCCTCGAAGTCGTCGGACTGGGCGGGGTCGCCGAGGCCGTCGAGCTCGGCGGCGTCGAGCGGGCGCAGTTCGCAGACGCCGGCGAGGCGGACCAGGCCGAGCCGTTCCAGGCGGTGGATGTTGAGGAGGTGGCTGCGGCCGTGGCCGCGGGCGCCGGCGAGGACGACGGGCAGGGGTTCGGTCTCGTGCACGGGGCTCATCCCTTCACCGCCCCGGCGCTGAAGCCGGTGACGAGCCACTTCTGGATGAAGGCGAAGACGATCACGACGGGGACGGCGGCGATGACGCCGCCCGCGGCGAGCGCGCCGAGGTCGACGCTGTCGGCGCCCATGAGGGTGTTGAGGCCGACCGGGATGGTCTGCTTGCTCTGGCTGCTGAGGAACATCAGGGCGAAGAGGAAGTGGTTCCAGGCGTGCACGAAGGCGAAGGAGCCGACGGCGACGAGCCCGGGCCGCAGCAGCGGCAGCACCACGATCAGGAAGGCGCGGAAGCGGTTGCAGCCGTCGACCCAGGCGGCCTCCTCCAGGGAGGGGGGCACGTTCCGGATGAAGCCGCTGATGAGGATCATCGACAGCGGGAGCTGGAAGACGGTCTCGGCGAGGATGACGCTGCCGATCGAGTTGATCATCTTCAGTTCGGCGAAGATCTGGAAGAGCGGGACGAGGAGCAGGGCGCCGGGCACGAACTGGGAGCAGAGCAGGGCCAGCATGAAGCCCTTCTTGATCCGGAAGTCGAAGCGGGCGAGGGCGTATCCGCCGGCCAGCGCGACCACCGTGGTGCTGATGAGCACCGCGACGCCGATGAGCAGGCTGTTCTGGAAGAAGACCCCGAAGCTGCGTTCGGTCCAGACCTTCTCGAAGTGCTCGGTCGTCATCGGCCAGGGCAGCAGCGAGGTCGATCCGGCCGGGCGGACGGCGAAGAGGAAGATCCAGTAGAAGGGGACGAGGGTGAAGACGAGGTAGACGCCGAGCGGCAGGTAGATCTGCCAGCGGGGGACCTCGTCCCAGGCCCGGTGCCGCGTGCGGGCGGCGGTGGGCGGGGTGCCCTCCGGCGGCTGCGCGGGGGGCGTCGCGCCGTCGGCGGGCGCGGTGCGGGTGCGGGTGGCTGCGGCGGTCACTTGCTGTCGCCTCCGAACTTGCTCAGGCGCAGATAGACGATCGAGCAGAAGAGAAGGATCACGAACGCCACCGTGGTGAGGGCGGAGGCGTAGCCGAAGTTGTGGGCGTCGACGCTGGTCTCGGCGACGTACAGCGGGAGGGTCGTGGTGACGCCCGCGGGCCCGCCGCCGGTCAGGGTGTAGAGGAGGTCGACGTTGTTGAACTCCCACACCGCGCGCAGCAGGGTGGAGAGCACGATCGCGTCCCGGATGTGCGGGAGCGTGATGTGGAAGAACTGCCGCAGCCGGCCCGCGCCGTCGACCTCGGCGGCCTCGTACAGGTCGCCCGGGATGGACTGGAGGTCGGCGAGGATGAGGATGGCGAAGAAGGGCACGCCGCGCCAGAGGTCGGCGACGATCGCCGCCCAGAAGACGGTGCCGGTGTCGGAGAGCAGCGAGGTGCCGTACTCGCCGATGCCGAGGTCCGCCAGATAACGGGTGATTCCGGTCTGCGAGTTGTAGAGCAGCACCCAGATCGCGGAGGTGAGCACGCCCGAGACGGCCCACGGCGAGAAGACCAGGGCGCGTCCCAGCGCCCGGCCGGCGAAGGTCTGGTTGACGATGAGGGCGAGCGCCAGCCCGAAGAGCAGCTGGAGCGAGACCTCGACCACGACCCACTTGAGGCTGAAGGTGAGCGTGCCCCAGAAGTGCGGGTCGTCGGTGAAGATCTTCGTGAAGTTGTCCAGGCCCGCGAAGCCGTTCCGCCAGGGCTTGGTGGGGTTGTAGTGCTGGAGGCTGTAGTAGAAGACGCTCAGCACGGGGTAGGCGATGAAGCCCAGCATCAGCAGGCCGGCGGGGGCTATGAGCAGATACGGCAGCCGGCGGGGGGTCGCTCCCGTGCGGCGGCGCCCCCGTGCCGTGGTGGCTCGGGGCGGTTTGGTCACAGCTGTGGCCATGACGGGCGGCTCCGTTCTCGGGCGGGCGGTGCGGAGTGCGAGAGGTGTCCGAAAGACGTCCAGAAAGCGCTTTCTATCAGAGGTGAAGCGCTTCGCGAACGACGTTCGGTATCTCGAACGAGAGGGGCGGTGGGGGACAGGGCGGGGAGTCAGCCCGCGTACGGATCGGGGGTCGTCCCCGGCCGGGCCAGGAACTCGAAGTCGCAGCCGGTGTCGGCCTGGGAGATCTGCTCCATGTACAGCGCGCCGTAGCCGCGCTCGTACCGGGCCGGCGGCGGGGTCCACGCGGCCCCGCGACGCTCCAGCTCCTCGTCCGCGACGTGCAGATGGAGGGAGCGGGCCGCGACGTCGAGGGTGATCGTATCGCCCGTGCGGACCAGGGCAAGGGGTCCGCCGACATGCGATTCCGGCGCCACGTGCAGCACGCACGCGCCGTAGCTCGTGCCGCTCATCCGGGCGTCCGAGATCCGGACCATGTCCCGCACCCCCTGCTCCAGGAGGTACTTCGGGATCGGCAGCATCCCGTACTCCGGCATCCCCGGGCCGCCCTTCGGCCCGGCGCCGCGCAGCACCAGGACGTGGTCGGCGGTGATGCCGAGCGCCGGGTCGTCGATGGTCCGCTGCATCGTGCGGTAGTCGTCGAAGACGACGGCCGGTCCGGTGTGCTTGAGGAACCGCTGCTCCATGGCGACGTGCTTGACGACCGCCCCGTCCGGGCACAGGTTGCCCCGCAGCACCGCGAGTCCGCCCTCGGCCGCCAGCGGCCGGTGCCGCTCCCGGATCACGTCGTCGTCGTGCACGAGGGCACCGTCGAGCTGTTCCCGCAGGGTGGCGTGGGAGACCGTCGGCCGGTCCAGGTGCAGCACGTCGGTGATCCGCGACAGGAAGCCGCGCATCCCGCCGGCGAAGTGGAAGTCCTCCATGAGGTGCTTCCCGCCGGGCCGCAGGTTCGCGAGCACCGGCACCGTCCGCGCGATCCGGTCGAAGTCGTCCAGCGTCAGCTTCACGCCCGACCGGCCGGCCATCGCGATCAGGTGGATCACCGCGTTGGTCGAGCCGCCCAGCGCCAGCACGGCGGCGACCGCGTCCTCGTACGCCTCCCGGGTCAGCAGCCGCGAGAGCCTGAGGTCCTGACGGACCAGCTCCACGATCCGCAGTCCCGACGCGGCGGCCATCCGGTCGTGCCCCGAGTCCACCGCCGGCACCGAGGACGCGCCCGGCACGGTCACGCCCAGGGTCTCCGCCGCGGCGGTCAGCGTCGACGCCGTGCCCATCGTCATGCAGTGGCCGGGGGAGCGGGCCAGACCGCTCTCCAGCTCGGCCAGCTCGCAGTCGCCGATGGTGCCGGCCCGCCGCTCGTCCCAGTACTTCCACATGTCCGTGCCGGAGCCGAGGGTCTCCCCGCGCCAGTGCCCCGGCAGCATCGGCCCGGCCGGCACGAAGACCGTCGGCAGGTCGACCGAGGCGGCGCCCATCAGCAGCGCGGGCGTCGTCTTGTCGCAGCCGCCCATGAGCACCGCCCCGTCCACCGGGTACGAGCGCAGCAGCTCCTCCGTCTCCATGGCGAGGAGGTTGCGGTAGAGCATGGGCGTCGGCTTCTGGAAGGTCTCCGACAGCGTGGACACCGGGAATTCGAGCGGGAAGCCGCCCGCCTGCCACACCCCCCGCTTCACGGCCTGCGCCCGGTCGCGCAGGTGCACGTGGCAGGGGTTGATGTCCGACCAGGTGTTGAGGATCGCGATCACCGGCTTGCCGAGGTGCTCCTCCGGCAGGTAGCCCAGCTGTCGGGTCCGCGCCCGGTGGCTGAACGACCGCAGCCCGTCGGTGCCGTACCACTGGTGGCTCCGCAGCTCCTCGGGCCGCACCTCCCGCGCACCGTCCGGGCGGCGCCCGCCGCGGGTCCCGGCCGCGTCGGCGTGCCCGCCGTCGGTGGCGGTCGCCGTGGCGTTCGCGGGTCCGCCGTCGGCCGGGGCCGTGCCCGCGTGCCCGTCGTCGGTCGCGGTCCGGGTCGCCGCCCCGGCCGCCGTTCCGCGCCCGTCGTCCGTCCCGTGCCCGCCGCTCATATCGGCCACCCGCCGACGATCGTCGCCACCTCGGACCGCTCGTCCTCCGGGAGTTCGCGGCTCGGCGGGCGGATGTCGCGGCGGCACAGGCCGAGTGCGGCGAGCGCCTCCTTCACGACCGTGACGTTGTCCGCGCTGCCGTTGGCCGCGCGCAGCTCCTCGAAGCGGCGGATGCGCTCCCACACCTTCATCGCGGTGCCGTAGTCGCCGGCGCGCAGGGCCTCCAGCATCTCCAGGGAGAGCGCGGGCGCGACGTTGACCAGGCCGGAGGTGAAGCCGGTGGCGCCGGCCGAGAAGTACGAGGGGGCGTACGGCTCCGCGAGCCCGGCCACCCACACGAAGCGGTCGAGCCCGGCGTCGCGGGCGAAGCCGGCGAAGCGGGAGGCGTCCGGCACCGCGTACTTGACGCCCACCACGTTCGGACAGGCGGCGCCCAGTTCGGCCAGCCGTGCCCCGCTCAGCAGCGGGTTGCGGATGTAGGGGACGACGCCCAGCTCGGGCACCGCCTCGGCGATGGCCCGGTGGTAGTCGACCCAGCCGCTCTCGGAGACGTACGGGTGCACCGGCTGGTGGACCATCACCATGTGCGCCCCGGTGTCCCGGGCGTGCCGGGCCGCCTCGACGGCCGTCGGCACGTCGTGCCCGACGCCGACCAGGACCACCGCCCGGCCGGCCGCCTCGGCGACGGTGGCCTCGGTGATCGCGCGGCGCTCCTCGGGGGTCAGGGCGTAGAACTCGCCGGTGTTGCCGTTGGGGGTGAGGGTGCGCACCCCGCCGTCGAGCAGCCGGCGCAGCAGCGCCCGGTGCGCGGCGGAGTCCACCCGGCCGTCCTCGGCGAACGGCGTGACCGGGATGGCCACGACGTCGGCGAGGGCGGCCCGAAGGGTCTCGAAATTCATGGTCACTCGCTGTCGCTGTCCAGAGGGGAGGAACCCGGGGCGGGCTCCAGGGGGTTCGCGGGGAAGGCGCGCTCCACGAACGAGGCGATGTGGGCGTGGACCGCCCGGCGCGCCCCGTCGGCGTCGCCCGCGGCGGCGAGCCGCAGGATCTCCTCGTGCTCGGCCGCCTCCCGCTCCCAGGAGGGGACGGCGGCCCAGGCGACGGTGGAGACGAGCGCGGCCTGGTCGCGCACCTCGTCGAGCATCCGCCCGAGCAGCGGGTTGCCGCAGGGGAGGTAGAGGGCGCGGTGGAACGCCCGGTTGGCCAGGGAGCGTTCGGCCGGGTCGTCGGCGCCGGCGGCCCGGGCGAGGGCCTCGTGGGCGGCGTCGAGCGGGGCGCCCGAGGCGACCGCGCGGCGGACGGCCTCGGGCTCCAGGAGCAGCCGGACGTCGTAGACGGCGCGGGCCATGTCCGCGTCGACCATCCGCACGGTGACGCCCTTGTACTGGCTCATGACCACGAGTCCGCTGCCCGCGAGGGTCTTGAGCGCCTCACGCACCGGGGTCTTGGAGACCCCGAAGCGCGCGGCGAGTTCGGCCTCCACGAGCGCCTGCCCGGGTCTGAGCCCCCCGGTGAGGATGTCGTGCTTGATCGCCTCCTGGACGTACTGGGTCCGGGAGGGGATGGGGCTGGGGGCGAAGGCCATGGAGCACTCTCAGATCTCGTGTATGGCGCATGGTGTACGGCATCTCGTGTATCGCGTCTCATATATGACGTACGAAGTGCAACGGGCATGAAGCTAAGGGGGCGTCGGTGTTTCGTCAATGCTTCGCGCAGGGTTGGAGAAAGCGTTTTCTATCCGTCCTGGCGGGAGCGCTTCCACGGCGGGCCGCCCGTGATCGTCGCGGGGCTGTTCCCGTGTTTTGTTTTCTGGGATAACTATTGGGGGCCCGGTACGCCCGCCCGTACGCCCGCCCCACCGGCCCGGCCCGGCACGGCTGCCCCGGCCCGAACGCCCCCGGCCCGCTCCCGCCCGCCCCACCCCACCCCAAGGACCCGCATGAAGTTCACCGACGGCTTCTGGCTGATGCGCGAGGGCGTGCACGCCTCGTACGCCACCGACGTCCGCGACCTGCGCGTGGCCCCCGGCCGCTTCACCGCGTACGCCTCCGTCAAGCGGGTCGAGACCCGCGGCGACACCCTGAACTCGGCGCTGCTCACGGTGGAGTGCCACGCCCCCGCGGAGGGCGTGATCGGCGTGCGGATCACCCACCACGCGGGCAGGGCCCACCGGGGCCCCGGCTTCGCGCTCGCCGCCCCCGACCCCGCCGCCGGCACGGTCCGCGAGGACGGCACGACCGTGGAGCTCGCCTCCGGCCCGCTGCGCCTCCGGCTCGACCGCGCGCGCCCCTGGACCCTGGACTTCCTGGACGCGGAGGGCCGCCCCCTGACCCGGTCCGGCCGCAAGGGCACCGCCTTCGTGACCACCCCGGACCGGGCCCACCACATGGCCGTCCAGCTCGCGCTCGGCGTCGGCGAGCAGGTCTACGGCCTCGGCGAGCGCTTCACCCCCTTCGTCAAGAACGGGCAGAGCGTCGACATCTGGCAGGCCGACGGCGGCACCAGCAGCGAGCAGGCGTACAAGAACGTGCCGTTCTACCTCTCCTCGCGCGGCTACGGCGTCTTCGTGAACCACCCCGGCCGGGTCTCGTTCGAGGTCGGCTCCGAGGCCGTCGGCCAGGTGCAGTTCAGCGTCGAGGACCAGTCCCTGGAGTACTTCGTCGTCGCCGGCCCCACCCCCAAGGACGTGCTGCGCCGCTACACCGCCCTCACCGGCCGTCCCGCCCTGCCCCCGCCGTGGTCCTTCGGCCTCTGGCTGACCACCTCCTTCACCACCCCCTACGACGAGGCGACCGTCACCTCCTTCGTCGACGGCATGGCCGCCCGCGACATCCCGCTGTCCGTCTTCCACTTCGACTGCTTCTGGATGCGCGAGTACCAGTGGTCGGACCTCGCCTGGGACCCCGAGACCTTCCCCGACCCGGACGGCATGCTCGCCCGCCTCAAGGCCCGCGGCCTGCGCGTCGGCCTCTGGATCAACCCCTACATCGCCCAGAAGTCCGCCCTCTTCGAGGAGGCGGCCGAGCGCGGCTTCCTGGTCCGGCGGCCGAACGGCGACCTCTGGCAGTGGGATCTGTGGCAGCCCGGCATGGCCCTCGTCGACTTCACGCACCCGGACGCCCGCACCTGGTTCCAGGACAAGCTCCGCCCGCTCCTCGCGCAGGGCGTCGACTGCTTCAAGACCGACTTCGGCGAGCGGATCCCCACCGACGTCGTCTGGCACGACGGCTCCGACCCCGAGCGGATGCACAACTACTACGCCCAGCTGTACAACCGCACCGTCTTCGAACTCCTGGAGAAGGAGCGGGGGCCCGGCGAGGCCGTCCTCTTCGCCCGCTCGGCGACCGCCGGCGGCCAGCAGTTCCCCGTCCACTGGGGCGGCGACTGCTGGGCCTCCTTCGAGGCCATGGCCGAGTCGCTGCGCGGCGGACTCTCGCTCTCCCTCAGCGGCTTCGGCTTCTGGAGCCACGACATCGGCGGCTTCGAGGGCACCCCCGACGCGGAGGTCTTCACCCGCTGGCTCGCCTTCGGCCTGCTGTCCTCCCACAGCCGCCTGCACGGCAGCGACTCGTACCGGGTGCCGTGGGAGTTCGGCGAGGAGGCGGTCGCCGTGGCCCGCCGCTTCACCCGCCTCAAGCACCGCCTCATGCCCTACCTGTACGCGGCGGCCGCCGAGGCCCACGCCACGGGCGTTCCCGTCATGCGCCCGATGCTCCTCGAATTCCCCGGCGACCCGGCGACCCGCACCCTGGACCGCCAGTACATGCTCGGCCCCGACCTCCTCGTCGCCCCCGTCATGGACCCCGGCGGCGAGGTCGAGGTGTACGTCCCCGAGGGCACCTGGACCCACCTCCTCACCGGCGAGACCGTCACCGGCCCGTGCTGGCGCCGCGAGACCCACCCCCTGGACGGCCTCCCCCTCTACGTCCGCCCCGGCGCCGTCCTCCCGCTGGCCGCGCCCTCGGACCGCCCCGACGCGGACTGGCCCGACGGCCTCACCCTCCTGGTGGCCCCCGGCGCCCCCGAGGGCGCCACCACCACCGTCACGGTCCCGGACCACCGGGGCGCCCCGGCGGCCGTCTACACCGTGACGCACACGGCGACCGGCCCGGAGACCGCGGCGACGGGCACGGACCTGCCGTACCGTACGCGGGTGCTGACGGAGGGCCTGGAGATCTGAGGCGACGGCCCCGGCTCACGCCCGTCCGGCCCGAGGGGTGCGGCGAGGACGGCCGGGCGGGAGCACGTACGGGACGACGGCTACGGGACCAGCGGGGGCGGCATCATGGAACAGCGGGGCGACAGCGGTGACCAGGGGACCTTCTTCGCGGCGTACGAGGAGATGCTGCGACGCTGGCCCGCGGACGTCACCGGCATCGACGTGCCGACGCCGTACGGCCCCACCCGCGTCCATGTCTGCGGTCCGGAGACGGGCGCCCCGCTCGTGCTGCTGCCCGGAGGCGGAACCACCTCCATGGTGTGGTTCGGCAACGTCGAGGAGCTCAGCCGCGACCACCGGGTGTACGCCGTCGACGTCATGGGCGACTTCGGCCGCAGCGTCAACGACGGGGCACCGCTGCGCGGCGCCGGTGACCTGATGGCGTGGCTGGACGCGGTTCTGGACGGGCTCGGCCTCGCCGAGGCGCGGTGGTGCGGCCACTCCTACGGCGCCGCGATCGCCCTGCGCTACGCGCTGGGGGCGCCCCACCGCGTCAGCAGGCTGGCCCTCCTCGACCCCACCAACTGCTTCGCCGGGCCGAGCCCGCGCTACCTGCTGCGCGCGCTTCCCACGCTCCTGCGGCCCACCGTCGCGCGGCAGCGGTCCTTCCTGCTGTGGGAGACCGGCCGGCCCCCCGAGGACCGCGGGTGGCAGGACTTCCTCGACAGCACCACGACGGCGGTGCGATCCAAGGTCGTGGCCCTGCGCCGCCCCCGACCGAAGGAGCTCCGGACCTGCACCGTCCCGACCCTGGTCCTCCTGGCCGAACGCAGCCGCACCCACGACGCGCGCCGGGTCGCGGCCAGGGCCCGTGACCTCCTGCCCGGGGCCGACGTCGTCATCCTGCCGGACGCCTCCCACCACTCCCTCCCCACCGAGCGGCCCGACGCGCTCAACCGCCTGCTGACACGGTTCCTGGCCGCCTGACAGCACGGACGGGCGCGGTACCAAGGGCGCGACCGCCCGGGATGGCGGACGGAATCCGACCTAGTGGCGGTCCAGCATGGCCCCATGAGCGAGCACACCTCCACCCCCGTCCAGGCCGTCCCCGAGGGCTACACCACCGTCACCCCCTGGATCATCGGCACCGACACCGCCGGACTCATCGACTACCTGGAGCGGGCCTTCGGGGCCGAGGACCTGGGCCGCTTCGTCCTCCCGGACGGCACGATCGGCCACGCCGAACTGCGGATCGGCGACGGCCGCCTGATGGCCTTCGACAGCCCGCCCGGCTGGGGACCCACCCCCGCCTTCGTCCGGCTCTACGTGGAAGACGCACGGGCCGTCCACCGCCGCGCCGTCGAGGCCGGCGGCACCTCCGTCACCGAGGTCACCCACCTCTTCTTCGGCGACCTCGTCGGCCGCGTCCGCGACCCCTTCGGCAACCTCTGGTGGATCCAGACCCACATCGAGGACGTCGACGAGGAGGAGGCCGCCCGCCGCCTCTCCGACCCCGTCTTCACGAAGGCGATGGAGTACGTCCAGGGCGCGCTGCGCTGACGTGCCCCTCCGCCCCGGCCACCGGGCCCACCCGCACACCACCGCCCGCCCCGGCGAACCGTGCGGCCAGGGAGAGGCCGTGGGGCGGCGCTTGACCTCAACCTTGGTTGATGTCGGAAGGTCGTGTCATCCGACGGCGAGACGAGGAGAGCGTGATGACACAGCCCAGGATCCTGGTGACCGGCGCGACCGGGAAGGTCGGCGGCTCGGTGGTGGCCCGACTGCACGCGGCGGGAGTGCCCGTGAGGGCGCTCGTACGAGGGGCGGCCGACCTCCCGGAGGGCGTCCAGGCGGTACGCGGCGACCTCGGCGACCCCGCGTCGCTGGGCGCGGCCCTGGAGGGCGTCGACGCGGTGTTCCTGGTGTGGCCCTTCCTGAGCGCCGACGGCGCGGCGGACGTGATCGACGCGATCGGGAAGCACGCCCGGCGCGTGGTGTACCTGTCGTCCGCAGGCGTCGGGAGCCGGGCGGAGGAGGAGCCCGGCGAGGCGATCACCCTGTTCCACACGGAGCTGGAGCGGCTGGTCGAGGCGTCGGGCCTGGAGTGGACCGCCCTGCGGCCCACCGGATTCGCGAGCAACGCGCTGGGGTGGGCGGAGGAGATCCGCACCACCGGCGTGGTGCGGGCTCCGATGGCCGCGCTGGCCCGCCCCCTGATCCACGAGGCGGACCTGGCCGCCGTCGCCGTCCGCGCCCTGACGACCGACACCCTGATCGGCGCCCGCCCCCTGCTCACCGGCCCCGAACTCGTCACCCAGGAACGGCAGGTGGCCCTCATCGGCGAGGCGATCGGCCGTCCCCTCCGGTTCGACGAGACCACGCTGGACGAGGCCGTCGAGCGGATGAGGGCCGCCGGCTGGCCCGCGGACCTGGTGGACGCCGTCCTGCCCGCCCAGGCGAAGATGATCGACAACCCCGAGCCGGTCAACGACGAGGTCGAGCGCCTCACCGGCACCCCGGCCCGCTCCTTCCGCGCCTGGGCGCAGGACCACGTGGCGGACTTCCGCTGAGCACGGGTTCCGCGCCGCCGTGACGGAGGACGACCGGGTCATCGGGGACCCGCAGCGGAACGAGAGGTCCCGCCCCGGGGAGCGGGCTCGACACCCTCCGGCCGAGGGCCGCCACGAAGCCGTGGGCGGGGGTGCACGGTCGCGACGACGTAGAGTCGCCCGAGGCTCGGTGTCGTGGCCTCCAAGGGGGCGGGGGTTTCGACGGGTATGAACAAGACGGCCAGGACCGAGTGGTGGGAGAGTCTGCCTGCCGGGATCCGCGACGAGATCGACGGATACGTCCTTCAGGACTCCCTTCTCATGGCGGTGCGGGCCATCGTCGCCGTCGGCCTCGTTCCCCACGGCATAGGCGTGGGTACCGCTCAGCTGATCGCCCATGACCGCTATCTCCACCATGGGGACCGGATCGCCCGAGAGCCCGAGAGCCCCCTCGACCTGGAGTCCCTGGCCTGCCGGGCGGCCGGGTGCGAGGGCCGCGTCGTCGCGATCGAGGCGGTCTGGGACGGGGACACCGTCCACGACTGGTTCGTGCGGCTGCTGGCCCTCACCACCGACCCGGCGGCAGAGGCCCCCATGGCCACCGTCTATTGGTCGACGGCCAAGCGCTACCTCGGCGAGCACGAGGAGGACGCCTCGCGCCACCCCGTGGCGACAGCCGCCGAGCGGGCGGGGCGTGCGCTCGCCGAGCACCTCTCGGTGCCGTTCCACTTCGCCTCCCCGGACACACCCGACGACGAGGCCCCGCGCCTGCGGCCCTGAGCGACCGGCCGGCACCTGGCGGGGGCGGATCCGACTACTCACGGATCTCGCGCGGGATCCGCGTGCGCCATCGGCAGACCGCCGCGTACGTCCCGGCCGTCGACCCGGGCCGGTCCCGGCCGAACCGCCCGTGCCGCGAAGACTCATCCGCCCGTACGGGACGGTGCCGCCCGACGCGGAGGCGCGGCCCGGCCCGGTGCGGTGGTCTTCCGGCCTGCGCCCCTCACGGCAGCTCGCGCGGGCGGCGGACCTCCGGCATCCTCAACTTCGGCTCCGTGTGCGGGTGGTTGCGCATCTCGACCCGGAAGTCCGCCGCCTTGGAATAGTCGTGCCTGCGGAGACTGCTCTGCTCCCACGCGGCCACCAGTTCGCAGATCGGGCAGCCCGCCGTGGGTACGGCCGGCGGCAGGGGCTCCACCGAGAGCACGACCGGAGGCTCCGGGCAGGTCCCCGGCGGGCGACTCGTCGCCGGGACCGGGGTGGTGAGTACGCGGATGAGCGCGGCCTCCCCCTCGGTCGGGCGCCGCAGCCGGCCCGGCGCGGCCGTCCAGGTGGTGCCGCCGCCGGGCGGCCGCAGGTGGACGACGGACCCGTCCCAGGCGGTGACTCTGCCGAGCCGAGGGGTTCCCTCGCCGGTGTCTTCCGCCATGAACGACCCGAGGTCGGGGACGGGGGTGGGGCGGTCGCTTGCGGGCATGCGGGTGCCTCTCTGTAGCGAATCCACTACTAGGAGCACCCAGCGTGACCTACAGTCGAAGCGTCCTCAACGTACGGTCGGGTGAGGGGGAACTGTGGGCAATCGCAAGAGGCTTGACCCGGACAGCGGGCCGATGGCCGCGTACGGGGCACGTTTGCGCAGGCTGCGCGAGGAACGAGGCTGGACGCAGGAGGAGCTGGCCACGCGTACGGGCTACTCCAGCAAGCACATCTCTGGTGTTGAAATTGGTGGCAGACCCTCAACTCTCAGATTCTCGGGAGCTGTCGACGCGGCCTTCGGGCTGACCGGGACGGAACGGTCATTCGATCGGGAGTGTCGGCAGGTGCGGCACGGTGTACTTCTGGAGGGCTTCCCGGAGTACGTCGCCCAGGAGCGCAAGGCCGTCGAGATCCGTCTGTTCACGATCGGAGTCATCCCGGGACTCGTTCAGACGCCTGAGTATGCGCGGACGGTGACCGGGAGCTTCGTCTCGCGCGGAGCCGCTACGGCGGAGCAGGCCGCAGAGCGAGTGGCGTACCTGATGGAGCGCCAGAAGATCCTGGAGCAGGAGAGGCCCCCGATGCTTTTCGTCGTGATGGACGAGAGCTGCCTTCGCCGCCCCGTGGGCGGTTCTGGCGTCATGGCCGCTCAGCTCGACCGGCTCATGGAGTTCGCGGAGCGTCCGAACACCGTTGTCCAAGTGGCGCCGTTCGCCCTCGGGGAACGACGCCCGCTCGACCTTCCCCTCTACCTCCTGACCCTGCCCGACAGGTCCGTGATCTCCTACGCCGAATCGCAGTCGAGGGGCCATCTGGAGCGGGAAAACGGAGCCGTATCGTCCATGCTCACGGCCTATCATCAGCTCGCGGCGGAGTCGCTCTCGCAGGCGGACACCGTGACCATGATCAAGGAAGTACGAAAGGGCATGCTGTGACCAACGAGTCCCCTCTCTGGTTCAAGTCCTCGTTCAGTGGCAACGGCGGTGCCGACTGCGTGGAGGTCGCCCACAACCTCGTCCCCACCCTCGGCCTCGTTCCCCTCCGCGACTCGAAGGTTCCGTCCGGACCCACGGTCGCCGTCTCCGCCACCGCGTTCACCGTCTTCGTGGACTCCTTCAAGGGCCGGTAGCCGCAGCGGGCCGGGCGCCGTCCGAGGTGCGGACGGCGCCCGGCCCGGCGGGCGTGCTACAGGCTCCAGGAGAACTTCACGGCCTCCATGGGGAGGGCCTGGCCGGTGGTGCCGACCATGCCCTCCGCCTTGCAGCCGGACCGGTAGGTCGCGAAGGGGGAGGGGCGGGAGGGCTTCTGCCCCTGGTCCCGGAGCCAGCCCTCGGCCCAGATGTCGCCCTGGCCGCCGAGGCGGCTGTCGGGGCAGTAGTAGTACGAGATGGCCTCGATGGCGGTGTTCATGCCCACCGTGCCGATCTGGATGCTGTGGCTCGGGTTGGCGCACTGGTAGCCGGAGTCCCAGCCGTAGGTCGCGCGGTGGGCCTTCATGCAGAGGCTTCCGTAGTTGATCTCGACGCGCAGGGCCTCCAGGTTGCGGGCCTCGCCGATCGAGCCGGCCCACGCGCCCTGGCAGACCTTGGCCTTCCAGCCCACGTTCTGCACGTGCGGCGTGTAGCAGAGCGAGACGGCGTCGGCCTGCGCGGCGCCGCCGAAGCCCAGGGTCGCCGCGGCGGCCAGGCCGGTCGCGGCCAGGACGCGTGCCATGGTCTTGAACATGACGTGATACCCCCGTTGAGTCATGACGATCAAGGATGATCGGGGTGGATGTTAGGGGCCTCGCGTCGACTTCCTTCCGGGGTGGGCGAATCTCCGCGTGTCGTGGCCGCGCGGCGGAACTCCTAGGCTGGGGGCATGACGAACGGCACGCCGCCGCGCGACCGCGCGCAGCGCATCAAGGACGTACGGGCCCGCCTGGAGGGGGAGACGGACCTCTGGGCCGCCTCCGCCGGAACGGACGGCGTGCCGTACCTCGTGCCGCTGTCGTTCTTCTGGGACGGGGTGGACGTCTGGCTCGTCACGCGCCTGTCCAACCCGACCGGGCGGAACCTCGCGGCCCACGGCCGGACGCGTCTCGCCCTCGGCGACACCCGGGACGTCGTCCTCCTGGACGGCGAGGTCGTCACGTACACCCACGACGAGGTGCCGGACGCGGCGGCCGAGGGCTTCCGCGTCAAGACGGGCTGGAACGCGCGCCGGGCGGGTTCGGCGTACCGCTGGTTCCGGGTTCGTCCGACCGACCTCCAGGCGTGGCACGAGGAGCCGGAGCTGCCGGGGCGGCGGCTGATGACGGACGGGGAGTGGGCCGACGGCTGACGGGGGCCGTCACCAGCTCCGGTGCACGGTCGCCTTGGTGCCGGTCACCAGGCTCGCGGGCGGGACGTCGTCGGCCACGACCGCGCCGGCGGCGATCACGGCGTCACGGCCGATGGTGACGCCGGGCAGGATCATGGCGCCGGCGCCGATCCACACGTTCTCCGCCACGTCGATGGGCGCACCGGTGAGGTACAGCTTGCGCTCCTCGGGGTCGACCGGGTGGCCGCTGGTGATGAACGTGACCTTCGGTCCGATCATCACGCGTTCGGCGATCCGGATGCCGGCGTAGTCCAGGAACGTGCAGTTCTGGTTGATGAAGACGCGCTCGGCGAGGTCGAGGTTCAGGCCGTGGTCCGTGTAGAACGGCGGGTAGATCGTGACCCTCCGCGGCAGCGGCCTGCCGAGGATCCGCTCGAACAGCTCCGCCTTGCCCGCCTCGTCCTCGAAGGGGAGGACGTTCAGGCGGGAGGTGAGTTCGGTGACCCGCAGGACCCTCTCGGCCATGGCCTGGAACTCGGCGCTGTGGATCCGCATGAGACGGTCGCTGGACATGTCACGGTCCTTGTCTGTGTGCCGGAGGCGGACGAGGGCGCCCGGGACCGTGGCGTGACGGGTGGCCCGGATGCCCTCGTGACGGCACTCTAGGGGACCCCGTGAGGCCCCGGCCGGGAACGAAATCCAGGTGCGGGGGAGCGGGGCCGGGGCGTAGGGTGCCGTGCGTGTCCAGCCCCGAGGCATCCAGAGCGGGGGGCTTTCGGTCCCGCCGTCAGCCCCTGAGCCTCCGCCTTTCCTGAGCCGGTGATCACCTCACCGACCGCCGCCGCGCGCAGCGCCGTGCGGCCGGTCGGCTGTGCCCCCGTGCTCCTGGGCAGGGAGGGGGCGGGCCGGCGGCGGTGACGAGACGACGTCCACCGTTCTCGCCTCACCTCGGAGCCTTCCGTGCCCCAGCCCCAGCCCGGTTCACCGTCCCCGTCCCGGCCCCAAGTCCAGTCGCAGTCCCAGCCCCAGCCGAGTCGGCGTGCGCTGCCCCTTCCCCTGCCGCTCTACCTCCTCGCCCTCGCCGTGTTCGCCATGGGCACCTCGGAGTTCATGCTCGCCGGCCTGCTGCCGGACCTCGCCCGCGACCTGGGGGTGAGCGTCGGCGCCGCCGGGGCGCTCACCTCCGCCTTCGCGGTCGGGATGGTGATCGGCGCGCCGCTCATGGCCGTGCTCGCGCGCGGCCGGACCGGGCGGTCCGGGCTGCTCGGATTCGTGCTCGTCTTCCTCGCCGCCCATGTGGCCGGGGCCCTGACGACCAGCTTCGTCGTCCTCCTGGCGAGCCGGGTCGTGGCCGCCCTCGCGAACGCGGGCTTCCTCGCCCTGGCCCTCACCACGGCGATCGCCATGGTTCCGGCGGACCGCACGGCGCGGGCGCTCGCGGTCCTCCTCGGCGGGACGACCGTCGCCACCGTCGTCGGCGTCCCCGGCGGTGCCCTGCTCGGGGCCCACGCCGGGTGGCGGGCCGCCTTCTGGGCGGTCGCCGTGCTCTGCGTACCGGCCGCGCTCGGCATCCTGCGGGGTGTGCCCGCGGCCGAGCCGAGCCCGGAAGGGCCCT
The DNA here is from genome assembly GCF_014656075.1 of Streptomyces hydrogenans. GTDB lineage: Bacteria > Actinomycetota > Actinomycetes > Streptomycetales > Streptomycetaceae > Streptomyces > Streptomyces hydrogenans. The sequence continues at coordinate 24,980 of NZ_BNBS01000021.1, forward strand.
CTCTGCGCGCCGAGTTCGGTGTGCTGCGCGAGCCCGGGCTCGCGCGGGTGCTCGTCCTGGCCGCGCTCGTGAACGCCGCCACCTTCGGCTCCTTCACCTTCCTCGCCCCGGTGGTGACCGGCCCGGCCGGGCTCACTTCCTCCTGGGTCTCCGCGGCCCTGATGCTGTTCGGGGCGGGGTCCTTCGCCGGGGTGACGGCGGCGGGACGGCTCGGGGACCGGCACGCCGGCCGGGTCCTCGCCGTCGGAGGGCCGCTGCTGCTCGTGGGCTGGGTCGCCCTCGCCGTCCTGGCGGACCGTCCGGCGGTCCTGCCGGCCCTTCTGTTCGTCCAGGGCGCGCTGTCCTTCGCCGTCGGCGGCACGCTGATCGCCCGGATCCTGTACGAGGCCGCGGGCGCGCCCGCGCTCGCCGGGGCCTACGCCACCGCCGCCCTCAACGTGGGCGCCGTGGTGGGGCCGTTGCTCGCCGCGACGGTGCTGGGACGGCCGACGGGGCCGTTCCTGCTGAGCGCGGGGCTCGTCGCCGCCGCGCTGGCGTTCGCGGCGGTCAGCGGTAGTCGTCGGGGTGGTCCTGCATCCAGGTGTTGATGAAGTCGCGGGTGGCGATGAGCTGCTTCTCGTGCTTCTTCAGGTTCTCGAAGGAGGCGTCGCCACCGAGCCGCTCGTTGAGCTCGGTCATCTTCCGGATCGGCTCGGGGAAGTGTCCGGGCCCCTTGGGGTCGTTCTTCATCGCCTGGTCCATTTCCTGGAGTTCCTTGTTCACGCGGCCCAGGAAGTAGCCGCAGTCCTGCGCGCAGGAGTCGTTGAGCGTGGCCTGGAGGGTCGCGAAGGCGTCGCGGACCTTCTCGCCCGAGGAGGGGGCGTACGGGTCGACGGTGGAGCCGGCGGTGGCGGGCGCGGAGTCGTCGGGCAGGGCGCCGGCCGCCTCGGGCGGGGCCGTGGGCTCGGCGGCCGTCGTCGCCGTCGCCGATGTGCCCGGCCCTCCCGCCGGGCGGTCGGGCTCGGGGATCGTGCCGCAGGAGACGGCCAGGGCCGCCAGGACGGCGGCGACCAGTGCGGTGTTGCGTACGGACGTCGTGCCGGTCATGTGGGTCCCCCCGTGGTCATCGATCGGGAGAGCCTAGCCCTGAAATGCCCGGGGCCCGGCGCCGGATGACGCCGGTGCCGGGCCCCGGGGGCGCCCCGCCGGGCCCGGAGGAGGCCGGCGGGACGCCCGGTGTGCCGTGCTTCTCCGGTCCCTCAGCCGGAGAAGCCGACGTGCGCGAGCCGGACCGGCCCGCGCAGCTCGACGCGGAGGTCCGTCACGTCGCGGACGTGACAGGGCGCCCCCGCGAGGACGTAGGCGTACGGGCCGTCCGTGGGCTCCACCGTCACCCGGGCCAGCGCGTCCCGGGCCGTACCGGCGAAGAACGTCACCTCGCCCGCCCCGGCGGCCGTCACCGCCAGCTCCGTCACGCCGTCGCCGAAGTCGCAGGCGCGGAAGAGGAGCGTGCCCGGCGCGGCCGGATCCGCCGGGGTCACCGCGTCGCCGGAGACCCGGGAGCGGTCCACGATGACGGTGCCGGTCTGCTCGTCGTAGTCCGCCGCCCCGATCCCCGCCTCCAGGACCGGGCGCGGGCCCGGCGCGGTGCCCGCGAGCTCCAGGCGGACGGTCCGGCGGGAGTCCGCCGAGGACGGGCCGGCCAGGAACTCGTACGGCCCCGGCTCCACCGACCACCGCCCGTGCGCCACGTCCCAGTGGCCGAGCGCCCGCAGCGGCACCGTGAAGGAGGGCGTCGCCGTGGCGCCCGGGGCCAGGTGGATCCGCTCGTGGGCGACGAGCGCCCGGTGCGGGCGCGGCACCGACGGGGCGAGCGCCCGGGCGTACACCTGGACGACCTCGTCCGAGGCGACGGCGCCCGTGTTGGTGACGGCGCAGGAGAGGCGCACCGCGTCGCCGTCCACGGCGGCCGTCAGTCCCTCGTAGCCGAAGCTCGTGTAGGTGAGGCCGTGGCCGAAGGGGAAGAGCGGGGTGCCGTCGAAGTAGAGGTAGGTCTGCCGGCCGCCGATGACGTCGTAGTCGAACAGGTCCGGCAGGTCGGCGTCGGAGCCGTACCAGGTCTGCGGCAGCCGTCCGGCGGGGGAGACGTCCCCGGCGAGGACGCGGGCCAGCGCGGTGCCGGCGGCCTGGCCGCCGTGCGCGGTCCACAGCAGCGCCGGGAGCGCCGCCGCCGCGTCGGGCACCGCGTACGGGTAGGAGGAGACGAGGACGAGGGCCGTGCGCGGATTGGCCGCGTGCGCCGCCCGCCACAGCCGGTCCTGGTGCGGCGGCAGCGCCAGTGTCGTGCGGTCCTCGGTCTCCCGGCCGTTGATGTGCGGGTCGTTCCCGGCGACCACGATCACCGTGTCGGCGCCCGCGGCGGCCCGTGCCACGGCGTCCTCGCCGCGCTCGACGGTCTCCACGGAGAAGATCCCGGCTTCTTCGCGTCCGGCGGCAACCTTCGCGCCGTCGGCGGCGACAGAGACGTAGCCCCCCGTCCCCAGGTGCAGCAGGAGGTGACCGTCACCGTGGGCCTCGAACCGGAACGTCTCCTGGACGACCCAGCCCCCGGGCTCGTCCGCCGAGGCGCGGACCAGGCCGTCCCCGGCCACCGACAGGTAGCGGCCGTCCGGGGCGCGCAGGGTCAGCACCCCGTCGCCCCAGTCGATCAGGTCGAGGACCGTGCCCTCCGCGTCGGCGGTCAGCGGCGGCAGGTCCGTGCGGCCGGCGAGCAGCGCCGGGTCGAGCGCGATCTCCGCGTCCCGCCCCGGCTCCTCGTCCGTGACGTCCGGGACGCGCAGCGCCCGCCCGTCGGCGGTCCGCAGCCGGATCCGGTCCACGCCCTCCGCGAAGTCCACCCGGTCCGCGCCGAACCGCTCCCGGACGCCGTCCAGCGGGGAGGAGCGGTGCAGCCGCGCGCCGCTGTACCAGTCGAGTTTGGCGGCGTCGGCGAGCAGCCCGACGACCGCGATCCGGCCGCCGCCGGCCAGCGGCAGCAGCGGGGTCCCGTCCCCGGCCGGTTCGTTGCGCAGCAGGACGAGCGCCGCCTCCGCCGCCTCGCGCGCCAGCGCGCGGTGTTCCGCCGTGTCGTACGCGGACTCTTGGGCGTACGGGTCGAGTTCCGGGTCGAACTCGCCGAGCAGGAAGCGCACGGTCAGCTGTCTGCGCACGGCCCGGTCCACGTCCTCCTGGTCGATCAGGCCCCGCTCCAGGGCCCGTTCGAGCCGGCCGAGGATCACCGAGCTGTCGGTGCCGTGGTCGGTGAAGGAGTCGACGCCCGCGCGCAGCGCCGCCGCGACGGCCTCCTCGTGGCTGTCGAAGTACGCCTGCGGGTCGCCGAGGTTGCTCGGCGCGCCCGCGTCGGAGCAGACGAGCAGCTCCCGGTCGGTCCAGGCGCGCAGCTCCGACCCCAGGTACGGGGAAAGGTGGTTGGGCCTGCCGTTGACCAGGTTGTAGGCGGGCATCACGCCCGCGACCGTGCCCGCCTCGACGGCGCCGCGGAAGGCCGGCAGGTCGTACTCGTGGAGGACGCGCGGCCGGACGGAGGCCGAGGAGGTGTCGCGGGCGGTCTCGTTGTTGTGCGCGAGCCAGTGCTTGAGCACCGGCGCCGTGCGCCAGTACGTCGGATGGTCGCCGCGCAGTCCGCGGGTGAAGGCGACGGCGATCGCGGAGGTGAGCGCCGGGTCCTCGGAGTAGCCCTCCTCGCCGCGCCCCCACAGCGGGTTGCGCAGCAGGTTCACCGTGGGCGCCCACACGTTCAGGCCGACCCGCTCGTCCTTGGCGCGCATCGCCCGCGCCTCGCGGGAGACGGCCTCGCCGACCCGGCGGACCAGCGCGGGGTGCCAGCTCGCGCCGAGGCCGACGGCCTGCGGGAAGACGGTCGCCGGGCCCATCCAGGCGACGCCGTGCAGGGCCTCCTGGCCGGTGCGGAAGGCGGCCAGGCCGAGGCGTTCGACTCCGGGCGTGAACTGGTGGAGCAGGGCGAGGCGTTCGGCGGGGGTGAGGCGGCCGAGGAGGTCGGCGACGCGTGCGTCGACGGGGAGGGCCGGGTCACGGAAGGGCGGCCGGTCTGCGGTCACGTACGAGTCCCTTGGACGGCGGTCGCCGGACGGCGGCCGGAAGTTTCGAAGCGCTTCGATGCTCAAGCGCGCCGGGATGGGTGTCAAGGTCCCCGGCCGCTTCACTTCACCTCTTGGCCACAGGAGTTGAAGGCAACCCGGCTTCCCGGGCGGCACTTCGAGAAACTCCTGAACGACTCTTGCCGCGCCTGTGACCGTCACTTAACCTCGCAGCAACATCGAAGCGCTTCGACTCACCGGCGGCGACCCGCCGCGCCCGTCGCCGCGCTCCCGGGGCCCCGCCCCGCCCGCACCCCGCACCTTGCTCCATCTCCATCACCGCAGCCGGCCGGCGACCCCTCGGGCGCCGCGTGTCCTGGCGCGTGCCATGAAGGGTTGACGCAATGACGCCGAACGCCGCCTCCACGGGCTCCCCGAGAACCGAACAGAGCCGGAGGGGCTTCCTCGCCACCGGCGCCGTCGCCGCCGTCGCGGTCGCCGGCGGAGCCCCGCTGCTCACCGCCTGCGGCGGCGGTGGCGACACGGGGAAGAAGGACGGCACCACCAGCGGCAAGGACGCCGCCAGGATCCTCCCCGCCTTCGTGGCCAGCGAGGTCGTGCCCGCCGACGTCCCCGCGCGAAACGGCTCCGCCGCCGGCTTCACCCGCGCCATCCCCGCCGCCGAACTCAAGACTTCCGTCACCGAGAAGCTCGGCAAGGGCGGCGCGCTCACCGTCATGGCACCCTTCTGGGGCACCCCGCCCGCCCCCGGCAACCCGTACTACAAGGCCATGGACGAGGCCATCGGCGTCCAGGTCACCTGGCAGAACCAGGACGGCAACGTCTACGACCAGAAGCTCGGCGCCGTCCTCGCCTCCAGCGACATCCCCGACCTCGTCGTCGTCCCCGGCTGGAACCTCGGCGGCAAGATCCCCAGCGCCGTCGACGCCAAGTTCGAGGACCTCGGCCCGTACCTCTCCGGCGACAAGGTCAAGGCGTACCCCAACCTCGCCGCCATCCCCACCGACGCCTGGCAGCGCGGCATCTTCGGCGGCAAGCTCCGCGGCCTGCCGATGCCCGCCTCCTACGTCACCAACATCGCGCCCTTCTACCGCAAGGACCTCTTCGACGCGAAGGGCTGGCAACTCCCGAAGAGCGCCGACGAGTTCCTCGCCCTCGCCAAGGAGATCACCAGCGCCAAGGCCAAGGTGTGGGCCTGCGCCGACATGACCTGGACCGCCTGGAACATGTTCGGCGTCCTCAACGGCAGCGACAAGGCGCTGGGCTGGAACCTCGTCGACGGCAAGCTGGTCAACCGCATCGAGACCCCCGAGTACCTCGAAGCCCTCGAATGGACCCGCAAGCTCTTCGACGCCGGCGTCGTCCACCCCGACGAGAAGGCCCAGAACCAGGGCGACTCCGCCGTCCGCTTCACCTCCGGCCAGTGCCTCATGTACAACAACGACCTCTCCCACTGGTACGGCAAGACCGCCGAGATGGCCGCCCAGAACCCGAGGTTCGCCATGGCCGCCATGGACATCCCCGGCCACGCCGGAGGCAGCCCGCAGCTGTGGGCCACCAACCCCGCCAACATCTGGTCCTTCGTCCGCAAGGGCGCCCCCAAGGCGGTCGTCGAGGACGCCCTCGCCATCGCGAACTTCACCGCCGCGCCCTACGGCACCAAGGAGCGCATGCTCACCGACTACGGCGTCGAAGGCGTCCACCACACCGTCAAGGACGGGCTGCCCGTCAAGACCGACGCGGGCAACCAGGAGGTCAGCAGCTCCTGGATGTTCGTCGCCAGCCCCGCCCCCTACCTCGCCCACCCCGACATGCCGGAGATCACCAAGGCGCAGGTCGCGTGGCAGCAGCGAATGGGAGCCCTCACCCGCAAGTCCTCCTTCTACGGCCTCACCATCGCCGAGCCCGGCCGGTGGACCGGCCTCATGAACGACTTCGAGCAGCTGGAGAAGGACATCGTCCGCGGCCGCAAGAAGCTCTCCGACATGCAGCAGGCCGTCTCGGAGTGGAAGTCCAAGGGCGGCGACCAGCTCCGCGACTGGTACAAGAAGCTCCTCGACACCACCGGCTCCGCGGCGAGCTGACGTGAACAGGCACGACACCACCGACCGCCGGCCGAGGACCCTCGGCCGGCGGCTCCGGCGCGACCGCGTCCTCCTGCTGATGACGCTCCCCGCCCTCGTCCTCGTCCTCGTCTTCAACTACGTCCCGATCCTCGGGAACGTCGTCGCCTTCCAGGACTACGACCCCTACGTCTCCACCAACGGCGTCACCGCCGTCCTGGAGTCCCCCTGGGTCGGCCTCGCGCAGTTCGACCGGGTCCTGTCCGACCCCTCCTTCTGGGCCGCCGTCGAGAACACCCTCGTCTTCTTCGTCCTCCAACTGCTGCTCTTCTTCCCCGTCCCCATCGCCCTCGCCCTGCTCGTGCACAGCCTGCTGCGACCCCGGATCCGCGCCTTCGTCCAGGCCGTGCTCTACCTCCCGCACTTCTTCTCCTGGGTCATCGTCATCACCGTCTTCCAGCAGATCTTCGGCGGCGCCGGCGTCATCGCCCAGACCCTGCGCGAACACGGCCACGAGGGCTTCGACCTGATGACCGACCCCGGCGTCTTCAAGTTCCTCGTCACCGCCGAGGGCATCTGGAAGGACGCCGGCTGGGGCGTCATCGTCTTCCTCGCCGCGCTCGCCGCCGTCGACCAGTCCCTCTACGAGGCCGCCGCCATGGACGGCGCCGACCGGTGGCGCCGCATGTGGCACGTCACCCTGCCCGCGCTCCGCCCCGTCATCGCCCTCCTCCTCGTCCTGCGCGTCGGCGACGCCCTCACCGTCGGCTTCGAGCAACTGCTCCTCCAACGCGACGCCGTCGGACCCGGCGCCGCCGAAGTCCTCGACACCTTCGTCTGGTGGACCGGCCTGCGCAGCCAGGACTTCAGCTACGCCGCCGCGGCCGGACTCATCAAGGGGATCGTCGGCCTCGCCCTCGTCCTCACCGCGAACAAGGTCGCCCACCTCATGGGCGAACAGGGGGTGTACCGCAAGTGACCCAGCGCGTCCTCGAACGGCCCGCGCCGCCGCCCGCCCGCACCACCGCCGCCCGCCGCTCCCGGTGGGCGGCGCCCGCCCGCCCCGTCTGGGAGGAGCCGCCCACCCGGGCCGGACTCACCGCCAAGGCGGCGCTCCTCGCCGCCGCCTGCCTCGCCGTCCTCGTCCCGCTCTGGATCGTCGTCGTCACCAGCCTCTCCAGCAAGCAAACGATCACCGAGGCCGGCGGACTGGTCATCGTCCCCCGGGACCTCACCCTCATCGCCTACCGCGAACTGCTCAGCGGCGGACAGGTCACCCGCGCCGTCCTCGTCAGCCTCGGCGTCACCCTCGCCGGCACCCTCTTCTCGATGACGGTCTCCGTCCTCGCCGCCTACGGCCTGTCCCGGCCCGGCTCCCTCGGACACCGCGCCCTCCTCTTCACGCTGATGGGCACGATGTTCTTCGGCGCCGGCCTCATCCCCACCTACCTCCTGGTGCAGAGCCTCGGCCTCACCGACACCTACCTCGCGCTGATCCTCCCCAGCGCCGTCAGCGTCTTCAACATCCTCGTCCTGCGCGCCTTCTTCATGGGCATCTCGCCCGAACTCGTCGACAGCGCCCGCATCGACGGCGCCGGCGACCTGCGCATCCTGTGGACCATCGTGATGCCGCTCTCCCGCGCGGTGATCGCCGTCATCACCCTCTTCTACGCGGTCGGCTACTGGAGCGCCTGGTTCAACGCCTCCATCTACCTCAACGACCAGAACATGATGCCGCTCCAGAACGTCCTCATCCAGCTCGCCCAGAAGCAGGAGATCCCCGTCGGCCTCGGCCAGGCCGTCAAGGCCGGGAACCTCTCCGGACTCGCCGTCCAGATGGCCGTCATGGTCCTCGCCCTGCTGCCCGTCGCCGTCCTCTCGCCCTTCGTCCAGAAGCACTTCAAGAAGGGCATGCTCACCGGCGCGGTCAAGGGCTGACCCCGCACCCACCTACCGGAAGAACCCGCATGCCGAGCCTCGACGACCTCACCCGCCCGCCCGGCCGCCCCGGCCGCGTCCTCTACGGCGGCGACTGGAACCCCGAACAGTGGCCGGAGGACACCTGGCCCGAGGACCTGCGACTGATGCGCCGGGCCGGCGTCACCACCGTCACCCTCGGCGTCTTCTCCTGGTCCCGGCTCGAACCCGAGCCGGGCGCACGCGAGTTCGGCTGGCTCGACCGGCTCATGGACCTCACCCACGCGCACGGCGTCGACGTCGTCCTCGCCACCCCCACCGCCTCCCCGCCGCCCTGGCTCGGCCGCCGCCACCCCGAGTCGCTGCCCCGAGACGAGGACGGCCGCACCGAATGGTGGGGCTCCCGCCAGCACTTCTCCCACTCCAGCCCCGCCTACCGCCGCCACGCCGCCGCGATCACCGAGGACCTCGCCGCCCGCTACGCCGCCCACCCGGCCCTCGTCATGTGGCACATCAACAACGAGTACTGCACCCACGACTGGGGCGACGAGGCCGCCCGCACCTTCCGCACCTGGCTCCAGGACCGGTACGGCACCCTCGACGCCCTCAACACCGCCTGGGGCACCGACTTCTGGAGCCAGCGGTACGCCGCCTGGGAGGAGGTCCTGCCCCCGCGCCGCGCCCACTACCTCCGCAACCCCGCCCACGTCCTCGACTTCCGCCGCTACACCTCCGACCAGCTCCTGGAGTGCTACCGCGCCGAACGCGACATCGTCCGCAAGCACACCCCCCACCTCCCGGTCACCACCAACTTCATGCCCTTCTGGTCCGGACAGGACGGCTGGGCCTGGGCCGCCGAGGAGGACGTCGTCTCCGTCGACGTCTACCCCGACCCCGCCGAGCCCCGCGCGGGCGGCCACGAGAACGCCCTCGTCGCCGACCTCACCCGCGCCGAGGCCGGCGGCCGCCCCTGGATGGTCATGGAACAGGCCGCCGGCGCCGTCAACTGGCGCCCCGTCAACCACCCCAAGCCCGAAGGGCTCAACCGGCTCTGGACCCTCCAGGCCGTCGCCCGCGGCGCCGACGCCGTGCACTACTTCCAGTGGCGCCCCTCCCGCCAGGGCGCCGAGAAGTTCCACTCCGGCATGCTCGGCCACAGCGGCGAACACGGCCGCGCCTTCCGCGAGACCGTCCGCATCGGCGCCGACCTCGCCCGCCTCGGCCCCCGCGTCGCCGGCAGCCGCCTCCCCGACGGCGGCGTCGCCCTCCTCCACGACTGGGACTCCTGGTGGGCCGGCCGCCACGAGGGCGCCCTCTCCGCCCACCTCGACCAGGGCGACCTGGTCCGCGCCTGGCACCGCGCCCTCTGGGACGCCGGCCTCCCCGTCACCTTCGCCCACCCCCACCACGACCTGACCGCCCACCCCCTCGTCGTCGTCCCCCACCTCTACCTCCTCGACGACACCGCGATCGACGCCCTGGAGCGGTACGTCTCCGGCGGCGGCCGCCTCGTCTGCGGCTTCTTCACCGGCGTCGCCGACCCCGACGACCGGATCCGCCCCGGTGGCACGGACGCCCGCCTCCGCGCGCTCCTCGGCATCGACCGGATCGACGAGTGGTGGCCCCTCGCCCCCGGCGAGCACGCCGACTGCGGCACCTTCCGCGGCACCCTCTGGTCCGAGGAACTCGTCCCCGCCCCCGGCACCGAGACCCTGGCCGCCTACCGGGGCGGCGCGCTCGACGGCCGCCCCGCCGTCCTCCGCCACGGCCGCGCCCGCTACCTCTCCACCCTCCCCGAACCCGACGCCCTGCGCGCCCTGCTCGCCGAAGCCGCCCACGAGGCCGGCGTCCGGCCCGCCCTCGACGGCCTGCCCGACGGCGTCGAGGCCGTCCGCCGGGGCGAGCTGCTCTTCCTGCTCCACCACGGCCCCGCCCCGGTCACCGTCGCCGTCCCGGGCCGCCACCGGGACCTGCTCACCGGCACCACCGTCGACGACACCCTCACCCTCGACCGCTTCGGCGCCGCCGTCCTGGAGGAGCACCCATGAGCGCACCCGCCCCCGCGTCCCCGCCCGCCTCCCCGGCGGGCCCCGTCCACGGCACCTGGGAACCCGCGCCCGCCGCCCGCTGGGAGGACGCCTTCCCCGCCGGGAACGGACGCCACGGGGCCCTGGTGTACGGCGACCCGGTGGACGACCGGGTGATCGTCACCCACCACACCCTCGTCCGCCCCCACCACGCCCCCGGCGACACCGACCCGCCCCGCCTCGCCGACCGGCTCCCCGCCCTCCAGGACGCCCTCCTCTCCGGCGACCCGACCGCCGCCGAGACCTTCACCGACGGCCGCCCGCTGCGCTGGATCCAGCCCTTCCACCCGGGCTTCCTCACCCGCGTCCTCGACGAGGCCCCGGCCGGCGGGCGCGCCGTGCGCCGCGAGGCCGACTTCACCACCGGCGTCGTCACCGCCACCGCGGGGCCCCGCGCCAGCCGGGTCCTCGTCTCGCGCGCCGACGACGTCCTCGTCCAGTACGTCACGGAGCCGGGCCCCCGCGTCCACGTCGAGCTCGACCACCGCCTCGACGGCGCCCCGCCCGGTCTCACCGCGGGCCGCGGCATCACCACCGCCCACGGCGAGACCGTACTCACCCTGCGCGCGGGCTACCCCGGCTCCACCCTCGGCTACACCGGCGTCACCCTCGTCCTCACCGACACCGGACGCACCACCCTCACCGACCGCGGCATCCGCGTCGAGGGCGCCCGCCGCCTCCTCCTGCTCACCCGCGTCCACCGCCACGACGGCCCCCACGACCCCGCCGGGGAGACCGCCGCCCTCCGCGCCCTCGCCGGGGAGGACGGCCCCGCCGCCGCGTACGCCCGGCTCCTCGCCCGGCACACCGCCCTGCACGGCGCCGCCTACCGCCGGGTCGCCCTCGACCTCGCCGCCGACCCCGCCGAACGGGCCCTGCCCGGCTCGGCGCTGCTGGCCCGGCCCGCCGGACCCGCCCTCCTCGAACGCCTCTTCGCCGCGGGCCGTCACCACCTCCTCTCCTCCGCCGGCCTCCACCCGCCCCGCCTGTGCGGGCTGTGGACCGGCGACTGGGACACCGCCTGGTCCGGCGGCTTCACCACCGACGCCAACCTCGCCCTCCAGACCGCCTCCGCCGTCGCCGCCGACCTGCCCGAGGTCACCGAGGCCCTCCGCACCCTGATCCGGGGCCAGCGCGCCGACTGGCGGGACAACGCCCGGGCCGTCTTCGGCACCCGGGGCGTCGTCGCCCCCGCCCACACCGACGGCGAGAGCGGCCACACGTACCACTTCGACCGGGAGTACCCCCTCCACCTGTGGACCGCCGCCGCCGACTGGCTGCTCCTCCCGCTCCTCGAAGCCGACGAGGCCGACGGCCGCCGCGACCCCTGGCTCACCGGGATGCTCCTCGAACTCGCCGACTTCTACGAGGACTTCCTCACCCGCACCGGCCCCGACGGGCACCTCGCCGTCGTCCCCTCCTACTCACCGGAGAACCGCCCGCGCGGCGGCAGCTGGGGCGCCGTCAACGCCACCATGGACCTCGCCGCCGCCCGCCACGCCCTCACCGCCGCCGCCGACCGCGCCCCCGCCGGACGGGCCGCCCGCCTCCGGGCCCTCGCCGACCGCCTCCCGCCGTACCGCGTCAACGACGACGGCGCCCTCGCCGAATGGGCCTGGCCCGGCCTCGGCGACCGCTACGACCACCGCCACCTCAGCCACCTCTACCCCGTCTGGCCGCTCGACGAGATCACTCCGTACGACACCCCCGAACAGGCCCGGGCCGCCGCCCGCGCCCTCGCCCTGCGCGGCCACGAGAACGACTCGGCCCACGGCCACCTCCACCAGGGCCTCATCGCCGCCCGGCTCGGCGACGCGGCACGCACCGGGGACGCCCTCCGCCGCGTCCTCGGCGGCGACTTCTTCCACGCCTCCCTGATGAGCGCCCACTATCCGAAGCGGGACGTCTACAACGCCGACGCCGCCCACGCCCTGCCCGCCCTCCTCGTCGAGGCGCTGGTCCGCTCCACCCCGGGCCGGCTCGTGCTGCTGCCCGCGCCGCCGCCCGGACTCTGCGCCCGCGGCCGGCTCACCGGCGTCCGCACCCGTTTCGGCGCCCGGCTCGACCTCGCCTGGGCACCGGGGGAGTACCGGGCCGTCCTGCGCCCCGCCCGGGACGCCGACGTCGAACTGTGCGCCCCCGAGGGCCGGCGGCGGCTGGCGCTCCGGGCGGGCGAGGAGCACGTCCTCGTCAGCCCGTGAGCCGGCGGGAGGGCGGCGGACCCGAACTGGCCCGCACGGTCAGCACCGGGGTGAGCAGCTCCACCCCGGTCGCGTCCGGCCCGCCCGGCCCGGTGAGCCGGGCGAACAGCCGCTCCACCGCCCGCCGTCCCAGCTCCTGCGCCGGGATCGCCACCGAGGTGAGCGGCACGGACGCCTGCGCGGCCACCGCCTCCGGGCAGACCGCGACCACCGACACGTCCTCCGGCACCGCCCGGCCGGTCCGCCGCAGCAGGGCCAGCAGCGGCTCCACCGCCGTCTCGTTCTGCACCACGAAGGCGCTGACCCCCGGGCGCTCGTCCAGGATCCGCGCCAGCACACCGGCGACGGCGTCGTGACTGCCGTCGCACGGCCGGTGCAGCAGCCCCACGCCCAGCCGCCCGGCCCGCTCGCGCAGCCCGCCGAGGGTCCGCTCGGCGAAGCCGGTGTGCCGGGCGTACACCCCGGGGGAGCCGCCGACGACGGCGATCTCCCGGTGCCCGAGCCCGGCCAGGTGCTCGACGCAGAGCGCCCCGGCCGCCGCGAAGTCCAGGTCCACGCAGTTCAGTCCGGCCGGATCGGCGGGCAGCCCGACGAGGACGGCGGGCGGGGCCGCCGCGCGCAGCACCGGCAGCCGCCCGTCGTCGAGCTGCACGTCCATGAGGATCACGGCCTCGGCGAGCCCGCTGCCGGTGACCCGGCGCAGCGCCGAGGGCCCCTCCTCGCCGGTGAGCAGCAGCACGTCGTAGCCGCGCGCCCGGGCCGTGGTGGCGACGGCCACCGCGATCTCCAGCATCACCGGCACGTACATGTCGGTGCGCAACGGCACCATCAGCGCGATGATCCGCGAGCGGCTGCTGGCGAGCGCCCTGGCGCCGGCGTGCGGCTGGTACCCGAGCTGCTCGATGCTGGCCCGGACCCGCCGCCGGGTGAGGTCGGAGATGGGCCGCTTGCCGCTCAGGACATAGCTCACCGTGCTGGCCGACACCCCGGCGTGGCGGGCGACCTCGGCAAGCGTGACCATCCGATCTCCCCTGCGGCCGGGACGGGCGAATCGCTTCGACGGAGCCGTCGGAAGATCGCTTCGACGGCTCAGCAGGACGGTAACGCGGGCGAGTTGACGTGTCCAGACTGCGGGGAGGGGCAATATCGAAGCGCTTCGACTCGTGGCGTGCGCCACCCTCCGCGCAGGGCAAACCGAACCGTTCAGTCTTGACCCTGAACCGATCGGTGTAGTTCAGTGGGTGCGCAGGGTGGCGGGCGGCCACCGGGGCGGGACGAGGGAGGCCGGAGATGTTCGCGGTGGTGTACCGGTGGCGGGTGCGGCCGGAGAAGGAGCAGCTGCTCGTCGACGGCTGGCACCGGGTGACCCTGGCGATCCGTCAGGAGTGCGGCAGCTACGGCTCCCGGCTCCACCGGGCGGACGACGGCACCTGGGTGGCGTACGCCCGCTGGCCCGACCGGGAGACCCGGGAGAAGTGCGGAACCCCCGACCCGGTGGGCGAGGCGATGATGCGCGGGGCGATCGACGAGTACTTCGCGGAGACGCGCCTCACCCTCGTCGACGACCTGCTCGCCGAGCCGGAACCCGCCTGACGGCGGTCCCGCCGGAGCGGGCCGCCGCCGGGACGCGCGGGGGCGTCAGGGCGCCTCGCGGGGGAAGCGCGTCAGCGGGCCGGGGTCGTGGCTGCCGGGCGGGGACATGGTCCCGGCGGCGCCGTGCCGGGCCAGCTGGTCCAGGACCAGGCGGCCGCGCCGGACCCGCTCGCGGGCGGTGGCCAGCGCGTGCTCCCGCAGGTGGGCCCCGTACGGGTAGATGCCGGCCGCCCGGCTCAACCCGAACTTCAGGTACAACGGCGCGGCCCTGCGCACCAGTTCGGCCACCTCGTGCAGCCGGACGTAGCCGCCGAGGTCGTCCGGCGCCTCCACGTAGAGGTCCATCGGCGCGGCGCTGACCCGGCGGATCTCGGTGAGGTGGGCGGGCGTCAGGTCCGAGGGGACGTTCAGGGAATCGGCGCCGAGCCGCTCGTAGACCGCGTACGACGCCGGGTTCACCGGGCCGATCAGCGCCGACACCTTGAACCGCATCCCGGCGGGCAGCACCCCGGCGGTCCGCATCCGGTGCAGGGTCCACAGCACGCCCTCGTCCGCCACCAGCAGCGCGCCCACGCCCAGCTCGGCGGCCCGCAGCGCGTCCTCCACACAGCCGGCGAGCGCGTCGTGGCCCCGGGCGCGGGGCCCGGCGCCGCCCGAGTCGGTCCGGGTCGCCGCCCCGGTGTCCCAGGTGCCGCGCGGGCCGGTGAACAGGCAGAGCTCCACGGCCCGTTCGGCGCAGGCCGCCACCATCTCGGCGATCTCGGCGTCGGTGAGCATCCACACCCCGCTGCCCTGGCTCACCCGGTGCACCGGCACGTCGAGCCGCGCGCTCTCCGCGAGCACCGCCGCCAGCGCCTCCGGGCCCTCCACGGACGGCACCTCGGTCCGCCACCGGCCCCCGTCCGGAAAGGCGTGCGGGGACGAGTCGGCGGGATCGGGCGGCGGGACGGGGTGGCCGATGCGGCGGAGGGCTGCCGTTCCGGGGTGGTGCGAAGACATCTGACTCCTCGTGTGCGATGGGCCGGACGATGTGCGGGGAGCGGGGCGACCGGACGCCCCGGCGGGGCACGGCGGGGCACGGCGGGATCGGAGGGACGAGTCGACCCGCTCGGTACGCGGCGGGTCCGGGTGTGCGCCTCGGGCCCGGGTGTACGCGGGCCCGGGGGTACGCGTCGGGCCCCGGCGTACGCGTCGGCCCCGGGTGTACGCAGCGGGTTCAGGGCCGCAGCAGGACCTTGCCGACCGTCGGGTCGTCGCCGCCGACCAGGGCCAGCGCCTCGGCGAAGCGCTCCAGCGGGAACTCGTGGGTGACCAGCGGCGCCGGGTCGAGCAGCCCGGTCGCGAAGGCCCGCACCGCGTCCGCCCAGGCCGCCGAGGAGGCGCCGAAGACGCTCCGCAGCTCCAGCTGGCTCACCGAGAGGTGCACCGGGTCGATGCCGGTGGCGCCCTCCGCGAACATGCCGGTGAGCACCACCCGGCCGCCCCGGCGGGCGAGCAGGCACGACGAGGCGGCCGTGCCGGGCGCCCCGGCCGTCTCCACCACGAGGTCGAAGGCACCGGGCGCCGCCTCCCCCGGGGCGAGCGCGGCGCTCGCCCCGAAGTCCAGGGCCCGCGCGGCCCGGGCCGCGCGCGGGACGGCCTCGGCCAGCTCGGCGGGGGAGTCGGAGGCCAGCCACCGCGTGGCGAGCAGCCCGAGCGTCCCGGCGCCGACGACGGCGATCCGCTCCCCGGGGCGCGGCCCGCCGGCCCGTACCGCCGCCGCGACCACCGCCGCCGGCTCCAGCAGGGCGGCGGCCCGCAGGTCGGAGCCGTCCGGCAGGAGGTGGAGGAGGCGGGCGGGGACGAGCAGCCGGTCGGCGAAGGCGCCCGGTTCGGTGAAGCCGGTCTCCGCGTACCCGGCGGTGCACAGGCTCGTCTCGCCGTACCGGCACCGCTCGCAGGTCCCGCAGCTGCGGAAGCCCTCCGCGACGCACGGCCGGCCGGCCAGCCCCGGGTCCACCCCGGGGCCGACCGCCTCGACGGTGCCGGACCACTCGTGCCCCGGCACCACCGGGTAGCGCACATAGCCGGGCGCCCGCCGCCCCTCGTACACCTCCCGGTCGCTGAGGCAGATCCCGGCGGCGGCGACCCTCACCAGGACCTCGCCCGGGCCGGGTTCGGGCCGGGGGCGGGTCACGAGCCGGTGCGCACCGGGCCGTTCGACGAGCACGGCACGGTCGGTCGGGCCGCCGGTCACTTCGGCCGCCTCCGCTCCCAGCCGTCCGCCCACAGGTCGAACCGCGCCCGCTGCTGCGGGAACTCGGACGCCGCGTCCACGTCCAGCTCGACGCCGAGGCCGGGGGCGTGCGAGACGGGGAAGCAGCCGGTCTCCGGGTCGATTTCCGGGGCGCCGCGCACGACCTTCTTGATCTCCGCGTCGGCGAAGTCGTTGAAGTGCTCCAGCACCTTGAAGTTCGGGGTGCAGGCGGCGAGCTGGAGCGAGGCCGCGGTGAGGACCGAGCCGCCGACGTTGTGCGGGGCGACGGTCACGTAGTGGGTCTCGGCGGTCGCGGCCAGCTTGCGGGCCTCCAGGATGCCGCCGATGTGCCCGACGTCCGGCTGGATGATGTCGGCGGCCTGCGACTCGAAGAGCTCGCGGAACTCGATCCGGTCGTGGATCCGCTCCCCGGTGGCGATCGGCAGCTCCGTCTTCTCCGCCACCTTCGCCAGCGCCTTCAGGTTCTCCGGCGGCACCGGCTCCTCCAGCCACGCCGGGCGGAAGGGGGCCAGCTCGCGGGCGAGCCGGACGGCCGTCGCGGGGGAGAAGCGTCCGTGCATCTCCACCATCAGCTCGGTGTCGGGCCCGATCGCGTCCCGGACGGCCTCGATGAGCGAGACCGCGTACCGCGAGGCGGCCGGGTCGAGTTCGAGCCTGCCCGCGCCGAACGGGTCGATCTTCAGGGCCCGGTAGCCGCGCGCGACCACCTCGCGGGCCGCCGCGTGGTACGCCTCGGGGGTCCGCTCGGAGGTGTACCAGCCGTTCGCGTACGCCGGCACCCGGTCCGTCACCCGCCCGCCGAGCAGCTGCCACACCGGCACGCCGAGGGCCTTGCCCTTGATGTCCCAGCAGGCCGTCTCGACGACCGCGATCCCGGACATCACGATCTCGCCCGCCCGTCCGAAGTCCCCGTACTTCATGCGCCGTACGAGGTCCTCGACGGCGAAGGGGTCGGAGCCCGCGATGTGGTTGGCCTCCGCCTCGCGCAGATAGCCGAGCAGGGCGTCGGTGTGACCGAGCATCCGGGTCTCGCCGACGCCGGTCAGCCCCTCGTCGGTGTGGACCAGGACATAGGTGAGGTTCCGCCAGGGGGTGCCGACGACATGAGTGGTGATTCCCGTGATGCGCACGACGATGGCTCTCCGGAGTGTTCGTGATTTCGAACGGCGTTCGACGAGGTGGCGTGACCGTAGACAGCGGCCCGGCGGGGTGTCAATGGGAGCGCGGCCACCCCGTCCCGGACGGCCCGGGCCCGTTGCCCGGCGCCCGGCCCGCGGCTAGTCTCTGTCCGCGATTTCGGTCGCGGTCCGGCATTTCGAACGGCGTGAGGGTGGGGTGGGGGGCCATGGGGCGACTCGTACCAGCGGTGACCAGGGCATTCGACGTACTGGAGCTGTTCCTCCAGGGAGACGGCACGCTCTCCGCCCCCGAGATCACCCGCAGGCTCGGGCTGCCCCGCACCACGACCCACGAGCTGGTCTCCACCCTCACCGCCCGGAACTACCTCGTGCCGGTGCCGGAACAGCCCGGCCGCTATCGGCTCGGGGTGCGCACCTACCAGCTCGGCAGCCGCTACGCCGAACAGCTCGACCTCGCCGCGGAGGGACGGGAGGTGGCCCGCGAGACCGCCGAGACCTGCGGCGAGACCGTGCACGTCGCCCTCCTGGAGGACGCCGACGTCATCTACGTCGCCAAGGTGGACTCCACCCACGCCGTCCGCATGGTGTCGGCGGCCGGCCGGCGGCTCCCCGCCCACTGCACGGCCGTCGGCAAGATGCTCCTCGCGATGCTCCCCGCCGACGAGCTCGACGAACTCCTCGACGGGCGCGAGCTGACCGGCATGACGCCGCGGAGCATCACCGACCCGGACGCCCTGCGTGCCGCGCTCGCCGAGATCGCGATCCTCGGCGTCGCCGTCGAGCAGCGGGAGTCCAACCCGGACGTGTCCTGTGTCGCCGCCCCCGTCCGCGACCGCTCCGGCCGGGTCGTCGCCGCCCTCTCCATCTCCGTCCCGGTGATCCGCTGGGACGAGGCCCGGGAGAACGAACTCACCGCCCTCGCCGTGCGCGGAGCCGGCGAACTCTCCGCCCGCCTGGGACACCGCGGCTCCGGGCGCTGACGCCGGGCCGCGCGCGGCCCCCCGGTGCTCAGCCACCCGCGCCCGCGCCGCCCTTGGCGGCCTTGCGCATGCGGCTGACCGGACCGAAGACCTCCCGGTCGTCGAGGAAGCCCTCCAGGGCGAAGGTCGCCGCGCCGAGCGTCACCGGGTTGTGCGGGACCGTGCTGCGGCACAGGGTCGCCGCCCGGTGCGGCAGGGCGAGCGCGTGGCGCCCCACCGCCTCGTACGCGACCGGCAGCAGCCGCTCGCCGAGCAGGTCGACGACCTGGTTGCCGACCACGACGACCTGCGGGTTGACCAGGTTCACGAGGGTGGCGACGGGCGCGCCGAGGTAGCGCCCGATGCGGTCGATCGCCGCGGCCGCCGCCGGGTCGCCCGCGTCGGCCGCGCGGGCCAGCGCCGCGACCGTCACCGCGTCGTCGGGGCCGGTCGCCCGCGCGTCGCCGGGGGCGAGCTCCCGCCAGGTCTCGGCGATCCCGCGCAGCGACACGTACGCCTCCACGCAGCCCCGGTTGCCGCAGGTGCACGGGCGGCCGTCGAGGGCGAGGCAGGTGTGGCCCCACTCGCCCGCGCTGTTGGTGAAGCCGCGGTACAGCTGCCCGCCGATCGCGATGCCCGCGCCGACGCCCGCGCGCAGCGTCAGCACCACCAGGTCGTCGACCTCGCGGCCCGCTCCGCACCACATCTCGGCGACCGTGCTGGCCCGCAGCGGGTTGTCCAGCCACAGCGGCAGCCCGAGCCGCTCGTCGAGCAGGGCCCGCAGCGGGACCTCGTGCCAGGACCAGTACGGCGAGAACGACGACACCCCGCCCTCGCGCTCGACCATGCCCGGCACGCTCACGCCGGCGCCGAGGACCCGCGCGCGGTCGGTCCCGGAGGCGGCGAGCAGTTCCCCGACGGCCCCGGCGAGCGCGTCGACGACGTCGGAGGGGCGGACGTCCCCCGGCGGCAGCGGGCGCTCCACGGAGTGCCGGACCGTCAGCGCCAGGTCGAACAGCTCGGCGTGGACCGAGGTCTCGGCGATGTCGACGCCGATCAGCGCGCCCCGCTCGGCGTTGACGGCGAGCCGCGCGCGGGGCCGTCCGCCGCCGGACTCCTCGTGCCCGGCCTCGACGAGGACGCCCGCTTCGAGGAGTTCGGCGGTGAGGTTGGCGACCGTGGCGAAGGAGAGGCCGGTGGCGGCCGCGACGTCCTGCCGGCTCATCGCGCCGGGGCCCGCGTAGACCCGGCGCAGCACCTCGAAGCGGTTGAGTCGGCGAATGTCCTGCGAGGTGCGCCTGATCATCCCTGCTGTCCTCCGTCGGTGCGCTGTCGTCGCTGTGTCCGCCGTCGTCCCCGGCACCCCGGATCTTATTCGAAGGGTTGGAAGAAGAGCGCGGAGGTGTATTTACAACCGTTAGACGAACCCGTAGCTTTTCCCTCGCCGGCACCCCACCGGCACCCCACCGCCACCTCACCACCCCGTCGACACCCCGGAGGAGACGCGATGTTCCAGCTCACCGCCGTGCCCTGCACCCCCGCGCCCGGCCGCCTGCCCGAAGGCCCCGTCTGGGACGCCGCCCGCCGGGAGCTCCTCTGGGTCGACATCACCGAGGGCCTCGTCCACCGCGCCGCCCTCACCCGGGAGGACGGCCGCACCGACCTGGCGCCCACCACCTCCCTCCGCTTCGACCGCCCCGTGGGCGCGGCCGTCCCCTGCGCCTCCGGGGCCCTCCTCGTCGCCGCCGGCACCGCCTTCCTCCGCCTGGAGGACGGCCGCCCCCCGGCCGAGGCCGTCGAGCTGGCCGCCCCCGCCCTCCCCGACGACGGCGTCCCGCGCCGGATGAACGACGCCTCCGTCGACCCCGCCGGCCGGCTCCTCGGCGGCACCATGGCCTTCGACGAGCGGCCCGGCGCCGGCGCCCTCTACCGCCTCGACGCCGACGGCCTCACCCCCCTCGTCGAAGCCGTCACCATCTCCAACGGCCTCGGCTGGAGCCCCGACGGCACCCTCCTCTACTACGCCGACAGCCCCACCCGCCGCGTCGACGTCTTCGACTACGACCCCGCCACCGGCGCCCTCTCCGGCCGCCGCCCCTTCGCCGTCCTCGACCGCGGCTACCCCGACGGCCTCACCGTCGACGCCGAGGGCAACGTCTGGGTCGCCGTCTGGGGCGGCGGCGAGGTCCTCGCCCTCACCCCCGGCGGCGTCCTCCACGCGCGCGTGGAGCTGCCCGCCTCCCACGTCACCAGCTGCGCCTTCGCCGGCCCCGACCTCGACGTCCTCGTCATCACCACCGCCACCCACGGCCTCTCCGACGACCGGCGCCGCGCCGAGCCCGACGCCGGCCGCCTCTTCGTCTGCCGCCCGGGCGTGACGGGCCTGCCCGCCACCCCGTACGCCGACCGCTGACACCTCCCGGGAACCCACCATGACCAGCCCGTACGACGGACTGCGCGCCGCCCTGGCCGCCGCCCCCGTCATCGCGATCCTCCGCTCCTCCTCCGCCACCCGCTTCGCCGAGGTCACCGACGCCCTCCTCGCCTCCGGAGTCCGCGCCGCCGAGTTCACGCTCACCACCCCCGGGGCGCTCGACGCGCTCCGCGAGTACGCCGCCGACGCCCCGCCCGGGCTCGCCCTCGGCGCCGGCACGGTCACCACCCCCGCCGACGCCCGGGCCGCCGTCGAGGCCGGCGCCACCTACCTGATCACCCCCGCCACCTGTACCGACGTCATCGCCGAGGCCGTCCGCCTCGACGTGCCGGTGCTGCCCGGCGCGTACACCCCGACCGAGATCCTCACCGCCTGGCGGGCCGGCGCGACCATGGTCAAGCTCTTCCCCGCCGCCACCGGCGGCCCCGCGTACCTCAAGGCCGTCCGCGCCCCGCTCCCCGACGTGCCGCTCGTCCCCACCGGCGGCATCGGCGCCGCCGACGCCCCCGCCTACCTCGCCGCCGGCGCCACCGCGCTGGGCATCGGCGGCCCCCTCGTCGGCGACGCCTGCGAAGGCGGCTCCCTCGCGGCCCTCACCGACCGGGCGGCCGCCCTCCTGGACGGGATACGGCCCCGATGACGCACCCCGCACCGCACTCCACCCCCGCCCCCGCGCCCGGTCCCGTGCCCGGCTCCACCCCCTCGCTCGTGACCCTCGGCGAGGCCATGGCCGTCGTCGCCGCCACCGAGCCCGGACCCTTCGCCCACGGCACCCCGATGAGGCTCGGCTGGGCCGGGGCCGAGGCGACCGTGGCCGTCGGCGTCAGCCGGCTCGGGCACACCGCCGCCTGGACCGGTCGGGTCGGCGACGACGCGGCCGGCGCCATGGTCCTCGCCGGACTGCGCGCCGAGGGCGTGGACGTCTCCGGCGCCCGCACCGACCCCGACGCCCCCACCGGCCTCATGCTCCGCGAGCGCAGGACCGCCGACCGGCTCCGCGTCAGCTACTACCGGGCCGGACTCGCCGGCTCCCGGCTCGCCCCCGCCGACCTCGACGAGGCCCGGATCACCGGCGCCCGGATCCTCCACGTCACCGGCATCACCCCGGCGCTGAGCGCCACCGCCCGCGCCGCCGTCGAGCACGCCGTCCGCCTCGCGCACGGCGCCGGCGTCACCGTCTCCCTCGACGTCAACCACCGCGAGCGCCTGTGGAGCCGGACCGAGGCCGCCGAGGTGCTCGGCCGCCTCCTCCCGTACACCGACCTGCTCTTCGCCGGTCCCGAGGAGGCCGCGCTCTTCGTCCCCGGGGGCGAGCCGGAGGAGACCGCCCGCGCCCTCACCCGGCTCGGCCCCGCCGAGGCCGTCGTCAAGCTCGGCGCGGACGGCGCCCTCGCCGTCACCGCCGACGGCGCCCACCGCCAGGCCGCGATCCCCGTCACCGCCGTCGACCCCGTCGGTGCGGGCGACGCCTTCGTCTCCGGCTACCTCGCGGCCCGCCTCGACGGCTCCCCGGTCCCCGAACGGCTCCGGCTCGCCGCCCTCTGCGGAGCCTTCGCCGTCTCCGTCCCCGGCGACTGGGAGGGCATCCCGCGCCGCACGGAACTCGGCCTCCTGGCCGCCCAGGACATCACCCGCTGACCTCCCCCTCCCCGAGAAGGCCCCCGCACATGAACCGTTTCTCCGGGCAGACCGCCGTCGTCACCGGCGCCGCCTCAGGCATCGGCGCGGCCAGCGCCGTCCGGCTCGCCCGCGAGGGCGCGGCCGTCGTCGTCGCCGACATCGCCGCCCCCGCCGGCGAGGCCGTCGCCGCCCGCATCCGCGAGGAGGGCGGCCGCGCCGCCTTCGTCCGCTGCGACGTCTCCTCCGAGGCCGACTGGACCGCGCTGCGCGAGGAGACCCACCAGCGCTTCGGCCCCGTCTCCGTCCTGCACAGCAACGCCTTCACCCACACCCCGGCCGCCGCCCACGAGCTCCCCGTCGCCACCTGGGACCGCGAGCTCGCCGTCAACCTCCGCTCCCTCTACCTCGCCGCCCGCACCTTCCTCGACGACCTGCGCGCCGGGGGCGGCAGCCTCGTCGCCACCTCCAGCGTCCACGCCGACTTCGGCCTCCCCGGCTACCCCGCCTACGCCGCCGCCAAGGGCGGCATGTGCGCGCTGATCCGCCAGTTCGCCGTCGAGTACGGCCCCGACGTGCGCTTCAACTCCGTGCTGCCCGGCCCGATCCTCACCGACGTCTGGAACGACGTCGACGAGGAGGGCCGCCGCCTCTCCGCCGACGCCACCGCCCTCGCCCGCCTCGGCCGCCCCGAGGAGGTCGCCTCCGCCGTCGCCTTCCTCGCCTCGGCCGACGCCGCCTACATCACCGGCACCAACCTCGTCGTCGACGGCGGCTGGACCGTCAAGAAGGACTCCAAGTGAAGATCACCTCCCTGAAGACCTACCTCGTCGCCCCCCGCTGGTGCTTCCTGCGGATCGACACCGACGAGGGGATCACCGGCTGGGGCGAACCCGTCGTCGAGGGCCGCGCCCACACCGTCGCCGCCGCCGTCGAGGAGCTGTCCGACTACCTGGTCGGCCAGGACCCGACGCGGATCGAGGACCACTGGCAGGTCCTCACCAAGGGCGGCTTCTACCGCGGCGGACCCGTCCTCTCCAGCGCCGTCGCCGGCATCGACCAGGCCCTGTGGGACATCAAGGGCAAGGCGCTCGGCGTCCCCGTCTGGGACCTCCTCGGCGGACCCGTCCGCGACCGGGTCCGCGTCTACAGCTGGATCGGCGGCGACCGCCCCGACGAGGTCGCCTCCGAGGCCCTGGCCCGCAAGGACGAGGGCTTCACCGCCATCAAGATGAACGCCTCCGCCCAGCTCCGGCTCATCGACACCCCCGCCGCCACCCAGGCGATCGTCGACCGCGTCGCCTCGATCCGCGAGGCCGTCGGCGACGACTTCGACATCGCCGTCGACTTCCACGGCCGCCTCACCCTCCCGATGGCCCGCCGGGTCCTGCCGCTCCTGGAGCCGTACCTGCCCTTCTTCGTGGAGGAACCGGTCGTCCCGGAGATGAGCGATCACATCGGCGAGGTCGTCCGCTCCACCTCGATCCCCATCGCCACCGGCGAACGCCTCTACTCCCGCTGGGACTTCAAGAAGGTGCTCGGCCAGGGCATCGCCGTCGCCCAGCCCGACCTCTCGCACGCGGGCGGCATCTCCGAGAGCCGGCGGATCGCCGCGATGGCGGAGGCGTACGACGTCTCCCTCGCCCCGCACTGCCCGCTCGGCCCGATCGCGCTCGCCTCCTGCCTCCAGGTCGGCTTCGCCACGCCCAACCTGCTCATCCAGGAGCAGAGCCTCGGCATCCACTACAACACCGGCTCCGACCTCCTCGACTACCTCGTCGACCCCTCGGTCTTCCGGTACGAGGACGGGCACGTGGCCCTGCCCACCGGCCCCGGCCTCGGCATCGAGGTCGACGCGAAGGCCGTGGAGCGGGCCGCCGAGACCGGCCACCGCTGGCGCAACCCGGCCTGGCGCCGCGACGACGGCTCCCTGGCGGAGTGGTAGTTCCCGGACACGGGAAAGGGCCGGATCCCCTCGGGGATCCGGCCCTTCACGGCGTACCGGTCCGGGTCAGCGGTGGGCGAACCAGTTCGCCGCCGGCAGCAGCCGGCTGTCGTAGTCGAACAGCGCCTGGTTCTCCCAGGCGTTGCCCGACGACGGGTCCGTGGGGTCCCAGCCGTTGCCGGTCACCGCGGTCCAGGCCGGCTCCCAGTAGACGACGCCGAGACCGCGGCCGCCCGGGACGGCCTCCACGACGTTCATCACGTCACGGAGCCACGCCGACTGGCCGGACGGGGACGCCGGGTAGCCGGAGACCAGCTCCGACGACAGGTCGATGATGTTCTCGTGCGCGTCCTCGCTGTCCAGCCGGAAGGGATACGCGGTCTCCGCCACCATCACCTTCTTGCCGTAACGGGCCGCGATGTCGTCCAGGTTGGTCTGGAGCGAGGACAGCGCCCCGTGCCAGTAGCCGTAGAAGGACAGCGCGATCACGTCGTAACTCACGCCCTGCGCCGTGGCGTTGTCGAACCACGTGCGGTAGAGCGCGTTGTCGCCGCCGTTCGCGAGGTGCAGCGCGATCTGCGTCGACGACGAGACCGCCTTCGCCGCCGAGATGCCGGAGTTCAGCAGCCCCGCGAGCTGCGGCCAGTTGGACGTCGAGCCCTCGGGCCACAGCATGCCGGTGTTGATCTCGTTGCCGATCTGCACCATGTCGGCCGTGGTGCCCTGCGCCTTCAGCGCGTTCAGGACGTCGTAGGTGTGGTTGTAGACGTCCGTCCTGAGCTGGCCGTACGAGTGCCCGGCCCACGCCGCGGGCTTGGACTGCGCGCCCGGGTCGGCCCAGATGTCCGAGTAGTGGAAGTCGACGAGCAGCTTCATGCCCTGCGCCTTGACGCGCTTCGCGGTGGCGAGGACCTGCGTCTTGGTGTTGTAGCCGTCGGCCGGGTTCACCCACACCTTCAGGCGGCCGTAGGTGGCGCCCGCGCCCTTGAGGAGCGCGACCGGGTCGCCGGTCGTCCCCGCGGCGTTCTTGTACGTGGCGCCGAAGTCCTCGTTCTTCTTGAGCGCGGACAGGTCGACGCCCTTCACGGTCAGTCCGGTGGAGCCGGAGGTGAAGGTCAGGTCGTCGACGTTGAGCCAGTTGCCCGCGTTGGCGTCGGAGTTGACGCTGATCGTGCAGCCGCCGCCGACCACCTTGACCGAGGTGACGACCCGTATCCACGAGCTGGTCGTGACCGGCAGATCGGTGCGCTGCTCGGCGGAGCCGCAGTTGCGCAGGGCGAGGTAGGCCGCGTTCTGGCCGCCGCCCGAGCGCACCCAGGCGCTCAGCGTGTACGTGCCGTCGGCGAGCCCGCTGAGGTACTGGTAGGTCTCGACCTTGTAGGCCGAGGAGGACCAGTGCGACAGGCGGTGGCCGCCGCTGTGGCCGCCCGCCTCGGTGAAGGAGGCGGCGTTCTGGCCGGCGGCCGAGTAGGTCGACCAGCCGGACGGCGTGGCCGTGCCGGCGCCGTCGCTCTCGAAGCCGGAGTTGGTGAGCGTGCTCGCGGCCACGGCCTGCTGCGCGGGCAGCGGAGCGAGCAGCAGCGCCGCGCCGAGCGCGCCGGCCAGCGTGGCGGAGCGGAGCCGGAAACGGCTTCTGATGGTGCGCATCGTCGAGTCCCTTCGACGGTGACGGACGGGGGAGTGGTGGTGCGGTGGCGCTGTTCCTCGGGGACGGGGGAAACGGGTGGTACGGCTCACCCGGGGACGGCGCGGCGGGTGCGGGCCGCCCCCGGGGAGATCGGGGGCCCGACCCCGTGAGGGGGCCGGGGAGGGGGGGAGGACGGTGCGGGGACGCGTACGCGCGACCCCCGGGCGGATCGCGTACGGTTCCGGCGCGCGGACCGGCCGCCGTCGGCCGTCGGCCGGTCCCGAGGCGCGTGGTCCGCCGGCCGCCGGCCGTCAGCTGTCCAGGTGGACGACTCCGACGTCGCCGGCCGGGACGGTGAGCGTGCCGTTCACGCGCCCGCCGCCGAGCAGCTCCGTGCCGGTGGCGTCCAGCGGCACCTTCGTCTCCTCGTCGGTGTGGTTGAGGACGAAGACGTAGTGGCCGTTCGCGCCGGCGCGGCGCACGACCTCCACGTCCCGGGCGAGCCCGGTGCGGCTCGGGATCCCGGCGTCCTCGGCCGCCGCGGCGACGATCGCGTCCAGCGAGGCCGCGTCGAGGCGGGTGGAGACGTACCAGGCGGTGCCCCGGCCGAGCCGGTGCCGGGTGACGGCGGGCCCGCCGGCGGCCGGCCCGTCCGCGTAGGTCCAGACGGTCTCGGCGCCGCGCGGCCGGACGAACTCGGTCCACACGTCGCCGGTGAGCGCGGCGCCGCCCGGCCCGGTCAGGCCGACCCGCTGGTGGTCCAGGAGCGGCGACCACTCGTCGACGGTGAGGCCGAGGACGTCCCGCAGGGCGCCCGGGTAGGCGCCGGGGTGGACGGCGTCGTGCTCGTCGACGATCCCGGAGAAGTACGAGACGACCAGGGTGCCGCCGTTCTCCACGTACTCCCGCAGGTTCTGCCCGGCGGCCTCGGTCATCAGGTAGAGGGCCGGGACGACGACCAGCGGGTAGGCCGACAGGTCGGCCTCGGGGTGCGCGAAGTCCACCGTGAGGTGCCGGTCGTAGAGGGTCTCGTAGAAGCTGTCGGCGCGCTCGCGGGCGTCGTGCGCCTCGTTCGGCCGCCACTCCAGCTTCTGCGCCCACCAGGAGTGCCAGTCCCACAGCACGGCGACGTCGGGGACGGTCCGGCTGCCCCGGACCTCCTCCAGCGCGCCGAGTCCAGCGCCCAGCTCGACGACCTCGCGCCAGATCCGGGTGTCGGTGCCGCCGTGCGGGACCATCGCCGAGTGGAACTTCTCGGCGCCGCGCCGGCCCTGCCGCCACTGGAAGAACATGGCGCCCTCGGAGCCGCGGGCGACGTGGGCGAGGGAGTTGCGGGCCATCTCGCCGGGGCGCTTGGCCGGGTTGCGCGGCTGCCAGTTCACGCCCGAGGTGGAGTGCTCCAGGAGCAGCCAGGGGGCGCCGCCGGCGACGGAGCGGGTGAGGTCGGCGGCCATCGCGAGGTTCACGTGGGTGCGCCGGCCGTCGGTGATCAGGTAGTGGTCGTTGGTGACGAGGTCGACCTCGCGGCCCCAGGCCCAGTAGTCGATCGAGTCGCACTGGCTGAGCGCGGTCATGAAGTTGGTGGTGACCGGGACGCCGGGGGACAGCTCGTGGAGCACGTCCCGCTCCGCGCGGAAGTTCTCGCGGATGGTGGCGTCGGCGAAGCGGCGGTAGTCCAGCTGCTGGGCCGGGTTGCCGACGGTCGGGGTGGCGCGGGGCGGCAGGATCTCCTCGTACGTGCCGTACCGCTGGCCCCAGAAGGCCGTGCCCCACGCTTCGTTCACGGCCTCGACGGAGCCGTACGTGCCGTCCAGCCAGCGCCGGAAGTGCGCCGCGCAGCCGTCGCAGTAGCAGGCGCTGACGGGGACGCCGTACTCGTTGTGGACGTGCCAGAGCGCGAGCGCCGGGTGGGCGGCGTAGCGGCGGGCCAGCTCGGTGGTGATCCGGACGGCGGCCTCGCGGTAGGCGGGGGAGCTGTGGCAGATCGCGCCGCGCGAGCCGTAGGCGAGGCGGACGCCGTCGGCGGTGACGGGCAGCGCCTCGGGGTGCGCGCGGTAGAACCAGGCGGGCGGGGCGACGGTGGGGGTGCCGAGGTCGACCCGGATGCCGTGCGCGTGCAGCAGGTCGAGGACGCGGTCGAGCCAGCCGAAGTCGTACCGGCCCGGCTCGGGCTCCAGGAGCGCCCAGGAGAAGATCCCGACGCTCACCATGGTGACGCCGGCCTCGCGCATCAGCCGTACGTCCTCCTGCCAGACGCTTTCCGGCCATTGTTCGGGGTTGTAGTCCCCGCCGAACGCGAGCCGGGTCAGGCCCTTGGGGGTCGTCGCTGACATGAGTCTCTCCTGAGCACCTGTGGATCGGGAAGGGGGGTGTTCGTTTGCCGTGGCTGTGAACGTACACACATCCGGTTTCGATGTGGCAACGCAACATAACCGCACAGGAACAACCATTGACAAGTGTCCAGAACGTTTCTCTACTGTGAACGCTCACAGATGCATGGTCGGCCTCTCCGTCCGATGGAGAGGCCCCTTTCGGTCAGGGAGAACCCACCCATGCCCCAGATCACGCGCCGCAGCCTCGCCGCCGCCACCGCCGTCCTCCTCGGCGCCACCGCGCTCACCGCCTGTGGATCCGACTCCGGCGGCGAGGCGGGTGCCGAGTCCGGCCCCGTCGAGCTCACCTACTGGGCCTGGGCGCCCGGCATGGACAAGGTGGCCGCCCTCTGGAACGCCCAGCACCCCGAGGTCAAGGTCACGGTCCAGAAGCAGGCCTCCGGCGACGACCTCGTCACCAAGATCATCACGGCCGCCAAGGCCCACAAGGGCCCGGACCTCGTCCAGGCCGAGTACCAGGCGCTCCCGACCCTGGTCAGCAACGACGCCCTCGCCGACATAGCCAAGGAGGTCCAGGGCGTCGAGAAGCAGTTCGCCCCCGGCGTCTGGCAGCAGACCACCCTCGGCGGCGACGCGGTCTACGCCCTGCCCCAGGACTCCGGCCCGCTGATGTTCTTCTACCGCCAGGACCTCTTCGAGGAGTACGGCCTCACCGTCCCCACCACCTGGGACGAGTTCGCCGAGACCGCCCGCGCCCTCAAGAAGAAGGCCCCCAAGAAGGCCCTGACCACCTTCTCCGCCAACGACTCCGGCCTCTTCGCCGGCCTCTCCCAGCAGGCCGGCGCCCAGTGGTGGACCTTCGAGGGCGACAACTGGAAGGTCGGCATCGACGACGACGCCACGCGCAAGGTCACCGACTTCTGGGGCGGCCTCGTCGCCGAGGGCGCCATCGACAACCAGCCCATGTACACCCCCGCCTGGAACAAGGCCCTCAACACCGGCGAACAGCTCGCCTGGGTCTCCGCCGTCTGGGCCCCCGGCACCCTCGGCACCGCCGCCCCCGACACCAAGGGCAAGTGGGCCATGGCCCCCCTCCCGCAGTGGAACAAGGGCGAGAACGCCACCGGCAGCTGGGGCGGCTCCTCCACCGCCGTCACCAGCGACTCGAAGCACAAGGAAGCCGCCGCCCGGTTCGCCACCTGGCTGAACACCGACCCCGAGGCGCTCGCCGCCCTCGTCAAGGAGAGCGGCATCTACCCCGCCGCCACCGCCGCCCAGACCAGCGGCGCCCTCGCCAAGGCCCCCGACTACTTCGCCAACCAGCCCGACTTCTACACCAGGGCCGCCGAGATCGCGAAGACCACCGCGCCCGCCGCCTGGGGCCCCAACGTGAACGTCGCCTACACCGCCTTCAAGGACGAGTTCGGCAAGGCCGCCAAGGCCAGGACCGAGGCCGCCTTCGGCGCCGCCCTCACCAAGCTCCAGGACACCACCGTGGCCGACCTGGAGAAGCAGGGCTTCGGAGTCGCCAAGTGACGCAGCCCCCCAAGGGCGCGCGCCGGTCGTACGGGGTCAAGACGGCCCCGTACGGCTTCCTCCTCCCCGCCGCCCTCCTCTTCCTCCTCTTCTTCGCGCTGCCCATCGGCTACGCGCTCTGGCTCAGCGTCCACAAGGTCGAGATCAAGGGACTCGGCCTCGGCAAGGGCGCCAAGTCCGAGGTCTGGGCCGGCCTGGAGAACTACGGCTCCGCCCTCGCCGACCCCGAATTCCTCGGCAGCGCCCTGCGCGTCCTCGGCTACGGCGCCCTCGTCGTCCCCGTGATGCTCGGCCTTGCCCTCCTCTTCGCGCTCCTGCTCGACTCCGAGCGCGTCCGGGGCCGCTCCTTCGCCCGGCTGGCGATCTTCCTGCCGTACGCCGTGCCCGGCGTCATCGCCGCCGTCCTGTGGGGCTTCCTCTACCTCCCCGACGTCAGCCCCTTCCACTTCCTCCTGGAGAAGGCCGGACTCCCGCAGCCCGACCTCATGGACGGCGGACCCCTCTACCTCGCGATGTCCAACATCGCGGTCTGGGGCGGCACCGGCTTCAACATGATCGTCATCTACACCTCGCTGCGCGCCCTGCCCACCGAGGTCTTCGAGGCGGCCAAGCTCGACGGCTGCTCCGAACTCCAGATCGCGCTCCGCATCAAGATCCCGATGGTGATGCCCTCCCTGGTCCTCACCTTCTTCTTCTCGATCATCGCCACCCTCCAGGTCTTCAACGAGCCCATGACGCTCAAGCCGCTCACCAACGGCATCCCCTCCACCTGGAGCCCCCTGATGAAGGTCTACAACGACGCGTTCACCGGCGGGAACATCTACGCGGCCTCCGCCACGGCCGTCGTGCTCGCCCTCGCCACCTTCGCGCTCTCCTTCGCCCTCCTCAGGATCTCCAACCGCCGCACCACGCAAGGAGCCGGCCGATGACCGGTCACGCCACCCCGGCGCTCCGCAAGGCGCCCCCCGCCGCCGGCACCACCCCCGGCACCGCGCAGGCCCCGCCCGCCCCCGGCACGGCCGGCCCGGCCCCCCGCCGCACCGCCCTGCTGCCCACCGCGGCCCTGATCCTCGGCGCCCTCTACTGCCTGCTGCCGGTCGCCTGGGTCGTCGTCGCCGCCACCAAGGCCGACGACGAGCTCTTCTCCACCTTCACCTTCCTGCCCGGCACCGGCCTCGCCGACAACCTCGGCGAACTCACCGCCTACCGCGACGGCATCTACTGGAAGTGGATGGGCAACTCGGTCCTCTACGCCGGCCTCGGCGCCCTCCTGTCGACCGTCGTCTCCGCCTTCGCCGGCTACGCCCTCGCCGTCTACCGCTTCCGGGGCCGCGAGCTCTTCTTCAACGTCATGCTCACCGGCGTCCTCATGCCCCCGGTCATCCTCGCCATCCCGCAGTACCTCCTCATGGCCGAGGCCGACCTCACCGACAGCTACCTCTCCGTGCTGCTGCCGCTGATCCTCTCCCCGTACGGCGTCTACCTCGGGCGCATCTACGCCGAGGCCGCCATCCCCGCCGAACTGGTCGAGGCGGGCCGCGTGGACGGCGCCGGAGAGTGGCGGATCTTCACCCGGATCGCCGTGCCCATGCTCGGCCCCGGCCTCGTGACGATCTTCCTCTTCCAGTTCGTCGCCATCTGGAACAACTTCCTGCTGCCCTTCATCATGCTCGGCGACGACGAGAAGTTCCCCATGACCGTCGGCCTGTTCACCCTCCTCAAGCAGGGCGCCAGCCAGCCCGCCCTCTACACCCTGGTGATCACCGGCGCCCTGCTCGCCGTCCTCCCGCTGATCGCCCTCTTCCTCGTCATCCAGCGGTTCTGGAGCCTCGACCTGCTGTCCGGCGCCGTAAAGTCCTGAACACAGGGGAACGAGGGGAAACACACAGCATGAGCACAGCAGCGAGCAGGCGCCGACCGGCGACCATCCACGACGTGGCCCGCGAGGCCGGCGTCTCGCGCGGCACCGTCTCCCGCGTCCTCAACGGCGGCCACTACGTCAGCCCCGCGGCCAAGGCGGCCGTCGACGCCGCGATCCGCAGAACGGGGTACGTCGTCAACCGGCACGCCCGCTCGCTGATCACCGGCAAGTCCGACTCCGTCGCCTTCCTCCTCACCGAGCCGCAGGAGCGCTTCTTCGAGGACCCCAACTTCAACGTCCTCCTGCGCGCCTGCACCCAGGCCCTCGCCGACCGCGACATCCCCCTGATCCTGATGATCGCGGGCACCGAGGACGAGCGCCGCCGCAACCTCCGCTACATCGAGGCCGGCCACGTCGACGGCGTCCTCCTCGTCTCCAGCCACTCCGGCGACCCCGTCGTGGCCCGGCTGCACGAGGCCGGCGTGCCCGTCGTCGCCTGCGGCAAGCCGCTCGGCCAGACCACCCGCATCGGCTACGTCGCCGCCGACGACCGCGACGGAGCCCGCGAGATGGTCCGCCACCTGCACGCCACCGGCCGGCGCCGCATCGCCACGGTCACCGGCCCGCTCGACACCCCCGGCGGCGTCGAGCGGCTCGCCGGCTACCGCGAGACCCTCGCCGCCTGCGGCCTCCCCGCCGACGACGCCCTCGTCGTCACCGGCGACTACAGCCGCGCCAGCGGCGCCGAGGCCGCCCGCACCCTCCTGGAGCGGGCCCCCGACATCGACGCCGTCTTCGTCGCCTCCGACCTGATGGCCCAGGGCGTCCTCGACGCCCTCGCCCGGGCCGGCAAGCGCGTCCCCGAGGACATCGCCGTCGGCGGCTTCGACGACTCCCCGGCCGCGCTCTCCTCCCAGCCTCCGCTCACCACCATCCGGCAGCCCTGGGACCGGATCAGCGCCGAGATGGTCCGCACCCTCCTCGCCCGGATAGCGGGCGAGGACCCGGCGACCGTCATCCTCCCCACCGAACTGGTGGTCCGCGAGTCCGCCTGACCCCGCCCTACGCCCGGCCCCGGACCAGGACGACCTCCAGGGTCCGGGGCCCGTGCACGCCCTCCACCCGGTCCAGCTCGATGTCGCTGGTCGCCGAGGGCCCCGAGATCCAGGTCAGCGGCCGTCGCGGGTCCAGCAGGGGCATCGCCTCCGGCACGGAGGCGACGACCTGCTCCTCGCGGACGACGCACACGTGCAGGTCCGGCACGAGGGTGAGGGCGCGCCGCCCCTGCCCCGGCCCGCCGTCGAGCACGATCGTGCCGGTCTCGGCGACCGCCAGCGCGCACCCGGTGACCACGGCGTCGACCGCGTCCAGGGCCGCCGGGGTGAGACGGCCGTCCGGTACGGCCTCCGCCGTCGCGTCGGCGAGCCATTCCGCCGGCAGCCCGTCCGGCACAACGCACGTACGGGCTCCGCGCTCCTCCAGCCGCCGCGCGATCAGCGCGGCCAGCCCGGCCTCGTCGGTGCGGTGCACCCGGGCCCGGTAGTCGGCGAGGTTCTCGTGGAGCAGGTCGAGGACCGCCTCCGGGTCGTCCGGCGTGTGGCGGGTGAGGTACGCGCGGGTCACCTCCGGCGCCTCGGGCGCGTCCGCGACGGCGGACCGGATGCGGGCGAGGATCCGCTCGCGGGAGTTCTGGCTCATGCGCGGTCTCCTGGGCGGTTCTTCTTCCACCAGTCCCGGAAGGGCTCGGCGGGCAGTTCGGGCAGGTCACGGCTCTCCGACCACTGGCGGGCGCCGGGGCCGGGAAGCCTCTTGGGGTGCAGCCCGCGCGTCCGCGACGCGACGCGCTCGCCCGCCGCCAGGACCCCGGGGTGGTCGAGGACCCAGGTGGCCGCCCTGACGGCGGCCTTCTCCAGCCGGTGCCCCGGCCCGCCCCGGTCGGCGACCCGCCCGCGCAGGTGCACCAGCACCTCCGGGATGTCGATGGCCACCGGGCACACCTCGTAGCAGGCCCCGCACAGCGAGGACGCGTACGGCAGCGAGGCGTCGACCTCGCTCGCCGTGCCGCGCAGCTGCGGGGTGAGGATCGCGCCGATCGGGCCGGGGTAGACGGAGCCGTAGGCGTGGCCGCCGGCCCGCTCGTACACCGGGCAGACGTTGAGGCAGGCCGAGCAGCGGATGCAGCGCAGCGCCTGCCGGCCGACCTCGTCGGCGAGGGCGTCGGTGCGCCCGTTGTCGAGCAGCACCAGGTGAAAGGCAGACGGCCCGTCGTCGTCCGTCGTCCCTGTCCACGTGCTCGTGTACGGGTTCATCCGCTCGGCCGTCGAGGAGCGGGGGAGCGTCTGGAGGAAGACCTCCAGGTCGCGCCAGGTGGGGACGACCTTCTCGATGCCGACGACGGAGATCAGGGTCTCGGGGAGGGTGAGGCACATCCGCCCGTTGCCCTCCGACTCGACGACGACGAGGGTGCCGGTCTCGGCGACCATGAAGTTCGCTCCGGAGATCCCGACCTTGGCCCGCAGGAACTTCTCCCGCAGGTGCAGCCGGGCCGCCTCGGCCAGCTCGGCGGGGGAGTCGGAGAGCCCCTCGGGCGCGGGGCGGCCCCAACCGCCCATCGTCTCGCGGAAGATGTCCCGGATCTCGCCCCGGTTGCGGTGGATGGCCGGCACCAGGATGTGCGAGGGCCGGTCCTCGCCGAGCTGCACGATCAGCTCGGCCAGGTCCGTCTCGTAGGCGCGGATCCCCTCGGCCTCCAGGGCCTCGTTCAGCCCGATCTCCTGCGTGGCCATCGACTTGACCTTGACGACCTCGCTCTCGCCTGTCGCCTTCACGAGGTCCGTGACGATCCGGTTGGCCTCGGCCGCGTCCGCCGCCCAGTGCACGGTGCCGCCCGCCGCCGTCACCGCCTCCTCCAGCCGGAGCAGGTACGTGTCGAGGTGACGCAGCGTCCGGTCCTTGATCCGCTTCCCGGCCTCCCGCAGCTCCGCCCAGTCGTCCAGCTCCGCCACGGCCCGCGCCCGCTTGTCCCGGATCGTGTGCGTGGCGTGCCGCAGGTTGGCCCGCAGCCGCTCGTCCCGCACCGCCTCGCGCGCCGCCTCGGGAAAGGCGGGCATCCCCATGAAGACTCCGCTCACCGCCAGGGCTCCTCTTCCGTGCTCGCCAGGATCTCCGCCAGGTGCACCGCCCGCAGCGGCGCCCCCTGCCGGCTCAGCATGCCGCCGACGTGCAGCAGGCACGAGTTGTCCGCGCCGCACAGCACCCCGGCGCCCGTCGACACCGCGTTCGCCACCTTGTCCGCGCCCATTGCCGCCGACACGTCCGGGTTCTTCACCGCGAACGTCCCGCCGAAGCCGCAGCACTCCTCCGCCCCCGGCAGCTCCACCAGCTCCAGGCCCTTCACCGCCTCCAGGAGCCGGCGCGGCCGCTCGCCGAGCCCCAGCATCCGCAGCCCGTGACAGGACGGGTGGTAGGTGACCCGGTGCGGGAAGTGCGCGCCGACGTCGGTCACGCCGAGGACGTCCACCAGGAACTCCGTCAGCTCGTAGGTGCGCGGCCCGAGCGCCGCCGCCTCCGGACCGAAGGAGGGGTAGTGGTGGCGCACCATCGCCGCGCACGAACCCGAGGGGACGACCACGTGGTCGTACCCCTCGAAGGCGCGGACCGTGCGCCGTACCAGCGGCACGGTCTCCCGCCGGTAGCCGGTGTTGAACTGCGGCTGCCCGCAGCAGGTCTGCGCCGCCGGGAAGTCCACCTCCACGCCCAGCCGTTCGAGCAGCCGCACGGTGGCCACCCCCGTCGACGGGAAGACGGCGTCGTTGACGCAGGTGACGAAGAGGGCGACGCGCATCAGCACTTCCTCGGGGACGGTTCGAGACGGGCGGCGGCCCGGTCCCAGACGGCACCGTCGCCCTGCGGCTCGTAGTGTCGCAGGGGCTGCGTCCGGGCGACCAGGCGACGCACGGACGCCAGGTCGCCGACGAGACCCGCCGCCCGCGCCTGCACCAGCACGTTCCCCAGCGCCGTCGCCTCCACCGGGCCCGCCGTCACCGGCAGCCCGGTCGCGTCCGCCGTCCACTGGCACAGCAGCGCGTTCCGCGCGCCGCCGCCCACCAGGTGGATCCTGCGGACCTCCCGGCCGGACAGCTCGGCGGCCCGCCGCAGCGTCCGCCGGTGCGCCACGGCCAGCGACTCCAGGACGCAGCGCAGCACCGCCGCCGGAGTCACCGGCACCGGCTGCCCGGTGCGCCGGCAGAACTCCGCGATCCGCTCCGGCATGTCGCCGGGCGCCAGGAACTCCGGCGCGTCCGGATCGACCAGCGAGGCGAACGCCCGCTCCCGGGCCGCCTCTTCGAGCAGCGCGGGGAGGTCGACCGGGTGTCCCCGGCCCTCCCAGGTGCGCCGGCACTCCTCCCACAGCCAGAGCCCCATCACGTTCCGCAGGAACCGGACCGTGCCGTCCACCCCGCGCTCGTTGGTGAAGTTCGCGGCACGGGCCTCCTCGGTCAGCACCGGCCCCGGCAGTTCGAGCCCCGCCAGCGACCAGGTGCCGCAGGAGACGAACGCCACCGCCCCCGCCCCGGTGGCGGGCACCGCCACCACCGCCGACGCCGTGTCGTGCGAGGCGACCGTCGTCACCGGCGTCCCCGCCGCCAGCCCCGTGTGGGCGCGGACGTACGGCAGCAGGTGCCCCGCCGGATCGCCGGGCGCCCGCAGCGGCGGCAGCAGCCCCGGGTCGATCCCGAGCAGCCCGGTCAGCTCCCGCGACCACGTGCCGGTCCGCACGTCGAAGAGCCCGGTCGTCGACGCGTTCGTCTCCTCCGCGCCGACCGACCCCGTCAGCCAGTAGGTGAACAGGTCGGGCATCAGCAACAGGCGCTTCGCCGACGCCAGTTGGGCGCTTCCCGCCGCCGCGGCCAACTGGAAGACGGTGTGGAACGGCAGGTGCTGGAGACCCGTCGTCCGGTACAGCTCCGCCGCGCCCCCGACCCGCGCCCACACCTCCTCCGCGACCCCGTCCGTCCGCGCGTCGCGGTAGTGGTACGGCGCGCCGAGCAGCGCCCCGTCGGCGTCGAGCAGCCCGTGGTCCACCGCCCAGGTGTCCACCCCGACCGAGTCGACCGGACCCGAACGGGCCGCGGCCCGCAGCCCGTCGAGGATCCCCTGGTGCAGGGCGAGCGCGTCCCAGCGCAGCCCGTCCGGCAGCCGGACCGGCGTGTTGGGGAAGCGGTGCGCCTCGGTCAGCTCCAGGGTGCCGGCGCCGACCCGGCCGACCATCACCCGTCCGCTGGTGGCCCCGAGATCGGCCGCCGCGAACGTCCCGGTGCGCCCGCTCACCGCAGGAAGGCGGCGGCGACGCCCGCGTCGACGGGGATGTGGAGTCCGGTGGTGTGGGTGAGGTCGCCGCCGGTGAGGGCGAAGACCGCGTTGGCGACGTGCTCGGGGAGGACTTCGCGCTTGAGGAGGGTGCGCCGGGCGTAGAACTCGCCGAGCTTCTCCTCCTCGATGCCGTAGGTGGCGGCGCGCTGGGCGCCCCAGCCGGCGGCGAAGATCCCGGAGCCGCGCACCACGCCGTCGGGGTTGACGCCGTTGACCCGGATTCCGTGCTCGCCGAGCTCGGCGGCCAGCAGCCGCACCTGATGGGCCTGGTCGGCCTTGGTGGCCGAGTAGGCGATGTTGTTCGGCCCGGCGAAGACCGCGTTCTTCGAGGCGATGTAGACGATGTCGCCGCCGAGCCCCTGCGCGGTCATGATCCGGGCGGCCTCCCGGGAGACGAGGAAGGAGCCGCGGGCCATGATGGCGTGCTGGAGGTCCCAGTCGCGGGCGGTGGTCTCCAGGAGCGGCTTGGAGATGGAGATGCCGGCGTTGTTGACGACGAGGTCGACGCCGCCGAAGGCGAGGACGGCCTGGCGGAACGCGGCGGCGATCTGCTCCTCGGAGGTGACGTCGACCGTGACCGCCACGGCCTTGTCGGGACCGCCGAGCTCCTCGGCGACCGCCTCGGCGTTCTCGCCGTTCAGGTCGGCGACGACCACGCAGGCCCCTTCGGAGACCAGCCGCTGCGCGATGGCCCTGCCGATGCCCGATCCGGCGCCGGTCACCAGGGCCACCCGGGTGGCGAGGGGCTTCGGCTTCGGCATCCGCCGCAGCTTGGCCTCCTCCAGCTCCCAGTACTCGATGCGGAACTTCTCCGCCTCCTCGATGGGGGCATAGGTGGAGACGGCCTCGGCGCCGCGCATCACGTTGATCGCGTTGACGTAGAACTCGCCCGCCACGCGCGCGGTCTGCTTGTCCTTGCCGAAGGAGAACATGCCGACCCCGGGCACCAGCACGATCGCCGGGTCGGCGCCCCGCATCGGCGGCGAGTCCGGCAGGGCGTGCCGGCGGTAGTAGGCGGCGTACTCCTCGCGGTAGGCGGCGTGCAGGGCGCGCAGCCGGGTCACGGTCTCGTCCAGGGGGGCCGTGGGCGGCAGGTCGAGGACGAGGGGGCGGACCTTGGTGCGCAGGAAGTGGTCGGGGCAGGAGGTGCCGAGGGCGGCCAGGCGCGGGTGCTCCGCGCGGGCCACGAAGTCCAGGACGGCGTCCGCGTCGGTGAAGTGCCCGACCTGGGGCCGGTCCTGGGAGGCGATGGCCCGGACGTACGGGGCGAGCGCGGCGGCCCGCTCGCGCCGTGCCTCCTCCGGCAGCGGCGCGCGGCCCTCGACGACGGGCCCGAAGGGCTCCGGGCGGCCCCGCTCGGCGAGGAAGGACTCCGCCGTGCGGATCATCCACAGGGCGCGGGTCTCGCACTCCTCGGAGGTGGCGCCCCAGGCGGTGATGCCGTGCCCGCCGAGCACGACGCCGACGGCGTCCGGGTGGGCCTCCTTGATCGCCGCGATGTCCAGGCCGAGCTGGAAGCCCGGGCGCCGCCACGGCGCCCACGCCACCTTCCCGCCGTAGCACTCCGCCGTCAGCTTCTCGCCGTCGGCGGCGCAGGCCAGGGCGATGCCCGCGTCCGGGTGGAGGTGGTCGACGTGCGGCGCGTCGACCAGGCCGTGCATCGCGGTGTCGATCGACGGGGCCGCGCCGCCCTTCCCGTACAGGCAGTGGTCGAAGGCGGCGACCATCTCGTCCTCGCGCGCGACCCCGAGGTAGACGTCCTGGAGTGCCCGCAGGCGGTCGAGGCGGAGGACGGCGAGCCCGTCCTCGGTGAGGGTGCCGAGGTCGCCCCCGGAGCCCTTCACCCACATCAGCTCCACCTCGCCGCCGGTGACCGGGTCGGCGGCGGCGCCCTTGGCGGAGGCGTTGCCGCCCGCGTAGTTGGTGACGGTCGGGTCGGCGCCGAGGCGGTGGGCGCGCGCGAGGAGTGCGGCGACCTCGGGGTGGGTGCCGGAAGTCATGACGGTCTTCTTTCGTGGAGAAGGAGGGGGGGAGGGCTACGCGCCCCAGCCGGCCTGGGCGCCGCCGACGCGCTCGGCGGCGACGCGCTCCAGGCGTCCGGAGCGGAGGGTGGCGGCCACCGGGTCGGGGTCGAGGCCCTGCTCCTCGCGGAGTTCGCGCAGCAGCGGGCGGACGTCGGTGGCGTAGGCGTCCATCAGGACGGCGTTGGCGGCGAGGACGTCACCGGAGCGCCGGGCGGCGGCGAGGGCGTCGGCGTCGACGAGGAGGGCCTTGGCGGTGGCCTCCTGGACGTTCATCACGGAGCGGATGACGGCCGGGACCTTGGCCTCGACGTTGTGGCACTGGTCGAGCATGAAGGAGATGCCGGCCGCCGCGTCCAGGCCGCCGCCGGCGATGACCTCGTGCATGATCCGGAAGAGCTGGAAGGGGTCGGCGGCGCCGGCCATGAGGTCGTCGTCGGCGTAGAAGCGGGAGTTGAAGTCGAAGCCGCCGAGCCGTCCCTCCCGCAGCAGCAGGGCGACGATGAACTCGATGTTGGTGCCGGGGGCGTGGTGGCCGGTGTCGACCACGACCTGTGCCTTCGGGCCGAGCTTGAGGCAGTGGGCGTAGGCGGTGCCCCAGTCCGGCACGTCGGTGGTGTAGAAGGCGGGCTCGAAGAGCTTGTACTCCAGCAGGATCCGCTGGTCGTCGCCGAGGCGCGCGTACACCTCGGCGAGGGACTCGGCGAGCCGCTCCTGCCGGCCGGCGATGTCGTCCTGGCCCGGGTAGTTGGTGCCGTCGGCGAACCACAGCTTCAGGTCGGTCGACCCGGTGGCGTCCATGATGTCGACGCACTCCAGGAGGTGGTCGACGGCCTTGCGGCGGACCTTCGGGTCGGGGTGGCAGACGCTGCCGAGGCGGTAGTCGTCGTCCTGGAAGGTGTTGGAGTTGATCGCGCCCAGCTCCAGGCCGCGCTCCTTCGCGTGGGCGGCGAGGGCGGCGTAGTCGTCGACGCGGTCCCACGGGATGTGCAGGGAGACCTTCGGGGCGACGCCGGTGCGGGCGTGCACCTCGGCCGCGTCGTCGAGCTTCTCGTACGGGTCGCGGGGCACGCCGGGCTGCGCGAACACCTTGAAGCGGGTGCCGGAGTTCCCGTAGCCCCAGGAGGGTGTCTCGATCCGCTGGGCGGCGAGGGCGGCCTTCACGGCGGCGATGTCGGGCATGTCCACCTCGGTGCGTTCGGAGAGGGTTCAGTGAATGCAATGAATCGATTCAGTTCACTGGGAAGCTAGCCTGCACCCAAGGTGTCGTCAAGGTTCTTGACCATCGAGGCGACAGGGATCTAGCGTCCAGGGGCGGAGAATCTGAAACATTTCATTCGAGCGCCGGGGTGTCCCGGCCCCGAGCCGAGGAGCCGCCGTGCAGAGGGTCTGCTTCCTGCTGAAGGTCCGCGCCGAGCGGGCGGAGGAGTACCGGCTGCGCCATGCCGAGGTCTGGCAGGAGATGCGCGACGCCCTCACCGCCACCGGCTGGCGCAACTACTCGCTCTTCCTCCGGGAGGACGGCCTCCTCGTCGGCTATCTGGAGACCGAGGACTTCGCGCGGGCCAGGGCGGCCATGGACGCCACCGAGGTGAACGCCCGCTGGCAGGCGGAGATGGGCGGCTTCTTCGAGGGGCTGGACGGCCGCGGGCCGGACGAGGCGATGCGCCCGCTGACCGAGGTCTTCCACCTCGCGTGAGCGGGGCCGCATAGGATGCGACAGGTGGCGGCGACCCCGGACGGACGGGGCGGGACGGGCAGGACGGACGACCAGGTGGCACGCAGGTGGAACGGGTGACGGGCGCCGCGCGGGACGCCGGCGCCGCCGGGGACGGACGCGCCGCGGGCACCGGCGGCGGACGGTCCGCGGGCCGCACGGAGCGGCGCGCCGGGACCCCGGGCGACGGGCCCGCGGCGGGCGGAGCCGAAGCGCCCCCGGCCGGTGGACCGGACCGGACCCCCGGTGGCAGGACCGTCGGCATCAAGGACGTGGCCCGCGAGGCCGGCGTCTCCGTCGGCACCGTCTCCAACGTGATCAACCAGCCGGACCGGGTCTCCCCGGCGACCCTGGAGCACGTCCGCCGGGTCATCGACCGGCTCGGCTACGTGCGCAGCGAGTCCGCCCGCCAGCTGAGGGCGGGACGCAGCCGGATCATGGCGCTCCTCGTCCTCGACATGGGCAACCCCTTCTTCGTCGACATCGCGCGCGGCGCCGAGCGCACCGCCCGCGCCGCCGGGCTCGGCGTCATGGTCTGCAACAGCGACCAGAACCCCCGCGACGAGGCCGACTACCTCTCGCTCTTCGCCGAACAGCGGGTCCGCGGCGTCCTCGTCACCCCCGCCGACGCCGGCGGCGGCAACCTCCGCGACTTCCGCCGGCACGGCATCCCCTACGTCCTGGTCGACCGGGTCGGCGGCGACGGTGGCGGCTGCTCGGTCTCCGTGGACGACGTCGTCGGCGGTTCGCTCGCCGTCCGCCACCTCGCGGCCACCGGCCACCGCACCTTCGCCTACGTGAGCGGCCCCGCCCACCTCCAGCAGGTGCGCGACCGCAGGGAGGGCGCGCTGCTCGCGCTCGCCGAGGCCGGACTGCCCGCCACCGCCCTCCGGGAGCTCCCGGCGGACCGGCTCGACGTCGCCTCCGGCCGGGACGCCGGCTCCCGGCTCCTCGGCCTCGCCGACCGGCCGACCGCCGTCTTCTGCGCCAACGACCTGCTGGCACTCGGCGTCCTCCAGGCGCTGTACGCCGCCGGGGTGCGGGTGCCGGAGGACATGGCGATCGTCGGCTACGACGACATCGAGTTCGCCGCCGCCGCGACCGTGCCGCTCACCTCCGTGCGCCAGCCGGCCCTGACCCTGGGGGCCCGGGCCGCCGAACTGCTCCTGGAGGAGACCGGCGAGGCGGCGGCGGACCACCGGCACCAGCGGGTGGTGCTCCAGCCGGAGCTGGTCGTCCGCCGCTCCACCCTCACCACCCGCTGACGCGTCCCCGGGCGTCCGCGCTCAGCGGACCCCGAGGAGGTGGTCCAGGGCGAGCTGGTCGAGCCGCTCGAAGGCCATCGAGCGCGCGGCGGCCGCGTCCACGTCGAAGGTCTCGAACGCGGTCGGGTCGGCCAGCAGCTCGGCCAGGCCCTCCGTGGCGGTGGGCACGGCCAGCTCGTCCAGGCGGGAGGCGGTCAGGGCCTCCCGGACCTCCGGGTCGGCGCGGAAGGCGGCCGCCCGCTCCTTGAGGACCAGGTAGTTGCGCATGCAGTTCTTCGCCGACTCCCAGACGCCGTCGAAGCCGTCGGTGCGCACCGGCTTGAAGTCGAAGTGCTTCGGGCCCGCGTAGCCCGCCGACTCCAGCAGGTCCACCAGCCAGAACGCCTGGCGCAGGTCGCCGGCGCCGAAGCGGAAGTCCTGGTCGTACTTGATGCCGGACTGGCCGTTGAGGTCGATGTGGAAGAGCTTGCCCGCCCACAGGGCCTGGGCGATGCCGTGCGGGAAGTTGAGCCCGGCCATCTGCTCGTGACCCGTCTCCGGGTTGACGCCGACCAGCTCGGGCCGCTCCAGGCGCTCGATGAAGGCGAGGGCGTGGCCGATGGTGGGCAGCAGGATGTCGCCGCGCGGCTCGTTCGGCTTCGGCTCGATCGCGAACCGGAGGTCGTACCCCTGCTCGGTGACGTACTGCCCGAGGAGGTCGAACGCCTCCTTCATCCGGTCCAGGGCCACCCGCACGTCCTTGGCCGCGCCCGACTCGGCGCCCTCGCGCCCGCCCCAGGCGACGTACACCTCGGCGCCCAGCTCGACGGCCAGGTCGATGTTGCGGATCGTCTTGCGCAGCGCGTAGCGGCGGACGTCCCGGTCGTTGGCGGTGAAGGCGCCGTCCTTGAAGACGGGGTGGGTGAAGAGGTTCGTGGTGGCCATCGGGACCGTCAGGCCGGTGCGGTCGAGCGCGTCCCGGAACCGCTTCACGACCGCGTCGCGCTCGGCGTCGGACGAGCCGAAGGGGATGAGGTCGTCGTCGTGGAAGGTGACGCCGTACGCCCCGA
Source organism: Streptomyces hydrogenans (assembly GCF_014656075.1). Lineage (GTDB taxonomy): Bacteria > Actinomycetota > Actinomycetes > Streptomycetales > Streptomycetaceae > Streptomyces > Streptomyces hydrogenans. Next base: position 68,071 of record NZ_BNBS01000021.1, read on the forward strand.
GGGCGGCCAGCCGCTCGACCGACTCGACCGGGTCGAGGGCGGGGCGGGTGGCGTCGCCGAAGGGGTCGCGGCCCTGCCAGCCGACGGTCCAGAGGCCGAAGGTGAAACGGTCCTCGGGGGAGGGGGAGAAGCGCTCGGGCATGGTGGGTCCTTCTCGTGGAGGGTGGGGGAGGGGGGCCGGTCGGCCGCGCGGGCGATGCTGGCGGCCGGATTTGTTTTCTGAGATAACTAATACGCCACCGGCACCCGGGACGCCAGACCCGGACGGGAAACCACAGAGTCGAAAGAGGTGAGGGCGTGCCCGTCAGCCCCTCCGTCGTGATCGGCGTGGACAGCTCCACGCAGTCCGCCAAGGCCGTCGCCGTCGACGCCGCCACCGGCCGCGTCCTCGGCCTCGGCCGCGCCCCCCACACCGTCACCGGCACCGGCGGCGCCCGCGAGAGCGACCCCGAGGAGTGGTGGACCGCCCTCGTCACCGCCGTCCGCGCGGCCGTGCGCGACGCGGGCGTCGACCCCGGGTCCGTCACCGGCATCGCCGTCGCCGGACAGCAGCACGGCCTCGTCGCCCTCGGCGCCGACCACCGCCCGCTGCGCCCCGCCCTCCTCTGGAACGACACCCGGTCCGCCCCCCAGGCCGCCGCCCTCGCCGACCGCTTCGGCGGCTCCAAGTCCTGGCTGGAGCGCACCGGTTCCGTCCCCGTCGCCTCCATGACCGCCGCCAAGTGGCAGTGGCTGCGCGAGCACGAACCGCACCACGCCGAGGCCACCGCCGCCGTCCGCCTCCCGCACGACCTCCTCACCGAACGCCTCTCCGGCGAAGCCGTCACCGACCCCGGCGACGCCTCCGGCACCTGCTGGTACGCCCCCGCCGACGGCGCCTACGACCCCGCCCTCCTCGACCTCCTCGGCCTCACCCCCGCGCAGCTGCCGACCGTGGCCCCCACCGGCGCCACCCGCGCAGGCGGCCTCACCGCGGCCGCCGCCGAAGCCCTCGGCCTGCCCCGCACGGTCGCGGTCGCCGCGGGCACCGGCGACAACATGGCCGCCGCCGTCGGCCTCGGCCTCGGCGCCGCCGGCCTCCTCGACCACCCCGTCGTCAGCCTCGGCACCTCCGGCACCGTCTTCGCCGCCACCCGCGCCCGCCCCGCCGACCCCGCCCTCGCCGGATTCGCCGCCACCGACGGCACCCGCCTGCCGCTGGGCTGCACCCTCAACTGCACGCTCGCCGTCGACCGCTTCGCCGCCCTCCTCGGCCTCGACCGCGAGGACGCCCTGCCCGGCGGCGAGACCGTCGTCCTGCCGTACCTCGACGGCGAGCGCACCCCCGACCTCCCCGCCGCCTCCGGCCTCCTCACCGGCCTGCGCCACACCACCGACCCCCGCGCGATCCTCGGCGCCGCCTACGAGGGCGCCGCCTTCACCGTCCTGCGCGCCCTCGACGGCCTCCTCGCCGCCTGCGGCCTCGACCCGGCCGACCCGGCCGTGCGCACCCGGCCCCTCCGCCTCATCGGCGGCGGCGCCCGCGGCCGGACCTGGACCGACACCGTCCGCCGCCTCTCCGGCCGCCCCCTCGTCGTCCCCGCCGCCACCGAACTCGTCGCCCTCGGCGCCGCCGCCCTCGCCGCGGGCGCGTCCACCGGCGAGGACCCCGTGGCCCTCGCGACCGCCTGGGGCACCGGCGCGGGCGAGACCCTCCCGGCACTCGCCCGGGACGAGGAGACGTGGGAACGGATCGAGGGGGTGCTGGGCACGGCCGCGGCCGGGCTGCTGTCCTGACGGAGGCAGCGACCCGGGCTCCCGGGCACGGGAGCCCCGAACAGCGCGACCCGGGCTCCCGGGCCCGGGCCGACTGGCGTCCCTCCCCGCGCCCGGGCGACCATGAGGGGACGGAATGACCCGTTCGGGGCCCGCACGCCCGGGAGGCGCCGTGGCACACACCAGCGGATCAGCGGCACGCGCCGCCGGGACGGACGTGCTCGTCACCGGCGCCGGGCCGGTGGGACTGACCGCCGCGCTGGAGCTGCGGCGGCAGGGCGTCGCCTGCCGGATCGTCGACCGGCTGCCCGCACGCCTGCCGTACGCCAAGGCGGTCGGCGTCCAGCCGCGCACGCTGGAGGTCTGGGACCGGATGGGCGTCGTCCGCGCCGCCCTGGAGGCGGCCGTCCCGATGCGCGGCCAGTACGTGTACGTCGACGGCGCCGAGCGGGCCCGCTACGACCTGGCCCTGCCGCCCGAGGTCCCGTACGGCTTCGCCGCGCTGCCGCAGTACGAGACCGAGCGCCTGCTCGAAGAGGCGCTCGCCCGCCACGGCACCCGCATCGAGCGCGGCACCGTCCTCGACGCCTTCGAGCAGGACCCGGACGGCGTCACCGCCCGGCTCACCGACGCCACCGGCACCCGCGAGGAGCTGCGGGCCTCCTACCTGGTGGGCTGCGACGGCGCGCACAGCACCGTCCGCAAGGGCCTCGGGCTCTCCTTCGAGGGCGGCGCGTTCCCGGAGGAGTACATGCTCGGCGACGTGGAGGTCGACTGGGACCTCCCCGAGGGGTACGGGCTGCGCGCGACGCACCTCGACGGCACCGGGGCCGTCGACGACGTCCTCGTCTGCATCCCGCTCCCCGGCCGCCGCCGCTACCGCATGTCGATGCGGGTCCCGCCCGAACTCTCCGCCCCGGCCCCCGGCACGGCCGACGGCGTCGCCCACGGCCTCGACGGCGCGCGGGCGCCCGGCCTCGCCGACATCCAGGCCGTCCTCGACCGGCTCTCCCCGCAGCGCACCACGGCCTCGGCGCTCCGCTGGGCCTCGGTGTTCCGGATCAGCCACCGCATCGTGGACCGCTACGGCGAGGGCCGGGTGTTCGTCGCCGGGGACGCGGCCCACATCCACCCGCCGACCGGCGCCCAGGGCATGAACACCGGCATCCAGGACGCGTACAACCTCGCCTGGAAGCTCGCCCTCGCCGTCGGGGGCCGCGCCTCCGACGGCCTGCTCGCCAGCTACGACGCCGAGCGCCGCCCGGTCGGCGAGGAGGTCGTCGGCCGCACCGTGCGGCACGCCGCCGCGGGCGGGGTGCAGGCCGACCCCGAGGACCCGGCGACGCTGATGCTCCGCGAGGCGCAGCTCCTCGTCGGCTACCGGGGCGGCCCGGTCGTCGACCCGCCCGGCGACGGCCCGGGCCCCGCCCCGGGGGACCGCGCCCCCGACTGCGGCGGCCTCGCCGGCCCCATCGCCGCCTACCCCGTGCGGCTCTTCGACGTCCTCCGCGACCGCCCCACCGTCCTCCTCCTGTACGGGACGGGGTACGGCTCCGGCGGCGCCGCGGGCCGCGACGAACTGGCCGCGGCGGCGTGGCGCGTCACCGGCGGCCGCGTCGACGTCTGCGCGATCCTCCCGCCGGACACCCCGCACGGCACGGGCCCGCTCCCCGCGTACCGGGACACGGCGGGCGAGTTCGCCGCCCGTTACGCGACCGCCGGGGACCGGCCCACCGCCTTCGTCGTCCGCCCCGACGGCCACCTCGGAGCCCGCCTGCCCGACCCGGACCCGGCCCGCCTGACCACGCACCTGACCCGCGTCTTCGCGGCCCCCGCCGCCGCCGGCTCGAACGAGGCGGGCCCGGCGGTGTAGACCGGGCCGGGCCGCCCGACCGAGGCGCGCCTCGGATCCGGTTGCCCGGCCGAGGCCGGGCCGGAGCGCGCTGCACGGATCGGGCTTGCCGGGTCAGGTCGTACGGATCAGGCCGCACGGGCGGGCCGGCACGGGTCGGCTGCCCGCATGGGGCCGCCCGGATCCGGCCGACCGGCCGAGGGCGGGCCGGGCCGTCCGGTTCAGGGCCGCTCGCGGCCCTTGCCGTCCTTGCCGGTGCGGCGCTTGCGGGGGTGGTCGCCCACCTCCGCGGCGAACTCCGCCGCCGCCGCGTAGGTCTCCGGGACGGAGAGCATCGAGGCCACGCCGCGCGCCGCCGCTCCCGCCGCCCGCACCACGGCCTCCGCCAGTTCCTCCACCATCACGGCCCCCTCGTTCCCCGTCGGTACGTCCTGCTCACCCGTACTGACGTGCGGAGGCGTCCCGTGGTTGAGCGGGCGCCGCGCTCTTCGCGGCGGCGACGAAGGCGCGGACCAGGCCGTGGTCCTTCACGCCGGGCGCCGACTCGACGCCGCTGGAGACGTCCACGCCCCAGGGGCGGGCGGTGGCGATCGCCTCGGCGACGTTCCCGGGCGCGAGGCCGCCCGCCAGCAGCCAGTGGCCCTCGGGGCGGGCGGTGTCCAGGAGCGAGAGGTCCCAGCGGGAACCAGAGCCCGCCTTGGGCGAGTCGAGCAGCAGGACCTCCTCGCCCAGTGCGCCGACGCGCGTGTCCGGCCCGTCGGCGAGCGCGGTCGCCCGCCACAGGCGCGGGAGGATCCCGGCGGCGGCCTCGAACTCCGCCCGGCCGTAGGCGCGGCCGTGCAGCTGGAGCGCGTCGAAGCCCAGGTCGGCGGCGATCCGGGCGGCCTCGGCGGCCGGGGTGTCGTTGACGACGAGCACCGACACCACGCCGTCCGGCACGTGCGCGACGAGCCCCGGCACGCGGTCCCGGCCGAGCCCGCGGACACTCGTCCCGCTGATCACCAGACCGATCGCGTCCGCGCCCGCCTCGGCGGCCACGTCGATGTCGGCGGTCGTGGCGAGCCCGCACACCTTGACGAACACTCTGTCGCTCCTCTGCTCCCGTCCGGCGCCGTCGAGCCTACTGACCCCGGCCCGCACCGTCGATCCGCCGCTGGTGGATCCGCAGGTGGAGGGTGGCCAGGTCGAGCAGCGGGGTCGGTACGCCCAGGGCGCGGGCCCGTGCGGTCAGGTCGCCGAAGAGGTGCTCGACCTCGGTGGACCGGCCCGCCGCCAGGTCCCGGTAGAGCGAGGGGACCATCGGGGAACCCGGCGCCGAGACCACCGCGAGGCTCGCCGCCCGCTCCGCCTCCGGCACCGGGTGCCCGGCCGCCGCGGCCACCGCGGCCCCCTCCGCCAGGACGGCGGGGCCCAGCTCCGGGCCGCCGGGCGCGTCGTACACCTCGCCGACCGTGCCGCGCATCAGGCTCGTCACCGCGCCGATCGTGGTGATGAAGACCCACTTGTGCCACATCGCGGTGACGATCGAGGCGGGCACCGGCGCGTCGATGCCCGCGTCCTCCAGGACGGTGCGGATCTCCTTCACGCGCGGCGAGAGGGAGCAGTCCCGCTCGCCGAGCGCGAGGTGCGCCAGCGGCGCGAGCCGCCGGATCGTCCCCGAGTCGTCGAGCGTGGTGACCACCTTCGCGACCCCGCCGAGGACCGCCCCGGCGCCGAACCGGGCGTCCAGCGCGTCGAGATGGGCCATGCCGTTGAGCAGCGGCAGCACCGTCGTGCCCGGCGAGACGAAGGGGGCCAGGTCCGTGAGGGCCGCGTCGAGGGCGGTCGACTTCACGCCGAGCAGCACCAGGTCGTACGGACCGCCCGACGGCTCCTCGCCGGCCGTGACGAGCCGGGGCGCGTCCAGCACCCACTCCTCGTCCCGGCCCGCGACCCGCAGCCCGCCCGCGCGCAGCGCCGCCGCGCGGCCGGGTCGCACCAGGAAGGTCACGTCCTGTCCGGAGCGGGCCAGCATCGTGCCGAAGTAGCCACCGGTGGCACCGGCGCCGACGACCAGGATCTTCATGAGGGTTCCTCTCGTGGGGAGAAGCGGGGGCGGAGAAGCGGGGGCGGAGAAGCGGAACGGAGCGGCGGGAGGGGACCGACGGGCGGAACAGCGGGTCGGGCGGAACAGTGGTGCGGGTGGAACGGTCGGGCGGAACAGTGGTGCGGAACAGCGGCCGGGCGGCGCGGCGAGTCGTCCGGTCGGCGGCCCGGCCGGGCCGCTCGCGCCGCGGGCCCACGGGCGGCAGCCTAGGACGTGGCCTCCTGGTCACGCCGGGCCCGTCCGCGTTTCTGTTCGAGTGAAAGGGACGACTAGGCTCTCGCTCACCATGAACCAGCCCACGGAACCCAAGGCCGACAAGTCGGGCGTGCGCCGGCACAACCTGAGCCTCGTCCTCAGGACCGTCCACGACGCCGGCGAGACCACCCGGGCCGCCGTCGCCGCCCGCGTCGGCCTCACCCGGCCCGCCGTCTCCTCCCTGGTGGAACAGCTCCTCGACCTCGGGTTCCTGGTCGAGTCCGGCAAGACCTTCAGCGGCCAGGCCGGCCGCCCCGGCACCGTCCTCAAACCGGCCGGGACCGGCCCCGCCGCCCTCGGCGTCGAGATCAACGTCGCGTACGTCTCCGTCTGCCTCGTCGACCTCACCGGCACCGACCGGATCCGCCGCACCGTGCGGCTCGACAACCGGGCCGCCGCCCCCGACGTCCTGGCCCGCGCCGCCGCCGTCCTCGCCGCCGTCGTCGCCGAGGGCGAGGCGCTCGGCCTGGGCCCGTCCGGCGCCGCCTTCGCCCTGCCCGGCCTGGTCTCCGACGGCACCGTCCGCCAGGCGCCGAACCTCGGCTGGCACGACACCCCCGCCGAGCGCCTCTTCGGCGACGCCCTCGCCGCGCTGCGCCCCGCCGCCCGCCGGCTCGCCGTCGCCTCCGACAACGAGGCCAACATGGCGGCCCTGGCCGAACTCCGCTTCGGCACCCCCGGCACGCCCCGCACCTTCCTCCACCTCACCGGCGAGACCGGAGTCGGCGGCGCCGTCGTCGTCCACGGCGAACTCCTGCGCGGCGCCCACGGCTTCGCCGGCGAGATCGGCCACCTCGTCGTCGACGCAGAGGGACCCCGCTGCCGCTGCGGCTCGCGCGGCTGCCTGGAGCAGTACGCGGGCCAGGCCGCCCTGCTGCGCGCGGCGGACGCCGCCGACGTCGACGACCTCGCGGCCCGCGCCGGACGCGGGGAGCCCCGCGCGATCGAGGCGCTCGCCGAGGCCGGCCGGATGCTCGGCCGGGCCCTCTCCGGCGCGGTCAACCTCCTCGACCCCGAGGCCGTCGTCCTCGGCGGCATCTACCCGCGCCTGATGCCCTGGCTCGCCCCCGCCGTCACCGGGGAACTCGCCGAGCGGGTCGTCTCCGGCCTGTGGCCCGCCGACGCCGGCCGGCTGCGCGCCGCCTCCCCGGCCACCGACGCCGCCCGGGGCGCCGCCGCCCTCGTCCTCCACGACATCCTCGCCGACCCGCTGTCCCACACCCGCTGACGTCCCCGCGTGCGGCGAAAACCCACCGGACGCCGCGGCACGACCGCGTCTAGGGTGCGGGAATGACGGAGATCATCGTTCCCGCCAAGCCGCGCCCCGGAGACCGGGTCGCCGTGCTGTCGCCCGCCGCCGGACTGCCCGAAGTGCTGCCGCTCCCCTTCGAGCTGGGCCTGCGCCGGCTGTCCGACGCGTACGGCCTGGTGCCCGTCGAGTACCCGACGACGCGCAAGCTCGGCGCGTCCGCGCGGGACCGGGCCGCCGACCTGCACGCGGCCTTCGCCGACCCCACGGTCAAGGCGATCGTCGCCAGCATCGGCGGCGACGACCAGATCACCCTCCTCCCGCACCTCGACGACGCGCTGATCCGGTCCCACCCCAAGCCGTTCTTCGGCTTCAGCGACAACACCAACCTGCTCATGCGGCTGTGGAACCTCGGCGTCGTCGGCTACCACGGGGCCTCCGTGATGACCCAGTTCGGCCGCCCCGGCGCCGTCCACCCGGTCACCGACGCCTCCGTCCGGGCCGCCCTCTTCGGCTCCGGCCCCTACGAACTCCCGCCGCCGACCGACACCAACGACGTCGAACGCCCCTGGGAGGACCCCCGCACCTTCGACTCCGCGCCGGTCATGGAGCCGGCCGGCCCCTGGCACTGGCACCGCGCCGACCGGGTCGTGGAGGGCCGCACCTGGGGCGGCTGCCTGGAGACCGTCTCCCAGCTCCTCATGGCCGGCGGGGAGATCGCCGAGCCGGAGGCGTACGAGGGCGGGGTGCTGTTCCTGGAGACCTCCGAGATGCTGCCCCCGGCCGACGAGGTCTTCCGGATCCTCCGGGCCATGGGGGAGCGGGGCCTGCTCGCCCGCTTCCCGGCCCTCCTGATGGGCCGGGCCCGCGCCTGGTCCTTCGACAGCCCGAACGACGCGACGGCCCGGGCCGCGTACCGCGAGGCCCAGCGCGCCGCCGTCCTGCGCGCGCTCGACGCCTACGCCCCCGACACGCTCGCCGTGTTCGACGTGGACCTCGGCCACACGGACCCGCAGGTGGTCGTCCCGTACGGCGGCACCGTCCGCGTCGACGGCCCCGCCCGCCGCATCACCGTCACGTACTGACGGCGGCGCGACCCGCCCGGGGCGCTACCCGGCCTCCCGCCCGTGCCGCACCAGGTGGTCCCGGACCAGTGCCACGTGCGGGTGGGCCGGCGGCCCCGGCCGCCCCACCAGGAAACCCGTGTTGATCGGCGGGTCCTCCGGAAGGTGGAGCGGGACGAGCGCGCCCGAGGCCAGCTCCGCCGCGCAGAGGTAGCGGGGCAGCACGCTCACCCCGGCGCCGCCCGCCACCGCCGCCCGCACCGCCCGCAGGTCCGGCGCGGTCACCGCGGGCACGGCCGTCAGACGGCGGCCGAAGACGTGGCGCCAGTAGCGGCGCAGGATCGGCAGGTCCTCGGCGTACGCCACCAGCGGCACGCCGTGCAGCGCCGCCGGCCCCTCCGCGGCGATCCGCCCGCCGAGCCGCTCCGCCCAGACGGGCGCGCCGACCAGCACGAACTCCTCGTCGGCGAGCGGCAGCCAGGCCAGGGCGCGGCCCCGGGGCCGCACCGTCGCCACCACCAGGTCGTGCCGGCCCGCCCGCAGCTCGTCGAGCAGACCGTCGGTGAGGCCGAAGGACACCCGCAGCCGCACCCCGCGCTCCACCAGCGGCGCCAGCGTCGGCAGCACGGTGTGCGCCAGGTACTCGGCCGGGCCCGCCAGCCGGACCGGCTCCGCCGGGCCCTCCTCGCCCGGGGACCCCGTCAGGGCCCCGGCGGCGGCGCCCAGCGCGTCCAGCGGGTCCGCGATCCGGGCCGCCAGGTCGTCCGCGAAGGGCGTCGGCACCACCCCGCGCGGCCGCCGCTCGAACAGCTCCCGGCCGAGCCGGCCCTCCAGGGCCCGGATCTGCGCCGTCACGGTCGGCTGCGACAGGCCCAGCACGCGGGCGCCCGCCGTGAAGGCCCCGGCCCGGTGCACGGCGAGGAAGGTCCGCAGCAGGTTCAGGTCCGGCGGCCCGTTGCCCGCCCCCGGGGCCGCCGGTATTCCCGTCGACCCATCGGAATTCCTATCGTCCACATGTCCGAGCCTATTGGATTCCCATGGGTCGAGGAGCCTACGGTCGGACCATCGCCGACCGCGCGCCCCCTCCACGGGGCGCGGGCCGGCCACCCGCTCCCCCCGACCGAGAGGCCCGCAGACCCATGTCGAAGATCCTTTTCGTGCTGACCGGCGCCGACCACTGGACCCTCGCCGACGGCACGAAGCACCCCACCGGCTTCTGGGCCGAGGAGGCCGCCGCCCCGTACGAGGTCTTCACCGCCGCCGGCCACGAGGTCGTCGTCGCCACCCCCGGCGGCGTCGTGCCCACCGTCGACCGGGGCAGCCTCGCCCCCGAGGCCAACGGCGGCCAGGAGGGCGCCGACCGCGTCGCCGCCGCCCTCGACTCCTTCGCCGCGCTGCGCACCCCGCTCCGTCTGGAGGACGTCGACCTCGCCGAGTACGACGCCGTCCTCTACCCCGGCGGCCACGGCCCCATGGAGGACCTGGCGGTGAACGCCGACTCCGGGCGCCTGCTCGTCGACGCCCTCGCCTCCGGCAAGCCGCTCGCCGTCGTCTGCCACGGCCCGGCCGCCCTGCTCGCCGCCGTGCGCGAGGACGGCACCAACGCCTTCGCGGGCCGCCGCGTCACCGCCTTCACCGACGCCGAGGAGACCCAGGCGGGCCTCGCCGACAAGGCGAAGTGGCTCCTGGAGACCCGCCTCCGCGAGGCCGGCGTCGACGTCGTGGCGGGCGAGCCGTGGGCCCCGCACGTCATCGTCGACGACAACCTGGTCACCGGTCAGAACCCCGCCTCCTCCACCGCCCTCGCCAAGGAGGTCCTGAAGAAGCTCGCCTGACGGCCGGAAACCACCGTGCCCCGCGCGCCGGCGTGGCATCAGGCGCCGGCGCGCGGGGCGCGGCGGGCCCCCAGACGCCGGCCCGAGACGCCGGAGCGGCCTCCGCGCACCGGCGGCGACCTCCAGGCGGCGGCCCGCCCCGCACCCCGGCCCGCTGTGGCCTCCGCGCGGTGCCGGAGCGGAACGTCGTCCCGGAGCGACGCGCCGTCCCGGCCCCGCTCGTCCGGTCCCCACCGCAGCCGTCCCCGCCCCGGGAGGCGGCCGCGGCGGGCTCTCATCCCGCTCTCACGCGGGCCTTATCCCGACCTCACACGGCGCGCCTACGTTCGCGCCATGTTCTTCACCTACCTCCGGCGCGAACTGCGCCGCCGCAGAAAGGCGGCGCTGGTCGTCGCCTCCGGCCTGGCGCTCGGGATCGCGCTGGTCATCGTCGTGACCTCGGTCTCCGCCGGCATGAAGCAGGCCCAGGGCAAGGTCCTCGAATCCCTCTACGGACTCGGCACGGACCTCACGGTGACGAAGGCCCAGGAGCGGCCCGCCGAGGGAGCGCAGCCGACCCGGCCGCGCTTCGAGTTCCAGGGCGGCGACGAGGGCGAGGAGCAGAGCAGCGACCGGCTCATGGTCCAGGGCTTCCAGACCCTCGCCGACTCCACGGTCGCCACCGTCGCGAAGCAGACCGGCGTGGACCGCGCGGTGGGCGGCCTCAGCCTCGTCAACCTCAAGATCGACGGCGAGTTCCGGCGCGGCCGGATCCAGCGCGGCGAGGGCCAGGGCCAGGCTCAGCCCCCCGGCCAGGGGCAGGGCGGCACCGGCGGCCCCGGCGACACCGTCACCGGCGGCGGCGCCGCCTTCGACGTCGACTCCTTCACCCTCTACGGCACCGACGTCACCACCCCCGACCTCGGCCCCCTCACCACCTCCACGGTCGGTGAGGGCCGCACCTTCAAGACCACCGAGACCGACGCGGCCGTCGTCGTGGTCGACAGTGCCTACGCCCAGCAGAAGGACCTCGCCGTCGGCGACGAACTCACCGTCAAGGGCGTGAAGTTCGAGGTCATCGGCATCGCCACCGCGGACAGCGGGCAGGCCACCGCCCAGGTCTACCTCCCGCTGAAGCGCGCGCAGACCCTGTCCGGCTCGGCCGGCAAGGTCACCACCGTCTACGTCAAGGCCACCGACTCGACGAAGATCGACGCCGTCAAGGCCGCCATCCAGAAGAACGTCACCGGCACCACGGTCACCACCTCCGCCGACCTGGCCCAGACCGTCTCCGGCTCCCTCGACACCGCCGCCGGCCTCGCCTCCAACGTCGGCAGGTGGCTCTCGTACGCCGTGCTGCTCGCCGCCGTCCTCGTCGCCGGGCTCCTCACCTCCTCCGCCGTCAGCCGCCGGGTCCGCGAGTTCGGCACCCTCAAGGCGCTCGGCTGGAAGAGCGGCCGCGTCACCCGCCAGGTCGTCGGCGAAGCGCTCGTCAACGGCGTCATCGGCGGCGCCCTCGGCATCGCCGTCGGCCTCGCCGGCGCCTACGCCGTCACCGCCGTCAGCCCCACCCTCACCGCCGAACTCGGCGCGAGCGCGAGCGGGTTCGCAGGCCGCGGCGGCGGCATGGCCTTCGGCGGCGGCGCGGGCGGCCCCGGCATGACGCGCACCGCGGCGGGCCGCAGCGTCGACATCGCCCTCACCGCCCCGGTCAGCCTCACCACCGTCGGCCTCGCCGTCCTCCTCGCCCTCGTCGGCGGCCTCGTCGCCGGAGCGTTCGGCGCCTGGCGCGCCTCCCGGCTGCGCCCCGCCGACGCGCTGCGCCGCGTCGAGTAGCCGCCCACCCCTCCCCGTACCGCAGGAGTCCCATCCATGTACGAACTCATCGGCGTCACCAAGCAGTACCGGCGCGGCCAGGCGAGAGTCGACGCCCTCGCCGGGATCGACCTGAAGATCGCGCAGGGCGACCGCCTCGTCATCCAGGGCCCCACCGGCGGCGGCAAGTCCACGCTGCTCCAGATGCTCGGCGGCCTCGACCGCCCCACCGCCGGCAGCGTGTTCCTCGACGGCACCGACCTCGCCAAGCTCTCCGAGAGCCGGCTCACGGCCGTCCGCAGCCAGTACATCGGCTTCGTCTTCCAGAGCTTCAACCTCATCCCCACGCTCACCGCCCAGGAGAACGTGGAGACCGCGCTGGTCCCGCTCGGCGTCAAGGCCGGCGAGCGCCGCCGCAGGGCCGCGGAGGCGCTGGAGTCGGTCGGCCTCGGCGAGCGCCTGGCCCATCTGCCGTCCGAGCTCTCCGGCGGCCAGCAGCAGCGCGTGGCCATCGCCCGCGCGCTGGTCAAGCGGCCCCAGGTGCTGCTCGCCGACGAACCGACCGGCAATCTCGACGAGTCCACCCGCGACGAGATCGCCGACCTCCTCGAAGGGCTCTGGCAGGAACACGGCCTGACCTTCGTGATGGTCACCCACGACAGCACCCTCGCCCGCCGGGCCCCCCGCCTGGCGACCCTCCGCAAGGGCCGCATCACGGTCACGGAGAACCCGAAGGCACAGGCCCCCTCCCCGGCCTGAGCGCCGGAGCGCGCCGCCGTACGCACCACCGCCCCGCCCCACGGGCCCGGGCGGCGCGCACGGCGGCGTGCCCGTGCGCGTCCGCACGGACGCGGAAGGGTCGCGGACGCCCGGGACTACGCCTTGGCCAGGGCCTCACGGAGGCCGCTGTCAGTGGTCGGCCCTAACGTTCCCCCCATGACGACGACCTATCTGGAGCTGTCGCAGGACGGCGGCGGTGCCCACAAGTTCTACGAAGTGACCGTCGAGGGCCTGGACGTATCGGTCCGTTACGGCCGCATCGGCGCGGCCGGACAGACCCAGCGCTCCTCCTTCGCGACCGCGGACAAGGCGCGGGCCGCGGCGGCGAAGAAGATCGGCGAGAAGGTCCGCAAGGGCTACGCGCCCGCCGTGCCGGGCGGCCGCGCCGCCCGGGCCGTCACCCGCCGCGCGGTCGGCTCCGCGCCCTCCACGGCCCGGGCCGTCGCCCCCGTCCTGTGGCGCTTCCGGACCGGCTCCGCCGCCTTCGGCATCCACGTCGACGAGCAGCGGATCTGGGTGGGCAACCAGGCGGGGGACGTCTTCACCCTCGACCACGGCGGCGAGGTGCTGGCCCGCTTCGGCCTGCCCGACGGCGTGAAGTGCCTGGTCGCCGACGACTTCTGGATCTACGCCGGCTGTGACGACGGCAAGGTCTACGACCTCTCCTCCAAACTGCCGTTCGCCGCCTACGACATCAGCGCCGACGTCGACATCTTCTGGCTCGACATCCACGAGGGCGTCCTCGACGTGGCCGACCGCTCCGGCCGCCTCACCGTCATCGACCACGAGGACGAGCACCAGTGGTCCCGCTCCGGCCGCGGCGAGTACGCCTGGATGGTCCGGGCGGACAGCCGGGCGGTCTACTACGGCGACACCAAGGGCGTGACCGCCTATGCGGCGGACGGCACCGGCGAGCTGTGGCACACCGCCTCCGACGGCGCGGTGCTCTTCGGCTGGCAGGAGCGGACGGCCGTCTACGCGGGCACCGGCCACCGCAAGGTGCAGCGGCTCGCGAAGCGGGACGGCCGCGTCGAGGCCGTCTACGCCTGCGACGCGATGGTGTACGCGTGTGCCACCTCGCCCGGCGGCCGCTTCGTCTTCGCGGGCGACTCGTCCTCCTCCGTCTACTGCTTCGCCGAGGACGGCACCCGGCTGTGGAAGCTCGGCACCGGCGGCGGCTCCGCGCTCTCCATGCAGTACCGCGACGAGCGGCTGTACCTGGTGACCACCGACGGCTCGCTGGTCTGCGTGGACGCGAGCGAGGCGGCGATCGAGGCCGCCCAGCAGGGCAGCGTGCCCGTGGTGCGGGACGTCAAGCTGGCCGCCGCGCTGCCCACCTACACCCCGGCGACCACCGCGTCCGCCGTCGCCGCCGTCGCCTCGGTGGCCGAGGCCCCGGCCGGTTCGATCGTCGTCGAGTGCGTCCGCGAGGGCGGCCGCAGCCGCGTCCGGGTGGTCAGCCACGGCTACGAGACGTCGTGGAACGTGCAGTTCCCGCGCGCCATCCGCGAGGCCGGCGCGCGCTACGTCGTGGAGGCCCTGCACCCGGCCGCGGGCGGCTTCTACCGGGTCCGCGGCGAGATCCGGCGCCTCCTGTGAGCCGGGACCCGGACGCCAAGGGGGCGTTCGAGGCGGCGACGGGGGACGGACCGCCCCTCACGGGCGACGCCGAGCAGCGCTCCCGCGAGGTGCGCTCCGCGCTCGACGGGCTCCGCCAGATCAGACGCCTGACCGGCGGTCCGGGCGGCGCGGCCGGGGACGTACCCGCCCCGTGGGAGCGCCGGCAGCCGGTACGGGCCGTGGCGCTGGCCCTGGAGTCCGGCGGGCTCGCCCCCTCGGCGGTGGACGCCGCCGGGTCCCGGACCGCGACCGGCTACCGGGTGCGGGCGGGGGAGCGGCCCGCCACCGCCGTGGTCGAGTGGCTGGGGCCGCCCGGCTCCGGCGCCGCCGGTCGGGAGACCGCCGCGCTGACGACCTGCGCCGAGGCACTGGCCCGGCTCGGCTGGGAGGCCCTGCTGTACAAGGGCCCGCGCGGCCGCCGCTTCCTGGAGGTGGAACCGTCCGGAAACCCCGCCGGCCCGGCCCCGTCCTGAACGGACGGGCACCGGGCCGGAAGGGTGCGGATTCGGCCCCCGACTCCTCGGGCGACCGGCGTCAGGCGATCGACGCGGAGACGATCGCGGAGACGGCGATGTTGCAGGAGGCGGTCACCCAGACCGCCGGGTGCGGCTCCGGGTCCACCAGCGTGGCACCCAGCTTGCCGGGCGTCACCAGGTCCACGACGAGGAACGCGACGGCCATCATCACCAGGCCGAGGAGACCGAACGCGGCCGTGGAGGCCAGTCCCTTGCCGAAGTTGTCGTAGGTGGTCCAGATCGACGTGAAGACGATCCCCCCGATGCCGAGCAGGGCGGAGCTGAGCAGGATCGCCGCGTTCCGGTTGCGGTCCTCCCATATCTGCCGGCCCAGCTTGCCGGGGGTCAGGATGTCCACCAGGACGATGCCGAGGATCAGCAGGACCACGCCGAGGGCGCCGTAGGCGGTGGCACGGCCGAGGCCGTTGACGATGTCGGTCATGGGAAGCCGGCTCCGGAGAGTGGTGATCGCGAGCGATCGACGGTCATGGACCGGCAAAATCTAGCGCACGGAACGAGCCGGTCCGCCGCCCGCCCGGAGATCGGGCGGACGGCGGACCGGACGAGCGGCGCACAGCGGGGCGGATCAGGCTCCCGGCGGCAGGTCCCTGGCCCGCGAGCGGATCTGGATCGCCGTGACGATCTCGGCCGCGCCGACCGCGATCAGCCAGATCCCGCCGAGCAGGGTCAGCACCGCGACCGACTCCAGCGGCGAGACGATCAGCACGACCCCGGCGACGGCGCTGACGACGCCGAGGAAGACCTGCCAGCCCCGGGCCGGCATCGCCGGGTCGGAGGCCGCCGCGACGGTCTGCGTGATGCCGCGGAACAGCCAGCCGATGCCGATCCACAGCGCGAGCAGCAGGATCGACTGCGTCGCGCCCCGGAAGCAGAACAGGCCGAGCAGGATCGACAGGGCGCCGCTGATGAAGGCCAGCACCCGCAGCGAGGCGGTGGCGTGCGTGCCGAAGGCGGCGACGAGTTGCATCACCCCGCTGAAGAGCAGGTAGAGGCCGAAGAGCACACCGGCCGCGAGCAGCGAGGCGCCCGGCCACACCAGCACCAGCACCCCGAGGACCAGGGCCACGAGCCCGGCCACCAGGAGCGCCTGCCAGGCCGCCCCGGCGAGCAGGGTGAGCGGTCCCCGAGGCAGGTCGCTCCGCGCGGTCCCGTCGTGCGGCCGGTCGTGCGGCCTCTCGTGCGTCTGCGTCATGGACGGGTCTCCTGTCTACTTCGTGGCGGAGCGCGCGAACGCCCCGGCGTAGGAGCGGAGGAACAACGCCTCGGCCAGGGCCATCCGCTCGATCTCCGTGGGGTCGACGCTCTCGTTCGGGGCGTGGATGAGACAGCCCGGCTCCTCCACGCCGATCAGCGCGATCTCCGCGTCCGGGAAGCGGTCCGCGAGCACGTTGCACAGCGGGATCGAACCGCCCTGCCCCGACTGCACCATGGCCTCGCCGTACGCCTCGCTCAGCGCCGCCCCGAGCGCCGTGTACGCGGGCCCGTCGGTGCGGGCCCGGAAGGGCTGTCCGACGCTCTCCGCCTCCACCTCGACCCGGGCGCCCCAGGGCGCCGCGGCCACCAGGTGGTCGGAGAGCGCCTTGCGGGCCTGCTCGGCGTCGGTCCCCGGCGGCACCCGCAGGCTGACCCGCGCCCGCACCTTCGCCTGCACGGCGGCGGAGGAGCCGACCACCGGCGGGCAGTCGATGCCGAGCACGGTGACCGCGGGCCGTGCCCACAGCTCGTCGGCGATCGAGCCGGTGCCGACCAGGTGCACCCCGTCGAGGACGCCGGCGTCGGCGCGGAACTGCTCGGCCGGATAGGACACCCCGTCCCACGTCCCGTCGCCCGCGAGTCCGTCGATCGCGGTGTTGCCGTGCTCGTCGCGCAGGCTGTCCAGGATCCGCACCAGCGCGGCCAGCGCGTCCGGTGCCGGTCCGCCGAACATGCCCGAGTGCATCTCGCCCTTGAGCGTGGAGACCGTCACCACCACGTTGGTCAGCCCGCGCAGCGAGGTCGTCGTGGTGGGCAGCCCGAGCGCGAAGTTGCCGGTGTCGCAGATCAACAGGGCGTCCGCCTCGAAGAGTTCGGGCTGCCGGGGCACCAGCTGTTCGAGGCCGCCGGTGCCCTGCTCCTCCGAACCCTCGGCCACGAACTTGAGGTTCACGGGGAAGCCGGCGCCGTCCGCGCCGCCGAGCGCGCGCAGCGCCGTGAGGTGCATGGCGATGTTGCCCTTGCAGTCGGCGGCGCCGCGCCCGTACCAGCGTCCGTCACGCGCGGTCAGTTCGAACGGCGGGGTGCGCCAGGCGGCGTCGTCGAGCGGCGGCTGCACGTCGTAGTGGCAGTAGAGGAGGACGGTGGGCGCGCCCTCGGGGCCCCGCCCGTGCCCGACCACCGCGTCCGTGCCGTCCGGGGTGGTGACCCGCCGCATGTCCTCCAGCCCCGCCTCGGCGAAGGCCCGTACCAGGAAGTCCGCGGCCTTGGCGCACTCCTCGGGCGGGAACTGGCGGGGGTCGGCCACGGAGCGCATCGCGACCAGCGCGGTCAGGTCCTCCTCGGCGCGCGGCATCAGGGCCCGGACCCGCTCGCGCAGCGCGGCGGTGTCGGTGGACTCGGCGGTCATGCGTACCCACTTCCCTCGGGCCGCTCCCGGCCCCCGGGAGCGGCGACGGCCACCCCAGTCAAGCAATGCGGGGCAAACGCCGCAAAACATGACTCAAGTGGCGTATTGGACGCCCTCCCGGGCGGCGGCGGTGGAGCGGTCCGCCGACAGTGGGGGCGTACGCGTCCCCTCCCGCACCTGGAGAACGTCATGGCTCATCCCAACCGGCGCGACCTCGGGCTGCTCGTGCTGCGGGTCGGCACCGGTGCCGTGCTCGCGGCGCACGGCACCCAGAAGCTCTTCGGCTGGTTCGGCGGCGGGGGCATCGAGGGCACCGCCGGGGCGATGTCCGCCATGGGCTTCCACCCGCCCCGCGAGTCCGCCATCGCCGCGGGCCTCGGCGAGGCCGGCGGCGGCGTCCTGCTCGCCCTCGGCCTGTCCGCCTCCGCCGCCGTCGCCGCCGCCGCGGCAGCGATGGCGGGCGCC
>NZ_BNBS01000022.1 GCF_014656075.1 Streptomyces hydrogenans
GCCGCCCCGACGGGCACGGCCCGGCCACGCGGCCCGGCCCCGTCCCGCGCCCGCCGCCCGGTGCTCCGGCGCCGCGCGGTAGCGTCACCCGTATGCGGATCATCCTCGTCACCGGAGCCGGCGGCGCCGGGCGCACCACGGTCGCCGTCGCGACCGCCCTCGCCGAGGCCCACGCGGGGCGGCGGGTGCTGCTCGTCCCCGGCGACGCGGACCCCGCGCGGCCCGGACCGGTCGCCGACGTCGCCGACACCGCCGGTGCCGCGGGGCCCGGGACGCTCACCGTGCTGCGGCCCGACCCGGCGGGGGACTTCCGGCGGGAGTTCCTCGCCCTCCAGGCCCGCTCCTCGACCGCGCTCGACCTCCTCGGGGCCTCGCCCTTCGAGGACGCGGAGCTCACCGAACTGCCCGGCAGCCGCCAGTTCGCCCTGCTCAGGGCGGTGCGCGAGGCCGCCGCCGGGGACCACGACGTCGCCGTCGTCGACCTGCCGCCGCTGCGCGAGGCCCTGACCGTCCTCGCCCTCCCCGAACAGCTCCGCCGCTACCTGCGCCGGCTGCTGCCGCCCGAGCGGCAGGCCGCCCGCGCCCTGCGCCCGATGCTCGCCCAGCTCGCCGGCGTCCCCATGCCCGCCCGGTGGCTGTACGAGACCACCGCCCGCTGGGAGCGGGAACTCGCCGCCGTCCAGGCCGTCGTCGAGGCCCCCGGGACCACCGTCCGGCTCGTCCTCGAACCCGGCCCGGCCGCCGCCGCCACCCTCCGCGAAGCCCGCCTCGGCCTCGCCCTCCAGGGCCTCGCCCTCGACGCCGTGATCGCCAACCGGCTCCTGCCCGCCGCCTCCGAGGACCCCTGGCTCGCCGCCCTCACCGCCGAGCAGCACCGGCACCTGGCGGCCCTCCGCGCCGACGCCGGGGACGTCCTCCACGAGCTGCCGCACCTCGGCCGCGACCCGCGCGGTCCCGAGGACCTCGCCCTGCTCGCCGCCGTCCGGCCCGGCCTGCCGCCCGCCCCCGCGCCCGCACCGGCCGTCGAGGACCGGCGCGCCCAGGACGGCGTGCTCGTCTGGCACCTGCCGCTGCCCGGCGCCGTCAAGCAGGACCTCTCCCTCGTCCGCCGGGGCGACGAGCTCCTCCTCGGCGCCGGCCCCTTCCGCCGCACCCTTCCCCTCCCTCCCGCCCTGCGCCGCTGCACCGTCACCGGCGCCGGACTCGTCGACGGCGACCTCGCCATCCGCTTCGCCCCCGACCCCGGACTGTGGCCCGAGCCCTCCTGACCCCCGCCCCCGGGCGTGTACCGTCGAAGGAAGGGAAGCGACGGAGGAGTACGCCATGAGCAGCGATCCGGACGCCTGGGCCGACGCGTGTGCCGAGGACCTGGAGGCGGAGAAGGCCCGCCGCCGCGCGCGGCACGGGGAGGAACCCGGCTCGCCCGCCGAGGAGTTCCGCAGGCTCTTCGAGGCCGTCGCCGAGAAGCTCACCGGCGGACTCGGCGCCGCGGCCCCGCTGTTCGGCGGGCAGAACGCCGCCGGAGCCGCCGCCCAGGCCGCCGAGACCGTCAAGGGCCTCGTCAACCAGGCGAAGGCCGCCGTCGAGCCCGTCATCGAGCGCAACCCGCAGGTCTTCGACCACCTCGCCGCCGCCGGCAGCGAACTCCTCGCCGCCTACCGCTCGGCCGTCGAGGGCCACGAGACCCGCTGGACCCGGGGCCCCGACCTCTCCGAGGACGACCCCCGGCGCGCCGCCGACACCCCCCGCGAGCCCTCCCCGGAGGAGCGCCGCGACGGCGAGGACGGCCCCACCACCGGCCGTCCGATCGACCTGGACTGATCAGTACGGCGCCTCCCCTCGGGTACGGTGGGCCCTAGCGGGGCTCGACCGAAAACTGAGGGATTCATGGGACTCACCATCGGCGTCGACATCGGCGGCACGAAGATCGCGGCCGGCGTGGTCGACGAGGAGGGCAACATCCTCGACACGCACACGGTGCCCACCCCGCCGACCCCCGAAGGCATCGTCGACGCCATCTGCGCGGCCGTCTCCGAGGCTGGCAAGGGACACCGGATCGAGGCCGTCGGCATCGGCGCCGCCGGATACGTCGACGACAAGCGGGCCACGGTCCTCTTCGCGCCGAACATCGACTGGCGGCACGAGCCGCTGAAGGACAAGGTCGAGCAGCGCGTCGGCCTGCCCGTCGTCGTCGAGAACGACGCCAACGCGGCCGCCTGGGGCGAGTACCGCTTCGGTGCCGGCCAGGGCCACGAGGACGTCATCTGCATCACCCTCGGCACCGGCCTCGGCGGCGGCATCATCATCGGCAACAAGCTGCGCCGCGGACGCTTCGGCGTCGCCGCCGAGTTCGGCCACATCCGGGTCGTCCCCGACGGCCTGCTGTGCGGCTGCGGCAGCCAGGGCTGCTGGGAGCAGTACGCCTCCGGCCGCGCCCTCGTCCGGTACGCCCGGCAGCGCGCCAACGCCACCCCGGAGCGGGCCGAGATCCTGCTCGGCCTGGGCGACGGCTCCCCGGACGGCATCCAGGGCAAGCACGTCAGCGAGGCCGCCCGCGCGGGCGACCCGGTCGCCGTGGACTCCTTCCGCGAGCTGGCCCGCTGGGCCGGCGCGGGCCTCGCCGACCTGGCGTCGCTCTTCGACCCGTCGGCGTTCATCGTCGGCGGCGGCGTCTCGGACGAGGGCGACCTCGTCCTGGACCCGATCCGGAAGTCCTTCCGGCGGTGGCTGATCGGCGGCCAGTGGCGACCGCACGCCCAGGTGCTCGCCGCCCAGCTCGGGAACAAGGCCGGTCTCGTCGGCGCCGCGGACCTGGCCCGCCAGGGCTGATCCCCGCGTCCCGTCCGGCCGATGCCCGCCGCGCCCCCTGGGGCGGGGCGGGCATCCGCCTTATCGTGGGCCCATGGCCCTCGACGCGACGGGCGCGCTGCCCGCCTCCCGTACCGAGCCGGACGGCTCCGCCGTGGTCCGGATCCTCAGCTACAACATCCGCTCGATGCGCGACGACGAGGACGCCCTCGCCCGGGTGATCCGGGCCTGCGCCCCCGACGTCGTCCTCGTCCAGGAGGCCCCGCGCTTCTTCCGCTGGCGCAAGCACGCCGCCCGGCTGGCCGCCAAGAGCGAACTGGTCATGCTCTCCGGCGGGGCGACCGCCGCGGGCCCGATGCTGCTCTGCTCGCTGCGCGCCACCGTCGAGCGGACCGAGGACGTGCTCCTGCCGCTCACCCCCGGACTGCACCGGCGCGGCCTCGCCACCGCCGTCGTCCGCTTCGGAGCCGTACGGCTGGGTCTCGTCAGCTGCCACCTGGGCCTGCGCGAGGACGAGCGGTACGCCCAGGCCGGGCTGGTCCTCGACCGGGTCGCCGCGCTGGGCACCCCGTACACGATCGTCGCCGGCGACCTCAACGAGCGCCCCGGCGGCCCCGCCTTCACCCGGCTCACGGCGACCCTCCGCGACGGCTGGGACGCGGCCCCCCGCGGGACCGCGCACACCCACCCCGCGGACCGTCCGCACCAGCGCATCGACGCGATCCTGGCCACGGACGGCGTCGACTTCCTCGGCTGCGGCGTCCCGCCCCACCTCGACCCGACCGACCTGACCGCCGCCACGGATCACCTGCCGGTGCTGGCGGCGGTCAGGCTGCGGGCGGCGGTCTGACGATCCGCCCGGCCCTCGGCCGGCGGGCGGAGTCCGCCGCAGCCGGTCGAAGCCCGGGAGGCGCTCCCGGCGGCGAGTGGTGCGAGAGCGGCGTCGGGAGGTACTGCCCACCTGCCGGTGCCGGTGCCGGTGCCGGCGGCGGTCAGGCCGCGGGCGGCGGTCCGATGCGGGTCACACCGTCGCGCCGCGGCCCGGGGCGGGTCACACCACCGCGCCGCGGCCCGGGTCGTCGTAGCCGTCGCCGTCCTCGTCGTCGCCCTTCATGCGGGCCACCAGGGTGACGAAGCCGCCGAGGAAGCCGCCGATGCACAGGGTGGTGAGCCACCAGGTCATGTCCCACCGGAGCAGGACCGCGAGGAGCATCAGGACCGGGCCGCCGACCACCGCGAGCCAGGCGAACTTGGTGGTGGTGTCCGCCTCCGGGAGCGGCGGCGGCTCGGGCGGCACGAAGTGCCCCTCGTCCGCGCCGCCGGGGCCCTCCTCGGGCTCGGACAGGCTGTAGTCGCGCGGACCGCCGCTCGGCCGCACGCCGGGCGCGAAGGTGATCGAGCTGCCGAGGGCCGGCCGGGCGTCACCGGGGCCGTCGTCGTCACCCGCCTCGGGTTCCGGTTCGGCCGGGGCCGGCTCCCGCTTCGTCTTGTCCGGCTTCGGCACGTCGGCGCCCGAGGCGGCCCGGGCCTCGCGGGCCTCCAGCTCCTCCGGCTCGGGCAGCCGCAGGTTCTCGATCGGCCGGTACGGCCGTGCCCCCGGCGGGTCCACGGGCTCCTCGCCGTACCCCGCGACGATCGCGGCCCACGCCGCCTCCTCGTCGATGGGCTGCGGCTCCCGCTCGCCGCCGTCCTGCTGGTCAGCCACCGCTCCTGCTCCCCTTCCCGCCCACGACTCCCGGGGCGAGGCGCTCGACGAACGCCAGACTCTCCTCGAAGATCCTCTCCGCGTCATGGTCCAACGTCGCGACGTGGTAGCTCTGTTCCAGCAGGACCTCCCGGACGTCCGTGGAGGAGACCCGGCTGAGCACCCGGGCCGAGTCGGCCGGCGGCACCACGTGGTCGTTCGGGCTGTGCAGCAGCAGGAGGGGCTGGGTGACCTGCGGCAGCTCGGCGTCCACCAGCCGGAAGAACCGCCGCAGCGAGTGCGCCGCGTGCAGCGGGACGCGGTCGTACCCGACCTCGGTGGCGCCCTCCTTCGCGATGTCGTTGGCGACGCCCTTCGTCGTGGGGACGAGGTGCCGCACGACGGGCAGGGCGTGCGCGGCCAGGCCGTGCACCTTGTTGCCCGGGTTGACCAGCACGATGCCGCGGACCGCGTCGCCGTGCTTCGCGGCCAGCCGGAGGGTCAGCGCCCCGCCCATGGAGAGGCCGAAGACGAAGACCGTGGAGCAGCGGGCGGTCAGCTCGCGCAGCGCCCGGTCCACCTCCGCGTACCAGTCGTGCCAGGTGGTGAGCTGCATGTCCTGCCAGCGCGTGCCGTGCCCGGGCAGCAGGGGCACCGACACGGTCAGGCCGCGGTCCGCGAGGTACTCGCCCCACGGGCGCATCGACTGCGGGGAACCGGTGAATCCGTGACAGAGAAGGACGCCGACCTCTCCGCCGTCATGGCGGTACGGCTCGGCTCCGGGAAGGACCGGCACCGGGGTCTCCTGTTCGGTCTGCGGCTCCGGCGCGTCGGGGCGCAGGAACCGTGCGGCGACGGGGGGAAGGACCTTCACGGTACGCGACCGGACCGACACCGACCAGGGCCGCAGCGGGGGCGGCACGTCACCACGGGATAAAGTCGGGGCGACGGCACACGGAAGGCATGGCGAGTTGATCTACGGCGCAATGAAGTTCTCCATCGGCGGGTCCCTGAAGCTCGCCTTCCGGCCCTGGGTGGAGGGCCTGGAGAACGTGCCCGCCGAAGGGCCCGCGATCCTGGCCAGCAACCACCTGTCCTTCTCGGACTCCTTCTTCCTGCCCGCGGTCCTCGACCGCAAGGTCACCTTCATCGCCAAGGCGGAGTACTTCACCACGCCCGGTGTGAAGGGCCGTCTGACCGCCGCCTTCTTCAAGGGCGTCGGGCAGCTCCCGGTGGACCGCTCGGGCGCCCGCGGCGCCGGCGAGGCGGCGATCAAGGCCGGCATCGAGGTCATCGAGGGCGGCGGCCTCTTCGGCATCTACCCCGAGGGCACCCGCTCGCCCGACGGCCGGCTCTACCGCGGCAAGCCCGGCGGGCTCGCCCGGGTCGCGCTGGCCACCGGCGCCCCGGTGATCCCCGTCGCCATGATCGACACCGAGAAGATCCAGCCGCCCGGCAAGGTCCTCCCGAAGCTGATGCGCCCCGGGATCAAGATCGGCAAGCCGCTGGACTTCTCCCGCTACCAGGGCATGGACGGCGACCGCTTCATCCTCCGCTCGGTGACCGACGAGGTCATGTACGAGATCATGAAGCTGTCCGGCCAGGAGTACGTGGACATCTACGCGACCGCCGCCAAGCGGCAGCTCGCGGAGGCCGAGAAGGCCGCCAAGGAGGCCGTGAAGGCGGAGATCGCCGCACGGGAAGAGTCCGGCGCCTGACGTTCCCGTCGAGGGGGCGCCGGTGGGGGTGGGGGAGATGGCCAAGCGCGAGCGTGTCGTGCGCATGTCGGTCGAGCAGCCGCTGTGGCGGGCGCTGACCGGGTACCGCGTCCTGACGATGGTCTACGCGGTGCTGATCTTCGCCACCGGCCGGGACCGTTACGAACGGCCCTGGATCGCCGTCGCCTACCTGGCGGTGCTCTGCGTCTGGACCCTCGCCACCCTGCCCAAGGTGGCGAACGCGGCCAGCTGCACCAAGCGCTTCCTCGTCGCCGACCTGGCCCTCGCCCTCACCGGCATCCTCCTCACCCCGCTGGCCGACGCCCACGCCCAGTCCGTCGACGGCCCCACGCTGCCGACGATATGGACCGCCGGCTCGGTCCTCGCCTACGCCATCAAGGGCGGCTGGCGGTGGGCCGGCTTCGCCTCCTCCCTCGTCGCCGTCGCCAACATCATCGAGCGGGGCCACCCCACCCGGGACACCGTCCACAACGTGCTCCTCGTCTGGGTCGCCTCCATCGCCATCGGCTACGTCGTCGAGGTCGCCCGCGCCTCCGAGCGCACCCTCGCCCGCGCCCTGGAGATCGAGGCCGCCACCCGGGAGCGCGAGCGCCTCGCCCGCGACATCCACGACAGCGTCCTCCAGGTCCTCGCCATGGTGCAGCGGCGCGGCACCGCCCTCGGCGGCGAGGCCGCCGAGCTGGGCCGGATGGCCGGCGAGCAGGAGGTCGCCCTGCGGACCCTGGTGGCCGGCGGACTGACCCGTACCAGCCACGTCTCCGAGGACGAGTCCGAGGGCGCGGTCGTCCGGGTCGTCGAGGTCGACGACGAGCCCGCCGACGACACCCCCGTCGACCTGCGCACGCTGCTCGCCCCGCGGGCCGGCGCCCGCGTCACCCTCTCCGACCCCGGGGTGCCCGTGCCGCTGCCCTCCGTGGCCGCCCGCGAGCTGGCCGCCGCCGTCGGCGCCGCCCTGGACAACGTGCGGGTGCACGCGGGTTCGGACGCGCGCGCCTGGATCCTCGTCGAGGACTGGGACGACGAGGTCATCGTCACCGTCCGGGACGACGGGCCCGGCATCCCGGAGGGCCGGCTCGCCGAGGCGGAGGGCGAGGGGCGGATGGGCGTCGCGCTCTCCATCCGGGGGCGCCTGCGCGACCTGGGCGGCACGGCCGAGCTGATCTCGGTCCCCGGCCAGGGCACCGAAGTCGAACTGAAGGTCCCGCGACCCGCGCGGGGCGCACGGGGGAAGGCAGGAGAGAAGTGAACGAGGCGCAGACCCAGACGGGTCCCGACCGGTCGATCAAGGTGATGGTCGTCGACGACCACCCCATGTGGCGGGACGCCGTCGCCCGCGACCTGGCCGAGGCGGGCTTCACCGTCGTCGCCACCGCGGGCGACGGCGAGCAGGCCGTCCGCCGGGCCCCGGCCGCCGCCCCCGACGTCCTCGTCCTGGACCTGAACCTGCCGGCCAAGCCGGGCGTCCAGGTCTGCAAGGAGCTGGTCGGGACGCTGCCCGGGCTGCGGGTCCTGGTCCTCTCGGCGAGCGGCGAGCACGCCGACGTCCTGGAGGCCGTGAAGTCCGGCGCCACCGGCTACCTGCTGAAGTCGGCCAGCACCGAGGAGCTGACCGACGCGGTCCGCCGCACCGCCGCCGGCGACCCCGTCTTCACCCCCGGCCTCGCCGGCCTGGTCCTCGGCGAGTACCGCCGCCTCGCCTCCGAACCCGCCCCGGCGGCCGGCGCGGGCGAGCCCGAGGCGCCGCGCCTCACCGACCGCGAGACCGAGGTGCTGCGGCTGGTCGCCAAGGGCCTCAGCTACAAGCAGATCGCCGAGCGGCTGGTCATCTCGCACCGCACCGTGCAGAACCACGTCCAGAACACCCTGGGCAAGCTCCAGCTGCACAACCGCGTCGAGCTGGTCCGGTACGCGATCGAACGCGGCCTCGACGAGGGCTGACCGGCCGGGCGCCGGGCGGGACGGGGGACAGGGCCGTATATTCGGGCGCGTATGCGGCTTTTCGGCGAGAGGACTGTCGTGGAGATCCTGGCATTCGGCGTGCAGGCGGACGAGAAGCCGATGATCGAGAAGGCGTTCGAGGGTCACCACGACGTCCGCTGCCTCGACGTCTTCCTCACCGAGGACACCGCCCCCATCGCGGCCGGCTACGAGATCATCTCCACCAGCGTCAACGCCATCCTCGACCACCGGGTCCTGCAGACCCTGGCGGCCGGCGGCACCCAGATGATCGCCCAGCGCTCCACCGGCTTCAACAACATCGACCTGGAGGTCGCCGAGCGCCTCGGCCTCACCGTCGCCCGGGTCTCGTACTACTCGCCGTACTCGGTCGCCGAGTTCGCCTGGACCCTCGCGATGGCCGTCAACCGGCGGATCGTCCGCGCCTCCAACCGCACCCGCGACTTCGACTTCCGCCTCGACGGCCTGATGGGCCGTGACATGCGGGGCCGCACCGCCGGCGTCCTCGGCACCGGCAAGATCGGCGAGGCGTTCGCCCGGATCGCCCACGGCTTCGGCATGCGGCTCCTCGGCTGGGACGTCGCCGAGAACCCCGCCTGCGTCGAACTGGGCATGGAGTACGTCGACAAGGACCGGCTCCTCGCCGAGGCCGACCTCGTCAGCCTCCACGTGCCGCTGCTCCCCGCCACCCAGCACATCATCGACGCCGCCGCCCTCAAGGCCATGAAGGACGACGCGATCCTGGTCAACTCCAGCCGCGGCGGACTCGTCGACACCGACGCCCTCGTCACCGAGCTCCGCTCCGGCCGCTTCGCCGGCGTCGGCCTCGACGTCTACGAGGCGGAGGCGGGCCTCTTCTTCCTCGACAAGTCCCTCGCCGGCGTCGAGGACGACACCCTGGCCCGCCTGGTGACCTTCCCGAACGTCGTCGTGACCAGCCACCAGGCGTACTACACCGTCGACGCGGTCGGCCAGATCATCGACACCACGGTCCAGAACGTCCTCGACTACACCCAAGGCAGGCGCGGCGAGAACGTCCTGGTCCCCAGGGCCGCCTCCTAGACCAGCACCCCGGCGAGGAGCCCGGCCGTGAGCGAGGCGCCCTCCAGGGTCAGCACCGACTCCGGGTGGAACTGGACGCCCGCGAAGCCCGGGCCGCGCAGCGCGTGCACCTCGCCCGACTCCGCGTCCCGGCTCACCTCGATCCGGTGCAGCGCCAGCTCCGTCGCCTCCCGCTCGTCGCAGCGGGCCGTGAAGCTGTTGTAGAAGCCGACCGTCCGCTCCTGGCCGAACAGGTCGATCCGCACCTGCGCGCCCTGGAACGGGACGCGCTTGCGCACGATGTCCAGGCCCAGCTCGGCCGCGATCAGCTCGTGCCCGAGGCACACCCCGAGCAGCCCGTGCCGGTGCCCGCGCAGCAGCTCCGCGGCGAGCCCGCGCAGGAACCGCATCTTCGGGTCCGCCGCGTCCGACGGGTCGCCCGGGCCGGGCCCCAGCACCACCGGACCCTCGTGGGCGAGTGCCAACTCCCGCAGCCCGGGCTCGTCGTAGCGCAGCACCGACACCTCCAGGCCCGAGGAGCGCAGCAGGTGCGCCAGCATGGCCGTGAAGGTGTCCTCGGCGTCGATCACCAGCGCGTGGCCCGTCAGCTCCGCCGACCGGGTCTGCATCCGCAGCCAGAACGGCGCCAGGTCCGCCCGCCGGGCGTCCAGCGCGGCCCGCACCCGCGGATCGTCCGCGAGCCGCGGCCGGCCGGCGGCGTCCTCCGCCGGGCGCCCCTCCCGCACCCCGAGCGCCCCCAGCACCCCCGCCGCCTTCGCGTGGGTCTCCGCGACCTCGCCCGCCGGGTCCGAGTGCCGCACCAGCGTCGCGCCCACCGGCACCCGCAGCCGACCGTCGGGCGCGATGTCGGCGGTCCGGATGAGGATCGGGGAGTCCAGCGTCTGCGTCCCGTGCGCGTCCGTGCCGAGCAGGGCCAGCGCGCCCGCGTAGTAGCCGCGCCCGCCCGCCTCGTGGCGCTCGATCACCCGGCAGGCGTTCTGCACCGGCGAGCCGGTCACGGTCGCCGCGAACATCGTCTCCCGCAGCACCTCCCGCACGTCCAGCGAGGACCGGCCGCGCAACTCGTACTCGGTGTGCGCGAGATGGGCCATCTCCTTGAGCCGGGGGCCGATCACCACGCCGCCCATGTCCCCGACCGTGCACATCATCTTCAGCTCCTCGTCCACCACCATGGAGAGCTCCTCGGTCTCCTTGCGGTCGGCGAGGAAGCCGAGCAGCCCCTCGGCGGTCGGCGCCTCCCCCTCCGGGTAGCGGTACGTGCCGCTGATCGGGTTCATCACCACGGTCCCGCCCGCCATCCGCACGTGCACCTCGGGGCTGGCCCCGACGAGCGTCCGCTCCCCGGTGTGCACGACGAAGGTCCAGTACGCCCCCCGCTCGCCCGCGAGCAGCCGCCGGAAGAGGGCCAGCGCGTCGGCCCGCCCGAAGCCGGGGATCTCGCCGGTGTACGTCCGCCGGATGACGAAGTTCGCTCCCTCGCCGCCGCCGATCTCCTCCTCGATCACCCGCCGCACGGTGGCCGCGTACTCCTCGTCGGAGACGTCGAACCGTCCGCCGGTCACCGTGACGGGGTGCGCGGGCAGCGCGTCCAGCACCTCGTCCAGCGGCAGCTCGTACGTCTCGTCGGCGACCAGCACCGACAGCGGCGTCCCGTCGTCCCGCACGTCGAAGCCGCGCTCCCGGATCTGCCGGAACGGCACCAGCGCCAGCGCCGGCCGCTCGCCCACCGGCAGCTGGGCCAGCCGCTCCACCTCGTGGACGGCGCCGGTCAGCACCTCGACGGTGTCGTGGTCACGGCCGGGCGTGCGGCGGCGCAGCAGGGCGAACGGCGGGGCGGAGTCGTCGAGGAGACGGGAGAGGTCGAAGTCCATGGCAGTGGGTTCCTTCCGGTCGGAGTGCGGAGAGGAACGGCCTCGCGGGTACGAGAAAGGCCGCCCCTCGGGCGGCCTTCGCGTGGTCTTCGGATACGCGCAGTCAGTGGGCCGCCGGAGGGACGGTCCACCACCAGTTCTGGGTCGGCAGCGCGTACATGCGAGCACTGTAACCCAGCGGGACGCGCGAACGGGGCCCGTCCCACACCGTGGAGGGTGCGGAACGGGCCCCGTTCGAGGAGCGTGACCCGGTCAGACGATCAGGTTGTACGCCTGCCAGCCGCCACCGACCTGCGCCTTGGGGGCGTAGGGGTTGGGGTAGCCGCCGGTGTTCTTGTAGAACCACAGGACGCCGGAGGCGTCGCGGGCGATCAGGTCCGCCTTGCCGTCCTTGTCCAGGTCACCGGTGCCGACCATCGTGTTGTAGGCCTGCCAGCCGCCGCCGACCTGGGCGCGGGTCGCGTACGGGTTGGGGGAGCCGCCGGTGTTCTTGTACAGCCACAGGACGCCGGTCTTGTCGCGCGCGATCAGCTCGGGCCTGCCGTCACCGGTCATGTCGCCGGTGCTGATCAGCTCGTTGTAGGTCTGCCAGCCGCCGCCGACCTTGACGCGGGTCGCGAACGGGTTGGGGGAGGCGCCGGTGTTCTTGTACAGCCACAGGACGCCGGTCTTGTCGCGCGCGATCAGGTCGGTCCTGCCGTCGGCGTTCATGTCGCCCACACCGAGCAGCTTGTCGTAGACCTGCCACCCGCCGCCGACCCGCTGGCGCGCCTTGAACGGCGTGTTCGGGTTGCCGGACCCCTTGTAGTACCAGAGGACGCCGTCCTTGTCCCGCGCCACCGCGTCGCCGGTCCCGTCGGCCCGCAGGAACGACATCGGCGTGAGGATGTCGTACCCCTGCCAGCCGGCGCCGACCCGGTACTTGGCCAGGAACGGGGCGGCCGGGTTGCCGGAGCCCTGGTACTGCCACAGGACGCCGGCGGAGTCACGGGCGAGGATGTTGTTGCGGTTGGTGGCGTCCACCGCGGGGGCCGCCGGGGCCTCGACGACGTCCGAGGCCTTCACCCACGCCATGCGGTGGTTGTAGCGGATCGGGATGTACGTGTCGGTGCCGACGACGTTCGTCTGGGCGGAGCCGAAGTAGTCGTCGCCCTTGACCGCCGGGCCCGCCTTCACGTACGCGCCGCCGGTGCCGAAGGCGTACTTCGACAGGTAGTCCGGGTTGTCGGTGGGGGCGTCGACGCCGCCGGTGCCGGGGTAGGCGGCCTTCTCCGGGAAGGCGCGACCGTAGATCAGCGGGGTCTTGCCGGGGGCGGCCTTGAGGACCCGCTGCGTGGTGTCCTTGACCACGGACGTGTACTGGCCGCCCGGGTTCTGGAACCACGCCTTCTGGCCGCCGTACCAGATCTGCGTCCAGTTGTTCTGGACGCCCGTCACGACGTAGGTGCCGCCCGCGCGGACCTTGTTGCCCCAGTTCGGGCCGTCGCTCCACAGGACGTTGGGGATGTACGCGTCCTTGATCGGCGTCGTCGTGGACGGCGTCGTGTACAGGTAGCCGAAGTTGGCCGGCTGGGCGGCGACGGTGCCGCCGCCGTAGGTGATCTTCGGCTGGTTCGCCGAGGTGAACGGCGGGACGACCCGGACCAGCTGGCCGGGCTGGAGCAGTCCGCCCGCGCCGCCGGCGCCGGTCGGGGCGCCGAGGAGGGACATGTAGTGGTTCCAGTCCCAGAACGGACCGGCGTCCCAGTGCATGCCCGCGACCTTGGCGTCGACGTGGCCGGCGACCTCGTCGTGGCCGATGACGTGCTCGCGGTCCAGCGGGATGCCGTACTGGGCCGCGAGGTACTTCACGAGCTTGGCGGAGGACTCGTACTGGGGCTCGGTGTACCACTGGCCCGCCTTGATGGCGTAGCCCTCGTGCTCCACGCCGATGGCGTGCATGTTGTCGGTCCAGTTGCCCGCGTGCCAGGCGATGTTCTTGTTCTGGACCATCTGGGTGACCAGACCGTCGCTCGCGCGGATCAGGTAGTGGGCGCTGCCCTTGGCCGTCGCGCTCTGGAAGGCGGCGATGGTGCCCTCGTAGCTGCCCTCGGTGTCGTGGATCACGATCCGGCTGATGTCCAGCTGGGTGCCCTTGGCCCGCTCGGCGAGCGTGTAGTTCCGCTGGCCGGTGCTCGGGACCTCGGCCGGGCGGTAGTCGCAGACCAGACCGGTCGGGGGGCACTCGGGCGTCGGGTTCGCCGTGGTGCTCGCGAAGGTCGCGGCCAGCGGCACGTTCGACGGCTTGTCGGGCTCCACCGCGGGCTCGGCCGGCAGGGTGACCGGCTGGCCCTCGGTGGTGACGGCCTGCTCGCCCGTCTTGATCGACTCGAAGACGCGCTCCGCGAAGAGGTCGGCGCCCTTCTTGTCGGGGGACTGGCTGTAGCGGGCCACGGCCGGGTACCAGTCGGACGGGTCCCCGGACAGCTCGGCGCCGGCCTGCTTCTGGTACTCGGCGAGCAGCGCGGCACCGGCGCGGACGGACGCGGCGGTGTCGTTCTTCACGGTTTCGGCGTCGCTGCCGATCAGCTTCGCGGCCTTGTCCAGGGTGTGCAGCCGGGGGTCGTCGGTGTCGACGCTCTCCTTCGACAGCGCGGCCAGCGCCTTGGCCTTGTCGAAGGTCTTCTCGATCTCGGCCTTGCCGCTCGCGTTGAGGTGCGCGAGGCGCTCCTCGTCGGTGGGCTGCTCGATGTCCTCGGCGTCGACGTCCGTCAGGCCCATCACGTTGTACGCGCCGGTCGTGCTCGGCTGCCCGTCGTGCGACTCCCACCGCGTCTGGCGGTACGACACCGCCATCAGCACGCTCTGCGGCACGTCGAACTCCGTCGCCGCCGCGGCGAACTGCTCCTGGAGCGTGGCGTCGCCGCCGGGCTTCGCGTCGCCGGTCGTGCCGAGGAGGCTCGGCGAGGCGACCGCGAGGGTGCCGATCGTGGCGGTGGCGACGACGGCGGCCGCCGCTCCGTACAAGAGTCGTTTCTTTTTGCGATCCCTGCGGTGACTCTGGGTCACGCCCACCCCTGTGTTGTCAGCTATGTATTTGGCGAGCAGGTTTGCTCGTTTGCTAAACGGGCCCGAGGGTAACATCACTCGATGGCGTGAAGATCACGCCCGGACATAACGGATGCGCGTCTCAGTCACTGGGCAGGGGACAGGACAGGACGAAGAACCCCGTAGTGTGGTCCGCGTGACCGTGAACGCTGAATCCCACGCCGTCGCCAAGGCGACCTGGCGAGACCTGCCCGCGGCGCAGCAGCCCGAGTACCCCGATGCCGAGGCTCTGCGCGATGTGATCGCGGACCTCGAGTCGTATCCTCCGCTCGTCTTCGCCGGCGAGTGCGACCAGCTGCGCGCCCGGATGGGAGCCGTCGCCCGTGGCGAGGCGTTCCTGCTCCAGGGCGGCGACTGCGCGGAGGCCTTCGACGCGGTGTCGGCCGACCACATCCGGGCCAAGCTGAAGACCCTGCTCCAGATGAGCGCCGTCCTGACGTACGCGGCGTCCGTGCCCGTCGTCAAGGTGGGCCGCATCGCCGGGCAGTACTCCAAGCCCCGCTCCAAGGGCACCGAGACCCGTGACGGCGTGACGCTCCCCACCTACCGGGGCGACTCCGTCAACGGCTTCGACTTCAACGAGAAGGCCCGCGTCCCGGACCCCGAGCGCCTGAAGCGGATGTACAACGCCTCCGCCTCCACGCTCAACCTGGTCCGCGCCTTCACCACCGGCGGCTACGCCGACCTGCGCCAGGTGCACGCCTGGAACCAGGACTTCGTGAGGTCCTCGCCGTCGGGCCAGCGCTACGAGCAGCTGGCGCGCGAGATCGACAACGCCCTGAACTTCATGAAGGCCTGTGGCACCGACCCGGCCGAGTTCAAGGCGGTGGAGTTCTACGCCTCGCACGAGGCGCTGCTGCTCGACTACGAGGGCGCCCTGACCCGTACGGACTCGCGCACCGGCAAGCTGTACGACACCTCCGGCCACATGGTCTGGATCGGTGAGCGCACCCGTCAGCTGGACCACGCCCACATCGAGTTCGCCGCGCAGATCGCGAACCCGATCGGCATCAAGCTGGGCCCGACGACGACCCCGGAGGAGGCGCTGACGTACATCGAGCGCCTCGACCCGGACCGCGAGCCGGGCCGGCTGACCTTCATCGTCCGCATGGGCGCCGACAAGGTCCGGGACGGGCTCCCGGAGCTGGTCGAGAAGGTCACCGCCTCGGGCGCCACCGTCGCCTGGGTGACCGACCCGATGCACGGCAACACCTTCGAGGCCGCCTCGGGCCACAAGACCCGCCGCTTCGACGACGTGCTCGACGAGGTCAAGGGCTTCTTCGAGGTCCACAAGGAGCTGGGCACCCACCCGGGTGGCATCCACGTCGAGCTCACCGGTGACGACGTCACCGAGTGCGTGGGCGGCGGCGACGAGATCTTCGTCGACG
Source organism: Streptomyces hydrogenans (assembly GCF_014656075.1). Lineage (GTDB taxonomy): Bacteria > Actinomycetota > Actinomycetes > Streptomycetales > Streptomycetaceae > Streptomyces > Streptomyces hydrogenans. The sequence goes on from NZ_BNBS01000022.1 coordinate 15,596, forward strand.
ACCTGCACCAGCGCTACGAGACGGCCTGCGACCCGCGCCTCAACCGGAGCCAGTCGCTCGACCTCGCGTTCCTCGTGGCCGAGATGTACCGCGATCAGTAAGTAGAAACCTATGACGATGGGGCGCGGATCCTTGGGATCCGCGCCCCATCGTCATATTGAAGGCTTTTGCGCTCCGGGCCCGCCGGGTAAGGTTAGGTTAGCCTAATCGATCTCGACGGGAGGTGATCCGCGTGTACGTCTGCTCATGCTTCGGTGTCACGGAGAAGCAGGTCAAGGAGCACGCGGAAGCCGGCGCCTCCACGCCCCGCCAGATCGCCTCCGCCTGCAAGGCGGGCACCGACTGCGGTTCGTGTGTACGGCGCATTCAGGCCATTCTCGGGCGGGGGAACTGCCCGCGCCGCGAGCTCCTCGACCAGGGCATGCCGGCCCTCGCCGCCGAGGACGCCGTCGTCGAGCTGCCCGAGGCCGCCTAGCTCGGCTGCTCGATGAGCGTCGAGATGTAGAGCGCCTCGCCCAGCGACTCGATCAGCTCCAGCTGGGTGTCCAGGTAGTCGATGTGGTGCTCCTCGTCCGCGAGGATCTCCTCGAAGAGGTTGGCCGAGGTGACGTCGCCCTTGGCGCGCATGACCTCGATGCCCCGCTTGAGCCGGTCGATCGCCTCGACCTCGACCTGGCGGTCCGCCTGGAACATCTCGGTGATGGTCTGGCCGACGCGCACGTGGAAGAGCCGCTGGTAGTTGGGCAGGCCGTCGAGCATCAGGATGCGCTCGGTCAGCTTGTCCGCGTGCTTCATCTCGTCGATGGACTCTTCGCGGGTGTACTTCGCGAGCTTCGTCCAGCCCTTGTTGTCCTGGATGCGGTAGTGCAGCCAGTACTGGTTGATGGCCGTCAGCTCGCCGGTCAGCTGCTCGTTCAGAAACTCCAGGACCTCGGGGTCGCCCTGCATCGCTCCAGGTTCCTTCCATCACGGGGTGTATCCACCCCGTCACGGGGCAGGATGGCCGCATCCTCGCACTCCAAATGGGGGGCGTCCAGTAAGTGCAGGCTTAGTAGGACTTGCCCGAATGGACGCGTCCGGCCGGGTGGCTGGTCATGACCACCCCTTGCGGTCTGTCACCATGGAGGACATGGGTCAGCCGGAGAGCGGAGTACACCGGGACGTGGGGATGCCGGAGATTTCGCCCGAGCTTCCGCCGGGGCAGCGGCTCCAGCGCGGCTGGCCGGTCACCCATTACGGGCCGGTGCCCAAGTTCAAGCCGGAGCGCTGGGAGTTCCGCGTCTTCGGCGCGACCGCCGACGGCGACAAGCGCTGCTGGAACCACGAGGAGTTCTCGGCCCTGCCGTTCTCCACGGTCGTGGCCGATCTGCACTGCGTGACCAAGTTCAGCATGCTCGGCGCCGAGTGGGGCGGGGTCGCCGCCCGCACGGTCCTGGAACTCGCGCCGCCCGCGCCGCACGTCACGCACGTCATGGTGTGGGCCGAGTACGGCTACAGCGCCAACATGCGGCTCGCCGACTTCGCCGCCGAGGGCACGATCTTCGCCACCCACAAGGACGGTGAGCTGCTCACCGCCGAGCACGGCTTCCCGCTGCGGCTCGTCGTGCCGCACCTGTACGCCTGGAAGGGCCCGAAGTGGGTCCGGGGCGTGGAGTACATGACGGCCGACCGCCGGGGCTTCTGGGAGGAGCGCGGCTACCACAACCTCGGCGACCCGTGGACCGAGCAGCGCTACTCGTACCAGGAGGAACCGGGCGACGGCCCGGAGCTGTAGCCGCCCCGGGCCGTCGCGTACGGCTCCGTCAGTGGTGGTAGCGGTGGACCACCGCGTGGCCCTTGCCCCGCCCGATCATCCACTTGTTCACCGGTGTGGTGACCAGGAAGGCGACGGCGAAGGCGAAGGCGAGCGCACCCCAGAAGAGGGCGTCGTCCAGGTGGGCGTCCATGGCGCCGGGTACGAGCAGCAGCACGCCGTTGTCGACGATCTCCATCACGAGGATCGAGAGCGTGTCGGCGGCGAGCGCGACCCTGACGGCGGACCGGAGGTCCAGGCCGGCGGCGAGCACGCCGCGCAGCGTGAGCGCGTAGCCGAAGAAGAACGCCAGGGCGATCGCGAGGACCATGGTCGGCGCGTTCCCCCAGCCGAGCGCGGTGCCGATGATCATGCCGAGGACCTCGCCGATGGCGCAGCCGGTGAGGCAGTGGAGGGTGGCCTTCGCCGCCGTGCTCCAGGACGCCGTCCCGCCGCCGTGAGCCGCGTGTCCGGCGTGGCCGCCGTGGTGGTCCGCGTGGTTCTCGTGGCCCTCGTGTCCGGTGTGACGGTGGTGCGTCTCGTGCGTCTCGTGTGCTTCGTGCTCCATGAGGGTGCCCCCAACCTCGGGTAGCGGTTCCTGCTCTCCTCGGGAACCGTATACCCCCTCGGGGTACTCATCAATCGGGAATGATCAGAAGTGGATCAGTCCCGGAGCTTCTTGAGCAGCTCGATGTCGGCGACGTGACCTTCCTTGCCGCCCGGCGTCTCGATGATCAGCGGGACGCCGTCGGTGGCGGGGTGGCGCAGGAGCTCCCGGAACGCGTCCTGGCCGATGTGGCCGACGCCGATGTTCGCGTGCCGGTCCTTGTGCGCGCCGACGACGTCCTTCGAGTCGTTGGCGTGGATCAGCCGCAGCCGGCCCTCGCCGACCGTGGCGACCAGCTCGTCCAGGGTCGCCACCGCCCCGCCCGGCGCGGTCAGGTCGTGGCCGGCCGCGAAGATGTGGCAGGTGTCCAGGCAGATCCCCAGCCGGGGGTGGTGGTCGAGCGCGTCGAAGTACGGGCCGAAGTCCTCCGCCTTGGAGCAGAGCGAGGAGCCCTGGCCTGCCGTGGACTCCAGGAGCAGGTACGGGTCGTCCTCGTGGGTCAGCTCGTCGAGCAGCGGCAGCAGGTGCTCCCGCACCTGCGCCAGCGCCTCCGCACGGGGACGGCCGCCGGTCGCCGAGCCGGTGTGGACGACCACGCCCCGCGCGCCGATCTCCCGGCCGCGCCGCAGCGAGTGGCGCAGCGACTCCACCGACTTCTCGACGGTGGCCTCCGTGTGGGAGCCGAAGTTGATCAGATACGGGGCGTGCACCCAGGCCGAGAGCGACGCGGCGGCGCACTCCTCCCGGAAGCGCTCGTCCTGGGCGGGGTTGCCGGTCGGGGTGGCCCAGCCGCGCGGGTTGGCGACGAAGACCTGGACCGTCTCGGCGCCCAGCTCGCGGGCGTAGCCCAGACCGGTCGTGGCGAGACCGCCGGCCACGGGGACGTGGCCGCCGACGGGGTTGCGCATGGCTCTCTCAGATTCCCTTGATCGTGATGGCGACGGTGGAGCCCTCCGGGGCGGTCGTCCCGCCCTCGACGGACTGGCCCGTCACCTTGTCGCCGAGGAAGGGGAAGGACTTCTCGACCTTCACCTCGAAACCGGCCTCCTCCAGGGCCTCGCGGGCCTCGTCGGTCGTCATGCCGAGCACGTCCGGCACCTCGACCGGGCGCGGGCCCTTGGAGACCGTCAGGGTGATCGCGTCGCCCTTCGCGGCCCGGCTGCCCTCGGCGAGGGACTGGGCGGCGACCGCGCCGTCGTCCTCGGAGGAGTGCACCCGCTCCGGCGCGACGGTGACCTTGAGCCCGGCCTCCTGGAGGGTGGCCGTGGCGTCGGCGACGGTCTCGCCGGTCACGTCGGGGACGTCGACCGGCGCGCCCTTGCTGACCACCAGGGCGACGGCCGAGTCCGGGGCGCGCTCGGTGCCCGGCTCCGGGTCGGAGCCGATCACCGCGCCCTGGGCGACGGTCGTGCTGAAGGCGGTGGAGACCACGCCGGGGGCGAGGCCCTGCTCGGTGAGGATCCGCTTCGCCTCGTCGAGCGGCTTGTTCCGCAGGTTGGGCACCTTCACGATCTCCGGGCCCCGGGAGAGGGTGAGGGTGACGGTGGCGTGGCTGCGGACCCGCTCGCCGGGCGCCGGGTCGACGCCCATCACGGTGCCCCGCTCGTACGCGTCGCTGAAGGCGCGCTTCGTCGTGCCCAGCTCCAGGCCGGCGTCGGCCAGCCGCTTGCCGGCCGCCTCCTCGGTCTGGCCCAGGACGGCGGGGACGCGGGTGAACTGGCCGGCGTTGATGTACCAGACGCCGCCGCCGATGCCCAGCGCGAGCAGGACGCCGAGGACGATCAGGAGCGGGCCGCGCGGGGCCGGCCGGCGGCGGGGGCGGTCCGCGCCGGGCGGCGGGGGCGCGGGGGTCGCGAGTCGGCTGGTGTGCTGCACCGCGTGCGGGTCGGTGGCCTCGGGCACCGGGCGGGCGATCACGCCGGTGCGGTCCTCGCCCGGGTCCCGCTCCTCGGCGCGGGCCCGGTGCGCACCGCGTCCAGCTCCGCGTCGGTGAGCGCCGCCCGGGCCGCCCGGGCCAGCGCCAGCAGCGCCACGGCGTCGTGCGGGCGGACCTCGGGGTTGCGGGCGGTCGCGGCGGCGACCAGCTCGTCCAGCTCCAGCGGCAGCCCGGGGACGGCGGCGGACGGGGCCGGCACGTCGGTGTTCAGGTGCTGGTAGAGCACCTGGCCCGGGGTGTCGCCGGAGTGCGGCTTGGCGCCCGTCAGCATCTCGTACAGGACGACGCCGCAGGCGTACACGTCGGCGCGGGTGTCGGCGGTGCCGTGCTCGATCTGCTCGGGGGCGAGGTAGGAGACGGTGCCGAGGACCGCGCCGGTGGTGGCGGTCGCCGAGTTGACCGACCGGACCAGCCCGAAGTCGGCGACCTTGACCCGGCCGTCGTCCCCTATCAGCACGTTCTCCGGCTTCATGTCCCGGTGCACGAACCCGGCCCGGTGCGCGGCGCCGAGCGCGGCCAGCACCGGCTCCAGGATGTCCAGGGCGGCGCGGGGCTGGAGGGCGCCGCGCTCGCGGAGCACGTCGCGCAGGGTGCAGCCGGAGACGTACTCCATCGCCAGGTAGACGTACGCGCCCTCGGCGCCCTGGTCGAAGACGGCGACCACGTTCGGGTGCGCGAGGCGGGCGACGGACTTCGCCTCGCGGATGAACCGCTCGACGAAGACGGCGTCGGCCGCCAGGGACGGGTGCATCACCTTGAGCGCGAGGACGCGGTCGAGGCGGGTGTCGACGGCCCGGTAGACCGTGGCCATCCCGCCGACGGCGATGCGCGCGTCGACGCGGTAGCGGCCGTCGAGCAGCCGCCCGACGAGGGGGTCCTGAAGGGTCGTGTCCACGGCGTCGAGTCTACGAGCCGGTACGGGCACGCCCCGCCCCCCGGCCCCGACCGCAGCACGCTTGTGACGTACCCCGCGCCCCGGGCCGGGGGGCGCGGGTCAGAACGCGGGGCGTTCCGGGTCGAGGCGGGCGCGGCCCTCCACCGGGGAGGACGCCTCCGCGAAGTGGCGGCGCGGGATGCGGCCCGCGCGGTGGGCCAGCCGGCCCGCCTCGACCGCGTGCCGCATCGCCGCGGCCATCAGGACCGGCTCCTGCGCGCGGGTCACCGCCGAGGCGAGCATCACGGCCGCGCATCCCAGCTCCATCGCGAGCGCCGCGTCGGAGGCGGTGCCCGCGCCGGCGTCGAGGATCACCGGGACGCCGGCGCGCTCCACGATCAGCTCGAAGTTGTGCGGGTTGCGGATGCCGAGGCCGGAGCCGATGGGGGAGCCGAGCGGCATGATCGCCGCGCAGCCGACGTCCTCCAGCTTCCGGGCCAGGACCGGGTCGTCGTTGGTGTAGGGGAGGACGGTGAAGCCGTCGTCCACCAGGGCCTCGGCGGCGTCGAGGAGCTCCACCCCGTCCGGCAGGAGGGTCCGCTCGTCCGCGACCACCTCCAGCTTGATCCAGTCGGTGCCCAGCGCCTCCCGGGCGAGCCGGGCCGTGAGGACGGCCTCGCCCGCCGTGTAGCAGCCCGCCGTGTTCGGCAGCACGCGGATGCCGAGCCGGTCCAGGACGGAGAGGACCGAGCCCTGCACGGTCGGGTCGAGGCGGCGCATGGCGACGGTGGTCAGCTCGGTGCCGCTGGCCACCAGGGAGCGTTCCAGCACGTCCAGGCTGGGGGCGCCGCCGGTGCCCATGACGAGCCGGGAGGAGAACTCCGTACCGCCGAGGACGAACGTGTCGTCGGACATCGCGCTCAGCCCCCCTGCACCGCGGTCAGCACCTCGACCCGGTCGCCGTCGGCGAGCAGCGTCGCCGCCCACTCGCCGCGCGGCACCACCGTCTCGTTGACGGCGGCGGCGACCCCGGCGGGGGCGGCGGTGAGCTCGGCGACCAGGGAGGCCAGGGAGACGGGGGCGGCGAGCGCGCGCGGCTCGCCGTTCACGGACACGTTCATGCGGGCTGCTCCTGACGTACGGGCAGAGCGGTGGGGAAACGGCGGGGGGAGAAGGGGCGCGCCTCGTCGGGGAGGGCGCCGGTGGCCAGCACCTCCGCCATGACGTCGCCGGTGACGGGGGTGAGGAGGATCCCGTTGCGGTAGTGGCCGGTGGCCAGGTGGAGGCCGGGCAGGGCGCTCGGGCCGAGCAGCGGGGCGTTGTCGGGGGAGCCGGGGCGCAGTCCGGCCAGGGTCTCGGTGAGCGGCAGCTCGGTGAGGCCCGGGACCAGCTCGTGGGCGTCGCGCAGCAGCTCGTACACCCCGCCCGCGGTCACCGTGGTGTCCCAGCCCAGCTCCTCGCTGGTGGCCCCGACGACCAGCTCGCCGTTCTCGCGCGGCACCAGGTAGACGTGGCTGCCGCGGACCACGGCGCGGACCGTGCGGGAGAGGAAGGGGGCGTACGGGGCGGGCACCCGCAGCCGCAGGACCTGGCCCTTCACCGGGCGGACCGGCGGCAGGACCGCCGGGGGCACGCCCGCCAGCCGGCCGCTGAGGCTGCCGGCCGCGAGGACGGTCTGGTCCGCGGCCAGCTCGGTGCCGTCGCCGAGGACGACGCCGCGCGCCCGGTCGCCGGTCACCACGAGCCGCTCCGCGAGGGCCCGGTGGAGGACCACCCCGGCCCGCTCGCAGGCGACGAGCAGCGCGGCGGCCAGCCGGCGCGGGTCGACCTGGTGGTCGCCGTCCACCCGGAGCCCGCCGCGCACCCCGGGGGCCAGCATGGGTTCGAGGCGGCGGCACTCGCGGCCGGACAGCCAGGTGGAGGCGAGCCCGCAGCGGGTCTGGAGGGCGTGGAGTTCGCGCAGGTGGGCGCGGTCGTCGGCGTCGAGCGCCACGGCGAGGGTGCCGCAGGCGCGGTAGCCGACGTCGAGGCCGGTGGCCTCCTCCAGCTCGGCGACGAAGGCGGGGTAGCGCGCGGCGGAGGCGAGGTTGAGCCCGAGCAGGGTCTCCTCGCCGTAGTGCAGTTCGGTGACCGCGGCGAGCATGCCGGCCGCGACGCGCGCGGCGCCGCCGCCGGGTTCGGGGTCGACGACCGCGACGGTCAGCCCGCGCCGGGCCGCCCGCCAGGCCGTGACCAGGCCGATGACGCCGCCGCCGATGACGAGGACGTCGGAGCTGGTGTCGGTGCTTTCGGAAGAACGCATGGGCGTTCCCGCCCCTCCCTTCGCCGGCATGACCCGGATCAGGTTCGTACGGTCGGAGGCCGGCCAGCCTCCCTCTCAGCCCGGTGCGTCCGGGCTCCCGCGAGTGGTGTGTGCCCGCCACCCTAGCCCCCGGCGGCGGAGCGCCACAGGGGACCTCCCTTCCTGACGGTTCGTCAGATGCGTAAGGTGGACGGGTGAGCGAGCAGAAGCAGACCCAGCGGCACGTCGTGATCGTCGGCGCGGGCATGGCGGGCGTACAGACCGCCGTCGCCCTGCGCGAACAGGGCTTCGAGGGCCCCGTCACCCTCATCGGCGCCGAACCCCACCAGCCCTACGACCGGCCCCCGCTCTCCAAGGCCGTCCTCCTCGGCAAGGCCGAGCACTCCGCCTTCGACGTCGACTTCGAGTCCCTCGGCGTCGACCTCCGCCTCGGCCTCGACGTCACCGGACTGCGCCCCGCCGAACGCGAGCTCGTCACCGAGGAGGGCCGCTTCCCGTACGACGTCCTCGTCGTCGCCACCGGCGCCCACCCGCTCACCCTCCCCGGCAGCGAGGGCGTCCCCGGCGTCCACCTGCTGCGCACCCTGGACGACGCCGTCCGGCTCGGCCCCGTCCTCGCCGCCGGCGGCTCCGTCGTCGTGGTCGGCGCCGGCTGGATCGGCGCCGAGTTCGCCACCGCCGCCCGCGAGGCCGGCTGCGCCGTCACCGTCGTCGAGGCCGCCGCCCTCCCGCTGGCCGGCGCCCTGCCCGCCGAGGTCACCACCGCCATGGCGGGCTGGTACGCCGAGAGCGGCGCGGAACTCCTCACCCACGCGCGCGTGGCCACCGTCCGGCCCGGCGCCGTCGTCCTCGCCGACGGCCGGGAACTGCCCGCCGACGCCGTCGTCGTCGGCATCGGCGCCCGCCCCGCCACCGGCTGGCTCGAAGGCTCCGGCATCGCCCTCGACCCGAGCGGCGCCGTCACCGCCGACGACCGGCTGCGCACCTCCCTGCCCGACGTGTACGCGGTCGGCGACTGCGCCTCCTTCCCCTCGGCCCGCTACGGGGAGCGGCTCCTCGTCCACCACTGGGACAACGCCCTCCAGGGCCCCCGCGCCGTCGCCGCCGGCATCACCGGCATCGAGGGCGCCGCCCCGGAGCCGTACGACCCCGTCCCGTACTTCTGGTCCGAGCAGTTCGGCCGCTTCGTCCAGTACGCGGGCCACCACGCGGGCGCCGACGCGCTGGTCAGGCGCGGCGACCCGGCCGGCGCCTCCTGGTCGGTGCTCTGGCTGCGCGCCGGGGTGCCGGTCGCGCTGCTCGCCGTCGGCCGCCCCCGCGACCTCGCCCAGGGGCGCAAGCTCATCGAGGCCGGCACCCCCCTCGACCCCGAGCGCGCCGCGGACCCGAGCGTCCCGCTGAAGGCGGCGGTCCGGTAGCGCTCCCGCACGGGGGCGCGCGGTAGCACCCCCGTACGGAGGCGGGCGGGGCGGGCCCGACTACCGACTGTCGGTCCTTGATGGCAGGCTTGTCCCGTGACCGAGATTGACGCAAACATCGATGCTCTCGTCCCCGCCTGGCTCTACCTCCCCGACATCGCGGAGATGCTCGACATCGAGGTGACGCGGGTGCGACAGCTGGTGAAGGAGGGCCAGCTGATCGCCGTGCGCCGGGGCGAGAACAACGCCCTCCAGGTGCCCGCCGCCTTCATCCAGGACGACAAGGTCGTCAAGGGCCTCGCCGGCCTCCTGACGGTCCTGCGGGACGACGGCTTCTCCGACGAGGAGATGCTGGAGTGGCTCTTCACCGCGGACCCGACCCTGCCCGGTACCCCCGCGCAGGCCCTCGGCGAGAATCGCGGCACGGAGGTGAAGCGCCGCGCCCAGGCGCTCGCCCTCTGAACCACCGGACCACCACCGCCGGTGCCGCGGCCCCGCGCCGCGGCACCGGCACCACCCGACGGGGGGAACCACCATGCCCACGCCTCGTGAGCGGCTCGCCGACGCCCGGCTCTACCTGTGCACCGACGCCCGGAAGCGCCAGGGGGACCTGCCCGCCTTCCTCGACGCCGTGCTCTCCTCCGGCGTCGACGTCGTGCAGCTCCGCGACAAGGGCATGGAGGCCGGGGAGGAGCTGGAGCACCTCGCCGTCCTCGCCGAGGCCGCCCGCCGGCACGGCAAGCTCCTCGCGGTGAACGACCGGGCCGACGTCGCCCACGCCATCGGCTCCGACGTCCTCCACCTCGGCCAGGGCGACCTGCCCGTCCCCGCCGCCCGCGCGATCCTCGGCGACGAGGTGCTGATCGGCCGCTCCTGCCACGCCGAGTCCGAGGTGGCCGCGGCCGCCGCCGAGCCCGGCGTCGACTACTTCTGCACCGGCCCCTGCTGGCCCACCCCCACCAAGCCCGGCCGGTACGCCCCCGGCCTCGACCTGGTGCGGTACGCGGCCGGACTCGCCCAGGACCGCCCCTGGTTCGCCATCGGCGGCATCGACGAGACCAACCTGGACGAGGTGCTGGACGCCGGGGCCCGCCGCATCGTCGTCGTCCGCGCGCTCACCGAGGCCGACGACCCGGCCGCGGCCGCCGCCTCCCTCGCCAAGCGCGTCCGGGAGCGCGCCGGAGCCTGACCGGCCGCGCTCCGACCGGCCGCGCCGGAGCCCGACCGGCCGCGCCCCGACCGGTGCGGAACGGCCGGCTCCGCCCCGTACCGGTGTCCGAAAAGGTGTCCACTACTCGGACGAGGTTTCCGCGCGTCCTGGACCCCGTCTAACCTGCCGGTATGGCCCTTGGAACCGCTTCCGTCCGTACGGACCGCGCCCGCACGGTCCGCGAGATCCTCGCCGCCGGGACGTCGTACTCCTTCGAGTTCTACGCCCCCCGGACGGCCAAGGGCGAGCAGGTCCTCTGGAACGCCATGCGCCGCGTCGAGGCCGTCGGCCCCAGCTTCGTCTCGGTGACCTACGGCGCCGGCGGCTCCACCCGCGGCGGCACCGTCAAGGCCACCCAGAAGATCGCCTCGGACACCACCCTCACCCCGGTCGCCCACCTCACCGCCGTCGACCACTCCGTCGCCGAGCTGCGCAACGTCCTCGGGCAGTACGCCGACGCCGGCATCCGCAACATGCTCGCGCTGCGCGGCGACCCGCCCGGCGACCCGCTGGGCGACTGGGTCGAGCACCCCGAGGGCGTCCGCTACGCCGCCGACCTGGTCCGGCTCATCAAGGAGTCCGGCGACTTCTGCGTGGGCGTCGCCGCCTTCCCGGAGATGCACCCCCGGTCCGCCGACTGGGACACCGACATCCGGCACTTCGTCGACAAGTGCCGGGCCGGCGCCGACTACGCGGTCACCCAGATGTTCTTCGACCCGGAGAACTACCTGCGGCTCCGCGACAGCGTCGAGAAGGCCGGCTGCGAGACCCCGATCATCCCCGAGGTCATGCCCGTCGTGAACGTGAAGACGCTCGACCGGCTGCCCCAGCTCAGCAACGCCGCCTTCCCGGCGGACGTGAAAGAACGGATCCTCGCGGTCAAGGACGATCCCGCCGCTGTACGCTCCATCGGTATCGAGTTCGCGACGGAGTTCTGCGCGCGGCTGCTGGCCGAGGGCGTCCCAGGACTGCACTTCATCACGCTCAACAGCTCCACCGCGACGCTCGAGATCTACGAGAATCTCGGACTGCACCAGCAGTCCTGACCGGTCGTACCCGCCCCGACCCGCGGCGGTGGCCGTAGAGAGGGGCTGCGGGGCATGGGGTGGACGGTCCTCTACATCGCGTTCGGCCTGGTGGCGCTCTGGCTGCTGGGCGAAGTGCTCCTCCAGTACAAGGCCCGGCTGCGCTGGCGCATCCTGGCCTTCTGCGGCTTCCTCGGCGTGGTCGTCGGCGTGCTGCTGCCCTCGGTGGCGGTCATCATCGCCGGCGCGGTCGCCTTCGCCGCCGGCCAGACCTTCGTGACGCTCTCCTTCCGCCGCGGCTTCTCCACCGGCTGGGCCATCGGCGGCAGCCCCGGCGCCAGCCGTCGCCGCAAGGCGGGCCCGGCCCCCGAGGCCGGCCCGACCCTGGAGGTCTCCGGCCTCTCCTACGAGGACGCGGAGGCGGCCCACGCCCCGGGCCCCGACGCCGAGGAGCTGCGCGCCGGCGCCGAGCCGGCCTCCGTCTACGAGCCGCAGCCCCTGCCCGAGGACACCGGCAGCTACGGCGTCTACGGCGGACAGCACGAGCAGGCCCCGCAGAACCCCGCCTACGGCGGCTACGACCCGGGCGCCTACGACACCGGTGCCCACGACCCCACCGGCTACGGCACCGGCGGCTACGCCCCCGCCGGCCAGGACGCCCCCGCGTACGACACCTACGCCGCCGGCTACGAGCAGCAGCCCGGCTACGACTACGGCGCCGCCGGTGCCCCGCAGCAGTACGCCGCCTACTCCGACCCGTACATCGGCCCCGGCACCGACGGCCAGCAGTACACCTCGTACCACGGCGACCCCTACGCCCCCTCGTACGGCTACGACACCCCGCCCGGCGGCGTCTGGGTCCCGCAGCAGCGCGACACCGACGAGCAGCCGCCCCAGGCGCACGCCCCGGGCCAGTACGGCTACGAGCCGTACCCGGACGAGCAGTCCGGGTACCGCTACTGAGGTCCCGTCCGGCCGGGCCCGGTCACCGCGAGCCGCGGAACTCCGCGCCCTCCACGATCAGCCCGGCCACCAGCGCGCCCGACATGCCCGCGTGGGCGAGCCCGCCGCCGGGGTGCGACCAGCCGCCGGCGAAGTAGAGGCCGGGGACGGGGGAGAGGCTGGGCGCCGGGAGCCAGCTCCCCCCGGCGTCCGCCAGCGCGGGCCCCGGGACCTCGGACGTCCCGGTCGCCGCCCGTACGTCCTCCGGAGTGCGGACCTCCTGCCAGCGCAGCCGCTCCGCGAGGCCCGGCACGGCGCGGCCCGCGGCCTCCACCATCCGCGCGGCCGACTCCGCCCAGTCGCCCTCCCGCGCCGACCCGACCATCGCGGACAGCGTCACCGACTCGTGGTCCGCGTCGGGCCGCAGCGCCGGATCGTCCGGCCGCAGAACCGTCACCGAGGGCAGTCCTCCGGCCGCGTGGACGACCGTGCGGTGCACGGCCCCCTCCTCACGCGCCCCGCGCAGGGCCAGCAGAACCGTCAGCCGGCTGGTGCCGTGCCGCTGGAAGCGCGTCCACTCGTCGCCGGACCGCCACGGCAGGACCTGCTCGCGGTAGAGCTCCGGCACGGGCGCGCCGACGACCACGTGATCCGCCTCCACCGCCTCGCCGGACCCCAGCCGCACCCCGACGGCCCGCTCGCCCTCGGTCAGCACCTCGTCCACGGGCGCGTCGAAGACGAACCTCACCCGCCGCTCCCGGCAGCGCTCGTACACCGCGTCCGCGAGCGCCCGGATGCCGCCCGCCACATACCAGCTGCCGAAGGTCTGCTCCATGTACGGCAGCACGGCGGCGGCCGCCGGGGCGCTCGCGGGCGGGAAGCCGTACGCCTCCGCGTACGAGTCCAGGAGCGCGACCAGCCGGGGGTCCCGCAGCTCCCGCTCGCCGACCTGGGCCAGCGTCCGGGTCGGGCGGCGCAGCAGGCCCGCCTTGAGCGCCGGGTACGGCTCCCGGGCGAGCGCCTTCGGATCGGCGGGCTGCGGCTCCTCCAGGAGCGGGCGGCGGGTGCGGTCCCACGCCTCGCGGGCCCGCGTCAGGAAGTCGCCCCAGCGCTCGCCCGCGCCCGCGCCGAGCGCGGCGTCCAGGGCGGCGACCGTGCCGGCCCGGGAGGCGTTCGGCAGGTCCACGCGGGTGCCGTCGGCGAAGACGTGCCGGGCGGCCGGATCGACCTGGCTCAGCCCGACGCACTCCTCCAGCGGCTTCTTCCCCGTCTTCACGAACAGGTCGCGGTAGACCGCCGGCAGGTGCAGCAGCCCCGGTCCGGTGTCGAAGGCGAAGCCCTCGCGCTCGAAGCGGCCCACCGCCCCGCCGTACGTCGACGTCCGCTCGTACACCGTCACCGTGTGTCCGGCGACCGCGAGCCGCGCCGCCGTCGCCATGGCGCCGAGACCCGCGCCGATCACCACAATCCGTCCCATGTCAGGGACCCTATCGGCCCCCGCCGACGGAGCGGTCCGCAGGTGGGCCGCCCTCCGCCGCGGCCAGCCTGCGCTCCTCGCGGCGCTGGGCCCGGCGGCGCAGGAAGCGCCGGATCCGGGAGGCCAGGAAGACCAGCAGCCAGACGCCGAGCGCCAGCAGCACGGCGGCGATCACCGCCGCCGCCACCGGATGGAAGATCGCGAAGGTGATGATCCCGGCGACCGCGAGGTCCTCGCCCGTGCTCAGCGCGATGTTGGAGAACGGCTCCGGCGAGGTGTTCACCGCCATCCGCGTTCCCGCCTTGACCAGATGGCTCATCAGCGCCGTCGTTCCGCCGATCGCCCCCGCCGCCAGCTCGGGCAGCGAGCCGCTCTCGCCCGCCAGCAGGGCCGCCACGACGGCGCCCGCGACCGGCCGGATCACGGTGTGGACGGAGTCCCAGAGGTTGTCCACGTACGGGATCTTGTCCGCGACCGCCTCGCACAGGAACAGCACGCCGGCCACGATCAGCACGTCCGTGCGCTGGAGCGCCTCGGGCACCTCGTCGGTGAGCCCGGTCGCGCCGAAGAGACCGAGGAGCAGGACCACCGCGTAGGCGTTGATCCCGCTCGCCCAGCCGCTCGTGAAGACCAGGGGGAGTACGGACACGCTCGTGATCGTAACGAGGCGACGCCCGTCCGTCACGACTGAGTACGCGTACTCAGGGGCCGAGATGAGTACCCGCGCGGATGGGGGAGGGGCCATCGGGAGGAGAGAGTGGAGCCCACGGAAGGGGCGCGGCTCCGGACCGCCGACACGGGGCGGCGGAACGGGGCCGCGCGCCTGCCGGCACGGGGGACGTGCACGGGGGTGTACGAAGGAAGCGCCGGTCAGGCGTGGCTCGGGGGGATCGAGCCTCGTCGGACCGGCGCTTCTCGTTGCGGTTTGCGGCTTGCGGTTTGCGGCTTGCGGCTTGCGGTTTGCGGCCCGGATCCGGGATCCGGGGTCCGGATCAGCCGCGTCCGCCCACCCGTCCGTGCAGCAGCAGCGACAGCGCCGCGTGCACGTCGTCGAGAGAGCGTTCGCTCTGGAACGCCTTCCAGTCCAGGGCGGCGACCAGGACCATCCCGACCAGCGCCGCCGCCGTCAGCTGGACGTCGATCTCCTCGCTCAGCTCGCCCGCCTCGACGCCCTCGCGCAGCACGCCCTCGACCACGGCGACGGCCTGCTGGCGCACCACCAGGAGGGTGGAGTTCCAGGCGCGGTTGGTGCGCCAGAGCTCGGCCACGTACAGCTGGGTGAAGGCCGGGTAGCGGTCGATGAAGACGAGGCCCGCGCGGATCATCGCGTCCAGCGCGGCTATCCGGCTGCCGCCCCGCTCCGCCGTCTCCTCGGCCGCCGTCCGCAGGGAGGCGGCGAGGAGGGAGACGCCGTGGCGCAGCAGCTCCTCGAAGAGCTCGGTCTTGCTCTTGAAGTTGTAGTAGACCGTGCCCTTGGCCACCCCGGCCCGCTCGGCGATCTCGTCGACCGTCGTGGCCGAGAAGCCCTGCTCGGCGATGAGGGTGACGGCCGCCTCGTAGAGCTTGGCGCGGGTGGCCTGGCGGCGGGTGCTGCTGCTGTCCATGGGATCGATTCTCACAGAGGCGGTGCGGGTCACAGGGACAGTTCCGGGTGCAGCCGGTCCAGCGTCCACACCTGCTTGCGCCGCGCGGAGACCGCGGTCAGGGCGAGCGCGCCCAGCGTGTAGGCGGCGAGGACGGCGACCGCCTCCCAGACCGGCCCGAGCCCGCCGCCGCTGATCAGCCGGCGCAGCGCGTCGACCACGTGGGTCATCGGCAGGAAGGGGTGGACGGCGTTGAAGAAGCCCGGACTGGTCTGCACCGGGTAGGTGCCGCCCGCCGAGGTCAGCTGGACCATGAGCAGCGCGAGCACCAGGATCCGGCCGGCCGCGCCGAAGCGGGCGTTGAGCCACTGGATGATCGCGGCGAAGCAGCAGGTCACCAGGGCGAGGAAGCCGACCGTGCCGGCCGCCCTGGCCATCTCCAGGCCGAGGCCCCAGTGCAGGACGGAGAGGAGCGCGCCGACCTGGAGGACGCCGATCGCCGCCACCGGGAACCAGCCGGCCAGCGCGATCCGCCAGGCGGAGGCGCCCGCGGCGAGGGCCCGCCGGTTCATCGGCTGGATGATCATGTAGGCGACCATCGCGCCGACCCAGAGGGAGAGCGGGATGAAGTACGGGGCGAAGCCCGTGCCGTAGTTCGGCGCCTTGTGGAGCGACTGGGCGGCCAGCTTCACCGGGTCGGCCATGACCTCGGTGCGCCGGTCGCGCTCACCCTTGTCGTAGTCCGGGATCTGGTCGACGCCGTCCTTGAGGCCGGTGGCGAGCGAGCCGGAGCCGTCGGCCAGCTTGAACAGGCCGCCGTCGAGGTCGCCGGCGCCCTTCTTGAGCTTGCCGACCCCGCTGTCCAGGCTGACCGAGCCCGCGCGGGCTCCGGTGATGCCGGTGTGCAGCTGCTCGGCGCCGTCGGCGACCTTCTTCGCGCCCTTGTTGAGCTCGTTGATCTTCCGGATGGCGCCCTCGACGTCCTCGTCCAGGTGCGGGGCGCGGGCGGCCAGCTCGTCGGCCTCCTTCTTGAGCTTCTTCAGCCGCGTGTCCAGCGTCTTCAGGTCGCCCTTGCTGTCCTTGGTCAGCTCGTGCACGTCGTCCGCGACGGTGGCGACGTCCCCGGCGGTGGTGGAGGCCTCCTTGAGGGCCGCGCACATCTCCTTGGGGTCGGGGAGCGCGACGCCCTCGGGGAGGGTGACGCCCTCCGGCAGCTCGACCGGCGCGTCGGCGCCGGGCTTCGCGCAGGACTCGCGGTGCAGCCGGGCGAGCGTGTCGTCCGCCTTGTGGGCGGCGGTGCGCAGCAGCGGGGCGCGGCGGACCAGGTCCTCCAGGTCGTTGCGGGCGAGGGTGGCCGAGTCGGAGACCAGCTTGGCGGTGTCGCGGATCGAGGTGCCGTTGTTCGCCAGGTAGGGCCGGACCTTGTCGGCGGTGCCGTTCACCTTGTCGGCGAGCGCCTGGGTGCCGTTCGCGACCTTGCGCGTGCCGGTCTGGACGTCCTTGGAGCCCTTGTCCAGCTTCTTCAGGCCGGAGGCCAGGTCGCTGCTGCCGGTCTTGGCGTCGGTCAGGCCCTCGGAGAGGTCCTTGGACCCCTTCTTGGCCTTGTCCACGCCCTTCTTGAGGTCGGCCGCGCCCTTGGCGGCCTCGGCGGTGGCCTCGTGGATGTCGGAGAAGGAGATGAAGATCTTGTCGAGGAAGGTCCGGGAGGACTTGGTGGAGGCGGCGGTGCGCACCTCGGAGAAGACCGTCCGAGAGATCTGGCCGACGATGTAGTTGTTGGAGTCGTTCGTCCGGACCCTGAGGGCGCCGGTCTCGGGGGAGTCCCCGGAGCTGGAGGCGATCCGCTCGCTGAAGTCGGCGGGCACGGTCAGGGACAGGTAGTACGTGCCGTCCTCGACGCCCTCGCGCGCCTCGGCGTCGCCGACCTGGTGCCACTCGAAGGTCCCGTTGTCCAGCAGCCCCTCGGTGAGGTCCGCCCCGGCGGTGATCCGCTTGCCGTCGGCGGTGGCGCCGCGGTCCTCGTTCACGAGGGCCACGGGCAGCCGGTCGAGCCTGCTGTACGGGTCCCAGAACGAGTACAGGTACAGGGCGCCGTACAGCAGCGGCAGCAGCAGGACCGCGACGAGCGCGGCGCGCGGCAGCTTCCCCCTGCCGAAGCGCCTCAGCTCAAGCGCGGCCAGTTTCGGCGAGCGCATCGTCCGCCCCCTCCTCGGTGATGTCGTCTTCGGCGGTGGTCTTCGCGCCGGCGCCGGGCGCCGCGGTGGTCTTCCCGCGGGGACCGGACGTCGCGGTGTCCGCACTGGTCTTCGTGCCGGTGCCGGTCCGTGCGGTGTCCGCGGTCTGCCCGGCCGGGGCGGGCTCCGCCGACTCCCCGGTGGTGTCCGCGTCGGCGGCGACCGTGGTGATGCGCAGGGCGTCGGCGGGGGCCTCGCTGCAGACGGCGAGGACGGTGGTGCCGGAGTCGGCCACCGTGCGCAGCAGCGCCCAGGCCGCGGCCCGGTCGGCGTCCGACAGCTTGAGGTCCGTGTCGTCCACGCCGAGCAGTCGCGGCCGGCCGATGAGGGCCAGCGCGATCGACAGCCGCAGCGCCTCCAGGCGCTCCAGGTCCCGTACGGAGGTCCGCTCGCCCTTCGGCAGGGCGGCCGGGTCCAGGCCGGCGGCCGCCAGGGCCTCGTCGATCCGGGCCCGGGCCTCGGCGGCGCGGGTGCCGGGGCGCCGCAGCAGGGCGCGGACCGAGCCGTCGAAGCGGCGCTGGAGCAGCGCCCTCTCGCGCAGGTGCTCGGCCACCGTGAGCGACGGGTCGAGCTCGCTCACGCCGGGCACCTGCCCGAGCGCGGCGATCCGGCGCACGGCCGCCATCCGGCGCGGCAGCGGCAGCCCGCCGACCTCGGCGTGGCCCCCATGGGTCCTCATCCGCCCGGTGAGCGCGAGCAGCAGACAGGTGCGGCCGCTCCCGGACGGGCCTTCGAGCGCCACCAGGGAGCCGGCCCCGGCGCGGAAGGACACCTCCCGGAAGGCCCAGCCGCGGGGGCCCTTGAGCCCCAGCCCCTCGACCACGAGCGCGGCCCCGTGCGCCGCCGCCTCACGGTCGGCGCCGGGCTCCCCGCCCTCGCCCTCCGATGACGGCCGTGTGGTCAGGTCGTCGGATCCCACGGATCCACCCCCCCGCTTCCCCACTTTTGAACTGACTGGTCAGTGCAAAAGTTACCGGTGAGTCGCTTCGCTGGCAAAACCCCAGGTCAGCCTGATTGTCAGTGGGGGCCTGCACGATGGACACAGACGGCGACAAGGCCGTCACCCGACGACAGGAGGCTCGTCATGGTCAGCCCTTTCGCAGCAGCCGACGTCCACCCCGTGTCCCGCAGGAGCGCCGCCCCGCCCGCCGCCCTCGACCTGCTCGCCAAGGCCCGCACCGGGCTCGACGAGGCCGCCGCCCTCGACCGCCCCCACGAGAGGTACGCCACCGCGCACCTCGCCGCCCTGCGCGCCGCGGCCGCCGTCCTCGCCGCCCGCGCCCGCCCCGTGCCCCCGACCCGCCGGCGCCAGGCCATAAGGAGCGCCTGGGAGCTGCTGCCGCAGCTCGCCCCCGAGCTCACCGAATGGAGCGTCCTCTTCGCCTCCGGGGCCCCGCGCCGCGCCCTCGCCGAGGCCGGTGTCGCCGCGGCCGCCACCGCCCGCGAGGCCGACGACCTGGTCAGGGACGCCGCCCACTTCCTGCGCCTGGTCGAGCGGCTCCTCGTGCTCCAGCCGGTGCTGCCCCGGCAGCCCCCGGCCGACGACGTCGCCGGTTGATCCGCACGGCACCCCGGAGGCCATAGGGTGGGGACGTCCGTACCCGTCACGAAGGAGTCAAGAGCCGTGCCGGACCCATCCGCTGTCTTCGGCCGTGAGGCGTCGTCGCGCCCGTCGCGCGCCTCCCTGCGCACCGCCGTCGTCTGGGACGTCCTCAAGGACGCCCTCGACCGCCGGGTCGGGAGCACGGGGAAGGCCGACCTGGACGTCCTCGACACCGGCGGCGGCTCCGGCAACTTCGCGGTGCCGGTGGCCCGCCTCGGCCACCGGGTCACCGTCGTCGACCCCAGCCCCAACGCGCTCTTCGCGCTGGAGCGCCGCGCCGCCGAGGCCGGGGTCGCCGACCTGGTGACCGGCGTCCAGGGCGACGTCCGCGGCCTCTTCGACGTGGCCGAGCGCGGCGCCTACGACGTGGTGCTCTGCCACGGCGTCCTGGAGTACGTCGACGACCCCGCCGAAGGCGTGCGCAACACCGTGGCCGCGCTCCGCCCCGGCGGCGCGCTCAGCCTCCTCGGCGCCGGACTCGGCGGCGCGGTCCTCGCCCGCGCCCTCGCCGGCCACTTCACCGAGGCCCGGACCGCGCTCGACGACCCCGACGGCCGCTGGGGCGCCGGCGACCCCGTGCCCCGGCGCTTCACCGCCGAGCAGCTCACCGGACTGGCCGAGGAGGCGGGCCTCTCCGTGGCCGCCGTCCACGGCGTGCGGATCTTCGCCGACCTCGTGCCCGGCGTCCTCGTCGACACCGAGCCCGGCGCCGCCGAGGCCCTGCTGAAGCTGGAGGCGGCCGCCGCCGAACTGGCCGCCTTCCACGCCATCGCCACCCAGCTCCACGTGCTCGCCGAGAAGCCCGTCTGACCCCGCGGAACTCCGGGGCCGCGCCACCCGTTCGGAGGTGCGGGCCCGGCTCTGCCACAGGCCGCCCCATATGCGGCTTCGCGCCGTATGATCGAGGGAAACCATCCGGCATGACGGGCGGACGGCTGGGGAATCAACGCCTCACCAACCGAACCGCGTGGCGGCCCGGATTGGCTGATCGGATTTGAGGGCGGGTTTCACGGGGGCGATTCCCTGCCTATCCTGAAAGGGCCGCAAACCGGTCGCCCCCGCGACCGACGACTAGGAGGACTCCGTGCCGCTCTCGGAGCACGAGCAGCGAATGCTCGAGCAGATGGAGCGAGCGCTGTACGCCGAAGACCCCAAGTTCGCGACAGCGCTCGAAGGAAGCGGGCTGCGCACGTACACCCGGCGTCGGGTGTATCAGGCAGTCGCCGGCTTCCTGGTGGGTATCGCGCTCCTCATGGCCGGAATGGTCGCACAGCAGATCTGGATCAGCGTGGTGGGATTCCTCGTCATGCTGGGCTGCGCGGTCCTGGCGGTCACCGGTTGGCGCAAGGCGCCGAAGCCGGGCGAGCAGCCGCAGCAGGCGGCCAGGGGCCGCCGGAGTGGTGGACAGGCGCGACGCTCCATGATGGACCGGATCGAGGCGCGGTGGCAGCGACGCCGCGACGAGCAGCAGGGCGGCGGCCACTGAGGCGCCGCTGAGCGGAGACCCCGCACCCCAGAGCCCTCCGCCCCGCCGGCACCGACCCCGGCGGGGCGCAGCCTTTCCCGAAACCCGCCCGCGCGATCCCCCTGCCGGGCCGCCACGCTCCCCTCCCGCGCCGCGCCGCCGCTCGCCGCGGTCCTCTGCCGGGCCCCCGCGTTCCCCTCGCGTGCCGCGCCGCCGCCCCGTTGCGGGCTGCGCCCGACCGGGACGTACCGCCGCCGCGCCGCCGCGGGCTGCGCCCGGGCTGGGGCTGCCGCGTCCGCCGTTCCGTTGTGGGCAGTTGTTCCGCTGGGGCGATGGGGGTCCCCCCTGCTCGAGCGAAGCCGAGAGCTTGGGGGAGGGTGGGCACGACGGAACGGCACCGTTACCGGGTGCCTCCGCTTCCGGGCCTGGCCCCGCACCCATACGGCGTCGTACAGCGGGTGCGGGTTCAGGCGCGGAAAGCCTGGGCCCGGCAGGGGGCGTCGTCCCTGTGCCCACCCGTCCCGCCCTGCGGGACGCCTGCCCACAGGGCGCGGGGCGGCGGCGGGCGCAGCCCGCACCAGGGAACGGGGGCGCGGCCCCGCACCAAGGGACGGCAGGGCACCCCGCACCAAGGGGCGGCGGGGTGCCGTGGGTCAGGTGTGGAGGCCTGGGGTTCGGGATTTGAGGGTGGTCCAGTGGGCGGAGGCGGACCAGTGGAGGCGGGCCGCGGAGCGGGGGGCGAGGAGGGCACGGAGACGCACCGCGCGCGAGGCGTGCGCGCGGAACCCGGCCCGTACCCGCTTCGCGTCCTCCGCGAGGCCCGCCACCGCACGTGGCGCCGGCGCGTAGAGGGTCTCCTCGACCGCCCGCGCCACCCGGTGCACCGCTTCCGCCGCCTCCCCGGACAGCTCACCCGCCCGGACGATCCGCTCCGCGGTCCTGCGGGGCGTCTGCGCCTCGTCGGGTTCGAGCCCGTGGTCCCAGGCGGTGTCGCCGATCTCCCGCCACACCGCCAGCGCGCCGCCCGAGGGCGCGAGCCGCTTGGCCCGGACCCGGGTCCGCCAGAGGAACGGGATCAGGGGCAGGGCCAGGACCAGCAGCGCCGCCAGCGTCCATCCGGCCGCCTTCAGGAGGTCCGTACCGCCGCCGGAGGACGTGTCGTCCGCCGCCGCCGGGTTCGGGCCGCACTCGCCGAGGCGCCGCATCTCCGGTGGGCAGCTCTCCGAGGCGCTCGGTGCCGCCGAGGGCTGCGCCGAGGAGGTCGCGGAGGGCTGCGCCGGACCGGTCGGGCCGCCGGTGGGGGAGACCTGCCGGGTGTACGCGGGGGTGGAGCCGCGGGAGGGCGTCGGCTCGAAACGGGTCCAGCCGGCGCCCTCGAAGTACAGCTCGGGCCAGGCGTGGGCGTCCCGGATGCCGACCGACACCGAGCCGTCGGACTGGGTGGTGCCCGGCATGAAGCCGACCGCGACCCGCGCCGGGATGCCCAGCGTGCGGGCCATCGCCGCCATCGAGAAGGAGAAGTGGATGCAGAACCCCTCCTTGTCCTTCAGGAAGCGGGAGATCGCCTCCGTGCCCGTCCCGGACGTCACGTCGACGTCGTACCGGAAGCCGCCGTCCTCGGCGAACCAGTCCTGGAGCCGGACCGCCCGCTCGTAGTCGTTCGCCGCGTCCTTGGTGATCTCCAGGGCCGTCGACCGCACGTCGGCGGGAAGGCTGCCCGGCACCTTGGTGTACTCCCGGAGCAGCTGCTCCGGTGCCGGGCCCGCCTGGGCGAGCTGCTCGCTCGTGGGCTGCACGTCGAGGCTGGTCACCTGGTAGCGGACGCCCTTGGTGGTCTGCTTGTCGTCGCCGACGAGCATCCGCCCGGCCGGCTCGAACCGCCAGCGGCCCTCGATGTCGACCCGGGCGGCCGGGAACGGCATCGGCAGCCACTTCTGGTCGTACCCCTCCGAGGCGACGAAGTTGCTGGTCACCTCGGAGGTGCGGACGGACTGCGCGAGGCCGTCGGGCCACGGCAGCACCTTCGGCACCGCGTCGATCGGGCGGACCGAGGACTTCCACGAGGTGCCGTCGAACTGGTCGAGGGCGACGAGCCGGAGGTACAGCCCGCTGTTGTCCACGGCGTTGGTCCGGTAGCGCAGGACCTCGAAGTCCTCCGGCTGGCGCAGGTTGTCCTGGAGGGAGACCAGCGGGTTCACGGCGGCGATGGTGCCGCCGCCCCCACCGCCCTCGCCGGGGCCCGCGCCCCCGCCGGTGCCCAGCAGTCCGCCGGAGAAGCCCGGCAGGACGAGCGGCACCACCAGGGCGGTGCCCATGGCGACGGCGCCGATCCTGCGGCCTGTGCGGACCGGCGCGAAGGCGCTCCCGCCGCCGCCCGCGGCCGAGCCGGGCCGGCCGGAGCGCTGGGCGCCGCCGAAGACCCGTCCCCAGGCCGAGAGCCGGTCGCGGCCCTCGGCGAGGAGCAGCAGGAGGTAGCCGGTGGCGGCGAGCAGGAACCAGAGCCGTCCGGCGCCGCCGCCGGAGAGCCCGGCGGCCACCGAGTACAGCGCGAGCAGCGGCAGACCGGCCGGGGCGGCCCGGCGGAAGGTGACCGCCAGGACGTCCACCAGCAGCCCGATCGCCAGTACGCCGGCGACCAGCATGAGCCGGATGCCCTCGGTGTCCGGGGCGGGGATCGCGTAGGTGCCGACGTCCTCGGCGCCGAGCCGGAACAGCTCCGCCACCCGCTGGACCGCGAGCGGCCCGGGCAGGAACCCCAGGAGCGCCTGCTCGCGGGCGAAGACCGCGGTCAGCGCGATCACGGAGACCAGCAGCTGGGCGCCGATCGTCAGCGGCCGGGCCAGCGGAACCCGCCGGCACAGCATGCCGGCGGCGCTCTGCAGGGCCAGCAGGAAGGCGGCGGTGAAGATCCAGGTGGCCGGCTTCACCAGCGGCAGCAGCGCGCCGGCGGCCATCAGGGAGGCCGCCCAGGCGGCCAGTGTCAGGCGGGTGAGCCCGCTCATGCCCATCCTCCGTAGCTGTCCGCGGCGGCGGTGTCGCGCAGTGCCCCGGCGGCCTGCTGCCAGAGGTCGGCCAGACGGGCGCCGGGCTGCACCGGGACGACCGTCCAGCCGGCCTCGCGCAGCTCCCTGGCCCGGGCGTCGACGGCCCCGGCCACGGCGCCGCCGGTGAGCCAGGTCCCGGAGTCCAGGACGAAGGCGACGGCCGCGCCGGCCCGGCCGCGCATCCGGCCGGCCAGGGCGGCCTGCTCCTCGTCGAGGTCGCCGAGGAAGGCGACGAGCAGCCCCTCGCTCCCGGCGCGCAGCACGTCGGAGGCGCGCGAGAGCCCGGCGCCGTCGGAGTGGTCGACGATCGCGAGGGTGTCCATCAGCAGCCCGGCCGTCTCCACGGAGTCGGTGCCCGCGTATCCGTCGGAGCCCTCGCCGGGGACGGCGGTGCCGGTGTCGGTGAGCAGCCGGACCGCGTAGCCGCGCTCCAGCATGTGGGTGAGGACGGAGGCGGCGCCGGAGACGGCCCACTCGAAGGCGGAGTCGGGGCCGGAGCCCTGGTAGCCGACCCGGCGGGTGTCGAGGAGGACCGTGCAGTGCGAGCGCTGGGGCTGCTCCTCGCGGCGGACCATCAGCTCGCCGTAGCGGGCGGTCGAGCGCCAGTGGACCCGGCGCAGGTCGTCGCCGACCCGGTAGGCGCGCGGGATGACGTCGTCGTCGCCTGCCAGGGCCAGGGTGCGCTGCCTGCCCTCCCCGTACCCGGACGCCTCGCCGCCCAGCCTGACCGGCGGCAGGGCCGTGGTGCGCGGGACGACGGTCAGGGTGTCGTACGCGTGGAAGGAGCGGGTCAGCTCGCACATCCCGAAGGGGTCGCTCAGCCGGAGCTGGAGCGGCCCGAGCGGGAAGCGGCCGCGCAGGTCGGAGCGGACCCGGTAGGAGACCTCGCGCCGGCCGCCGGCCTCGACCCGGTCGAGGACGAAGCGGGGGCGGGGGCCCAGCATGTAGGGCACGTGGTCCTGGAGCATCAGCAGCCCGGTGGGGAGCTTGGAGACGTTCTCCATCCGGAGCTGGACCCGGGCCTCGGTGCCCGCCTCCACCCGCTGCGGGGTGAGCAGGCGGGAGGTGGCGACCCGGTAGCGGGTGCGGTGCAGGACGACGGCGCAGATCAGCGGCAGGACGGCGAGCAGCAGGCCGACCCGGAGCAGGTCGGCCTGGCCCAGCACGTAGGCGCAGACGGCGGCGGCCGCCCCGGCGGCCAGGAAGGACCGGCCGCGGGTGGTGAGTCCGCCGAGGGTGGCCCGCAGGCCGCCCCGGCCGTCCTCGGCCCGGGGGCCGGCGTGGTCGTCGGCCCGCTGCCCCTCGGGTGCGGCGGGGGTGGCCATCACAGCTGCCGGCCTCCCGGGAGCCGGCCGTGGACCGGTCCCGCGGGCGGGGCCGAGGACGGGACGGGGGTCCGCTGGAGGATGTCGAGGACGACCTGCTCGGCGTTGCGCCGGTTGAGCTGGGCCTGCGCGGTGGGCAGCAGCCGGTGCGCGAGGACGGGCACGGCCAGCGCCTGGAGGTCGTCGGGCAGCACGTACTCGCGGCCGGCGAGGGCGGCGGAGGCCCTGGCGGCCCGCAGCAGGTGGAGCGTGGCGCGCGGGGAGGCGCCGAGCCGCAGGTCGGGGTGGTTGCGGGTGGCGGCGACGACGTCGACCGCGTACCGCCGGACGGCGTCGGCGACGTGCACCGCGCGGACGGCCTCGATCAGCTTGAGGATCTCGTGGGCGTGGGCGACCGGCTGGAGGTCGTCCAGCGGGTTGACCGCCCCGTGCACGTCGAGCATCCGGAACTCGGCCTCGGCGCTCGGGTAGCCGATGGAGACGCGGGCCATGAAGCGGTCGCGCTGGGCCTCGGGCAGCGGGTAGGTGCCCTCCATCTCGACCGGGTTCTGGGTGGCCACGACCATGAACGGGCTGGGCAGCTCGTAGGTCTGCCCGTCGGTGGTGACCTGGCGCTCCTCCATCGACTCCAGGAGCGCGGACTGGGTCTTGGGCGAGGCCCGGTTGATCTCGTCGCCGATGACGATCTGGGCGAAGATCGCGCCCGGCTTGAACTCGAACTCCCGACGCTGCTGGTCGAAGATCGACACGCCGGTGACGTCCGACGGCAGCAGATCGGGGGTGAACTGGATGCGGCGCACCGAACAGTCGATGGACCGCGCGAGCGTCTTGGCGAGCATGGTCTTGCCGACGCCGGGCACGTCCTCGATGAGGAGATGGCCCTCGGCGAGCAGCACGGTCAGCGCGAGACGTACGACCTCGGGCTTGCCCTCGATCACGCTCTCCACCGAGCCGCGGACGCGCTCCGCGGTGGTGGTCAGATCAGTGAGGCTCGCTCGGTCGTCATAGGTCGTCACCCCGGCCCTCCTCGGCCTTGCAGGAACACGGACACCTGCCCCCGATGGGATGTACGGGGGGTGTCACCCGAGCATTCTTGTTGGGATTGCCGGGCCCTGTCACTCGCCTGTGGACAACTGCGGACGAAATGCCGGAGTTTGTCGTCTTACGCGGAGGCGGAAACTGTGCTCGGACCGCTGCCGGAACCATTCTCCACAGGGTGGATCTCGCGGAGCAGACCGGTCGCGACGTCGAAGACGAAGCCCCGGACGTCGTCCGTGTGCGGCAGGAAGGGCGAGGTGCGGACCCGCTGCATCGACTGCCGTACGTCCTGGTCCACGTCCCGGAACGCCTCGACCGCCCAGGCCGGACGCTGCCCCACCTCGTCCTCCAGCTCGTGCCGGAAGTCCTCGGTGAGCGACTCCAGGCCGCAGCCGGTGTGGTGCACCAGCATCACGGCGCGGGTGCCGAGCGCCCGCTGGCTGATGGTGAGGGAGCGGATGACGTCGTCGGTGACGACGCCGCCCGCGTTGCGGATCGTGTGGCAGTCGCCGAGTTCGAGACCCAGCGCCGCGTGCAGGTCCAGCCGGGCGTCCATGCAGGCCACGACGGCGACGTGGAGCACCGGACGCGCGTCCATGCCCGGGTCGGAGAAGTCGGCGGCGTACCGCGCGTTCGCCTCGACGAGCCGCTCGGTGACCGAGCCGCCGGCGGGCGTCGCGCCGGACGGGCCGGGGGAGGGGTGTGCGGAGGTCGTCATGGCCCCGACGGTAGTGGGCACCACCCCCGAGGGCCCGCCGTGAGAAGAGGACAAAGAACGCCAATGATCCTCTGTGTGAGCCACCCCACAGTGATCGCCGGACGCCGCCGATCGAGTGAACCACCCGGAATGTCCGCACGCGCGTCCGGCGCCGCGCGGCGCGCCAGCCGGTTGATTGACCGGCCCCGTCCGTGGACTAGAGTGACGCGGAGTTCCTGGAGACAATCGAGCGGTTTGCAGCGGTTTCTCCCCCGTGTGCGCGGCGGCACCCACGGCTCGCCCCCTTACCCGCTCGCCGTGCCCGTTCTGAGAGGGTGCGTTGAGCAACGACCGCCACGTCCCGGTGATGCTCCAGCGGTGCCTGGACATGTTGGCCCCGGCCCTCCAGCGCCCCGGCGCGGTCGTCGTCGACTGCACCCTGGGCCTCGGCGGACACAGCGAGGCCCTGCTCCGCGCCTTCCCCGAGGCCCGGCTCGTCGCCCTCGACCGCGACAAGGAGGCCCTGCGCCTCTCCGGCGAGCGGCTCGCCCCCTACGGGGACCGCGCCACCCTCGTCCACGCCGTCTACGACGAACTGCCCGAGGTCCTCGACCGGCTCGGCATCGACAGGGCCGACGGCGTCCTCTTCGACCTCGGCGTCTCCTCCATGCAGCTGGACGAGGCCGACCGCGGCTTCGCCTACGCCCAGGACGCCCCGCTCGACATGCGCATGGACCAGACGACCGGCATGAGCGCCGCCGAGGTCCTCAACACCTACCCGGCCGGCGAACTCGTCCGCATCCTGCGCGCCTACGGCGAGGAGAAGCAGGCCAAGCGGATCGTCTCCGCCATCGTCCGCGAGCGCGACAAGGAGCCGTTCACCAACAGCGCCCGGCTCGTCGAGCTCATCCGCGACGCCCTCCCGCAGGCCGCCAAGCGCACCGGCGGCAACCCCGCCAAGCGCACCTTCCAGGCCCTGCGCATCGAGGTCAACGGCGAACTGAGCGTCCTGGAGCGGGCCATCCCGGCCGCCGTGAAGGCCCTCGCCGTCGGCGGCCGCGTCGCCGTCCTCTCGTACCACTCCCTGGAGGACCGGCTCGTCAAGCAGGTCTTCGCGGCCGGCGCGGCCACCACCGCCCCGCCCGGCCTCCCGGTCGTCCCCGAGCAGTACCAGCCCCGCCTCAAGCTCCTCACCCGCGGCGCCGAACTCCCCACCGAGGAGGAGGTGGCCGAGAACCGCCGGGCCGCCCCCGCCCGCCTCCGGGGCGTCGAGCGCATCCGGGAGGACGTGCTGTGAGCGCGGCGAGGGGGCCGCTCAAAGGCCGGGCCGCGCGGCTCGGACGGCTGATGCCGTCCGGACCCAGCTCGGCCGCCCGCACCCCCTTCGTCCTGCTCGTCGTCCTCCTCCTCGGCGGCGGCCTCATCACCCTGCTGCTGCTGAACTCCGCCCTCAACCAGGGCTCCTTCAAGCTGCGCGAGCTCAAGGACCGCACCACCGAGCTCACCGACGAGGAACAGGCCCTCCAGCGCGACGTCGACGCCAACGCCGCCCCCGACGCCCTGGAGCGCCGCGCCCGCGAGCTCGGCATGGTCCCCGGCGGCAGCCCCGCCTTCCTCGGTCCCGACGGCAAGGTCCTCGGCGAGCCCACCGTCGCCCCCTCCCCGAAGCCCTCCCGCACGCCGAGCCGCGCCCCGGCCCGCACGGCCGACCCCGGCACCGACCCGAAGCCCACCCCCACCGGCACCACCCCGACCGCGACCGCCCCGACGACCTCCGGCAGGTGACCGAGCAGTGCCCTCCCAGGAGCCCCCGCGCCGCCGCGTCCCCGGACCCGCGCGCCCGGCCCGCCCCCGGCCCGCCGGATCCGGCGCCCGGGCCGGAGCGGGCGGCCGCGCGCCGCGCCCCGCGCCCCGGCCCGCCGCCCGCCGCCCCGCGCCCCGGCCGCCCGCCCGCAGGCCCCGCACCATCACGCTCGGCCGCCCCAAACCCCGGCTGCGCCTGATCTCCGTCGGCCTCACCCTCGTCATGCTGGTCTTCGTGGTGCGGCTGCTCCAGGTCCAAGCCGTCGACGCCAGCGCGTACGCGGCCAAGGCCGACAAGTACCGCTACCAGGAGTACACGCTCTCCGCCGAGCGCGGCGAGATCACCGACCGCAACGGCATCGCCCTGGCCACCAGCGTCGACGCCTACGACATCACCGCCGACCCGAAGCTCTTCACCCCCGAGGAGTCCAAGGTCCGCGACGCGCCCGAGCAGGCGGCCGCGCTCCTCGCCCCGATCCTCGGCAAGGAGCCGGCGGAGCTGGCGAAGAAGCTCCGCACCCCCAAGTCCCGCTACACCCTGCTCGCCCGCAAGCAGACCCCGCAGGTGTGGAACCAGATCAAGGACCTCAAGAAGGTCTACGCGCAGAAGGCCCGGGCGGCCGACGGCACCGGCGTCAACCTGCTCGGCGGCGTCCTCAGCGAGCCCAGCACCAAGCGCGTCTACCCCAACGGCGACCTCGGCGCCGGGATACTGGGCTACGTCAACGCCGAGGGCCGCGGCGCCGGCGGCGTCGAGTCCATGCTCGACCCCGAACTCGCCGGCCGGGACGGGAAGATCCGCTTCACCGCCTCCGGCGGCCGGCAGGTCCCCACCGCGGGCTCCCAGGGCACCCCCGCCGTCCCCGGCTCCGACATCGAGCTCACCATCGACCGGGACATCCAGTGGGCCGCCCAGCAGGCCATCAGCGACCAGGTCCGCAAGTCCAAGGCCGACCGCGGCTACGTCATCGTCCAGGACACCCGCACCGGTGAGGTCCTCGCCATGGCCAACGCCCCCGGCTTCGACCCCAACGACCTCTCCGCCGCCAACTCCGCCGCCATGGGCAACGCCGCCCTCCAGGACGCCTACGAGCCCGGCTCCACCAGCAAGGTCATGTCGATGGCCGCCGTCCTGGAGGAGGGCAAGGCCACCCCCGACACCCACGTCACCGTCCCCAACCGGCTCCACCGCGGCGACCGGCTCTTCAAGGACGACATCGACCACAGGACCTGGTACCTGACGCTCAACGGCGTCCTCGCCAAGTCCAGCAACATCGGCACCATCCTCGCCACCGGCCAGCTCGGCAAGGACCAGGCCGAGTCCAACCGCGTCCTCGACGGCTACCTCCGCCGCTTCGGCATCGGCAGCCCCACCGGCCTCGGCTTCCCCGGCGAGACCCCCGGCATCCTCGCCAAGCCCGAGGACTGGTCCACCTCCCAGCAGTACACGATCCCCTTCGGCCAGGGCCTCTCCGTCAACGCCCTCCAGGCCGCCTCCGTCTACTCGACCATCGCCAACGGAGGCGTACGCGTCGAACCCACCCTCGTCCGCGGCACCAAGGGCCCCGACGGCCGCTTCGCCCCCGCCGCCGCGCCCGAGGAGAACCGGGTCGTCAGCGAGAAGACCGCCAAGACCCTCGCCCAGATGCTGGAGTCGGTCGTCGAGGACCGCGAGGGCACCGGCACCCGGGCCGCCATCCCCGGCTACCGCGTCGCGGGCAAGACCGGCACCGCCAACCGGGTCGACCCCGAACTCGGCCGCTACAAGGGCTACACCGCCTCCTTCGCCGGCTTCGCCCCCGCCGACCAGCCGCGCGTCACCGTCTACTGCGCCATCCAGAACCCCACCAAGGGCAGCTACTTCGGCGGCCAGATCTGCGGCCCCATCTACAAGAAGGTCATGGAGTTCGCGCTCAAGACCCTCCACGTGGCACCCACCGGCAGCGAGTCCGCCCGCCTGCCGGTCACCTTCGAACCCACCCCGTGACCCCCGGGAGCACCACCAGTGACGACGATCACCCCCCACTCCGGGAACCGGAAATCGAACTCCGGCGACGCCCCCCGCTCGTTTGGTCCCCCGCAGGGTGCGCCCGGTACGCTCACCGCCGTGCCACACGCTGATCAGTCCCGAACCACCCCGCCCCGCCCGGAGCGGGCCCGCCCGACACCCCTGGGCGAGCTCGCGCAGCGGCTCGGCACCGAGACCCCCGACGCCGCACGGGCCGTCCCGGTCTCGGGGATCACCCACGACTCCCGGGCGGTACGGCCCGGGGACGTGTACGCGGCCCTCCCCGGAGCCCGCCTGCACGGCGCCGACTTCGTCGCCCAGGCCGCCGGCCTCGGCGCCGTCGCGGTCCTCACCGATCCGACCGGAGCCGACCGCGCCGCCGCCACCGGCCTGCCCGTCCTCGTCGTCGAGGATCCGCGCGGCCGGATGGGCGAACTCGCCGCCGAGATCTACGGCCGCCCCGGCGCGGACCTCCTCCAGATCAGCATCACCGGCACCTCCGGCAAGACCACCACCGCCTACCTCGTCGAGGGCGGACTGCGCGGTGCCGGGAAGCACACCGGGCTCGTCGGCACCGTCGAGATGCGGATCGGCGACGAGCGCATCAAGTCGGAGCGCACCACCCCCGAGGCCACCGACCTCCAGGCCCTCTTCGCCGTCATGCGCGAACGCGGCGTCGACGCCGTCGCCATGGAGGTCTCCAGCCACGCCCTCGTGCTCGGCCGGGTCGACGGCTGCGTCTTCGACGTCGCCGTCTTCAACAACCTCAGCCCGGAGCACATGGAGTTCCACTCCGACATGGAGGACTACTTCCGGGCCAAGGCGACGCTCTTCACCCCGGAGCGCAGCCGGATCGGCGTGGTGAACGCCGACGACGAGTACGGCCGCCGGCTGGCCGAGGAGGCGGCCGTCCCGGTCGTCACCTTCTCCGCCGAGGGCCGCGCCGACGCCGACTGGCGCGCCGAGGACGTCGTCCTGGGCGCCGCCGACTCCACCTTCACGGCCGTCGGCCCCGACGGCGAGCGGATCCCCGCCACCGCCCCGCTGCCCGGCCCCTTCAACGTCGCCAACACCCTCGCCGCCATCGCCACCCTCGCGACCGCCGGACTCGACCCGAAGACGGCCGCCGACGGCGTCGCCGCCGTCCCCGGCGTCCCCGGCCGCCTGGAGCGCGTCGACGCCGGCCAGCCGTACCTCGCCGTCGTCGACTACGCGCACAAGACCGACGCCGTCGAGTCGGTGCTGCGCTCGCTGCGCGAGGTCACCGAGGGCCGGCTGCACGTGGTCATCGGCTGCGGCGGCGACCGGGACACCACCAAGCGCGGCCCCATGGGCGCCGCCGCGGCCCGGCTCGCCGACACCGCCGTGCTGACCTCCGACAACCCCCGCTCCGAGGACCCGCTCGCGATCCTCACCGCGATGCTCACGGGCGCCGCCGCGGTGCCCGCCGCCGAACGCGGCGACGTCCTGGTCGAACCCGACCGGGCCGCCGCCATCGCCGCCGCCATCGCCCGCGCCCGGCCGGGCGACACCGTCCTGGTCGCGGGCAAGGGCCACGAGCAGGGCCAGGAGATCGCCGGAAAGGTCCGCCCCTTCGACGACCGCCAGGTCCTCCGCGAAGCGATCGAGGCGGCGGGCGGCACACCGGCCGCCGCCCCGATCGGACACCGTCACCAGAACAGTCAGGGATGAAGCAGTGATCGCCCTCTCCCTCGCCGAGATCGCCGAAATCGTCGGCGGGCAGGCGCACGACATACCGGATCCGGGCGCCCGGATCACCGGGCCCGTCGTCATCGACTCCCGCGAGGTGAGGACCGGCAGCCTCTTCGCCGCCTTCGCCGGGGAGCGCGTGGACGGCCACGACTACGCGGAGCGCGCCGTCGCGGCGGGCGCGACGGCCGTGCTGGCCGTCCGCCCCCTCGGCGTCCCCGCGATCGTCGTGGACGACGTGCAGGCCGCGCTGGGCGCCCTCGCCCGCACGGTCGTCGAACGGCTCGGCACCGACGTCGTCGCCCTCACCGGCTCGGCCGGCAAGACCTCCACCAAGGACCTGATCGCCCAGGTCCTCGACCGCCACGCGCCCACCGTCTGGACGCCCGGCTCCCTCAACAACGAGATCGGCCTGCCGCTCACCGCGCTCAGGGCGACCGAGGAGACCCGGCACCTCGTCCTGGAGATGGGCGCCCGCGGCATCGGCCACATCCGCTACCTGACCGGGCTCACCCCGCCCCGGATCGGGCTCGTCCTCAACGTGGGCAGCGCCCACATCGGCGAGTTCGGCGGACGCGAGCAGATCGCCGAGGCCAAGGGCGAGATGGTCGAGTCGCTTCCGGCCGCCGAGGACGGCGGAGTGGCGGTCCTCAACGCCGACGACCCGCTCGTCCGCGCGATGGCGAGCCGCACCAAGGCCCGCGTGACCCTCTTCGGAGAAGCGGACGAAGCGGCCGTACGCGCCGAGAACGTCCACCTCACCGACGCCGGCCGCCCCTCTTTCACGCTTCACACACCCACCGGGTGCAGCGACGTGACCTTGCGCCTGTACGGTGAGCACCACGTGTCGAACGCGCTCGCAGCGGCCGCCGTCGCGCACGAGCTGGGCATGCCTGTCGAGGAGATCGCCACCGCGCTCTCCGAGGCCGGCTCCCTTTCGCGCTGGCGCATGGAGGTCACCGAGCGTCCGGACGGCGTGACGATCGTCAACGACGCCTACAACGCGAACCCCGAGTCCATGCGAGCCGCCCTGCGCGCGCTCGCGGCCATGGGCAGGGCCGGACAGGCCCAGGGGGCCCGCACGTGGGCGGTGCTCGGCAAGATGGCCGAGCTCGGTGACGCGTCGCTCGCCGAGCACGACGCGGTCGGACGGCTCGCCGTCCGGCTCAACGTCAGCAAGCTCGTCGCGGTCGGGGACAGGGAAGCGTCCTGGCTGCAACTGGGCGCCTATAACGAGGGTTCGTGGGGTGAGGAGTCGGTGCACGTGTCCGACGCGCAGGCGGCTGTCGACCTGTTGCGCAGGGAGCTGCGCCCGGGGGACGTGGTCCTGGTGAAGGCCTCCCGGTCGGTCGGTCTCGAGCAGGTCGCCCTGGCGCTGCTCGACACTGAGGGCGAGGTATCCGGCCGATGAGGCAGATCCTCTTCGCGGGGGCCATCGGCCTCTTCCTCACCCTGATCGGCACCCCGCTGCTCATCAAGCTGCTCGCCCGCAAGGGATACGGGCAGTTCATCCGCGACGACGGCCCGCGCGGCCACGCCGGGAAGAAGGGCACGCCCACCATGGGCGGCATCTCCTTCATCCTGGCCACGCTCATCGCGTACGCGCTGGCCAAGGTCATCACCGGCGAGGACCCGACGTACTCGGGCGTCCTGGTGCTGTTCCTGATGGCCGGCATGGGCCTGGTCGGCTTCCTCGACGACTACATCAAGATCGTCAAGCAGCGTTCGCTGGGCCTGCGGGCCAAGGCGAAGATGGCCGGCCAGCTCATCGTCGGCATCGCCTTCGCGGTGCTGTCGCTCCAGTTCGCGGACCTGCGCGGGCTCACCCCCGCCTCGGAGAAGCTCTCCTTCATCACCGACTTCGGCTGGTCGATCGGCCCGGTCCTCTTCGTGGTCTGGGCGCTCTTCATGATCCTGGCCATGTCCAACGGCGTGAACCTCACGGACGGCCTGGACGGCCTGGCCACCGGCGCCTCCGTGATGGTCTTCGGCGCCTACACCTTCATCGGGCTGTGGCAGTTCCAGGAGTCCTGCGCCAACGCGCTGACCCTCACCAACCCGAACGCCTGCTTCGAGGTCCGCGACCCGCTGGACCTCGCGGTCGTGGCCTCCGCGCTCATGGGCGCCTGCTTCGGCTTCCTGTGGTGGAACACCTCGCCCGCCAAGATCTTCATGGGTGACACCGGCTCCCTCGCGCTCGGCGGCGCGCTGGCCGGTCTCGCCATCTGCTCCCGTACGGAGCTGCTGCTCGCGCTGCTCGGCGGCCTGTTCGTGCTGATCACGATGTCCGTGGTCATCCAGGTCGGCTCGTTCAAGATGACCGGCAAGCGCGTCTTCCGGATGGCCCCCCTCCAGCACCACTTCGAACTCAAGGGGTGGTCCGAGGTCCTGGTCGTCGTCCGGTTCTGGATCATCCAGGGCATGTGCGTGATCGTGGGCCTGGGTCTCTTCTACGCGGGATGGGCAGCCGACAAGTGAGCGAAGAGCTGGACTGGCGGGGCAAGCACGTCACGGTCGCGGGTCTCGGGGTGTCCGGCATCCCGGCCGCCCGCGCCCTGGCGGCCCGGGGCGCCGTGGTGACCGTCGTCAACGACGGCGACGACGAGCGCTCCCGGGCGCAGGCCGCGGAGCTGGAGGCGGCGGGGATCACCGTCCGCCTCGGCGACGGGGCGACCCTGCCGGCCGGCACCGAGCTGATCGTCACCGCCCCCGGCTGGCAGCCGGACAAGCCGCTCTTCGCGGCCGCCGCCGAGGCGGGCGTGGAGGTCTGGGGCGACGTCGAGCTGGCCTGGCGGCTGCGGGGCCCGGACGCGGCCCCCTGGCTGGCGATCACCGGCACCAACGGCAAGACCACCACGACCCGGATGCTGGCCTCCATCCTGGAGGCCGCCGGGCTGCGGACCGCCGCCGTCGGCAACATCGGCGTCTCGCTCCTCGACGCCGTCCTCGGCGACGAGAAGTACGACGTGCTCGCCGTGGAGCTCTCCAGCTACCAGCTGCACTGGGCGCCCTCCGTGCGCGCCCACTCGGCCGCCGTGCTCAACCTGGCGCCCGACCACCTCGACTGGCACGGCTCCATGGAGGCGTACGCCGCCGACAAGGGCCGCATCTACGAGGGCAACCAGGTCGCCTGCGTCTACAACGTCGCCGACCCGCTGACCGAGGACCTGGTCCGCGAGGCCGACGTCGAGGAGGGCTGCCGGGCGATCGGCTTCACCCTCGGCACCCCCGGCCCCTCCCAGCTCGGCGTCGTCGAGGGCATCCTCGTCGACCGGGCCTTCGTCGAGAACCGGCAGAAGAACGCCCAGGAGCTGGCCGAGGTCGCCGACGTGCGGCCGCCGGCCCCGCACAACATCGCCAACGCGCTCGCCGCGGCCGCCCTCGCCCGCGCCTTCGGCGTCGAGCCGCAGGCGGTACGCGACGGGCTGCGGGCCTTCCGCCCCGACCCGCACCGGATCGAGCTGGTCGAGGAGGTCGGGGGCGTGACGTACGTCGACGACTCCAAGGCCACCAACACCCACGCCGCCGAAGCCTCGTTGGCCGCCTACGACCCGATCGTCTGGATCGCCGGCGGACTCGCCAAGGGCGCGACCTTCGACGAGCTGGTGGAGAAGTCCGCGAAGCGGCTGCGCGGCGTCGTCCTGATCGGCGCGGACCGCGCGCTGATCCGCGAAGCGCTGGCGCGACACGCCCCGGAGGTCCCGGTGGTGGACCTCGACCGGACCGACACTGGGGCGATGTCCGAGGCGGTCCGCGAGGCGGCCCGGCTCGCCCGTCCGGGGGACACCGTCCTCCTGGCCCCGGCCTGCGCCTCGATGGACATGTTCACCAACTACAACAAGCGGGGCGAGGCGTTCGCGGACGCGGTCCGCGCCCTCGCCGCCACCGGCGACGCCTGACCCGACCACTGCGAGGGTCCGGCCGTACCGGGCCTGACCGGAGGGGGCAGCGACCATGCCGAGCAAGATCGCCGGGACGCGTCGGCCCTCCGCCCGACCGGGCGGAGGGCGGGCGCCGGCGACCCCGCGGGGGGCGCGCGGCGGAGGTGTACGCGGGCTCCACGCGCGCGTGCGGCGGGCCTGGGACCGGCCGCTCACGGCGTACTACGTGATCATCGGAGCGGGGCTGCTCATCACCACGCTCGGCCTGGTGATGGTCTACTCGGCCTCGATGATCACCGCGCTCCGCTACGAGCTGGTGCCGTCCTACTTCTTCCGCAAGCAGTTCTTCGCCGCGCTCCTGGGCACCGGACTGCTGCTCGTCGCCTCCCGGATGCCGGTGAAGCTGCACCGGGCGCTCGCCTACCCGATCCTGGTCGGCGCGGTCTTCCTCATGGTGCTCGTCCAGATCCCGGGGATAGGGCACTCCGTCGGGGGCAACCAGAACTGGATCTCGCTGGGCGGCCCGTTCATGCTCCAGCCCAGCGAGTTCGGCAAGCTGGGGCTGATCCTGTGGGGCGCCGACCTGCTCGCCCGCAAGCAGGACATGAAGTTGCTCACCCAGTGGAAGCACATGCTCGTGCCGCTGGTGCCTGGCGCCTTCATGCTGCTCGGGCTGATCATGCTCGGCGGCGACATGGGCACCGCGATCATCCTCACCGCGATCCTCTTCGGCCTGCTGTGGACGGCCGGCGCCCCCACCCGGCTCTTCGTCGGGGTGCTCGTGGTGGCCGGCGCGATCGGCGCGCTGCTCATCAAGACCAGCCCGCACCGGATGGACCGATTCCAGTGCATCGGCGCCACCGATCCGGGTGGCGAGGGGGCCCCGTGCCTCCAGGCCGCGCACGGAATCTATGCTCTGGCATCGGGCGGATGGTTCGGTTCCGGGCTCGGTGCGAGTGTGGAAAAATGGGGCCAACTGCCCGAAGCGCACACCGACTTCATCTTCGCGGTCGCCGGTGAGGAACTCGGCCTCGCGGGGACGCTGTCGGTGCTCGCCCTGTTCGCGGCCCTAGGCTATGCGGGTATCCGCGTGGCCGGACGCACGGAGGACCCCTTCGTTCGATTCGCCGCGGGAGGCGTGACCACCTGGATCACGGCCCAGGCCGTGGTCAACATCGGTGCGGTGCTCGGTCTGCTGCCGATCGCCGGTGTCCCGCTCCCGCTGTTCTCGTACGGGGGGTCAGCCCTGCTGCCGACCATGTTCGCCGTCGGGCTCCTGATCGCCTTCGCGCGACAGGAACCCGCCGCGAAAGCGGCCCTGGCCATGCGCCGCCCCGGCTGGGGCAAGCGGGCCGGGGTGAGATGGAAGTCGATGCGACGGCGCGTCAAGAAGCGCCCGTCCGGAGAGCGGTGAATTTCGGTGCATGTCGTACTCGCCGGCGGGGGGACCGCCGGTCACATCGAGCCGGCGCTCGCCCTCGCGGACGCCCTGCGCAGGCAGGACCCGAGCGTGGGCATCACGGCGCTGGGCACGGAGAAGGGCCTGGAGACCAGGCTCGTGCCCGAGCGGGGCTACGAGTTGGCGCTCATCCCCGCCGTACCGCTGCCCCGCAAGCCCACCCCGGAGCTGATCACCGTCCCCGGACGCCTGCGCGGCACCATCAAGGCGGCCGAGCAGATCCTGGAGCGCACCAAGGCGGACGTGGTGGTCGGCTTCGGCGGCTACGTGGCGCTGCCCGGCTATCTGGCCGCCAAGCGGCTCGGCGTGCCGATCGTCGTGCAC
The DNA here is from genome assembly GCF_014656075.1 of Streptomyces hydrogenans. Lineage (GTDB taxonomy): Bacteria > Actinomycetota > Actinomycetes > Streptomycetales > Streptomycetaceae > Streptomyces > Streptomyces hydrogenans. The sequence goes on from NZ_BNBS01000022.1 coordinate 53,353, forward strand.
GAGGCCAACGCCCGGCCCGGCCTGGCCAACAAGATCGGCTCCCGGTACGCGGCCGCCGTCGGCGTCTCCACCCCGGACTCCAAGCTGCGCAACGCCCGTTACATCGGCATCCCGCTGCGGCACACCATCGCCACCCTGGACCGGGCCCGGGTCCGGCCCGAGGCGCGCGCCGCCTTCGGGCTCGACCCCAACCTGCCGACGCTGCTGGTCTCCGGCGGCTCGCAGGGCGCCCGCAGGCTCAACGAGGTCGTCCAGCAGGTCGCCCCGGTGCTCCAGCGCTCCGGCATCCAGATCCTGCACGCGGTCGGCCCGAAGAACGAGCTGCCGCGCGTCGACAACATGCCCGGAATGCCGCCGTACGTGCCGGTACCGTACGTGGACCGGATGGATCTCGCGTACGCCGCGGCCGACATGATGCTCTGCCGCGCGGGCGCCATGACCGTGGCCGAGCTCTCCGCCGTCGGACTGCCCGCCGCCTATGTCCCGCTGCCCATCGGCAACGGCGAACAGCGGCTCAACGCGCAGCCGGTGGTCAAGGCCGGCGGCGGACTCCTCGTCGACGACGCGGAGCTGACCCCGCAGTGGGTGCAGGCCAACGTCCTGCCCGTACTGGCCGATCCGCACCGGTTGTACGAGATGTCCCGCGCCGCCTCCGAGTTCGGCCGCCGGGACGCCGACGACCTGCTCGTCGGCATGGTGTACGAGGCGATCGCCGCCCGCCGACAGGCGTAGCGGAGGACCGAGGGAAGAGGCGCGCGTGGCAGCCGGACCGACGACCGCGGAGCAGAGCGGCACCGGGAGGCGGCAGGGGTCGTCGGACCGGCAGGCCCGTCCGGAGGGTTCGGGCGGGCGCCTCCGCCCGGCCGGCCTGAAGCTCGCCCTGATCGCCGCCGGCGTGCTCCTGCTCGCCGGCGGCACGGTCTGGGCCCTCTACGGCTCGACCTGGTTCCGTGTGGAACGTGTGAAGACTTCGGGCACGGCGGTGCTCACCCCGGCCCAGGTCGAGGCCGTCGCCGCCGTCCCGGTCGGCGCTCCGCTGGTCACGGTCGACGTCGACGGGATCGAGGCCCGCCTCCGGGACGAACTGCCCCGGATCGCCTCTGTCGAGGTGTTCCGGTCCTGGCCGCACGAAATCGGTCTGAAAGTGACCGAACGGAAACCCGTGCTCCTTCTGGAGAAAAGCGGATCCTTCACCGAAGTGGACTCCACCGCCGTCCCGTTCGCGACCGTCACCACCCCGCCCCGCGGCGTGCCCCGGCTGGTCCTCGACGCGGCCGCTTCGCCCAGCCTGCGACGGTTCGACGCGGACCGGCTGCTGGCCGAGGCGGTGCGCGTACGGAGTGAACTCCCGGACGCGATCGCGAAGGACACTCGTGTCGTACGCCTCTCCTCGTACGACTCCGTCACTCTGGAGCTGACCCGGGATCGAACCGTCTTCTGGGGCAGTGCCGAACACGGGCCCGCGAAGGCCCGGGTGCTCACCGCCCTGATGAAGGCGACCCCCAAAGCGGGGCACTTCGACGTAAGTGCCCCCAGCGCGCCCGCCTCCTCCGGGAGTTGACGCGCATCGGCGCTGGCCAGCACCCTGGTTGGCCAGCGCTACGGGTGATCACATAGGGTGAAAAGAAAAACGGGAGGTTCGGCGTGTTCGTTGAACGCGCGCCACTTGTCGACTTAGTGTCCTGTTCGGAAGAGTCCAGTGAACAGAGACACTGGTAACCCTAAACTTCAACGTTAGGGTTGGGGTCGGCGTCCCGGACCACCCCATCGGCATCCGTCGTCGCGGCGCGCAAACCACCGCGCAATGACGACACGTAACTCGAGGCGAGAGGCCTTCGACGTGGCAGCACCGCAGAACTACCTCGCAGTCATCAAGGTCATCGGTGTCGGCGGCGGTGGTGTCAATGCCATCAACCGAATGATCGAGGTCGGTCTCAAGGGCGTCGAGTTCATCGCCATCAACACCGACGCACAGGCACTGTTGATGAGCGACGCCGACGTCAAGCTCGACGTCGGCCGTGAACTGACCCGCGGCCTCGGGGCCGGGGCCAACCCTGCCGTCGGCCGCAAGGCGGCCGAGGACCACCGCGAGGAGATCGAGGAGGTCCTCAAGGGGGCCGACATGGTCTTCGTCACCGCCGGCGAGGGCGGCGGCACCGGCACCGGCGGCGCGCCCGTCGTCGCCAACATCGCCCGCTCGCTGGGCGCCCTGACCATCGGCGTGGTCACCCGCCCCTTCACCTTCGAGGGCCGCCGTCGCGCCAACCAGGCGGAGGACGGCATCGCCGAGCTCCGCGAAGAGGTCGACACCCTCATCGTCATCCCGAACGACCGGCTGCTGTCCATCTCGGACCGCCAGGTCTCGGTCCTCGACGCCTTCAAGTCGGCCGACCAGGTCCTGCTCAGCGGCGTCCAGGGCATCACCGACCTCATCACCACCCCGGGTCTGATCAACCTCGACTTCGCCGACGTCAAGTCGGTCATGTCCGAGGCCGGATCCGCCCTCATGGGCATCGGCTCCGCCCGCGGCGACGACCGCGCGGTGGCCGCCGCCGAGATGGCGATCTCCTCGCCGCTCCTGGAGGCGTCCATCGACGGCGCCCGCGGTGTGCTGCTCTCCATCTCCGGCGGCAGCGACCTCGGTCTCTTCGAGATCAACGAGGCCGCCCAGCTGGTCAGCGAGGCCGCCCACCCGGAGGCCAACATCATCTTCGGCGCCGTCATCGACGACGCCCTCGGCGACGAGGTCCGGGTCACGGTCATCGCGGCCGGCTTCGACGGCGGCCAGCCGCCGGCCCGCCGGGACAACATCATCGGTTCGGTCTCCGCCAAGCGCGAGGAGCCGGCCCCGGCCCCCCGCGTCGCCGAGAGCTCCCGCCCGCTCGGCGGCCTCGGCACGGTGACGCCCCGCGAGGAGCCCGTCGCCGACCGGCCCGAGCCCGCTCCGGCCGTCAGCGAGACCCCGCTGCCGCCCGTCCCGCCGGTGGTCCCGCCGGCCCGTCCGTACGCGGACAGCCCCGCCGAGGAGCTGGACGTCCCGGACTTCCTGAAGTGATAGGGCACCGCCTCACCACGAACGGCGCGCACTTCGCCTTCACCGACAGGTGGGGCGGGGTGAGCGCCGTTCCGTACGAGGAGCTCAACCTCGGCGGCGCCGTCGGCGACGACCCGGAGGCCGTCCGGACCAACCGGGCCCGCGCCGCCGCCGAACTGGGGCTCGACCCCGCGCTGGTCGTCTGGATGAACCAGGTCCACGGCGCCGGCGTCGCCGTGGTCGACGGCCCCTGGGAGGACGGCGGGGCCGTCCCCGCCGTCGACGCGATCGTCACCACCCGCCGCGGACTCGGCCTCGCCGTCCTCACCGCGGACTGCGTCCCCGTCCTGCTCGCCGACCCGGTCGCCGGGGTCGTCGCCGCCGCCCACGCCGGGCGGCCCGGCATGATCGCCGGGGTCGTCCCCGCCGCCGTCGCGGCGATGACGGACCTGGGCGCCGAGCCCGCGCGGATCACCGCCCGCACCGGCCCCGCCGTCTGCGGTCGCTGTTACGAGGTCCCCGAGGCGATGCGCGCCGAGGTCGCCGCCGTCGAACCCGCCGCCCACGCCGAGACCTCCTGGGGCACCCCCGCCGTCGACGTCGCCGCCGGGGTCCGTGCCCAGCTGGCCCGGCTCGGGGTCACCGACGTCGAGGACGCCGGGGTCTGCACCCTGGAATCCGGCGACCACTACTCGTACCGACGCGATCGCACCACGGGGCGACTCGCGGGATATGTCTGGTTGGGCAGGGAAGAGGCATGACGGACCGTACGGCAGAACTCGCGGAGAACCTGGCGCGGGTGGAGGAGCGGATCACCGCCGCCTGCGCCGCCGCCGGGCGCCCCCGCGAGGAGGTGACCCTGATCGTCGTCACCAAGACCTACCCCGCGAGCGACGTGCGGATCCTGCACGGACTCGGGGTGCGCGACGTGGCGGAGAACCGCGACCAGGACGCCGCGCCGAAGGCGGCCGCCTGCGCCGACCTCGATCTCACCTGGCACTTCGTCGGTCAGTTGCAGACCAACAAGGTCAGATCCGTGGTGGGTTATGCCGATGTGGTGCAGTCCGTCGACCGGCTCAAGCTCGTCTCCTCCCTCTCCGCGGCCGCGGAGAGGGCCGGGCGCGAGCTCGGCTGCCTGATCCAGGTCGCCCTCGACGCCGAGTCCGGCGGGCGCGGCGACCGCGGAGGCGTGTCGCCGGACGGGGTCGAGGAGTTGGCCGCGGCCCTCGACGAGGCCCCCGGGCTCAGGCTCGGCGGCCTGATGACGGTCGCCCCGCTCGTCGGCGAGTACGCCGGCCGGCAACGCGCCGCCTTCGACCGGCTGATGGATTTGTCGACTGCCCTGCGCGCGACCCGTCCGGCTGCGAACATGGTGTCAGCGGGAATGAGTGCGGACCTCGAGGACGCCATCGCCGCCGGGGCGACACACGTACGCGTCGGTACGGCGGTACTCGGAGTCCGTCCGAAGCTCGGGTAACGTCGCGAAGCAGGTCGGACCACAGCAGAAAATATGGTCATTCCGCGAACGGCGGAGTGGCCACGTGGATCGCGGGCACTTGGTGACGAGGCCGATCCACCACAGAGCGGAGGAATCGGAGCATGGCCGGCGCGATGCGCAAGATGGCGGTCTACCTCGGTCTCGTGGAGGACGATGGGTACGACGGCCGGGGCTTCGACCCCGATGACGACTTCGAGCCCGAGCTGGAACCGGAGCCCGAGCGGGAGCGGCGCCACACCCCGCCGCGCCAGATCGAGCGCGAGGAGCCCGTGCGCGTGGTGGCCCCTCCGGCCCCCCGGGAGCCCGTCGCCCACTCTGCCCCGGTACTCGCCGAAAGCGGACGTCCGGCCCGAATTGCCCCCGTGGCATCCATCACACCCGAACGCCCGAGCCTGGAGAAGAACGCACCGGTGATCATGCCCAAGGTCGTGTCCGAGCGGGAGCCCTACCGCATCACCACGCTTCACCCCCGGACCTACAACGAGGCCCGTACCATCGGGGAACACTTCCGTGAGGGCACCCCGGTGATCATGAACCTCACGGAGATGGACGACACGGACGCGAAGCGACTTGTCGACTTTGCCGCCGGACTCGTCTTCGGGCTCCATGGCAGCATTGAGCGCGTGACGCAGAAGGTGTTCCTGTTGTCGCCTGCTAACGTCGATGTCACGGCGGAGGACAAGGCCCGTATCGCAGAGGGCGGGTTCTTCAACCAGAGCTGAGAACGAGACCGGACGGGACCGGCCGCGAGGGCGGCCGGAGCAAGCTGAGAAAACGAGAGCCAGGGGAGAGGGAACCGCGGGATGGGCGTCGCACTACAGGTGGTCTACATCGCGCTGATGTGCTTCCTCGTCTTCCTGATCTTCCGGCTGGTCATGGACTACGTCTTCCAGTTCGCCCGTTCGTGGCAGCCGGGCAAGGCGATGGTGGTCGTTCTGGAGGCCACCTACACTGTCACCGATCCACCGCTCAAGCTTCTGCGGCGGCTCATCCCGCCGCTGCGTCTCGGGGGCGTGGCACTCGACCTGTCCTTCTTCGTTCTGATGATCATCGTCTACATCCTCATCTCCGTCGTGAACTCCCTCGCGAGGTGAGTGTGGACGATACGGTCCTGCCGACTGCCGACGACTACGTAGAGGTGAAGAAGAGATGCCGCTGACCCCCGAGGACGTGCGGAACAAGCAGTTCACGACCGTCCGCCTGCGAGAAGGCTATGACGAGGACGAGGTCGATGCCTTTCTCGACGAGGTCGAGGCCGAGCTGACCCGCCTGCTCCGCGAGAACGAGGACCTGCGCGCCAAGCTGGCCGCGGCGACCCGTGCGGCCGCGCAGAACCAGCAGCAGGCCATGCGCAAGCCCCCGGAGCCGCAGGACAACCGTCCCGTGGGTCCCGGCGCGCCCGTGCCCGCCGCCATATCCGGTCCGCCGGTCCAGCAGCAGCCGCCGCAGATGGGCCCGCCGCAGCTGCCTTCCGGCGCTCCTCAGCTTCCCGCCGGCCCCATGCAGGGCGGACCCATGGGTCCGGGCCCGATGCAGGGCGGTCCGATGGGTCCCGGCCCGATGCAGGGCGGCCCCATGGGCCACCCGCAGCAGCAGCAGATGCAGCCGCAGCCGCCCCAGCAGCCCGGTGGCGACAGCGCCGCGCGCGTCCTCTCGCTCGCCCAGCAGACCGCCGACCAGGCGATCGCCGAGGCGCGTTCCGAGGCCAACAAGATCGTCGGCGAGGCGCGCTCGCGCGCCGAGGGCCTGGAGCGCGACGCCCGCGCCAAGGCGGACGCCCTGGAGCGGGACGCGCAGGAGAAGCACCGCGTCGCGATGGGCTCCCTGGAGTCCGCCCGCGCCACGCTGGAGCGCAAGGTCGAGGACCTGCGCGGCTTCGAGCGCGAGTACCGGACCCGTCTGAAGTCCTACCTGGAGTCGCAGCTGCGTCAGCTGGAGACCCAGGCGGACGACTCGCTGGCTCCGCCGCGGACCCCGGCGGCGGCCTCGCTGCCGCCGGCCCCGTCCATGGCGTCGGCCGGTGCGGGTGCGCCGTCCTACGGCGGCAACGGCCCGATGGGCGGCGGTCCGTCCATGGGCGCCGCTCCGTCCTACGGTGGCCAGCAGCAGATGTCGCCCGCGATGACCCAGCCGATGGCTCCGGTCCGCCCGCAGGCGCCGCAGCCGATGCAGCAGGCGCCCGCGCCGATGCGCGGCTTCCTGATCGACGAGGACGACAACTGAGGCGGCGCCTGAACGTGCGTTGAGCACGTAGCCGTCGGCAGCCGAAGGGCCGGCCCTGGTACCCCGGGGACCGGCCCTTCGCCGTGCCCGGGGTACCAGGGCCGGCCCGTCCGCGGGCGGCATGCGGAAGGGCCCCGCACTCCCAGGGGAGTGCGGGGCCCTTCTCGTGCCGGTCAGACCTTGCGGAGGTGGAAGGTCAGGGCGAGCGGCTCGTCCGTGAAGGCGGGGCCGTAGCCCTCGGCGGGCGCGCCCTCCGCGTAGTCCGTGGACAGGACCTCGTCCGCGATGAGGCCGGCGTGGGCCTGGAGGGCCTCCGCGGTCTCGGCGGAGGTGGAGGTCCAGCGGAGCGCGATGCGGTCCGCGACGTCCAGGCCGCTGTTCTTGCGGGCCTCCTGGATCAGGCGGATCGCGTCACGGGCGAGGCCGGCCTTGCGGAGCTCGGGGGTGATCTCCAGGTCCAGGGCGACCGTGGCGCCGGAGTCGGAGGCCACCGACCAGCCCTCGCGGGGGGTCTCGGTGATGATGATCTCCTCGGGGGTGACGGTGATCGTCTCGCCGTTCACCTCCAGGCTCGCCCCGCCGTCCCGCAGGGCCAGCGCCAGGGCCGCCGCGTCGGCCGCGGCGACGGCCTTGGCCACGTCCTGGACGCCCTTGCCGAACCGCTTGCCGAGGGCGCGGAAGTTCGCCTTGGCGGTGGTGTCGACGAGGCTGCCGCCGACCTCGGAGAGCGAGGCCAGGGAGGAGACGTTCAGCTCCTCGGTGATCTGCGCCTGGAGCTCCGGGGAGAGCCCCGCGAAGCCGGTCGCCGCGACCAGCGCGCGGGAGAGCGGCTGACGGGTCTTCACACCGGACTCGGCGCGGGTCGCGCGGCCGAGCTCGACGAGACGGCGGACCAGGACCATCTGCTCGGAGAGGGCGCCGTCGATGAGGGCGGCGTCGGCCTCCGGCCAGGTGGCGAGGTGGACCGACTCGGGGGCGTCCGGGGAGACCGGGACGACCAGGTCCTGCCAGACCCGCTCGGTGATGAAGGGGGTCAGCGGGGCCATCAGGCGGGTGACGGTCTCCACGACCTCGTGCAGGGTCCGCAGGGCCGCCTTGTCGCCCTGCCAGAAGCGGCGGCGGGAGCGGCGCACGTACCAGTTGGAGAGGTCGTCGACGAAGGCCGACAGGAGCTTGCCGGTGCGCTGGGTGTCGTACGCCTCCATCGCCTCGGTGGCCTCGGCGACGAGCGTGTTCAGCTCGGAGAGCAGCCACTTGTCGAGGACGGAGCGGTCGGCCGGGGCCGGGTCGGCGGCGGACGGCGCCCAGCCGGAGGTGCGGGCGTACAGGGCCTGGAAGGCGACCGTGTTCCAGTAGGTGAGGAGGGTCTTGCGGACGACCTCCTGGATGGTGCCGTGGCCGACGCGGCGGGCCGCCCAGGGCGAGCCGCCGGCCGCCATGAACCAGCGGACGGCGTCGGCGCCGTGCTGGTCCATGAGCGGGATCGGCTGGAGGATGTTGCCGAGGTGCTTGGACATCTTGCGGCCGTCCTCGGCGAGGATGTGGCCGAGGCAGACCACGTTCTCGTACGAGGACTTGTCGAAGACGAGGGTGCCGACGGCCATCAGCGTGTAGAACCAGCCGCGGGTCTGGTCGATGGCCTCGGAGATGAACTGGGCCGGGTAGCGGCTCTCGAACAGCTCCTTGTTCTGGTACGGGTAGCCGTACTGCGCGAACGGCATGGAGCCCGAGTCGTACCAGGCGTCGATGACCTCGGGGACGCGGACCGCTTCGAGGGAGCAGCCCTCGGCCGGGCACGCGAAGGTGACGTCGTCGATGTACGGGCGGTGCGGGTCGAGGGCCGACTGGTCGGTGCCGGTCAGCTCGGACAGCTCGGTGCGGGAGCCGACGCAGGTGAGGTGGCCCTCGTCGCAGCGCCAGATCGGGAGCGGGGTGCCCCAGTAGCGGTTGCGGGAGAGCGCCCAGTCGATGTTGTTGTTCAGCCAGTCGCCGAAGCGGCCGTGCTTGACCGAGTCCGGGAACCAGTTGGTGTTCTCGTTCTCCTGGAGCAGGCGGTCCTTGACGGCGGTGGTGCGGATGTACCAGGACGGCTGCGCGTAGTAGAGCAGGGCCGTGTGGCAGCGCCAGCAGTGCGGGTAGCTGTGCTCGTACGGGATGTGCCGGTAGAGCAGGCCGCGCGCGTCGAGGTCGGCGGTGAGGGCCTCGTCGGCCTTCTTGAAGAAGACGCCGCCGACGAGCGGCACGTCCTCCTCGAAGGTGCCGTCGGGGCGGACCGGGTTCACCACCGGCAGGCCGTAGGCGCGGCAGACCTTGAGGTCGTCCTCGCCGAAGGCGGGGGACTGGTGGACCAGACCGGTGCCGTCCTCGGTGGTGACGTACTCGGCGTTGACCACGTAGTGCGCGGGGGCGTCGAAGGGGATGAGCTCGAAGGGGCGCTGGTAGGTCCAGCGCTCCATCTCGGCGCCGGTGAAGGACTCGCCGGTGGTGACCCAGCCCTCGCCGAGGGCCTTGTCGAGCAGCGGCTCGGCGACGACGAGCCGCTCGTCGCCGTCGGTGGCGACGACGTAGGTGACCTCGGGGTGGGCGGCGACGGCGGTGTTGGACACCAGGGTCCAGGGGGTCGTCGTCCAGACGAGGAGCGCGGCCTTGCCGGCGAGCGGGCCGGAGGTCAGCGGGAAGCGGACGAAGACCGAGGGGTCGACGACGGTCTCGTAGCCCTGGGCCAGCTCGTGGTCGGAGAGGCCGGTGCCGCAGCGGGGGCACCAGGGGGCGACGCGGTGGTCCTGGACGAGCAGGCCCTTGTCGAAGATCTGCTTGAGCGACCACCAGACCGACTCGATGTACGAGGGGTCCATGGTCCGGTAGGCGTCGTCGAGGTCGACCCAGTAGCCCATGCGGGTGGTGAGCTCGGCGAAGGCGTCGGTGTGGCGGGTCACCGACTCGCGGCACTTCGCGTTGAACTCCGCGATGCCGTACGCCTCGATGTCCTTCTTGCCGGAGAAGCCGAGTTCCTTCTCGACGGCGAGCTCGACCGGGAGGCCGTGGCAGTCCCAGCCGGCCTTGCGGGCCACGTGGTAGCCGCGCATGGTGCGGAAGCGCGGGAAGACGTCCTTGAAGACGCGGGCCTCGATGTGGTGGGCGCCGGGCATGCCGTTGGCGGTCGGCGGGCCCTCGTAGAAGACCCACTCGGGGCGTCCCTCGGACTGCTCCAGGGTCTTGGCGAAGACCTTGTTGTCCTGCCAGAAGTCGAGCACGGCGTGCTCGAGCGCGGGCAGGTCGACCTGGGCGGGTACGGGGCGGTACTGGGGCGGTGTCATGCGGCGGACTCTCCTCCGGACGGACAATTCCTGCTTCCGTCGGAGGGACGAGAGCCGTGCTCCCGCGGTACCACCCTCCTTGGCTCCGGACGTGGCCGTCCGGGGCCCCCTCATTGGGGTCGCGACACCGGTTCTAGTCACCGCGCTTCGTGGTGCGTGTCCACGCGGCTTTCTTCCGGCAGCTCCGGGGTGATGCTTCGCATCGGGCTCGCCCCCGGGCTCTCACCGTCCCCGGATCGCTCATGGCTGCGTACGACGCTACTGGCCCCATCGACGCCTCTCGCTGAGGCCAGTGTACGGGGCGCGGGGGCGCCGGGCCGACCGGTTGAGGGGTGACCCGAATGGCCACACGGGGCGGCACGGACTTCGTCGGCCCGTGCGGGGGAGCGGCGGGGCGGATAACCCGGCGGGGAGTTGGGCACCTGTTCCCACGGGTCCGCCCCGGGGGCCGCGGGGCGGGCGGCGGGGGCGGCGTGCCCCGTTGCCGCGGGCCCCGGGCCGATTTATCGTCCCAGCACGATGCGCGAGCAAGATCACAAAATGTGAAGGGGCCGCGACATGGTGGCGAAGAAGACCGCCGCGAAGCAGTCCCCGGCCGCCGCCGGGGACCCCGGCTCGACCGGTTCCCCGGGCGATCCCGGGGCCCCGGAGGACGCCGGGAAGAAGCCGGCGAAGCGGACGGCGGCCCCGTCCCGCGCGTCCGCGGCCGAGGCGGAGGAGGCGGCCGCCCCGAAGGCCGCTAAGCGCCCCGCGAGGAAGGCGGCGGGTGCCGGTGGGGCGGGCGCGGAGGAGTCCGCCGGGAAGCCGGCGAGGAAGGCCGCGAAGAAGACCGCGAAGAAGGCCGCGAAGAAGACCGCGGGGAAGACCGCGGAGACCGTGACGGAAGCCGCGGAGGAGTCCGCGGGGCGGTCGAAGTCCGTGAAGAAGGCCGTCGGCCGGAAGGCCGCCGCGAAGAAGCAGACAGGAGCCAGGACGGTGGCAGCGAAGAAGACCGCGGGTGGCGTCACGACCGCCGAGGACGAGGCGGCCGTGCCCCCGGCGCGTACCGGGGAGCTCGCGGTACGGCCCGGCGAGGACCCGTGGACGCCGGACGAGGTCGCCGAGGCCCGCAGCGAGCTCCAGGCCGAGGTGCTGCGGCTGCGCAGCGAGCTGGCCCACTCGCAGGAGGAGCTGACCGGCCTGATGCGGGACTCCGGCGACGGCGCCGGCCACGACGAGGCCGACACCGGCACCAAGAACATCACCCGCGAGCACGAGCTGGCCCTGGCGGCGAACGCGCGGGAGATGCTGGAGCAGACCGAGCACGCCCTGGAGCGGCTCGACGCGGGCACGTACGGCCTCTGCGAGGTCTGCGGCAAGCCCATCGGCAAGGCCCGGATGCAGGCGTTCCCGCGCGCCACCCTGTGCGTGGAGGACAAGCAGAGGCAGGAGCGGCGCGGCTAGGTCCCCGCGGGCGGTCCGTGCCGCCCCCGACGTGCGCGGACCGGCGGTACGGGCTGCCGGTCCCGTACACCTGTGCCGTACCCTCGGTGCACGGTCAGGCATCGAGGTACGAGGGACTCACTCACGTGGCAGAGGCGGAGAGCGTCATCGGTACGCCGGATTCAGCAGGGGCCGAGGACTCGGCCGTCCCGGAGGAGCGCGCGGAGGAGCGGCCCCGGGGCAGGCGGCGGATCGTCGCGCTCTTCGTGGTGGCCGTGCTCGCCTATCTGATCGACCTCGGCAGCAAGATCGTCGTGGTGGAGAAGCTGGAGGGCCGCGAGCCGATCAAGGTGATCGGCGACCTGCTCCGCTTCGAGGCGATCCGCAACCCGGGCGCGGCCTTCGGCATGGGCGAGGCGTTCACCATCGTCTTCACCTGCATCGCCGCGGCCGTCATCGTGGTGATCATCCGGCTGGCCCGCAAGCTCTACAGCCTGCCCTGGGCGATCGCGCTGGGCCTGCTGCTCGGCGGCGCCCTGGGCAATCTCACCGACCGGCTGTTCCGCTCGCCGGGCGCCTTCGAGGGCGCGGTGGTGGACTTCATCGCCCCGGCGCACTTCGCCGTCTTCAACCTCGCCGACTCGGCGATCGTCTGCGGCGGCATCCTGATCGTCATCCTGTCGTTCCGGGGCCTGGACCCGGACGGCACGATCCACAAGGACTGAGTCCGGACCGCGCGGAGGACGGGCAGGCTTCCGCACAAGGCATACTCGACGGGTGAGCACGAGTCCCGAGATCCGCACCCTGCCCGTTCCCGATGGCCTGGAGGGCGAGCGCGTCGACGCCGCCATCGCCCGTATGTTCGGGTTTTCCCGTACGAAGGCGGCCGAGCTCGCCGCCGCGGGGAAGGTCCAGGTCGACGGCTCCGTCGTCGGCAAGTCCGAGCGGGTCAGCGGCGGGGCGTGGCTGGAGGTCGAGATGCCCGGCGCCCCCGCGCCGGTCCAGATCGTCGCCGAGCCCGTCGAGGGCATGGAGATCGTCCACGACGACGACGACATCGTGGTGATCACCAAGCCGGTCGGGGTCGCCGCCCACCCCAGCCCCGGCTGGACCGGCACCACCGTGATCGGCGGCCTCGCCGCCGCCGGCTACCGGATCTCCACCTCGGGCGCCGCCGAGCGCCAGGGCATCGTGCACCGGCTCGACGTCGGCACCTCGGGCCTGATGGTGGTCGCCAAGTCGGAGTACGCGTACACCTCGCTCAAGCGCCAGTTCAAGGAGCGCACGGTCGAGAAGCGCTACCACGCGCTGGTCCAGGGCCACCCCGACCCGCTGAGCGGCACCATCGACGCGCCCATCGGCCGGCACCCGAACCACGACTACAAGTGGGCCGTGACCGCCGAGGGCAAGCCGTCGGTCACCCACTACGACCTGATCGAGGCGTACCGCGCGGCCTCGCTGCTCGACATCAAGCTGGAGACCGGCCGCACCCACCAGATCCGGGTGCACATGTCGGCCCACCGCCACCCCTGCGTCGGCGACCTGACCTACGGCGCCGACCCGACCATGGCCAAGCGGCTCGGGCTGACCCGCCAGTGGCTGCACGCGGTCCGGCTGGGCTTCGAGCACCCCGGCGACGGGCGGTGGGTCGAGTTCGAGTCCACCTACCCGGCCGACCTGAGCACCGCCCTGGACCGCATCGAGGCGGAGAGCCGGTGAGCGGGGCGTACGCGGTCCGCGAGGCCGTCGGCGAGGACGACCTGGAGAAGTGCTTCGCGGTCCGCCGCGCGGTCTTCGTCGAGGAGCAGGGCGTCCCGCGCGAGCTGGAGTACGACACGTACGACTCCACCGCGGTGCACGTGCTCGCGGTCCGCGCGGACGGGGTGCCGCTGGGCACCGGGCGGCTGCTGCACGGCGAGGACGCGACCGGCAAAACCGGGGCGGACGCCTCCGTCGGCTCGCTCGGCCGGCTCGCCGTCACCGGCGACGCGCGCGGCCTCGGGGTCGGCGCGGCGCTGGTCCGGGCCATCGAGGACGCGGCCCGGGAGCGCGGCCTGGCCGCCGTCGACCTGCACGCCCAGACCCACGCCCTCGGCTTCTACGAGCGCCTGGGATACGCGGCGTACGGCGGGGAGTTCCCGGACGCGGGCATGCCGCACCGGGCCATGCGGCGCGCCCTCTGAGCGCCTCCGTCCCGTAGCACGGCGGACATCTTCCCCCGCCAAGGGGGTCATAGCCGCCAAAACGGACGTACGTGACAGGGTGGGGTCGTGGATCAATTGGCCCTCCTGTTCCTGCTGCTGCTCGGCGCCCTCCTCACCGTCCCGCTGGGGGACCGGCTCGGGCTGCCCGCGCCCGTCCTGATGACGCTCCTCGGGATCGTGCTGGCCTTCCTGCCGTTCGTGCCGAACGTCGACATCCCGCCCGAGTTCATCCTGCCGCTGGTGCTGCCGCCGCTGCTCTACGCCTCGGTGCAGCGGACGTCCTGGCGGCAGTTCGCGGCGAACCGGCGGCCGATCTTCCTGCTCGCGGTCGCCCTGGTCTTCGTCACCACGGCCGCGGTCGGCGCGGTGGCGAACGCGCTGGTGCCCGGGATCCCGCTGGCCGCCGCCTTCGCGCTCGGCGCCCTGATCGCGCCGCCCGACCCGGTCGCGGCGACCGCCGTCGCCGGCTCGCTGGGGCTGCCCCGGCGCCTGGTGTCGATCCTGGAGGGCGAGGGGCTCTTCAACGACGTCACCGCGATCGTGCTCTACCACGTGGCCATCGCGGCGGTGGTGAGCGGCGAGTTCTCCTGGCCGGAGGCGCTGGGCGAGCTGGTCCTCTCGGCGGTCGTGGCGGTCGCCGTCGGCCTCGCGCTGGGCTGGCTCACCAACAAGCTGATGGGCTTCCTCGGCGACGCCACCCTCCAGACCGGACTCACCCTCCTCGTCCCCTTCGTCTCCTACGTCCTCGCCGAGGAGCTGCACGGCTCCGGCGTGCTCGCGGTCCTCGTCACGGCGCTCTTCCTCGCCGAGTACGCGGTGGACGCCGACGACGTGATGGGGCGGCTCGCCGGGCAGACCTTCTGGGAGATCGTCGACACGCTGGTCACCGGCATCGCCTTCGGCCTCATCGGCCTGGAGCTGATCCACGTCTTCGGCGTCGCCGAGGGCCGGGTCGGCGAGATGCTCGGCTGGGGCGCCGCGGTCGTCGCCGTGGTCGTCGGGGTCCGGCTGCTGTGGCTGCTGCCCGCGACCTGGCTGGCCAAGCGGATGCACGACCGGCGGGACGTCGCCGAGGAGATCCCCACGAGCTGGCGGGAGACCGTCGTCATGTGGTGGTCCGGGATGCGCGGGGTGGCCTCGGTCGCGCTGGCCCTCGCCATCCCGCTGACCACCGACGACGGTTCGCCCTTCCCCGGCCGGGACGAGCTGATCTTCATCGCCTTCTGCGTGATCCTGGCCACGCTCGTCGCCCAGGGGCTCACCCTGCCCTGGCTGGTGCGCACGCTCGGCGTGCGGGCCGACGCGGACGCTGAACGGGCCTTCGAGCGGGAGCTCGCCGTGCGCGCCGCGAAGGCCGCCAAGCGGCGGCTGAAGGAGATCGAGGACGTCGAGGAGCTGCCCGAGGAGGTCGCCGAGCGGCTCCAGCGCGGGGCCTTCGACATCGGGGCGCGGATCAGTCCGGACATGGTGGACGAGGAGCGGCGGGCCGCCTTCACCGAGCGGGTCGACCGGGTGAAGCGGCTCCAGGCCATCCAGCGGGAGATGATGTCCGCCGCGCGGCACGCGGTGCTCTCGGCGCGCAGCGAGCCGGGCGCCGACCCCGAGGTGGTGGACCGGGTGCTGCGCCAGCTCGACGTCCGGTCGATGCGCTGACCTGGGGGTTCCGGCGTGTCGTCGGCGGCGGGTGGCAGGATGGCCCGTATGGACATCATGCTTTTCCACTCGGTGCACGGGAAGCGCCCGGCCGTCGACGCCGCCGCCGACCGGCTGCGGGCCGCCGGCCACCAGGTGTGGGTGCCGGACCTCTTCGACGGCTGGACCACCGAATCGGTGGAGGAGGGCATGGCGAGGAAGGACGAGATCGGCTCGGACGAGCTGCTGAAGCGCGCGGTCCTGGCGGCCGCCCCCTACTCGGAGCGCGGTCTCGTCTACGCGGGCTTCTCCTTCGGCGCCTCGGTCGCCCAGACCCTGGCGCTCGGCGACGAGAAGGCGCGCGGGCTGCTGCTGCTCCACGGCACCTCGGACCTCGCGCCGAACGCCTCGGTGGACGACCTGCCCGTGCAGCTGCACGTGGCCGAGCCGGACCCGTTCGAGACCGACGACTGGCTGTCCGCCTGGTACCTCCAGATGCGCAGGGCCGGGGCGGAGGTGGAGGTCTACCGCTACCGGGGGGCCGGGCACGTGTACACGGACCCGGAGCTGCCGGACTGGGACGCCGAGGCGGCGGAGCGGACCTGGGCGATCGCCCTCGACTTCCTCGACGGGCTCGCCGAGGAGGACTGAGACGGGGAACGGCCCCCGGGGAGCACTCCCCGGGGGCCGTTCTCACGCGTGGACGGGCCGTCAGCCGCGGTACGCGGTCCAGTGGTCGTTCATCCGGGTCACCTGGCCCGTGGTGAACTGGTACATGCAGGCGTCGTACGTGTAGTCCATGAAGTTGTGGATCGGGTCCACGCCGGCCTTGGAGGCGCAGGAGTCGCGGCCGGTCGGGCACTCGTACGCCGGGGACTTCTCGGCCGGGGTGTCGGAGACGTAGTCGCCGTTGCCGTTACAGCCGCCCTGGAAGGTGTGGTAGAGGCCCATCCAGTGGCCGACCTCGTGGGTGGCGGTGTCGCCCTCGTCGTAGTTGGCCGCCGAGCCGCCCGGCAGGGAGGCGTCGAGGACGACCACGCCGTCCATGGACGGGTTGGAGTTGTACGAGGTCGGGAAGGTCGCCCAGCCGAGCAGGCCGCCGCCGAGGTTGGCGGTGTAGAAGTTCAGCGCGCCGGCGCCGCCCTTGCGGAGGGTCTGCTTCATCTGCTTCTCGGCGGTGGAGCCCGAGGTCAGGTTGTACCAGCTCGCGTTGTCCGTGTAGTCGGTCCCGGCCAGCGAGAACTGGAAACCGGTGTTGACGTTGCCGGTGCCCTGGCCGCCGTAGGCGGCGTTGAGGACGGCCATCTGGTTGTTGATCTGGGTGGACGTCAGCTTGCCCGTCGTACCGCTGTGGACGACGTGGAAGTACACCGGGATGGTGACCACGGCGGCGGCGTCGGCCTGGGCGCTGACCCGGCCGCTCGACTTGGCGGCGGCCAGCTTCTTGCGCAGGTCGTCGTCCATGGCCTTGGCCTGGGCGGCGCTGACCTCGTTGGGCTCGGCGGCGTGGCTGCCGGCGCCCTTCTCCTTGCGGGCTCCGGACAGGGCGGCCGTGTCGTCGGCGCACTCCTCGGCGGAGGCGCCGGCCAGGGTGGGGGAGGCCTGGGCGACGACGGGGGCGGAGAGGGGTGCCAGGGCCAGGGTTCCGGCCAGGACGGCGGTGCCGAGTACACGACGTGAGGTACGCGGCGATATACGGACAAGAGCACGCACAGGTGACTCCTCGCGGGGGGTGGTGGAGAGGTACTTCCTCGCCACTGCGGGGAGATTACGCGTCCATGTCAGACGTCGTTGAGCGGTGATCAAGCCCAATCAATCGGAGGGCAATTCGGGTGATCGGGAGGAAATTTTCTTGTGGGTTCCGGAGTTTGAGACGTCGACGTAACGAAACCCGCACCGGTGGCGGGTGGTGTGTCCGGTTTCGATCCTCCGGATCCACCACCCGCCGTAGCCATGTGATCCTGCGTTAACACAGAGGATCATGGCCGAAAATCGACGGTCAATCGTCGCTCAGATGACCGGCTGGTACACCCGCTCGACGCGCTGCGTTCCGCTGGCCGTCCGGTAGGAGCGCGCCCAGGACGCGCTCGCGGCCGGATCGCGCTTGTCGGAGACCGTGTAGTAGTCCATCTGCGAGCGCTCGGCGGTCACGTCGAGCACGCCGTAGCCGTGGTGGTCCATGTCCACCCACTTCACGTGCCGGTTGGCCGCCTTCACCGCGCCCGCGGCCACCACCGAGAGGGTGCCGGGGGCGACGTTCAGCAGGTCGTCCAGGTTGTCCGAGGTCACCGAGGTGACCACGAACTCCGTGGCCACCGAGGCCGAGAGCGGGTACGTGGCGGCCCTGGCCGGCACGTCGTTGGCCCAGGCCATGTGGATGTCGCCGGTCAGGAAGACGGTGTTCCGGATCGCCCGGGAGCTCAGGTGCGCGAGGAGCTCCTTGCGGTCGTCGGTGTAGCCGTCCCACTGGTCGACGTTGACCGCGATCCCCTCGGCCGGCAGCCCGAGCAGCCCGGCGAGCGGCTCCAGCAGGTACGCGGGCAGCGAGCCGAAGGCGACCGGCGAGATCATCACCGAGGTGCCGACCAGCTGCCAGGCGGCGTCCGAACCGGCGAGGCCGGACTTCAGCCAGTCGAGCTGCGCCCGGCCCGTGATCGTGCGGTCCGGGTCGTCGACCGTGCCGGAGCCCGTCTTCGCCTGGGCGGAGCGGAAGGAACGCAGGTCCAGCAGGTGCAGATCGGCCAGCCTGCCGAAGCGGAGCCGGCGGAAGACCGTGCCCTCGGTGGAGGCGCGCACCGGCATCCACTCGAAGTAGGCCCGCTTGGCGGCGGCGACCCGGGCGGCCCACTCGCCCTCGGCACCGGGGGTGTGGTTCTCGGCCCCGCCGGTCCAGGCGTCGTTGGCGAACTCGTGGTCGTCCCAGATCGCCACCACCGGGTGGGCCGCGTGCAGCGCCTGGAGGTCCGGGTCCGTCTTGTACCGGCCGTGCCGGGTGCGGTAGTCGGCGAGCGACACGATCTCGTGGCGTGGCTCGTGCGTCCGGACGGTGTCCTCGGCCTTCGGGTAGACCCCGCTGGCGTACTCGTAGATGTAGTCGCCCAGGTGCAGGATCGCGTCGAGGTCGGCGCGGGCGGCCAGGTGGCGGTAGGCGGAGAAGTGCCCGGCCTCGTAGTTGGCGCAGGACACCACGCCGAAGCGGACGCCCGGCGCGGCGGAGTCGGCGGCCGGGGCGGTGCGGGTGCGGCCGGTCGGCGAGACGGTCCCGCCGGCGGTGAAGCGGAAGAAGTAGGCGGTGGCCGGGCGCAGTCCGCGGACGTCGGCCTTGACGGTGTGGTCGGCGGCGGCACCCGCCGTGGTGGCGCCGGAGGCGACGACCCGGGCGAAGCCGCGGTCCTCGGCCACCTCCCAGTCGACGCGGACGTCCGCGCCGAGCCCGGAGCCGGGCACGGCCTCGGGGGAGGGGGTGACGCGCGTCCACAGCAGGACCGATCCGGGCAGCGGGTCGCCGGAGGCGACGCCCTGCGGGAAGGCGGGCGCCGGGGCGTCCGCGAGGGCCGGCCCGGCCGCGGCGGCGAGCGCGTCGGCGGTGGCGGCGGTGACGGCGGCGGCCTTGACGACCGTGCGCCGCGTGGGGGCGGGAGATATGGAGTGACTGGTCACGGCCAGTCAGATTACTGACGGGTACAAAAGGTTGACAGGCGGAATCCGGAAAGTTCTCCGGGGATTCGCCCGCCGCTCACGACGATCTTCCGCCGGAGCCCCTCACTCCCCGGTCCGGGCGGACCGGGGAGGGGCGGGGAGGAGGGTCAGCCGGCCAGGACCGGGGTCAGCGCGGCGTTGAACTCCTCGACCGTCAGCGGCGGGTTCTGCGACCCCTCGGCCGTCAGCGTCCTGCCGTCCATCTTCAGCGTCGGCGTGCCCGTCACACCGCTCTCGCCGAAGGTCTTCGACATCTTCATCGCCCAGGCGTCGAAGGTGCCGTCCTCCACGTGCTGCCGGAAGGCCGCGTTGCCCTTCAGCGCCTCGACCGTGTCCGCGACCTCCAGGAGGTAGGAGTCCTTCGCGAACTTGTCCTCGCTCTCCTCCGGGTGCCACTTCGCGGAGTAGAGCGCCGCCTTGTAGTCGAGGAAGGCCTCCGGGCTCACGTCGAGCGCCGCGCCCAGCGCCGACAGGGCGTTCTTCGAGCCCTCGCCCTGGTCCATGTTGTCGATGAAGGTCGCGCCCACGTACTTGAGCTTGTACTTGCCGGCCGCGACGTCCTTCTCGACGGTGGAGCCGACCGACTGCTCGAAGGTCGCGCAGACCGGGCAGCGCGAGTCCTCGTAGATCTCCAGGGTCTTCTTCGCGGAGTCCTTGCCGACGACGACGGTCGTGCCGTTCGCGCCCTCGGTGTTCTTCGGGGCCGTGACCGTCTTCGCGTCGGCCGCGGTCTCCCACGCGGTGGGCTGGTTGGCCTGGACGACCGCGTAGCCGATGCCGCCGGCGGCGGCGAGCACGGCCACCGCCGAGACGCCGACTACCAGCTGCCGGCGGGCCCGGTCCTTCTTGGCCTGGCGCTCGCGCTCGACGCGCAGACGCTCGCGGGCGGCAGCCTTGTTGGCCTGGTTGTTGCGTGCGCTCATGATCGTGAATCTCCGGGGAGTGAAAGAGGGGGAGGCTGGGGGAGCGTGCGCTCAGACGAGAGCGAGCGATCCCCGCGGCGGCCCCCGCCGCCCCACGGAGTGCACGAGCAGACGCGTGCGGGACGGGCCCGGCCGGGACTCCGGACGCGCCGGGCCCGGCGCCGCCGGACGGTCCGCGCCCACCAGGGCCGCGAGCAGCTCCAGCGGCCGGAAGGCCGAGGCCGCCGCCGCGCCGACCAGCCGGGCCAGCGCCCGCTCGCCGCCGCGCAGCCAGCTCGCGGCCGAGAGGCCGACCAGCACGTGGGCGCCGAGCAGCAGCCAGGGCAGCGCTGGATCGGGGGAGGCGAGCACCGCGGCCGCCCCGCCCTCGGGCGCGGCGACCCCCGGCAGCGGCGTGCCCACGGCCCCGCCGCACAGCACCTCCACCCCGAAGGACCGCAGCGCGCCGGCGACCGGCCCGCCCGCGGGGCCGTAACAGACTGCCTGGCCGGAGGTGAAGAGGGTGTCGGCGGCCAGCTCCAGCGGGACGAGCAGCCCCGCGATCGGGCCGAAGCCCCGCTCCCGGCCGGCCAGCGCGTACGCCACGGCGAAGACCCCGGCGGCGACCGGCAGGACGGTGCCCAGCGGCAGCGGCGCCCCGGAGAGCAGCACATGGGAGGCCACGGACAGGGTCACGACCAGTGCCGTGAAGACCGCTGCCCGCAGCGCCCTCAGCCGCGTCCCTGCCATGTCCATTATTGGACGAGTGTGCCACGGCGGGTCGTAAGGGCCTCCTAAGAAGGAGCTGTGCGCCTGCTTACAGCCCCGGGATCCGGCCGTTCCGGAAGAGGTCCACGAAGATCTGGTGGTCGGCGCGCGCCCGTGCCCCGTACGCGTGGGCGAACTCCACCAGGAGCTCCGCGAAGCCCTCCTCGTCGGCCGAGACGACCGCGTCGATGGCCTGCTCCGTGGAGAACGCCACCAGCGAGTGCCCGCTCGACTCGTCGGCCGCCGCGTGCATGGTCGCGGTCGCCCGCCCCAGGTCCGCCACGGTCAGCGCGATGTCCTGGGGGTCGTCGATGTCCGACCAGTCCAGGTCCACGGCGTACGGCGAGACCTCGGCCACCAGCTGCCCGGCGCCGTCCAGCTCGGTCCACCCCAGCCACGGGTCCGCGTGCGCCTGGAGCGCCCGCTGCGAGATCACCGTGCGGTGCCCCTCGTGCCGGAAGTAGCCCCGCACCGCCGGGTCCGTGACGTGCCGCGACACCGCCGGGGTCTGCGCCTGCTTCATGTAGATCACGACGTCGTTCTCCAGCGCGTCGCTGTGCCCCTCCAGCAGGATGTTGTACGAGGGGAGGCCGGCCGAGCCGATGCCGATCCCGCGCCGCCCGACGACGTCCTTCACGCGGTACGAGTCCGGGCGGACCAGCGAGGACTCCGGCAGGGTCGCCAGATAGCCGTCGAAGGCCGCAAGCACCTTGTAGCGGGTCGCCGCGTCCAGCTCGATCGCCCCGCCGCCGGGCGCGAAGCGGCGCTCGTACTCCCGGATCTCGGTCATCGAGTCCAGCAGCCCGAAGCGGGTCATCGCCCGGGCCTCGCGGAGCGCGCCGAGCAGCGCCCCGTCGGCGGTCTCCAGGGTGAAGCCGGGCGCCTGGTCGCCGCGGCTGCCGGAGGCCAGGGCGCCTATCCGCTCCCGGTAGGCCGCCGCGTAGATCCGGACCAGGTGGGTGATCTGCTCGTCGCTGAGCGCCTTGGCGTAGCCGATCAGGGCGAGGGAGGCGGCGAGCCGCTTGAGGTCCCAGGTGAAGGGGCCCACGTACGCCTCGTCGAAGTCGTTCACGTTGAAGACCAGGCGTCCGTTGGCGTCCATGTAGGTGCCGAAGTTCTCCGCGTGCAGATCGCCGTGGATCCACACCCGGCCGGTCCGCTCGTCCAGGAACGGGCCCTCGTGGGCCTCCGCCTCCAGGTCCCGGTAGAAGAGGCAGGCGGTGCCCCGGTAGAAGGCGAAGGCGGAGCCGGCCATCTTCCGGAACTTGACCCGGAAGGCCGCCGGGTCGGCGGCGAGGAGCTCGCCGAAGGCGGTGTCGAAGACGGCGAGGATCTGCTCGCCGCGCTCGTCGGCGGCGGGCTGGGGGACCGGCATCGAAGTGCCTCCTGGTGCGAGACTGGTCATGACAAATGGGGCAGGTGTTCCACCTCACCCAACGCGCGACCCTAGTCCTCGGTGCCCCGCTCTTGTCACTCGTGCGACGTAGACTTCGACGCTGTCCCCCCGGAGAGCGGGGGTCCGGGGGTCGCTCCCCGGAAGATCGCAGCATCGCCGGAGGCACCCCCCGTGACCAAGCCGCCCTTCACGCACCTCCACGTCCACACCCAGTACTCCCTGCTGGACGGTGCCGCGCGGCTGAAGGACATGTTCAACGCGTGCAACGAGATGGGCATGACCCATATCGCCATGTCCGACCACGGCAACCTGCACGGGGCGTACGACTTCTTCCACACCGCCAAGAAGGCGGGCGTGACGCCGATCATCGGCATCGAGGCGTACGTCGCCCCCGAGTCCCGCCGCAACAAGCGCAAGATCCAGTGGGGCCAGCCGCACCAGAAGCGGGACGACGTCTCCGGCTCCGGCGGTTACACCCACAAGACGATCTGGGCGGCGAACGCCACCGGACTGCACAACCTCTTCAAGCTCTCCTCCGACGCCTACGCCGAGGGCTGGCTCCAGAAGTGGCCCCGGATGGACAAGGAGACCATCTCGCAGTGGTCCGAGGGCCTGATCGCCTCCACCGGCTGCCCCTCCGGCGAGCTGCAGACCCGCCTCCGGCTCGGCCAGTTCGACGAGGCCCTGAAGTCCGCCTCCGAGTACCAGGACATCTTCGGCAAGGAGCGCTACTTCCTGGAGCTGATGGACCACGGCATCGAGATCGAGCGCCGGGTCCGCGACGGCCTCCTGGAGATCGGCAAGAAGCTCGGCATCCCGCCGCTGGTCACCAACGACTCGCACTACACCTACGCGCACGAGGCCACCGCCCACGACGCCCTGCTGTGCATCCAGACCGGCAAGAACCTCTCCGACCCGGACCGCTTCCGCTTCGACGGCACCGGCTACTACCTGAAGTCCACGGACGAGATGTACGCCGTCGACTCCTCGGACGCCTGGCAGGAGGGCTGCCGCAACACCCTCCTCGTCGCCGAGCAGGTGACGACCGACGGCATGTTCGTCGAGAAGAACCTGATGCCGAAGTTCGACATCCCCGAGGGCTACACCGAGGTCACCTGGTTCCGCGAGGAGACCATGCGCGGCATGCACCGCCGCTTCCCCGGGGGCATCCCCGAGGACCGCATGAAGCAGGTCGAGTACGAGATGGACACCATCATCTCGATGGGCTTCCCCGGCTACTTCCTCGTCGTCGCCGACTTCATCATGTGGGCCAAGAAGCAGGGCATCGCGGTGGGCCCGGGCCGAGGCTCCGCGGCCGGCTCGATCGTCGCGTACGCCATGGGCATCACCGACCTCGACCCGATCCCGCACGGCCTGATCTTCGAGCGCTTCCTCAACCCCGAGCGCATCTCCATGCCCGACGTCGACATCGACTTCGACGAGCGCCGGCGCGTCGAGGTGATCCGGTACGTCACGGAGAAGTACGGCTCCGACAAGGTCGCCATGATCGGCACCTACGGCAAGATCAAGGCCAAGAACGCCATCAAGGACTCCGCGCGCGTCCTCGGCTACCCCTACGCCATGGGCGACCGGCTCACCAAGGCCATGCCCGCCGACGTCCTCGGCAAGGGCATCGACCTCAACGGCATCACCGACCCCTCGCACCCGCGCTACGGCGAGGCCGGCGAGATCCGCGCGATGTACGAGAACGAGCCGGACGTCAAGAAGGTCATCGACACCGCCCGGGGCGTCGAGGGCCTGGTCCGCCAGATGGGCGTGCACGCCGCCGGCGTCATCATGTCCAGCGAGCCCATCGTCGACCACGCCCCGATCTGGGTGCGCCACACCGACGGCGTCACCATCACGCAGTGGGACTACCCCCAGTGCGAGTCGCTCGGCCTGCTCAAGATGGACTTCCTGGGCCTGCGCAACCTCACGATCATGGACGACGCCGTCAAGATGGTGAAGGCCAACAAGGGGATCGAGCTCGACCTCCTGGCCCTCCCGCTCGACGACCCCAAGACCTTCGAGCTGCTCCAGCGCGGCGACACCCTCGGCGTCTTCCAGTTCGACGGCGGACCCATGCGCTCCCTGCTGCGCCTGATGAAGCCCGACAACTTCGAAGACATCTCCGCCGTGTCCGCCCTGTACCGGCCGGGCCCGATGGGCATGAACTCGCACACGAACTACGCCCTGCGCAAGAACGCGCAGCAGGAGATCACCCCGATCCACCCCGAGCTGGAGAAGCCGCTCGAAGAGGTGCTCGCGGTCACCTACGGCCTCATCGTGTACCAGGAGCAGGTGCAGAAGGCCGCCCAGATCATCGCCGGGTACTCGCTCGGCGAGGCCGACATCCTCCGCCGCGTGATGGGCAAGAAGAAGCCCGAGGAGCTGGCGAAGAACTTCGTCATCTTCCAGGCCGGAGCCAAGAAGAACGGCTACAGCGACGAGGCCATCCAGGCCCTCTGGGACGTCCTGGTCCCCTTCGCCGGCTACGCCTTCAACAAGGCCCACTCGGCCGCGTACGGCCTGGTCTCCTACTGGACGGCCTACCTCAAGGCCAACTTCCCGGCCGAGTACATGGCCGGACTGCTGACCTCGGTCAAGGACGACAAGGACAAGTCCGCGGTCTACCTCAACGAGTGCCGCCGGATGGGCATCAAGGTGCTCCCGCCCAACGTCAACGAGTCCGAGTCGAACTTCGCCGCCCAGGGCGACGACGTGATCCTCTTCGGCCTCTCCGCCGTCCGCAACGTCGGCACCAACGTCGTCGAGTCGATCATCAAGTCGCGCAAGGCGAAGGGGAAGTACGCCACCTTCCCGGACTTCCTCGACAAGGTCGAGGCCGTCGTCTGCAATAAGCGGACCGTCGAGTCGCTGATCAAGGCCGGCGCCTTCGACGAGATGGGCCACACCCGCAAGGGCCTGGTCGCCCACCACGAGCCCATGATCGACAACGTGGTGGCGGTCAAGCGCAAGGAGGCCGAGGGTCAGTTCGACCTGTTCGGCGGGATGGGCGACGAGGCGAGCGACGAGCCGGGCTTCGGCCTCGACGTCGAGTTCTCCGACGTCGAGTGGGAGAAGTCCTACCTGCTCGCCCAGGAGCGCGAGATGCTCGGCCTGTACGTCTCCGACCACCCGCTCTTCGGCATCGAGCACGTCCTCTCCGACAAGACCGACGCGGCGATCTCCCAGCTCACCGGCGGCGAGCACGCCGACGGCGCGGTCGTCACCATCGGCGGCATCATCTCCGGCCTCCAGCGGAAGATGACCAAGCAGGGCAACGCCTGGGCCATCGCCACCGTCGAGGACCTGGCCGGCTCCATCGAGTGCATGTTCTTCCCCGCCACCTACCAGCTGGTCTCCACCCAGCTCGTCGAGGACGCCGTCGTCTTCGTCAAGGGCCGGCTCGACAAGCGCGAGGACATCCCCCGGCTGGTCGCCATGGAGCTGATGGTCCCCGACCTCTCCAACGCCGGGACCAACGCCCCCGTGATCCTCACCATCCCGGCCCTCAAGGTCACCCCGCCGATGGTGAGCCGACTGGACGAGATCCTCCGCCACCACAAGGGCAACACCGAGGTGCGGATCAAGCTCCAGGGCCCCCGCTCCACCACCGTCCTCCGCCTCGACCGGCACCGGGTGACGGCCGACCCCGCCCTGTTCGGCGACCTGAAGGTGCTGCTCGGCCCGTCCTGCCTGGCCGGATAGCCCGTCCGCGCGCACGCGCAAGGGGCGCGCCCGTCGTCACGGGCGCGCCCCTTTGCCGTCTTCCGGGCGTCAGTTGTGGCCGAAGCGCTTCTGACGGCCCTTCCGCGCCATGTCACCGGGGGTGACCTGGGAGGCGCGGCTCTCGGCCTGGGACTCCATCGACGACTGCTGCGCCTGCTGGGCACCGCGCTCGGCCGGCGACTGCTGCTTCTGACGGTTCTGGTTGCGGTTCTTGGCCATGGGGATGATGCCTCCTCGAGGGGACCTAGGGGCCAGGGCCGCTGTCAGACTCACACACGGGAGAAACCGCCGCATGTTGGATCATTACGGTGCGTGAGGGCGGCCGGTGCGGAGACCGTCGGCGGCTCCGCCACGCCGATGATCCAGTTCCGGCCGTCTACCCCCCGGCCGTCGGGCAGACTCGAAAGAACCCGGAACACCTGAGATCCCGAGTCCGGCCGAGATCCGAAAGAGGGTGGAGCACGTGGACCGATGCGTCGTTCTGGTGGACGCCGGCTATCTGCTGGGGGCGGCCGCCAGCCTGCTCGCCGGGGAACCGGCCCGGTCCCGCATCAGCGTGGACCACGCGGGTCTCATCCAGCAGCTGAGGGAACGGGCCGAGATCGAGACCGGCCTCCCGCTGCTGCGGATCTACTGGTTCGACGGCGCCCCCGACCGGGTGCCCCAGCCCGAGCACCGCAGGCTGCGCGTGATGCCCCGGGTCACCGTCCGGCTGGGCGCCCTGACCCGCAGCGACGGGCGGTGGGCCCAGAAGGGCGTCGACGCGGCCATGCACACCGAGCTCACCGAGCTGGCCCGCAACCGCGCCTGCACCGACATCGTCCTCGTCACCGGCGACGGCGACCTGCTGCCCGGCCTGATGTCCGCCAAGGAGCACGGCGTCGCCGTCCACCTCTGGGCCGTCCAGGCCGCCGACGGTGACTACAACCAGTCCGAGGACCTGGTCGCCGAGGCCGACGAGCGCCGGGTCCTCGACCGGATCTGGATCACCCGGGCCGTCCGCGCCAAGGACCTCACCGGCGTCTGCGCCCCGCCGCCGGTGCCCCGCCCGGAGATCGCCGCCATCCTCTCCGCGCCGCTGCCCGAGGCCGCCCTCGCCGCCGACGAACAGGCCGCCGAGGCCGCCGCGGCCACCGCGCGGAACGGGGATCCGACCCCCGACGGCGCCCCGGTGCCCCCCGCCGACGGCCACGGCGTTGCGGCCCCCGCCGCCGGCAAGGCCGTGCCCACCCCCAAGGACCTCGCCGGGCTGCGCCCCGCCGCCGCCCCGCACCCCGCCGCTCCCCAGGCGGCCAGCGCCCTGCGCTGGTCCTCCGAGCGGGGCTGGGTCGAGCGGCCCCCGACCACCCTCGGCGAGCCGCCCGAGACCGCCTCGCTGCCCACCCTCGCCCAGCTCACCAGCGCCGAGCAGCGCTGGGCCGACCGCGAGGAGGACATCACCACCGTCGGCGGCGACCCCTTCGAAGTCGGACAGGTGTTCGCCCGACGGTGGCTGGAACGACTTCCCGAGCAGAGCCACGCCCACCGGCTCGCCGTCCTCTACCCCCGCGTCCCGCACCGCATCGACGGCGAACTCCTCCGCTACGCGGCCCGGTTCGGCCTCCTCGCCCACAAGGACGACCAGATCGACGAGCACGACCGCTACGCCATCCGCGCCGGATTCTGGCGCGAGATCGACGTCCGCGCCGCCGCCGAACAAGCCCCCGCGCCCGGACCGGGACCGGCGACCCCGTAGGCTCTTCCCCCGTGAGTACGGTGTGCGTGGTGCGGGATCTGGTCAAGACGTACCCCGCCACGCGCGGCAGGCGCGGTGCGCCCGCGACCCCCGAGGTGCGGGCCACCGACGGGATCAGCCTCGACGTGCGCGGCGGCGAGGTCTTCGGGCTGCTCGGCCCCAACGGCGCGGGCAAGTCCACCCTGGTCCGCCAGCTGACCGGACTCATGCGCCCCGACTCCGGCACCGTCGAGCTGCTCGGCCACGACCTCGTCCGGCACCCCGAGCGCGCCGCCCGCCTCCTCGCCTACCTCGGCCAGGAGTCCACCGCCCTCGACGAGCTGACCGTCGCCCTCGCCGCCGAGACCACCGGCCGGCTGCGCGGCCTCACCGCCGCCGACGCCCGCGCCGAGCGGGACGCCGTCCTCGACGAGCTGGGCCTCGGCGAGCTGGCCGGACGGCCGCTCAAGAAGCTCTCCGGCGGCCAGCGGCGGCTCGCCTGCTTCGCCACCGCCCTCGTCGGCCACCGGCCGGTCCTCGTCCTCGACGAGCCCACCACCGGCATGGACCCGGTCGCGCGCCGCGCCGTCTGGGCCGCCGTCGACCGCCGCCGCGCCGAACACGGCACCACCGTCCTCCTCGTCACCCACAACGTCATCGAGGCCGAGACCGTCCTCGACCGGGTCGCCGTCCTCGACCGCGGCCGGGTGATCGCCTGCGACACCCCCGCCGGGCTCAAGGAGCGCGTCGCCGACGAGGTCCGCGTCGAACTGCTGTGGCGCGAGTCCGCCCCGCTCGGCCTCCCCGAGATCGCCGCCCTGCGCGAACTGGCCCAGGAGTCCGGCCGCCGCTGGGTCCTCCGGCTCGCCCCCGACGCCGCCCGCGCGGCCGTCGCCACGGTCACCGGCGGCGCCGCCTTCGCCGCCCTCGACGACTTCACCCTCGCCACGCCCAGCCTGGAGGACGTCTACCTCGCCCTCGGCGGCGCCGCGCGCGAAGGACTGGTGAAGGCGTGACCCCCTCCCGTACGCCCGGCACCCGCTCCGGGCCCGTCGCCGCCCGCACCACCGGCGTGACCCCCCACGTACCGCACGTCACCCCCAGGAGCTGTCCGCGTTGAGCACCCTGCCCGCCGAGGCCCTGCCGGCCGGCGTGCCGGCCGCCCGGGCCCGGGACGCCGAGGAGGCCGCGCCCCTCGCCCCGACCGCCCGGCTGCTGCCCTCCCTCGCCGCCGTCTACAAGGCGCAGCTCAGCCGGGCCCGGGTGGCCCGCATCCCGCTGCTCTTCGTCGCCACCTTCCAGTCCATCGGGATCATGATCCTGATGCGCGGGGTCGTCGACGGCGGCTCCGAGGCCCGCGCGGTCGTCGCCGGCTCCACCGTCCTCGTCGTCGCCTTCGTCGCCCTCAACCTGCTCGCCCAGTACTTCGGCCAGCTCAGGGCCAGCGGCGGCCTCGACCACTACGCCACCCTGCCGGTGCCGCCCGCGGCCGTGGTGCTCGGCGCCGCCGGCGCGTACGCCTCCTTCACCGTCCCCGGCACGCTCGTCACCGCCGTCACCGGCGCCGTCCTCTTCGGCCTGCCGCTCGGCCACCTGTGGCTGCTCGCCGCCGTCGTGCCCCTCTCCGGCGCCGCCCTCTCCGGGCTCGGGGCCGCCCTCGGGCTGCTCGCCCCCCGCCAGGAGCTGGCCACCCTCCTCGGCCAGCTCGGCATGTCGGCGGCGCTGCTCCTCGGCGTGCTCCCCGCCGAGCGGATGCCGCAGCCGATCGGCTGGGCGCGGGACCTGCTGCCCTCCACGTACGGCGTCGAGGCCCTGGCCCGCGCCTTCGACCCGCACCCGGACTGGGCGACCGTCGCCCTCGACCTCGGTGTCTGCGCCGCCGTCGGCGTCCTGTCGCTGGCCGTCGCCACCTGGGCCTACCGCCGGGCCGCGGTCCGCTGAGGCGGGTCACAGGCGCACCTGGCACGATGGCGGGGTGACCGCACCCCTGACGCCTTCCCAGCCGCCGCCGCACGATTCCGGGTGGCCCCCGCCCCCGCCGCACGAGGGACCGGCCGGCGACCCGATCACCGCGGCCGAGGTCGTCCAGGGCCTCGTGGTGACGGCCGCCTCCGCCGTCGCCGGAGCGGTGCTCGGCGCGCTCTGGGTGTGGCTGGCCCCCACGGTCCAGCTGATCTCCGACGGCAAGGGCGTCTATCTGCGGGACTCCGAGGGGGAGGCCGCGATCGGCGCCGACGGCACCTTCGTCCTCCTCGCCCTCGCCTTCGGCGCCGTCGCCGGACTGGTGGTCTTCCTGGTCCGCCGCAAGGGCGGCGTGCCGCTCGCCCTCGGGCTCGCGGTCGGCGGCGTCCTCGGCTCGCTGCTCGCCTGGTGGCTGGGGACGAAGCTGGGGCCGACCGCCGACGTCGTCGCCCACGCCAAGGCCGTCGGCCCCGAGGTCGTCTTCGAGGCCCCGCTGAAGCTCCAGATGGGCGCCGCGGCGATGCTGGCCTGGCCGCTCGCCGCGACGGTCGTCCACCTGCTCCTGACCGGGCTCTTCGGCCCCCGCGACCCGGAGCCGGGCTGGGACCTCCAGAAGCGCTGACCCGCGGGGGTCAGCCGCGGCCGATCGGGGCCAGCACGGCCGCGGTGAGCGCGGCCAGGTCGGCGGGGGAGAGCTCGACCTCCAGGCCCCGCCGGCCCGCCGAGACGCAGATCGTGGCGTGCTCGGACGCCGAGGAGTCGAGCACGGTGCGCAGCCGCTTGCGCTGGCCCAGCGGCGAGATCCCGCCCCGGACGTAGCCGGTCGTCCGCTCGGCCGCCGCCGGGTCCGCCATCGCCGCCCGCTTGCCGCCCACGGCCGACGCCAGCGCCTTCAGGTCCAGCTGGCCGGCGACCGGCACCACCGCCACCGTCAGCTCCCCGTCGACGTCCGCCACCAGCGTCTTGAAGACCCGGTCGGGGGTGACGCCCAGCGCCTCCGCCGCCTCCTCGCCGTACGACGGGGTCGCCGGGTCGTGCTCGTAGGCGTGCAGGGTGTACGCCGTGCCGGCCGCCGCCAGGGCCACCGTCGCCGGGGTCCCGCCCGCCCGTCGGCCACCACCGCCCTTATCCGAATGCGCTTCGCGCGCCCCTGTCGTGTTCTTCTGCTTCTTCTTCGCCACGGGGCCTCTCGGTTCCCTCGGTCCGTCAGTTCGGGTAGGTGGGCGCCTGGGTCAGCTCCACCGCCGGCAGCGACGGCAGGTGCCGCAGTACCGCCGTCTCCGCGCGCAGCAGCGCCAGCTCCTCGCGCAGCCGGGCCGTCGTGTCCGGGGCCTCCAGGAGCCGCTGCTTCGTGGGGATGTCCACCTGGGCCGCGGCGGCGACCAGATACGACACCACCGAGGGGTCGTCGGGCAGCTCCGTGGTCGTCAGCGACCGCTCCCGCGCCCCCGCCAGCCGCTTCTGGTAGGCGCGGAAGGCCCGCAGCACGCCCTCGGCCAGCGCCTCCGCCTCGTCGCCCGGCTTCTCCGGCAGCTCCTCGGTCTCGGCCGTCAGGAACGGCCCGCCCGCGTCCACGGAGAGCAGCCGCACCCGCGTGGTGCCGGTGACCATCACCTCGTACGAGCCGTCCCCCCGCTGCCGGATGCTCGCCGCGTCCGCGACGCACGCCACCGGGTGGAAGCTCTTGAGCGGGTCCGGTCCGAAGCCCGCGGCCGGGCCCTTTTCGGGCAGGGCCGTCGGGTCCGGCATCCCGGGCGCGGTCGGCGCGACCTCGTGCCCGTCCCGGATCGCGACCACGGCGAACCGTCGCGGCTCGGAGTCGTCGATGTCGAGCAGCGCGCGCATCATGGCGCGATACCGCTCCTCGAAGACGTTGAGAGGCAGCACGAGGCCCGGGAACAGCACCGCGTTGAGCGGGAAGAGGGGCAGGCGAGCGGTGGTCACAGCGGCCAGCCTAATGGCCGCGCGGACCGCTCCGTCCGGGGATTGCCCCAGCCCGCCCCCACAGCGGACTCCGGCGCGCCAGCTCGGTCCGGGTCCGGTCCCGGGTGGCCAGGAACCGACGGAGCGGATCGTGCCCGCCCACGGCCCACGGGAAGGAGGTGGCGTGCGGCCCCGTCCGGCCGAACTCGGCCAGCGCCTCCTCCCACCGCCCCCGCTCCACCAGCACGTACGCCAGCAGGTTCCGCGCCTCGGCCGGCCACGGGTCGCCCGCCGCGAAGGCCGCCGACAGGGCCAGGCCCCGGTCCGCCGCCCGGTCGATCCGCGCGCCGCCCGCCGCGGGACCGGCCGGCCGGTCCCGCCCC
>NZ_BNBS01000023.1 GCF_014656075.1 Streptomyces hydrogenans
GGAGGGCAGGGGGCGGTGGGGGCGTTCGACGGCGTCCTCCGCGCGGTCGGCCCAGTCGTTGAGGGCCATGCCCGCCTCGTACAGGCAGAGCGACGCGCCGACCGCGTAGGCCGTCCCCCGGCCGGGGCGCAGGCCCGCGGCCGCGGCGCCGGCGAGGGCGTCCCCGGGCACGCTGAACAGCGCCGAGACGCGCAGCAGTTCGGCCCAGGCCCGGGTTCGGCCGCCTGATCCGCGGCCGGACGCGGGGGCGGCGCTCCGGGCGGCTCCGCGGCCGCGTCCCTCCGCGGGCCCGGGCGCGCGCCGCTCGGTGGGGTGCCGGTGGCCGGGGCGCGTCACTTCGCCTCCCGCAGCCGGTCGGCGAACGCCAGCAGTCCGGCGAACTGTTCCGCCAGGCCGGCGGGCCCGCCGTCCGGGTCCTTGAAGTAGAAGCCGAGTTCCGGGAGCGGCCCGGAGATCCCGGCCTCGTGGGCGCGGGCGACCAGGCGGGCGAGGTCGAGGACGAGGGGTGCGGCGAGCGCGGAGTCGCAGCCCTGCCAGATGGTCTGGAGGATCATCCGCGATCCGAGGAAGCCCTCGAAGGCGATGTGGTCCCAGGCGGTCTTCCAGTCGCCGAGCGCGGGGACGTCGTCGATGTGGACCCGGCCCTCCGGCCGGTGGCCGAGGGTGTCCGTGAGGACGCGTTCCTTTCCGGCGTTCTTCGCCGCCGCGGCGGCGGGGTCGGCCAGCGTCGCCCCGTCTCCCCCGCCCAGCAGGTTGGTGCCGGACCAGGCCCGTACCTCCAGGGCCCGCTGGACGAACATCGGGGCGAGTACGGAGCGCAGCAGCGTCTGGCCGGTCTTGCCGTCGCGGCCCGCGTGGCGCAGTCCGGCGGCGGCCGCGGCGGCGGACAGGTCCGGGGTGCGCAGCCCGGTGGACGGGGTGAAGTCGACGTACGGGCAGCCGGCCCGCAGGGCCGCGGCGGCGTAGAGGGAGCTGGGCGGCAGGCGTTCGGCGTCGGGTGCGGGCGGCGGCTCCGTGCAGGAGACGTTGACGACGACCACGCGTGCCAGCGCGTGGCGGGCGCGGAAGGACACGAGGTCGGCGGCGAGGTCGGCGATGAGTGCGGCGTCGGTGCGGCGGTCGTCCGGGAGCGGGCCGCCGGTGCGTATCTCCGCGTCGGCGGCGGCGAGTTCGGTGTGGACGGCGGCGGCGAGCCCGTGCGGGAGGACGCCGGCGCCGGCGAGGAGCTCGGCGCGCTTGGGGAGCGGGCAGGACGCGATGTCGTGGCCGCCGAAGACGAGTGCGTCCAGGGGCGGCAGGCCGGCGTCGGCGAACGCGGAGGTCTCGGTGACCATCCCGGTCGCCGGGTGGAGTCCGGCGCGGACGGCGGCGCATCCGGCGACGGCCGTGGTCGCCACGGAGCCGCGTGCTCCGGCGAACCAGACTCCGGTGCGTGCGTGGGTGTCAGTCACGGGCTGCCTCCTTGCCGGTCGGTGGGTACGGGGGGGGAGGGCTGGGGGTGCGGCGCCCCTGTGGTGCGGGCGGGGCGACGCGGGCCGCCCGGCGGTGAGGGGCGGGGGGCGCTGTGCGGTGCGGGGCCCTCGCTCGCCCCGGAGGGGGTTCCGGGGTGGGCCGGCCGGGGCGGGAGGGGGCTCCCGGGCCTGCTGTGCGGTGGGGGCGAGGGGCCGTGGTGGTGGGGATGTGAGGGACCGTAGCCCCGTTCGTCCGCGACGGAAAGCCCTTGCGCGGCAAAGGGTCGAACTTTCTCCTTCTTGAGGACAAAGCCGGGCGCGGGCAGGCCGGATCGCCCGGTGGCGCTCCTCGCCACCGGGCCCGACCGGGGAGTCCTACCGGTCGCCGCCGGAGAAGGCCGCGTCGAACGAGGCGGCCGGCGGGTCGAAGTCGAACCGCTTCAGATGGGCCAGCGCCTCGGGCGCGCCGGTGAGCCGGTCCATCCCGGCGTCCTCCCACTCGACGGACACGGGCCCCTGGTAGCCGATCGACCGCAGCATGCGGAAGACGTCCTCCCAGGGCACGTCCCCGTGCCCGGCGGACACGAAGTCCCAGCCGCGGCGCGGGTCGCCCCACGGCAGGTGGGAGCCGAGGCGGCCGTTGCGCCCGTCGAGGCGCTTGCGCGCCTCCTTGCAGTCGACGTGGTAGACCCGGTCCCGGAAGTCGTAGAGGAAGCCGACCGGGTCGAGGTCCTGCCAGACGAAGTGGCTGGGGTCGAAGTTGAGGCCGAAGGCCGGCCGGTGGTCCACCGCCTCCAGGGCGCGGCGCGTCGTCCAGTAGTCGTAGGCGATCTCTCCGGGGTGGACCTCGTGGGCGAAGCGGACCCCCTCGGCGTCGAAGACGTCGAGGACGGGGTTCCACCGCTCGGCGAAGTCCTCGTAGCCGCGCTCGACCATGCGCTCCGGCACGGGCGGGAACATGGCCCCCAGGTGCCAGATGGAGGAGCCGGTGAAGCCGACGACGGTGTCGACGCCGAAGGCCGCCGCGGCGCGCGCGGTGTCCCGCATCTCGGCGGCGGCCCGCCGCCGCACGCCCTCCGGTTCGCCGTCGCCCCAGATCCGGGCCGGGAGGATGCCCTGGTGCCGCTCGTCGATCGGATGGTCGCAGACCGCCTGGCCCACCAGGTGGTTCGAGATCGCCCAGCACCTGAGGCCGTACTTGTCGAGCAGCGCGTGCCTGCCCGCCAGGTACGACGGGTCGGCGAGGGCCTTGTCGACCTCGAAGTGGTCGCCCCAACAGGCGAGTTCGAGGCCGTCGAAGCCGAAGTCGCGGGCGAGCCGGCAGACCTCCTCCAGCGGCAGGTCGGCCCACTGGCCGGTGAACAGCGTGAACGGGCGCGGCATGAAGCCTCCAAACGGGGTGCGGACCGGGTCCTCTAGCGGACCTCGGCGGGCACTTCCTGGACGGGTGTGTAGACGGCGTTCTTGCGGGCGCTCTCCTCGACCGCGGCGAGCACCCGCTGCACCCGCAGCCCGTCGGCGAAGGACGGCGACGGGTCGGTGCCGGTGCCGATCGCGACGACCAGGTCACGGGCCTGGTGGGTGAAGGTGTGCTCGTAGCCGAGGGTGTGGCCGGGCGGCCACCACGCCTCCAGGTACGGGTGGTCGGCCTCGGTGACGAGGATCCTCCGGAAGCCCGCCGTGGCGGCCGGCTCGCCGTGGTCGTGGAAGGAGAGTTCGTTGAGCCGCTCCAGGTCGAAGGCGAGCGAGCCGCGTTCCCCGTTGATCTCCAGCCGCAGCTGGTTCTTGCGGCCGGAGGCCATCCGGCTGGCCTCGAAGGCGGCGAGCGCCCCCGAGGCGAGCCGTCCGGTGAAGACGACCGCGTCGTCCACGGTCACCGGCCCGCGCGGGACGACGGCGGCGCCCTGCCCGGACGGCGCCGCGAGGCCGGCCGCCGCCGTCGTGAGCCGGGGCCGTTCCCGTACGAAGGTCTCCGTCTGGGCGGACACCCCGGTGACCGGCTCCCCCGCGAGGTACTGCGCGAGGTCGACGATGTGCGCCCCGAGGTCGCCCAGCGCCCCCGACCCGGCGTGCTCGCGCTCCAGCCGCCAGGTCAGCGGGAAGTCGGGATCGACCAGCCAGTCCTGGAGGTAGCTCACCCGGACGTGACGCAGGGCGCCGAGCCGGCCCTCGGCGATGAGCCGGCGGGCGTACGAAAGGGCGGGGACACGGCGGTAGTTGAAGCCGACCATCGCCACCTGGCCGCGGGCCCGGGCGGCCTCGGCTGCGGTGGCCATGGCCTCGGCCTCGGCCACCGAGTTCGCGAGCGGCTTCTCGCACAGGACGTGTTTGCCCGCCTCCAGCGCCGCGATCGCGATCTCCGCATGGCTGTCCCCCGGGGTGCAGATGTCGACGAGCTGCACGTCGTCCCGGGCGATCAGGGCACGCCAGTCCGTCTCCGCGGCCGCCCAGCCGTGTCGCCGGGCGGCGTCCCGGACGGCGCCCGCGTCCCGGCCCGCGATCGCCGCGAGGACGGGCCGCAGCGGCAGGTCGAACACCCGGCTCACATTGCGCCAGCCCTGTGAGTGCGCGGCGCCCATGAACGCGTACCCCACCATGCCGACGCCGATTCCGGGCGGCGCGGTCGCGTCACTGTCCCACTGTTGCATACGGTTCCTCCTGGTCGGAGAGTCACTGACTCGTCGGTGTGCTGCGCGGCCGGGCGTCCCCCCGGGAGCCCGGATCCGGTCAGTTGAAGCCGGTGGGCAGGTAGTCGTCGACGTTCTCCTTGGTGACGACCGCGGAGTAGAGCGTCAGCGAGGAGGGGATCTCCAGCTCCGCGAGACCGCCCACGCCCTTGCCCTGGCCGAGCGCGCGGGCCAGGTCGATGGCGGACGCGGCCATCGTCGGCGGGTAGAGGACGGTGGCCTTGAGGACACCGGTCCCGGCCTTGATGGCGTCCATCGCCGACTTGGCCCCGGCTCCGCCGACCATCAGGAAGTCGTCACGGCCGGCCTGCGCGATGGCGCGGACGGCGCCGTCGCCCTGGTCGTCGTCGATCTTCCACAGGGCGTCGAAGGCGGGCTGCGCCTGGAGGAGCTGGGCCATCTTGGCCTGGCCCGACTCGACGGTGAAGTCGGCGGCCTGACGGGCGACCTTCGTGATGTTGGGGTAGTTCTTCAGCGCGTCGTCGAAGCCCTGGCTGCGCTGCCGGGTGAGTTCGAGGTTGTCCAGGCCGGCGAGTTCGACGACCTTGGCGTTCGGCTTGTCCTTGAGCTGCTCGCCGATGTAGGTGCCGGCGTTGAGCCCCATGCCGTAGTTGTCGCCACCGATCCAGCAGCGGTACGCCTGCGGGGAGGCGAAGACGCGGTCCAGGTTGACGACGGGGATGCCGGCCCGCATCGCCTGGAGACCGACCTGGGTGAGCGCCTTGCCGTCGGCGGGCAGGATGACGAGGACGTCGACCTTCTTGTTGATGAGGGTCTGCACCTGGCCGATCTGGGCGGCGGTGTCGTTGGAGCCCTCGGTGATCTCCAGGGTGACGTCGGGGTACGTCGCGGCACGGGACTTGGCGTTCTGGTTGATGGCGTTGAGCCAGCCGTGGTCGGCCTGGGGGCCGGCGAAGCCGATGGTGACGGCCTGGCCGGGCTTGTCGGCGGCGGCCGGGGTGCCGCCGGCCGGCTGGGCCTGCTGCTTGGGCTCGTTGCTGGTGCAGGCGGTCAGCAGGGCGCCGGCGGAGACGGCGGCGGAGCCGAACAGAAGTCCTCTGCGGCTGGGGGAGGTTCGGGACATGGCGGATCAACCCTTCGGCTGGGCGGGGCGGGTCGGGTCGGCACGAATCGGTGCGGTCGGCTCGGGCCGTGGGGAGGGGCGGGCCGGTCTGGGGAGGGGTCAGGCGTCGCCGCCGCGCAGGGTGCGGCGCTGGACGAGGACGGCGGCGACGATGATCGCGCCCTTGGCGATCTGCTGCACCGCCGTCTCCAGGTTGTTGAGGGCGAAGATGTTGGTGATCGTCGTGAAGATCAGGACGCCGAGGACGGAGCCGACGATGGTGCCGCGTCCGCCGCTGAGGAGGGTGCCGCCGATGATGGCCGCGGCGATGGCGTCGAGTTCGTACAGGTTGCCGTTGGTGTTCTGGCCGGATCCGGCGAGGACGATCAGCAGGAACGCGGCGATCCCGCAACACAGGCCGGACAGCAGGTACAGGTACAGGCGCTGTCGGCGGACGTCGATGCCCGCGAGCCGGGCCGCTTCCGCGTTGCCGCCGACGGCGACGGTGCGGCGTCCGAAGGTGGTCCGGTTGAGCAGCAGCCATCCGACGACGGTCACGGCGGCGAAGACGAGGACCAGCGGCGGGACCCCGAGGACGTAGGCGTCCTTGACCCCCAGGTCGAGGACCTCGGTCACGGTGACCATCTGGGTCCTGCCGTCCGTGATCTGGAGGGCGAGGCCGCGGGCGGAGGCCAGCATGGCCAGGGTCGCGATGAACGGCACCATGCCGCCGTACGCGATCAGCAGCCCGTTCACGAGACCGCAGCCGACGCCGACGAGCACCGCGGTGAAGAGGATGCCCGCGAAGCCGAACTCCTGGGTGGCCACGGTCGTCGCCCACACCGACGCGAGGGCCACGATCGCGCCGACCGACAGGTCGATGCCGCCGCTGGTGATGACGAACGTCATCCCGACGGTGACGACGCCGATCACCGACGCCTGTGTCAGGACGAGCTGGAGGTTGCTGGTGGCGAGGAAGGAGTCGGGCTGGGTGACGCCGCCGACGACGACGAGCGCGACGAGGACGCCGAGCAGCGACAGGCTGCGCACGTCCCACCGCACCAGCGCCGGTCGGCGGGTGCCCTTCCTGCCGGTGTCGGGAGTGGCGGCGGACGTCGGCGCGTCCTTCCGCGCGGCGGAGGCCGGCTGCGTCATGGCGTCGGGTTCCCTTCCATCACGAGATCGAGTACGCGGTGCTC
This sequence comes from Streptomyces hydrogenans, assembly GCF_014656075.1. Lineage (GTDB taxonomy): Bacteria > Actinomycetota > Actinomycetes > Streptomycetales > Streptomycetaceae > Streptomyces > Streptomyces hydrogenans. Next base: position 6,401 of record NZ_BNBS01000023.1, read on the forward strand.
GTCGAGCTCCCGGGCGGGTGCCGTGTGCACGACGGAGCCCTCGCGGAGCACCAGCACGCGGTCGGCGAGCCCGAGGACCTCGGGAACCTCGCTGGAGACGAGCAGCACCGCCAGTCCTTCGTCGGCCAGTCGGCGTATCACGGCGTAGAGCTCCGCCCGGGCGCCGATGTCGACGCCCCGGGTCGGCTCGTCGAGCAGCAGCAGCTTGCAGCCGCGCAGCAGCCAGCGGGCGAGGACGACCTTCTGCTGGTTGCCGCCGGACAGCGTCCTGATCGCCGCGTCCGGGTCGTCGGGCCGCAGCGACAGCTCGCGCACCGCCCGGTGCGCCGCGGCGCGCTCGGCACGCCGGTCGAGCCAGCCCGCGCGGGAGTAGCGGGAGAGGGTGGAGACCGAGACGTTGCCGCCGACGGACTCCAGCATCAGCAGGGCCTGCGCCTTGCGTTCCTCGGGGGCGAGGCCGATCCCGGCCCGGACGGCGGCGCGGACGCTGCCCGGGCGCAGCGGGACGCCGTCGACCAGGACGCGGCCCGCGTCGGGCCTGCGGGCCCCGTACACCGTCTCCAGGATCTCGCTGCGGCCGGAGCCGAGCAGGCCGGCGAGGCCGACGGTCTCGACGAGCCGCAGTTCGAGGTCGAGCGGGGCGAACTCCCCGTCCCGGGTGAGGCCCTCGACCCTGAGGACGGGGTCGCGGGCGGCCGCGGCGCCGGGGGGACGGTCGGGGAAGACGTGCTCGACGGTGCGGCCGGTCATCAGGGAGACGATGTCGCGGGTCGGGGTGGTGTCCGCGGGCAGGCCGCCGGCGACGGAGCGGCCGTCCTTCAGGACCGTGACCCGGTCGCCGATGCGGCGGATCTCCTCCAGCCGGTGGGAGATGTACACGACGGCGACGCCGTCCGCGGTGAGTTCGCCGACGATCCGGAAGAGGTTGTCGACCTCGTCGGGGTCGAGCGCGGCGGACGGCTCGTCCATGACGATCAGCCGCACCTCGTGGGAGAGGGCGCGGGCCATGGAGACGATCTGCTGCTGGGCGGCGGACAGCTCGCCGACGAGGCGGGCCGGATCGATCTCCGGGTGCCCGAGGCGCTCCAGCAGCCGTCCGGCGGCCGCACGGGCCCGGCCGCCGCGGACGACGAACCCGGCGGAGGTCGGCTCGTTCCCGAGGAACACGTTCTCGGCGACGGACAGCCCCCCGACCAGGTCCAGCTCCTGGTAGATGGTGGCGATCCCGAGCCGCATGGCCGCGATCGGCGAGCTCAGGGAGACCGGCTCGCCGGCCCAGGTGATCTCGCCGTCGTCGGGCCGGTGGGCTCCGGCGAGGACCTTGATCAGGGTGGATTTGCCGGCGCCGTTCTGGCCGAGGAGGCAGTGGACTTCGCCGGCGTGGACTTCGAGGTCCACGCCGTCCAGGGCGCGGACCCCGGGGAACGACTTGGTGATGCGGTTCATCGTGAGCAGCGGTGGGCGTGATGCCATCGGGATCCCCTCGGCGGTGGTGGCCGTGAGCGGGCAGGGCGAAGCGGGACACGGGGCGTGGCGTGGGAGAGGACGGAACGGGGGAAGGGCTCGGGTCCCCGGCGGCCCGGGACGTGGGGGCGCGTGCGGGGTGAGCGGGCATGGCTGACAGCCACGGGACCGTTGCGTGGTGCGGTGGGACGGTGCTGCGGTGAGTGGGCGGTGCGGTGACGCTGTGGGTGCGGTGGTGCTGCCGTGATGCCGGACCGTGCGGTGGTACGTGCTCCGGCGTGCCGCTGCCGGAGGAGTGATGGAGCCGGGCCCGGACGGGCCCGGCGGATCAGGCCGGTGAGAAGACGTGGTCGCTGATGAGACGGGCCGCGCCGATGACTCCGGCAGTGGGTCCCAGCTCGCCCAGCACGATGGGGAGGTTGCGGGTCGCGAGGGGCAGCGACTGGCGGTAGACCTGGGTGCGAACGCTGGCCAGCAGGGTGTGGCCGAGCCCGGTGACCCCGCCGCCGATGACGACGAGTCCCGGGTTGAAGAAGCTGACGAGCCCGGCGATGACCTGGCCCAGCCGCTGTCCGCCCTCGCGGATCAGCTCCAGGGCCACGGTGTCCCCGGCCGCCGCGGCGGCGGAGACGTCCGCGGCGGTCAGCTCCCCCGCCGCCTCCAGCCGCGCGGCGAGCTGCGCCGACCGGCCCGAGCGTGCCGCGTCCTCCGCGTCGCGGGCCAGCGCCGCGCCGCTGAAGTGCGCCTCCAGGCAGCCCAGGTTGCCGCAGGCGCAGGCCCGTCCGTCCGGCTGGACCTGGATGTGCCCGATGTCCCCGGCGCTGCCCGTCGTCCCTCGGTAGACCTGACCGCCGATCACGATGCCGCAGCCGATGCCGGTGCCGATCTTGACGCAGAGGTAGTCGCCGACGGAGCGGGCGACGCCCGCGTGCTGCTCGCCCATCGCCATGAGGTTCACGTCGTTGTCGACCATCACCGGGCAGCCGAGGTCCTGGCTGAGGGCCTCGCGGACGGGGAAGCCGTCCCAGCCGGGCATGATCGGCGGGGCGACGGGCACGCCCTCGGGGAAGCGGACGGGACCGGGCACGCCGATGCCCGCCCCGTCGAACCCCTCCGCGACCCCCGACGCCTTCAGCTTCTCCGCCATGGCGAGCACCCGCTCGAAGACGGCGACGGGGCCTTCGCTGACGTCCATGGGCTGGTTCAGGTGTCCCAGGACCTCCAGCTCGGCGTTGGTGACGGCGACGTCGATCGAGGTGGCCCCGATGTCGACGCCGAGGAAGCGCAGCGCCGGGGCGAGCCGGAGGTTGTGCGAGCGGCGTCCGCCGCGTGAGGCGGCGAGGCCGTCCGCGACGACCAGCCCCGTCTCCAGCAGCCGGTCCACCTCGACCGCCAGCTTGGAACGGGACAGGTCCACCAGATCACCCAGCTGGGCACGGGAGTTGGGGCCTCCGTCGCGCAGCAGGCGCAGCAGGCGCCCCTGGTGCGCGTTCGCGGGTCGAGCGGTCATCCGTCTCACGAATCCCTCCCCTCCCCCGCCTCCGGCTGGGGGCCCGAATGCCTGTCCGCGGCGGCCGATCCGTCGGGCTTTCGAGAGGAACGTAGCAGCGCTCCACCGGCCTGGGAACTACTTGAGCAGGAAACAGGCACGACTTCTTCCACTCCCGGGACAAAGAGTCGCCCCTGCGGAGCCGACGGACGCCGAGTCCCGGCCTGGAGGTGCCGCCGGCTGTGATCACCATCGGCGCCGAGGTCCCGGTATGACCGGGACGCCGCGGGGTAACGGAGGCCCATGGCACCCGATGACACTTCCGCCGCCGCGAGCGGCTCCGTACGGCCCGAGATCGACGTCGAGGCCCTGGCGCGGCTCCTCGACGGGGAGTACGCCGGGGTCCGCGACCTCGTCCGGACCAATCTGGCCGCCCATTCCTCCGTCCTGGAGGACGCCGAGCGGCTCGACAGGGAGGCGTTCCGCGAGCGGGTGCGGGACATCGCGGTCGCGATGGCGGGGACCGGGCAGACCGGGATGGGTTTCCCGGCGGCCCACGGCGGTGGGGACGACATCGGCGCCTCGGTCGCGGCCTTCGAGACCCTCGCGTTCGGGGACCTGTCGGTGCTGGTCAAGGTGGGGGTGCAGTTCGGCCTGTTCGGCGGGGCGATCCTCCAGCTGGGCACCGCCCGCCACCACGACGCCTACCTGTCGGACCTGGTGGCCGGCCGGCTGCTTGGGTGCTTCGCGATGACCGAGACCGGGCACGGGTCCCACGTGCAGGCACTCGGTACGGTCGCCCGCTACGACGCCGCCGCCGGGGAGTTCGTCGTCACGACCGAGGGCGACGCGGCCCGCAAGGACTACATCGGGAACGCCGCCCGTCACGCCGAGCTCGCGGTCGTCTTCGCCCAGCTGGAGGTCGGCGGCGAGGCCCGCGGCGTACACGCCCTGGTCGTACGGCTCCGCTCCGGCGGTGAGGTCGTGGACGGCGTGGAGATCGAGGACGACGGCCTCAAGATGGGCCTGAACGGCGTCGACAACGGCCGCATCCGCTTCCACGGCGTCCGCGTCCCGCGCGAGGCGCTCCTCAACCGCTTCGCCGACGTCACGCCCGAGGGCGACTACGTCAGCACCATCGACAACCCCGACCGCCGCTTCTTCACCATGCTCGGCACGCTCGTGCAGGGCCGGGTCTGCGTCGGCGGCGCGGGCGTGAGCGTGGCGAAGGTCGCGCTCACCCTCGCCGTGAAGTACGCCGTGCGCAGGCGTCAGTTCGAGGCGTCCCCGGGAGCCGGGGAGCGGCTGCTGCTGGACTACGGGCTGCACCAGCGCCGGCTGCTGCCGCTGCTCGCCCGGACGTACGCCCTCCACTTCGCGCAGGACACCGTGCGGGGGCAGCTTCACGACGTCTTCTCCGGCCTCGACGACTCGCCGCAGACGCGCCGGCGTCTGGAGTCACGGGCCGCGGGGACGAAGGCGCTCGGCACGTGGCACGCCACGCGCACCGTGCAGGAGTGCCGGGAGGCGTGCGGCGGCGCGGGGTACCTGGCGGTGAACCGCTTCGCCGCCCTCAAGGCCGACAGCGACGTCTTCACCACCTTCGAGGGCGACAACCACGTCCTGCTCCAGCTCGTGGCGAAGGGCCTGCTCACCGACCACGCCGGCGAGTTCGAGGACCTCGACCAGCTCGGTGTGGTCCGCTACGTCACCGGTCTCGCGGTCGAGACCGTCATCGAGCGGACCTCCGCCCACAAGCTCCTGGAACGGGTCCGCGACCTGCTGCCCGGGGGCGACCAGTGGGACCGGGAGGCCGGGCTGCTGGACTCGGAGTACCAGCTGGCCATGCTGCGCTACCGCGAGGAGCACATGCTCGGCGGCCTGGCCCGGCGCCTGAAGGCCGGCGTCGACAAGGGACGCGATCCCGGTGAGGTGTTCTCGTCGGTGCAGGACCACGTGATCGCGCTCGCCCGCGCGCACATGGAGCGGCTGGTGCTCGAATCGTTCGTCGACGCCTGCGAGGCACTTCCCGTCGACGGCAACAAGGTCGCGCTGGGCCTGCTGTGCGACCTGTACGCCCTGTCGGCGATCGAGGCGGACCGGGCCTGGTTCATGGAGCACGGCCGGCTGACCGTGCAGCGGTCCAAGGCGATCAGCCGCGAGGTGAACGACCTGTGCCGCAGGGTCCGTCCGCTCGCCGTCGACCTGGTCGACGCCTGGCGCGTCCCGCCGCCGCTGCTGCGGGCACCGGACCTGCTGGGGTGAGGGGCTGGTCGGACGGCCCGCGTCCCGTGCCCCTGATGGCGGCCATGCCGGAGCGGATCAGGGGGTAGGCGTGGGGTGTGGACGATCAGGAATCATCGCGGCCGGAGGCCGAGGACCTGCTGGCCGGGCTGAGCGTGGACGACCGGCGGCCCGAGCAGCCCGTCCTGCTGGACTCCTCCGGGAAGCCGATCCGCACCTGGCGGGAGAACTACCCGTACGACCGCAAGCTGCGCCGTGCGGAGTACGAGCGGAGCAAGCGCATCCTGCAGATCGAGCTGCTGAAGCTCCAGCGCTGGGTGAAGGAGACCGGGGCCCGGCTGGTGGTCATCTGCGAGGGCCGGGACGCGGCGGGCAAGGGCGGCACGATCCAGCGGTTCACCGAGCGGCTCAACCCGCGCGGGGCGCGGATCGTGGCGCTGGACAAGCCGACCGAGCGGGAGGCGGGGCAGTGGTACTTCCAGCGGTACGTCGCCCATCTGCCGGCGGCCGGTGAGATCGTCTTCTTCGACCGGTCCTGGTACAACCGGGCCGGTGTGGAGAAGGTGATGGGGTTCTGCACCCCCGAGCAGTACGCGCTGTTCCTGCGGCAGTGTCCCGGCTTCGAGGCGATGCTCGTGGACGACGGGATCCTGCTGGTGAAGTTCTGGTTCTCGGTCTCCCGGGCCGAACAGCGGACCCGTTTCGCGATCCGGCAGGTCGATCCGGTGCGGCAGTGGAAGCTGTCGCCCACCGACCTCGCCTCGCTGGACCGGTGGGACGCGTACACGAGCGCGAAGGTGGAGATGTTCCGGGCCACCGACACCGAGGCCGCGCCGTGGACGGTGGTCAAGAGCAACGACAAGCGGCGCGCGCGGCTGGAGGCCATGCGCAGCCTGCTGTGGCGCGTCGACTACGCCAGCAAGGACGAGGAGGCGGTGGGCTCTCCCGACCCCCTCGTCGTCGGCGCCGCCGACACCCTGCTGGAGGCCGGCGAGCAGCCCACCGACCTCTCCCCCACTCCCCTGACGGGTGCGCACGCCGGTCCGGGTCTGCACCCCGACCGTCCGGAGGGCCGTACCTGACGCAGGCCCGTGCCGGGCCGGCGGCCGTCCGGTCGGCGGCGTCCGGTCAGCTCCGAGGGACGTCGACGCCGGCCGCGCGCAGGTGCGCCGCGATCAGCGCGTTGAGGCGGGCGAGGGCGGGGGCCTCGCGGTGGTGGTCGACCAGGTCGTAGCGGGTGGCGGCGTCGGGCCGGGCGCGGAACTCCGGCGGCGGCTCCAGCAGGGACCGGTCGGCCAGGAGCTTGGCGGCCCAGACCCGGGCGAGTTCGGGGATGCGGGGGTCGGCGGGGTCCCAGGACGCCGCTTCGAGTCCGCGGCGGGTGAGGTCGACGGACTCCGGGTCGTCCAGGGAGCTTTCGAGCCGGGCCAGGAAGCGGTCGAAAATCTCCGGGACGCCCGCCCGGGCGAGGACGAGGGCCTCCCGCTGCGCGGCGACGTAGTCGGGGTCGAAGCCGAGGGCGGTGAGCCGCTCCAGCGCGGCACAGGCCCGGTCGGGCAGCAGGGCGCGGTCCCCGTGGTCGAGCCGGTGCAGCCGGTCGCGGCGGGCGGCCGGGGCCTCGATCTGTTCGGTGAGGCGCCGGTGGACGTCCTGGAGGGTGGCGGCGAAGTGTTCGGGGCCCGCGTCGAGGAGACCGCCGATCTCGGCCAGGGCCACGCCGGCCTCGGCGAGGGTCCGCACGCGCGTCAGGCGGAACAGGTCGGCCGATCCGTAGCGGCGGTAGCCGGAGCCGTCGCGGTCCGGTTCCGCCACCAGGCCGAGCCGGTGGTAGTGCCGGACGGTCTTGATGGTGACGCCGATGAACCCGGCCGCCTGCCCGATCGTGAGTCCCCCTGCCATCGGATCGGTACCCCTCCGTGTCGTCCGACTGTCCTGCGGTCCCGGGTCCGCGGGCGGGCTCGGGCCGCGGGCGCCGGTCTGTTCTCCCTCGCGTTTGGGGTGTCCCGGCCGCGCGTGCTCGCGCTCGCACGGGCGAGGGTAGCGCGCGTCCCGTCGCCTGTTCACGTGCCGCCTCCCTCGGACCGGCCCCGCTGAATCCGTCCGCCTGCCCGCTCGTGCGACCCCGCTGAATCCGTCCCGCCTCCCCACTCGTGCGGCGCCGGTGCCGGCGCCGAACGGCAGCTCCGGGGAACGGTCTTGACCTTGACCCTGGGTCAAGGCCTCAGGCTCCCGGTACGGCCTCCGCTCGGCGGCCGTACCGACCGGATCCGGGCCGCGCGCGGCCCCGAGCGAAGGAGAGACCCATGGCGGCACGGAACGGCGACGGCATCTCGGAAGCGGGACTGCGGCGGCTCCGCGAGGTGCTGGCGCGGCACGTCGAGTCGAAGAGGATCCCCGGGCTCGTCGCCCTGGTCGGTCGCGGCGGGCACACGCACGTCGAGGCGATGGGGACGATGCGCCACGACGGTGGTCCGCCCATGCGGCGGGACACCGTCTTCCGGATGGCGTCCGCCTCCAAGCCGGTGACGATGGCCGCGGCGATGGTCCTGCTCGACGAGTGCCGGCTGCGCCTGGACGACCCGGTCGACCCGTGGCTGCCCGAGCTCGCCGACCGGCGCGTGCTCAAGCGGCCCGACGGCCCCCTCGACGACACCGTGCCCGCGCGGCGGCCGATCACCGTGCGGGACCTGCTGACCTCGACCTTCGGGCTGGGCACGGACTTCGAGCTGCTGGACGCGCCGATCCGGGCCGCGCTGTTCGAGCGCACCGACTACAGCGTCGTGTCCGGCCCCGCGCCCGAGCCGGACGAGTGGATGCGCCGACTGGGCGAGCTGCCGCTGTCGTACCAGCCCGGCGAGCGCTGGCAGTACGACCTGAGCAACGAGGTCGCCGGGGTCCTGGTCTCCCGGGTCGCCGGCGTGCCGCTGGAGACGTTCCTGCGCGAGCGCGTCCTCGGTCCACTGGGCATGCGGGACACGGGGTTCCACGTGCCCCCGGAGAAGATCGACCGGCTGCCGACGCTCTACGGGCCCGACCCGCGGACCGGGGAGTTCCTGGTCTGGGACGAGGCGGCGGGCGGCCGGTGCAGCCGTCCCCCGGCGTTCCAGGGCGCCGGCGGCGGGCTCGTCTCGACGGTCGACGACTACCACGCCTACTTCCGCATGCTGCTCGCGGGCGGCACGCACGACGGCGAGCGGATCCTGTCCCGGTCCGCCGTCGAGCTGATGACCACCAACCGTCTGACGCCCGACCAGCTCGCCGCCCGCACCTCGATGTTCCGCGACATGGCCCACCTCGCGCCCGGCCAGGCACAGCACGGCGGCTGGGGGTTCGGGATGGCGGTGCGCACCCAGCGCGTCGACTACGCGCCCCTCGGCCAGTTCGGCTGGGACGGCGGCAGCGGCACCTCCGCGTACGCCGACCCGCGGAACGGACTGGTCGGGATCCTGCTCACCCAGGTGGGGATGTCCACGCCGGATTCGGCGCGCCTCATCCACGACTTCTGGACCACGCTGTACCAGGCGGTCGACTGAGGGGGCGGATCGCCGGGGCGCCGGAGGTCACGGCCGCGCGCGGCCGCGGGCGTGCTTGGGACCGCCCCGCGCGAGGGGGGGAAGACGCACGGGGCGGTCGCGCCGCGGCCGGCGGCAGGAGGGGAGCGCCGCCGGCGGGCGGGTGAGCGCGGGTGCCGCGCTCACCCGGCGGCTGCCCACGGCTCCCGCCCTTACTCGCCCGGCGGCGGAGAAACCGGAGGGCCGGAGCGGTGCGCCCGCGCGGGGCGGCGGCCCCGCACCGGAAAGGAGGGTGCGGGGCCGCCGGATCGCGACCGGCGGCGGGGTTGCCACCGGCTCGCGATCGAGTGCAGTCCCATGCGCTCACGGCGCGCGTACCCCCGTTTCCCCCGCTCACACCCCTCGATCCGACGGCCGAGGTGCTTCCGGTCGAGCCGCCTTGCCGGAGGGGCCTGAGGGATCTTGGGAATCGGCGGTGTCGGTGGGGGTGAGACGGCGGGCGAGTACGCGCTGGGCCGGATCCTGGTGGCCGCCCGAGGCGAGGATGCGGACCTCGTCCCGGTCGCTGATCTCCGCCCGGATGATGCCGGTGGGGTCCGCGTAGACCGGATGGCCGCCGGGTCCTTTGGAAGAGGTGCGCTCGACGATCGCGACGTCCTGGGCGGAACCCGTGTCGTCGGAGAACACCAGCTCGTATCGGACTGGGTTCATTCCACCCATCCTACGCCGACGGCCGGGACCCGCCCCCGGGCCCGGCAGCCGAGAACCCGCTGGTTAGAGTGGTGCGAGGCCGCGCCGCCGCACCAGGGTCGGGCGCGAGACCGGGCCGACTGTCGACCACAGGGTCCCGGGCGACCGACCGCCCCTCCCCCTCGTCCGGCCCACGGCCGCCTGCCCCGGAAACCCCGCATCACATGAGTACCGACATCGCTCCCCGTCCCGACCCCGCCCCGGCCGTGGGCGCCTCCGCCCCGGGCCCGAACCACGGGCGTCGGCGTCTGGCCCGCATGGCCGGCCGCGCTCCCGCCCGCCCGACGCCCGCGGCCGCCGCGCACAACGTCAGCGCCGCCACCGCGGCTCTGCTCGCGCTCGTCGGGATCGGCGCCGCGCTCCACGAGCCGGTCCTCATACCCCCGCTCGCCGCCAGCGCCGCACTGGTCCACTGCGCCCCCGCGCTCCCCCTGGCACAGCCGCGCAGCGTGGTCGTCGGCCATCTCCTCGGCACCGCCGCCGGATACCTGGTGGCCCTCGTGGCGGACGGCAGCGCGAGGGCCGCCGCCCTGGCCGCCGGGGCGACCCTCGCGCTGACGACCCTCGCCCGGACTCCGCACTCGCCCGCCTGCGCCACGGCCGTCGTCATCGTCCTCCAGGAACCCGCACCGGCCAGGTTCGTCCCCTTGCTGTTCGGCTCCACCGTCCTGCTCGTCCTGACCGCGTACGCCGCGTCCCGGGTGCGCCGCGCGGCGCCGAGGTACCCCGCCTACTGGTGGTGACCCACCGGCGCCCTGCCGACGGAGGGCCTACACGAGGGCTGCCGGTCGCGTGGCCGACGCGACGGCGACGGCCGTCGCCAGGGGGTCGCGGGGCGGGCGGCCGAGAAGGTCCGCGAGGTCGGTGGAGGTGCCGTCCAGGAAGCCGTGCCGGATGCCCGTGGCGATCGAGGAGAGCATCGGCGGCTGGAACGGCAGGAGCGAGGGCGTCTCCTCCAGGAGCCTGCGCCGGTACTCGCCCAGGCCGATGGTGCGGTGCGGGACGCCGAGCCGGTCGGCCACCTGCCCCGCGGTGATCGGCCTGCCGACGAGGTCGTGGACGCGCCCGTCGTGTCCGGTGGGATCCGCCGCGACGGTCGCGGCGGCCTCCGCGAGGTCCTCCCGTACGACCGCCGCCAGGGCACCCTCCCCGAAGGGGGACACCACGGCGCCGTCGGCCCACGTCAGCAGGCCGCCAAAGAGTTCGGCGTACAGGCCGTTGCGCAGGATGGTCCACGGCAGTCCGCTCGCCCGCACCAGGCGCTCGGTGGCACGGTGGGCCGGCGCGAATCCGAGGTGGTCGCCGGCCGTGGTCAGGCTCGTGTAGACGACATGGCCGACGCCGTCGCGGACGGCGGCTTCCAGGACCGCCGCGTGCCGGGCCACGACCCGGTCGTCCTCGGCGTATCCGGCGGAGACCAGGACGAGGGTCGACGCCCCGGTGAGATCGAGGCTCCCGCGGTCGTCGAAGTCCAGGTGCCGCGTCCCCTCGCCCGGCGTGCGGCTGCCGCCGGTCGCGGCGACGCCGCGGGCGCGCAGCGCGGCGAGGGTGGCAGAGCCGAGGTTCCCGTTCGCTCCCGTCACCAGGATCATGTCGATCGAAGCCTTCCGTCGTCGTTCCGTTCGGTCACTACGCTTGATCTTCGATCGCCCGTTCACCGGTCACAAGGAGGCAGTTCGATGTCACCCACGCACACCGCGGTAACCACCCCCGCCGCGCTCGAACCCTGTGGCCGCGAGGACCATCCCGACTGCGGCATCCGCGACCTCCAGGACCGCATCGGCGACAAGTGGTCGGTGTTCGTGATCGTGGAGCTCGCGAGCGGACCGCGCCGCTTCCGCGAACTGCAGCGCGCCGTCGACGGCATCTCCCAGCGCATGCTCACCCTCACCGTGCGCAGGCTCGAACGGGACGGCCTGGTGCTGCGCACGGTGTACCCGACGGTCCCGGCGCAGGTCGACTACCGCCTGACCGAGACCGGAGCCGGGCTCACCCATCTGGTCAAGGCCCTCGCCGACTGGTCCCTCGCCCACCGCGCCGTCATCTCCGACGCGCGCCGCGCGTACGACGAGTCCCACCCCGACCACGACATCCGCTGAGTCAGCGGGGGTTACAGACCCGGGCCGTTGTACGCGCCGCGGTGCGGCTTCGTCGACGTGGAGACCGGGTTCGCCCAGTAGTCACGACCGCCGTTGCCGGTGATGACGGAGCCGTTGTTCAGGGCGGGGGACGTGGCGCGGAGCTTGTAGCCGTCGACGGAGTGGATCGTGTCGCCGCCGGTGCCGGGGTTCACGAACCCCGGGTCGCCGACGATGCCGTTGGCGGTGGGCCGGGGCACGCCCTGGAAGACGTTCCACAGCCAGGTGATGCCGGGGCCGGTGGGGAGTCGGGAGTCGCCGGTGCCCACCCAGATGTTGTTCTCGACGACGCTCTCGTCGGGGAGCGTGATGTCGAACTTCCTGTCCGTGCAGTAGAAGACGTTGTTGTACAGGTGCAGTGCGGAGCGGCCGGCGCTGACGCTGCTCATGCGGCAGTCGTTCTCGGAGATGTTGTAGCGGATGACCTGCTTCGCGGCGCCGATGGTGCCGCACCCGTCGCAGTCGAGGAAGAAGCCGCCGATGTTGTCGCGGCTGAAGTTGTACTGGATCGTGCAGGTGCCGGTGTTGCCCCAGTCGCAGTCGAACGCCTGGCTGTCGGCCACGGACATGCGGGTGATGCCGTGGACGGCGTTCTTCTGGATGGTCGGGTTGTGGTCGCCGAGCACCCAGATCCCGGCGAAGTTGCCGCCGGAGAAGGGGTACACGCCGTTGCCGACGCCGGAGGCGTTGTTGTACTGGATCAGGGGCGCGTCGGCGTAGCTGGCGATGATGCCGTCGCCGCCCACGTCCTTGACGAGGTTGTTCTCGATGAGGACTCCGGTGCCCTTGACGGCCATGGCGCCGACGCGGATCTTCAGGCCGCCGCCGCCCGTGTTGCTGATCCGGTTGTCGTGGACGTGGACGTCGTGGAGCGTGGAGTTCGTACCGCTCGCGCCCGTGACGATGCCGGCGGACTGTACGAAGTCCTCGGTGGTGGGGCTGTTCTTGCTGGTCTGGCCGGCCACCCGGTCGATGACGAGGTTGCCGATGTCGTAGCCCCGGTGGGCCCTTCCGTCGGTGGCGGAGATCCGCAGGCCGGTGCGGCGGGCGAGGGTGGACGCGGGGTTGGTGAGCTTGAGGTCGCTGATGCGCCAGTGGTCCTGGTCGGTCAGGGAGACCGCGTCGGGGGCACCTCCGCCGTCGATCACGGGGAGGGCGCCGGTGCCGTACCGGGTGAGGGTGACGGGGGCGGCGGCGGTGCCGCTGCCCCGCGGGGCGAGGGCGCCGGTACAGGTGGTTCCGGAGGCGAAGGCGAGGGTGTCACCCGGGCCGTACGTCCTGCCGTTGGCCTGCCCGATGCTGTTGAAGGGCGCGGCCTGGCTGCCGTCGCCGGCGGTCGGGCGCGCGCAGTCGACGTAGGTGACGGCCGCTTCGGCCGAGGCGGGCGCGGGGGTGAGGGCGACGGTGCCGCCCAGCGCGAGGAGGGCCGCGGCGAGGCCGCGACCCGTCAACTGCCGTAGGGGGAAGGCTCTGTTGCTCATGGAACGGGTGCCCTTTCTGACGGTCCGGTGCCGCCAGAAGCTAAGCCTGGGAGATGATCGAGTCAATGCGATCCTGTCGATTGATCGAATTTCGATCACAGAGCGGGCGATTGGTCGAACTTCTCCATCACCCCCGGCGCCCCTACCCCATCCGCGGGGGCCGCCGTCGCCGTCCGTCGCCGGGCCCCCGTCACCGGCCCTGAACCGCGCGGCCGCACCCCTCGGCGACCGCTAATTCGCTGGTCGCGGCGGTGCGTGGCGGGGAAGGATGGGGCTCCACGAACCCAGGAGGGAACCCATGAGCCAGGCGTACCTGACTCTCGACGCACTGCTGCCGCCCCAGGAGCTGGCCGCGGCGGTCGAGGCCGGGCATGTGACCCGCAAGTCGCACCCCGAGCTGCCGCTCTCCCTCTACACGTACACGCGCAGCTGTCAGTACGAAGGCATCTGGAACACCGTCACCACCCGCTGCCGCGGACTCGTCGCCGACGACCGCACCGGCCGGATCGTCGCCCTGCCGCTGCCGAAGTTCTTCAACGTCTCCGAGCACGAGTCCGGCCGTCCCTACGCGCCCGCGCTGCCCGCCGAGCCGTTCGAGGTGTACGAGAAGGTCGACGGAAGCCTCGGCCTGGTCTTCCACTACGAGGGCCGCTGGCGGGTCGCGTCCAAGGGGTCCTTCATCAGCACCCAGGCGACCTGGGCGCAGCGCCGGCTCGACGCCGCCGACACCGCGCGGCTCGTGCCCGGGACGACGTACCTGATGGAGATCGTCTACCCGCAGAACCGTATCGTCGTGGACTACGGCGAGCGGCGGGACCTGGTCCTGCTCGCCGCGATCGGCCCCGACGGCACGGAGATCGGCCTCGCCGAGGCCGCGGCGGCGTGGCACGGCGTCGGTTCGGTCGTCACCGTGCACCCGGCGATGCCGCTCGACGCGCTCGTCAAGCTGACCGAGACGAACACCCTTCCCGACGGGGCCGCCGCCACCGGCACGGACGCCGAGGGCTTCGTGCTGCGCTTCGCGTCCGGGATACGGGCCAAGGCCAAGCTCGCCGAGTACGTGCGCCTCCACAAGGTCCTGACGGGCGTGACGGAGCGCGACATCTGGCGCGGGCACGGCATCCAGCGTTTCGCCGGCACGTCCGCCAAGCGCCTCGCCCAGGGCCTGGGCCTGTCGGTCTCGGAGCTCGGGGGCCTCCGCTCGAAGGGCGGCCGTCCCCTGGACGCCCTGCTGGAACAGGTACCGGACGAGTTCGACGCCTGGGTCCGGTCCGTCATCGCGGGACTGGAGGACGCGTTCGCGGCCCGCGAGCGCGCCATCGACGAGGCGTACGCCCGGCTCGCGCCGCTCGCGGCCGACCGGGGCGCGTTCGCCCGCGCCGTGAAGCGGGTGCCCGACCCCGAGCTGCGCTCCGCGCTGTTCCTGCGCCTCGACGACCGCCCCACCGACCTCTTCGTGTGGCGTAGCCTGCGCCCGGAGACCGCCGACCCCTTCACCCACGACGAGGAGAACTGACCGTGCCCGTGGTCCACGTGATGACCGGACTGCCGGCCTCCGGCAAGACGACGGCGGCCCGCGCCCTGCAGGAGCGGTCCGAGGGCCGGATGCGCCGCGTCAACCTCGACGACCTGCGGACGATGCTCGACCTGCCGAGCGGCGACCGCCGTTCGCGCGCCCACGAGCAGACCGTACTCGACATCCAGGACGTCGCGGTCCGCGGCGCCGTCGACGACGGCTTCGACGTCGTCGTCGACAACACCCACCTCACGCCGCACATCCCGCGGCGGCTGAAGGCGGCGCTGACCGGCCGTGAGGCCACCTTCGTCGTGCACGACTTCACCACCGTGCCCACGGACGAGTGCGTCCGCCGCGACGCGGCCCGCGAGCGTCCCGTCGGCGAGGAGATCATCCGCATCCTCGCCCAGAAGCACGCCAAGGCGACCCGCGGCGGCTGGCGGCTCACCGCCGACTGGCTCAACGACCGGCCCGCCGCCACCCCGTACGTCCCGGACCCCACGCTGCCGACGGCCGTCCTGTGCGACATCGACGGCACGCTCGCGCTGCGCGGGGACCGGGGCCCGTACGACTTCAGCCGCTGCGACCTCGACCTGCTCAACGTCTCGGTCCGGGACGCCCTGCGCGCCTTCCGCGGCGCGCACCAGGACCGCGTGGTGCTCCTGTCCGGCCGCAGCGAGGACCACCGCGCCCTGACGGAGGCGTGGCTGGAGCGGTACGAGGTCCCCTACGACGAGCTGTGGATGCGTGCCTCCGACGACGGCCGCTCCGACGACATCGTCAAGGCGGAGCTGTTCGACGCGCACGTCCGCCACCGCTACGCGGTCCGGGTGTCCCTGGACGACCGCGACCGGGTGGTCGCGGTCTGGCGCCGAATGGGTCTCCCCACCTGGCAGGTCAACTACGGCGCCTTCTGATCCGGTCCCGCCCGGCGGGAGCGGCCGGCCGTCAGGCCACGCGGTAGCGGAGGTGGACGACGTTCGACGGGAAGGTGCGGGTCTCGACGAGGGCGAGGTCCACCCGGCGCTCGTGCCGGGGGAAGTACGGGATGCCGCCGCCGACGAGTACCGGGTAGACCATCACCCGGTACTCGTCGATCAGCCCGTCCTCGGCGGCCTCGGCGGCGAGGTGCGCGCCGCCGATCGCGATCTCGCCCTCCCCCGGCTCGGCCCGCAGCCGCTCGATCTCCTCCGCCAGGCCGCCGGAGGCGAGGCGGGCCCGGCCCTCGACCGCCGACAGGGTGCGGGAGAAGACCACCTTCGGGAGCGGCTTCCAGAGCGCGGTCCATTCGCGCGTCGCCTCGTCGAGCCCGGGGTCCTGATCGGCGGTCTCCCAGTACAGCATCGTCTCGTAGAGCCGCCGGCCCAGCAGGTGCACGTCGACCGTCCGGATCTCGTCGATCCAGAACCGGAAGACCTCGTCGTCCGGCGCCGTCCAGTCGAACCCGCCGTCCGGTCCGACGATGTATCCGTCGAGCGACGTACTCATCGCGTAGGTCACCTTGCGCATCCGAAGTCCTCCTCGGTATCGGCCTCGACAGTACGACCGCCGGACGCCTCGGGACTCATCGCGACGCGCGGGAACGGTTACGACTGCTGTTCGTGCCGGGCGAAGGTCGCGCGGAGTTCGGACGCGTCCGCTTCCTTGGCCTTCTCGTCCTCGTACCGGCCCTTCTCGTCCCGGAGCGCCACGAGGGCCTCCGGGGTGAAGTCCCGGCCGAAGCCGTAGACGGCCAGGCAGTAGGCGAAGCCTGACTCGCCGAAGAGGTCCACGTCCTCCTGGCGGCAGTACTCCGCCAGACCGTCGGCCACGTGCCAGCGGGTGCCGTCGTACCAGAAGACGCCACCCGCGTAGTGGATCGTCCGGCCCGTCCCGGGATCCGTGAGGTTCAGCGACTCGTAGTTCTCGGGGCGGTCGCGGACGAGGGCGACCAGGGACTCGGGGACGCCCTCGTAGAAGGACTCCTGGAGCGCGAAGTCGTCCTCGGCGTACAGGTTCAGCTCGGACTCGTGGTCGAAGGTCAGCAGCAGCGCGCGGCCGTCCTCCGCGAAGTACCAGACCGCGGACTGGCCTCCGCCGTCGTTCCAGGCCAGGCGGCGTGCGCCGGGCACCGTCACCGGCTGGACGCCGACGAGGTCGTCCACCACGGCCGCGCGGCGGCGTACTTCCGGCAGGGGGGTCGCCGTCAGGGCGTCCCAGGTCGTGTCACTCATTCCCGCAGGTTATCCGGCACCTCCGACAGGGCCGGATGCCGGACGCGGTGGAGGCTCAGGAGAGCGGGGCCCGCGTCGGTCGTCCCACGGGTCCGGCTCCGCCGGGGCCGCGGCACGGGCGACGAGTGCGGAGAGGGAGAGGTCCACCGGCCGGCCGACGAGGTCGGGGTGGACCAGGAGGCCCTTCTCCTCGGCGGACTTGCTCGGGTCGGCGACGAGCGGGTGGGCCCGTGCCCAGTCGTCGCACCGGACTCCGGTGATCTGCCAGCAGACGTCCAGACCGGCCGCGCCACCCGCGATGTCGAAGCTGTGGTCCGCGAGGGGACGGCTGACGTGCAGGTCGGGGGCCGGCGCGCCGACGGCGGTGAGCTGGTAGCGGAACGACTCGTTCAACGACTCGAACCACTCGGGGAGTTCGATCGTGGCACGGCCGTGCTCGTCCAGGACGGCCGAGCCGTCGTAGACGTTCTTCAGCTCGGAGGACTCGACCGCCGCGTGGACCAGGAAGCGGTCCTCGGGCAGGGTCGGATGGTCGATCCGCATGAGGCTCGCACCGTCGAACACCGTCCCGGTGATCACGACGTCGCCGTCCAGGAAGGCGGCCTGCGACGTGCCCTTCGCGTACAGTCCGGTCGCGCCGCGGGCTTCGACGCCGTTGCCCTGGACGCTCCTGCCGAGGACTCCGGGCCCGAAGGTGACGGTGCCTTCGACGCCCGCCTTCCCGCTGCCGCCCTTGCCGAGCACCCCGACGTTCTCCGTGCTCGAACCGGACAGCCCGGGCCCGCCGCCGCCGGTGCCCTTGACGCCGGGACTCGCGCCGCCGCCCGTGCCGGACACGCCCACGCCCTGACCGCTCGTGCCCGAGACACCGGTGCCCCGCGTGCTCGACGCGGACACCCCCGCACCGCTGACGCTCTCGGCGAGGACAGCCGCTCCGCTGGTGCTGGTGCCCTGGAGGCCGGCGCCATCGGTGCCGGTGCCGAGGACTCCGGGCGCACCCGAGCCACCGGTTCCCGAGACCCCGGCGCCCTGCGCGCTGGTGCCCGACACACCCGGACCCGAGTCGCCGGCTCCCTCGACGCCGGCGTTCGCGCCGCCGCCCTTCCCGGTGACGCCGGCGCCCTGCTCGCTGCTGCCCAGGACACCTGTGCCCCGCGTACTCACACCGCGCACACCCGCGCCGGCCGAGCCGACGCCTTCGACACCGGCGGAGGTCCCTCCCCCGGTCCCGCGCAGACCCACGCCGGTGGCGCTGGTGCCCGAGACGCCGGGGCCGTCGGTGCCCGCGCCCGAGACGCCCGCGCCCTGGCCTCCCCCCTGGCCGGTGACGCCGTCGCCCTTCGTGCTGCTCCCCGAGACGCCGGGGCCGTCGGTGCTCGTGCCCGAGACCCCGGGTCCGGCCGGGGCCTTTCCCTCGACGCCCGCCGCCGTGCCGCCGCCCTGCGCGCGGACGCCCGGACCGGCCGTGCTCGTGCCCGAGAGTCCCGGACCGGCGGTCGCGGTGCCGACGACGCCCGCGCCCGTGGTGCCGCCCGTGCCGGTGACGCCGTCGCCCTGGGCGCTGACCCCCTGGACGCCGGGGCCGGTGACACCGGAGCCCTTGACGCCCGGGCCGGCGCCGGTGACCGAGCCGGAGACGCCGGGTCCGTCGGCGGAGGCCCCGGCCAGTCCCGCGCCGGAACCGGTGCTGGTGCCGGACACGCCCGCGCCGCCGGTGCTCCTGCCCTCCACTCCGGGGCCGTCGCCGCCGGAGCCGGCCACGCCGGGCCGCCCCCGGCCGCCCGTACCGGTCACTCCGGCGGCCTGGTCGCTCACGCCCTCCACGCCGGGCCCCCGGGTTCCCGAGCCGTGGACACCGGCCCCGGTTCCCCTGCTGCGGCCCGCCACCCCGACCCCGCCGGTGCTGAGACCGACGACGCCCGTGCCTCCGCCGACGTTCCGGGCGTGGCCCGCGACCCCGACGCCGCCGGACTGTTCGTGGACCCCGAGCACACCGGCCACCGGATCGTCGGGCGCGTCCGCGCTCCCGCCGCTGCTGCCGATGACGCCGCTGCCGGTCTCGCAGTCCCCCCAGACGCCGAACCGGTGGTCCCCGGGGTCGAAGTCGCTGGGGCCGTCCTGTGCTTCGGGGGGCTTCACGGGTGACATGGTCGTCTCCTCTCCCGGTGTGTCGAACGGGGCACCGGACGGGTCACTCGTAGACGAACTGGACGCAGAACACCTTGACCGGTTTGTTCGGTTCCGCGCTCGTCAGGTCGACCGTCAGGAAGTAGCGGAACGATTCGTTCGCGATCCTCACCTCTTCCGTCGGCTCGGCGGCGACGTCCAGCTTCGTGGAACTGAGGAGGATCTTGGCCCCGCCCCCGGTGTTGTCCGTCTTCCGGGCCTTGAGCGCGACCGTCAGCGTGGCGGAGGCGGACTGGTTCGCCCCGGTCATGAGCAGGGAGCGCACGAGGACGCCGTCCGGCAGCGCGATGTTCATGATGCCGTGGGCCTCGGTCGCGTTCGTCGCCTTCTCGACCATGTCGACAGCCTGCGACCAGGGCTGCAGCTCGGCTCCGGACTCGCTGTAGCGGAACAGGGTGGGAACGAGCGTGAGGTGCTTCGCCGCCGTCCCCAGCACGCCGAGGATCGGGTTGATCTGGTTGTCGGCGAGCCCCGCGAACTCGTCCTCCAGCTGGTGGAACCGGCTGTTGAGGCCGTCCGCTCCCCCCGCCTGGACGCGGTCCTGGTTGTCGATCCAGTCCTTGTGGCTGAACTGGGGGTCGTAGGGCTTAATCATGGCTGCCGTCCTTGCGTAGCCGGATGAAGGGGGACGAGAAGGGATCGGCGACGTGGTAGGTCGGGAAGGTGTACCGGCTCGGCCGGTCCGGTCCCTCAGGGTCGAGGCCGGCCAGGGCCCGCAGGCGGTCGGTGCGGCACTCCACGCCGAGGGGGTGGAACCAGTTGAGGACGTTGAGGATCAGGTCGTACTGCTCCTTGGTGACGGCCGCGCCGGGCTTCGACTCCAGCGTGTCCTTGAGCCGGACCTCGCACTGGTAGGGCCGCAGCCCTTCGGCGGGGAGGTGGCCGGCCCGGATCGTGACCCGGCCCGCCGCGCGGCCGGCGACCGTGCACACCGGGGCGTCCGGGGTCACCGGTTCGGCGGCGCCGTGGCCGTGCCCCACGGACGACCAGGTGAGCACCTCGCCCACGCCGGTGCCCAGCGGGAGTTCGGCGTCGAGCCTCGGGGGGCCGGGCGGGGTCGCGCGGAGGGGCGCGGGGTCGGCGAGGAGCACGGTGCCGCCGTGGCGCGGGGCCATGACCAGGCACGGCGGGTAGGGGGCGCCGGCGGGGCTCGCGGCGAGGGCGGTGCCGCCCCGGCCGGGGCTGAACACCTGCGGGAGGCGGGTGTCGGAGGCGACGTCGACGAGGTGCACCCGACCGGTCGCCGCGGGCGTGTCGCCTTCCGTCGCCACGTACAGCAGCCCGCCGTCGCCGCTGAGGCCGAGCGCCACCGGGGTCGCGCCGGCGGGGAATCCGCCGATGGTCCTCTCCGGGTTCCCGGCCGGCGGCCGGTAGACCCGGAGGACCGCGGCGGCGCCCGGACCCGGTGCGGGGCAGATCACGTACAGCTTCTTCCCGTCCGGGGAGAGGGCGGCGCAGCGGGCCGTCGGGTCGCGGGTGTCGACGTTCTCGCGCAGGGCCAGCGTCGCGCGTTCCACGCGGCACCAGTGGCCGTCGTCGAGGACGGCGTACAGGGAGGGGCCGGCGGCGGCGACCACGAGGGCCTTCGGCACGGCGGGCAGGGGCAGGGGGGTCGCGGCGGCACCGGTCGTGAGGGAGAAGGCGCGCAGGGTCTTGTCGCCGCAGCCGACGTAGAGCCTCTCGGTGTCCGTCGCCAGGGCCGTCGGGAACGGGCAGGCGATCTCCGCGGGAGTGGCGGCGGGTGCCAGGGTCGACGGGTCGAGGACCTCGACGCGGCCGATCCGCTCGTGGGCCACGAAGAGGTGTCCGCCGCCGAAGGCCAGGGCTCCGGGGAAGGGCTTCACCCTGCGGGAGGTGTCCGGACGGATCCGGGGAGCGGGGCGCCCGTCCTCCGCCCCGAGGGCGAAGGAGGTGACCCGGTGGCTGCCCGGCTCGGCGAGGAAGACCCGTGAGCCGTCGGCGGCGAAGCAGGCCGCGGTGGGGTCGGCCGAGGGGGTGACCTCGACCTGGACGGACCGGCCTACGTCCACTTCCGCGGGGCCCTGGTCCCTGACCTCCACGCCGAGTTGCTCGCCGGGGGCGACGGCGACGCGCACGGTCCGTGGGCCGTTCGGGTCGGTGGGCGGCGGCGCGTCGATCCGGATGTGGTCGAAGCCCGCGGCGAAGGCCCGCGCGGCGAGGGCCGGGGCGGTCAGCACGGTGTGGCGCAGGCGCAGGGCCCGGCCCTGGTGGTGGAGGGCGGCGTCGGGGTCGGGTTCCGAGCGGCCGTCCGGGGGCGGTGCGTCCTCGGGCTCCGGGACGTACGACCGGAGGACGTCGAGCGTGCCGGCCGTGTCCGCGAGGAGGTCGAGCAGCCGGTCGAGGGCGTCGGCGGTGACGCGTTGCGTCAGGCGGTCCTCGAGTTCGGGGCCGTACGCGACGGGGCTCGGGGGGTCGGTCAGGTCGTCGGTGCGGACGCGCATCGCGTCCGGGGCGAAGTCGTCGGTGGGCGTGCCCGCCGCGGCCTTCTCGGCGGCGCCGCGGAGGCCGGTGCCGCTGACGCTCTGGCCGGCGGTGAGGGAGTCCTCGGACAGGCCGATCCGGATCCGCCGGGTGCCGCTGCCGACGTGGCCGCGGCGGACGACCTCGACCCGGACGGAGACGTCCCCGGCCGCGCGGGCGTGCAGGACGCCCGGCTCGCGGGGCCGGAGGAGGGCGTCGCCGGCGCCGGAGCGGAGGACGGACCAGCGGATCTCGGCGTCGGCGAAGCGGGACGGGTCGGGTTCCACGCCCAGGACGAGCGCGTCTCCCTCCGTGACGTGCAGCGGGCCCGGGGAATCGTCGCTGGTGGCCGGGACGACGCGGAAGGCCTCGCCGCGCGGCTGAGCGGCGTGGACGTGACCGTCCCTGGTGTGGTGGACCCAGCCGAAGCCGGCCGCGTGGGCGAGTGCTCCGAGCCGTGCGGGGCCGACGGACGGCGGGGCGGCCAGGAGCAGGGCGCGTCCGACTCCGTGCAGGCCCGGGGACGTGGCGTCGTACGCCTTGAGGACGTGGAGCGCGGCGGAAGGCGCCTCGTCCGGATCCGCCGCGGCGTCGTCGGCGAGTCGGCCGAGGAGGGCGTTCAGGGCGTCGGCGACGCCGAGTTGCATCCGGTGGCTGTCCCCGTCGTCCGCGAAGGTCAGTCCGGGCCGGCCCGGGTGGCTGTACAGCCAGGCGGGGTCGAAGTCGGGTTCGTCGCGGGCGGCCGTGCCGACGGCGGCCTCCTCGGACGTGCCGAACGCGCCGTCGGCGGTGACGGACTGGCTCACCGGGAGGCTCGTCGGCAGGACGCGCAGGGCCAGGCCGCCGGTGGCCGCGGTCCCGCTCGGTTCCCGGACCACGAAGGGCTCGTGGTCCTCCGGGGCGACGGCGATCGCTCCGGCCGCCGCGTTCACCGCGTCCTGGAGCCGGTCGGGGGTGGGGAGGAGCCAGCCGTGGAAGATCCGCAGCCGGCGCCGGTACTGCTCGTCGGCCTCGCCGGTGACCGGGGCGAAGGTGTCGCGGGCCGTGGCGGAGATCCGTACCTCCTCGATCAGTCCCGTGTACTGGGCGATGCCGGTCCCGTCTCCCCCTGCCTCTCTTCCCCGGCCCATCACGAGGTCGGCGGAGCTGGTCAGCGCGCCGAGGGGTGCGGTGGTGACACGGCGCGCCAGCTCCTGCCCGTCGACGTGGAGGAGGACCGTGGAGGTGCCGTCCTCGCGGGCGAGCGCGCCCGCGACGTGGTGGAAGGCGCCGTCGCCGAGGTCGCGGTCGGCGAAGAGGTCGACCTCCGTGGTGCCGTCGGAGACGGAGAAGCGGAGGTTGTGGTCGATGCCGCGGAAGGTGCCCACGGTCAGGGCCCAGCCCTCGTCCCCGGGGGAGTCGAGCGTGGCGCGCTTGGCGACCACCGCTCCGGTGGTGGTGACGGCCCGGTCGGGTCGCACGATCGCTTCGACGGTGAACGCGGCGGTGGCCGGGAGGGCGAAGACCGCGGCGTCGTCGACGCCGATGAAGCTCTCGCCCGGCTCGGAGCCGAAGCCGAAGGCGTGGCCGAACCGGCCCGCCCGACCGCTGTGGGCGCCGGTGTTCCTGCCCTGACGGCCGGGTTCTCCGGGTGCGGCGGCGTCGACGACGCTGTCCACCTCGGCGTCGGGATCGGGGATCCCGTCCTCGTCGGCTTCGGGGAAGTCGTCGAGGTGGAAGAGCGCGACCGTCTCCGCGTCCACCGTGTGGGGCCGGGGCGGGAAGCGGGGTGCTCCCAGGTCGAGGCCCAGGAGGTCGAGGCTGACGCCGTGGGCGGTCTCGGTGTTCCGCTGGGCCGTCACGTCCCTGAGGTGGTCGGCGACGCGCTCGTGTTCGGCGCCGATGACCCACAGGAGCTTGGCCAGGTTCCCGAGGAGGGCCGTGACCTCCCAGGTGACGGCCCCGAAGCCGGGGGCGGGTGCGACGGGTGCGAGGCCCTTGAGCTGCAGTTGGTCGGTGATGTCGGCCGCATGGCCGGGGATCGGGACCGTCACGGCGCGTCCGGCCGGGTGGCCCGCCGGAATGTCCGCGTCCACGTGCTCCACGGGCGCGTTCTCGTGCCGGGTGAAGGAGACCCGGACGGTGAGGGGCTCCGTGACGTCCTGCCGGGGGGCCAGCAGGTAGCGCGGGGAGGCGGGCGGTCTGCCGTAGAGGCTCTCGTAGGCGGCGAAGCCGTAAGACGGGATGGGAAGCGTCGGATCGTCGCCGAGCGCGGTGCCGACGGGAACGTCCATGCGTTCCATGCCCCGGTCGTACGTGGCGGGCAGGGCGTCCCGCATGACGGCGAGGGCGCCGCCCGTCAACGGGTCGGGGAAGCGGGGACGGCCGCCGGGCCGGACCGTGCTCATGCGACCACGACCTGGAGGTCGGCCATGGAGGTCTCCACGGAGAAGCGGGCGATCTCGTCGGGAGCGAGGTCCAGGTTCTCGCCCACGGACAGTTCCCGCGCGCCGCCGTAGACGCCGCCCCCGTAGGAGGTCTGCCCGAAGGCGGGGGCGAAGCGGCGCAGCCGCAGGTTGCGCACGTCCACCACGCCCGCCACGGTGCGGGAGCTGAGGACGATGTCGGAGTGGAGCACGCCGTGGCCGAGCCGCAGCCGGTTGACGGAGGCCCGCACGGCGTCGAGGATCGCGCCCTTGACGGCCTCCTCGTCGTGGCCGGCCTCGACGACGAGGGTGGCGCGCATCCCGACGTCGACCTGGTTGGCCGCGAGGACGTCGGGGAAGATCGACACCGGCCGCCACTGGCGTACGACCGCGAGGACCTCGTCGTACACGCCGGAGACGAGCGCCTCACCGCTGTTCCAGGGCCAGCCGGGCTCGGCGGCGACGACGATGTCGAAGAAGTAGGGGGAGCCGGTCTGGCGGTCCCTGGAGAAGGCGCGGCTCCCGTAGCGGAAGGTGCCGAAGGTGCGACGGGTGGCCTCCACCCCGCCGAGCGGGTCGAAGACCGCCGCGTCCCGGACGCCGTTCACGTCGAGCACCTGGGCGAGCAGGGCCTCCTGGGTCCACACGGTGCGGGGGACGCCGAGCAGGCGGGCCCGGTACACGGCGTCGGATTCGCCGATGTCGCCGTCGTGGAAGGACTGTTGCGCGACCGCCTGGACCTCGGCGGCGCCGAGGTCGAGGTTGTACCGGGCCCATTCGGGGTCGAGTCGCAGCCTGGTGCCGGCGGCGATGTTCCCGGTCTCGCCCCGCGTGACGGCCTCGGCCTCGACGGTGGTGCTCCGCCGCTCCGTGGACAGCAGGGCGGTCCGCGTGCTCCGGAAGGCGAGGACGGGCGTGTCGGCCGCGGGCTCGGTCAGGAGGACGGTGCCCTGCGGGAGGGCGTACCGCCGGTCGTCCTCCTCGTTCGCGAGGGTGAGGAAGACGGGACCCCGGGCGCGCAGTTCGCGGCGGCGCAGGCCGAGGTCGCGGCCGAGCAGGGCCAGGCTGGGGCCCTGGGCGGTGGTGACGAAGGTGCCGTAGTACTGGGATTCGAGGGCCCGCCACAGTTCGTGGGTGTCGAAGGCGGCGGCGTCCAGGACCTTGCGCAGGGCGCTGCCCGAGGTGAGGTCGACGTCGTCGCCGAACATGGCTCGCGCGCGGGTCTGCTGGTCGGCGATGATCCGGTCGATGCCTTTGACGACGAATCCGTCCTCGGTGACGCCGAACCGTTCCTCGGAGGTCATGGGGTCCCCCTTGCTCGGAGGGTGACTGTGGTGTTCGCGACGGTGTCGACGATGGCGTAGACCGTGTGGACGCGGGCCGCGTGCGCGGCGGCGACCTCCTTGCGGTGGGTCTCCTCGTCGAGTCCCGGCCGCAGCTCCAGATAGCGCGGGTCGTCGTCGAAGACCACCTCCCGCACGTCGGTGACCCGGAGGTCCGAGCCGAGGCAGCGGACGAGTTCCATCGCGAGGAACTGCTTGCGGGTGGGCAGGTCGTGGGCGTAGGTGCCGATGGCCAGGCGGTCGAAGCCGAACCGGGTGTTGAGCCGGTCGCTGCCGGTCTGGGTGGAGACGCCCAGTTCGAGCGCCTCGACCAGGGCGACGGCGCCGAGGGCGACGACGAGGTCGTGGGAGCGTGCGTCGAGGACGAGGTCCCCGTCGTCGAGGGCGAGGCTCCGGCCGAGGCTCGGGGCGCCCGCGCCCGACGCGTCGCCGGACGGGTACGGGCGCGGGGCGGGGGACGGTTCCGATCCGACCGCCGAGGCGCGGAGGGGGATCGGGAGGGACGGGACGGGGGGCGACGGCGGGGATCCGAGGGCGTGGGCGACGTGCCCGCCGTCGGCGTCCCCGGCCCGACCGCCGGGGCGGTCTTCGAACTGCCCCCCGGCGGATGCTCCGACCCGTCCGCCGGCGGGAGGGTCGTCGTGCGGTGCGCGCGGGGTCATCAGAGGGTCTCCAGCACGTTCTGGCCGGGGTCGGACACCGTCCAGCGGCCGGGCCCGGCCCCGCTCGCGGTGACCCCGGAGGCCGTGGCCAGCAGGACCGGGGTGCCTCCGACGGTCAGTTTCCTCGACCACCCGTCGGGCGTCGCCGGGGTGAGGGCGCAGGGCTGGGGCACCCCGGCGGGGGTGGTCGCGGAGCAGGGGGAGAGCATGCCCGGGGCGGGGGTGGTGGGCGAGCCGAACACCAGGCCGTTCTCCTTGCCCGCGAGGACGACGCCCCTGCCCTTGACGGTGACCCTGGGGTCGCCCGCGGCGAGCGTGAGCCTGCCCTGATGGGTGCACTGGATGACCGCGCCCGCGACGAGTACGAGGGACATCAGCTGATCGCCACCTTTCCCTTGCCGATCGTGAGGGTGGCTCCCCCGGACGTGAGGACCACGTCCTGCTGTCCGCCGTCGACGGTGACCTTGCCTTCGGCGTCGATCGTGACGGTGGTCCCCGACTTGTGGGTGAGCCGGAAGACTTCGGCGGGCCCCGCGGTGGGGCGTTCTCCGACGTCCGAGCAGGCCTTCTCGCCGATCGCGATCGTCAGCCCGATCGCCTCGACGACGCGCAGGCCCTCCGCGGTGATCAGGTCGTTGACGCCCTTGCCCGTCGGCTTGGGCGAGCCGCTGACGGTGAGCTCGGTGGGGAGGCAGAGCCACCAGTCGCCGTCCTTGGCCTTGGGGCGCTCCGTCCGGGGGTCGTTGGGCCACAGGAATCCGGTCACCACGGTGTCGTCGGGGTCGTCCCTGACCTGGTTGAGGAGGGCGCGCATGCCCGGGTACACCGGCACCGTCAGGCCGACGCTGTGCCAGGCGAACGGCGACGCGACGGGCTTGTCGTACCGTTCGCCCCGCTCGCCGGTGACCCGCACGTCCACGCTGGGCGACGCCATGGCCTCGTTGGGCCGCTGGCCGACGAGGACGCTCGCGACCCGCTCGTCCGGCTTGGCCCTGTCGACCTCGCCGACGTCGACCGAGGGGTTGGCGGCGGCGCGCTCCTGGGCCTTGCCGGCGATCAGGTCCGCGACCGAGTGGGGGGTCGCCTTCCGGGCGAGTTCGCTGCGCCGGTGGTTGCCGCCCACGGCGCTGAACTCCACGGCGCGGCCGGCGCAGGTGTATCCGTTCCGGGTGGAGAAGGTGTGGGTCAGCTGGAGGACGCGGAAGCCCACGAGCGGCTTGTCGTAGCCCTCCACTCCGGCGGCGACCATCTGTCCGGCCCTCAGGGAGGGGACGCCGAGCACGGTGAAGTCGAAGAGCTCCACGTCCGCGGGGTCGGAGGGGTCGGTGGTGAGGCTCTGTCTGCCGACCGGTTCCAGGTGGTCGGGTTTGAACTCGGCCAGCCGGGCGACCGTCATCGTCTCGTGGGCGACGAGGCACTCCTCGGCGAGCATCATGGCCTTGAGCAGCGCGTCCTTGGGGATGACCGGGAACCTGCTCCGCTTGGGCGGATCGCTCAGCGTGAGCCCGCACTGGACCGCTCCGTCCTGGACGAGGATCTCGTAGCCGAAGTCGGAGGCCATTCCCTTGAGCAGTTCGAAGGAGTTCTTGCCGGTCCTGCTGATCGGCCGGGCGGGGGCTCCGGGTTCCTCGGGTCCCTTCAGCTCGACCTTGGCGCGCTCGGCGATGTACTTCGCCGCCTCGTAGGGCGTCGCCTCGCGCTTCGCGAGGGTGGCTCGGGGCGGATCGCTGCCCGGCTCGGTGTGGTTGAGGAGCTTGTACGCGGCCTCCTCGACCCCCGAGAGACGCATGGCGAGCGGCGGGAACCGGGTGCTCGACTTGATCGTGTCGACCCTGCCGGACAGGGCCACCTCCCGGCTGGAGGGGTCGTCCAGGTAGCCGAGACGGATGTCGACGGGGATTCCGCCGTCGGGGCCCGGCTTCTTGCCGAGCGCCTCGGTCAGCGTCTTGTGCAGGTCGAGCGGCAGGTCCTCGAAGGTGATGTCGAAGCGTGCCGGTTCACCGATCTCGTACCGGACGACGATCTCGGCGTCGGCCAACGCCGTGCCGCTGAGGACGTCGTTCGAGATCTTCTGCCGCAGTTTCGGGAAGTCGACCTGGTACCAGAGGATCACGCCCATCGCCGTGCCACCCCGATCACGATCCGGGAGCCGTAGTGGCCGCTTCCGTTGAGGTTGCCGCGGGCCACCGTCGCCTCGACTAGCTTGACGGCCAGCGGGCCCGCCTCGTGGACGAGGTCCGGCTCGGGCACGAGTTTGCGCAGGAGGAGGACCCGCGGGCCGTCGGGGCCGGGGCCGGTCACCCGGAGCACCAGGTGACCGGGGGGCAGGGGCTGGAGCCCGGGGTCCATCGGCTGCGGGACCCGGCTCCACACGGCCAGGTCGTACAGCGTCTCGGGCGGATCGTCCTCGCCGCCGTCGAAGTTGGCGTACAGCGCGAAGTCGTACGTGGTCTCGCCCACCGGGCACTGGAAGCCCTGGGGCAGTCCCGCGTCGGGCTCGACGGGCAGTCGGTGGAAGAGCGGTTCGTCGGTCACAGCCCACCTCCCAGCTGCCGGGACGGGGAACGCGTCTTGCTCACGGTGGGGATCGCGACGGAGCCGGCGGCGAGCGCCAGGTCCATCGCTTCCCCGAGGATCGCGGTCAGGCTGGAGCGCGGCACCTGTTCGAGGCTGATGGTGACGTCCAGGGCGTCCCGCTTCTGGTTGCTCTGGGTGAAGCGCAGGCTGGTGATCTGCATGTCGAGGCTGACCGTCATCCCGCAGACCACCGGCAGCCCGGCCACCTTCATCAAGGGCGCCGTGGAGCCCGCCAGCGCCCGCGAGGTGAGCGCCATCGCCTCCAGGCCCTTCTTGGACAGCAGCCGGGTCCTGCCGACGAGTACGGCCTCCACGCTGATCGTCCGGGTCGTCGGCGCCACGAGCTGGGCGAGTCGGCTCCCCGCGATCCTGGCCACCTGGTAGCCCTCGCTGAGGGACAGGCTGGTGACCGTGAACAGCGGCACCGCGCCGATCAGGACGGGAACGTTCACACCGGCCGGCATCGTCCGCGCCTCCCTCGCCCGCTCATCTTCCGTGACCTCCTGGCTCGTGCGCCCGCTTCTTCTTCCGTGCCGGCTTCGTCTCCTCCTCGGCCACGTCGTACAGCGGTTCGCCCCGCACGTCCTCGACGGCTTCGAGGGCGACGCGCGTGGGGGGAGGCGGGGGCTCGACACGAAGGCGGGGTTTGCGGCCGCGGCGCTTGCGCGGCTTCGGGTCGAGACTGATACGGGGACCGGCCGCGGGGGGCGGCTCGGGCTCGGGCTGGGTGGCGATCCGCGAACGCACGGCGGGTTCGGGCGGGGGCACGGGCGCGGGGCCGGGTTCGGTGGCGATCCGCAGGCGGGGTTCCGGTTCCGTCGCGGTCGGAGGCGCCGGGTCGGCCTCCGTGTGGGGGGCCGCCTTGGCCTTTGCTGTGGCCGTTGCTTCGGCCTGCGCTTTCGCCTCCGCTTTCGCCCTCGCCTTGGCCTCCGCTTCGCCCTTGACCTTGGTCTTGACCTTGGCTTTCGCCTCCGTCTTGGTCTTGGCCTGGGTCTTGGCCCTCTCCTTGGCCTGGGCCTTGGCTTGGGCCTTGGCTTGAGCCTTGGCCCTCTCCTCGGCCTTGGCCTCCGCCTTGCCGCCCTCACCCTTCACTTGAGCCTGAGACTCCGCCTTGGCCTTGGGCTCGACCTCAGCCTTGGGCTTCACCTCTGGCTCGGGCTTCACCTCTGCCTTCGGCCGCGCCTCGGGCTTGGCCTTCGCGGTCTCAGGAGGACGAGACTTCGGTACGGCCTCGGCTCCCGCCCCCTCCCTCGCGGCCGCCTTCCCGCGCGCCCTCGGGGCCTTCTTCCTGCGCGGTCCTCCCCGTACCCGTTCCAGCAGTTCGAGCTGCTCGGCGTCGGTGAGCCATTCCAGGTTGTGCCGGTACTTGGCGAACCAGTCGGCGTAGCTCTCGTGGGGTTCTCCCGGGACACGGGGCCAGTGCGCCCCGTGGAGGAGCTCCTCCTTGATCCTGGACATCTCGTGGATCACGCCGTCGGGCCCGTTGTGCTTCCTGGCCTCGACCAGTCGTCTCGTCATCTCCTTGTAGTAGTTGTCCGTGTGCAGCACCTGGTGCCGCGTCCCGGCCTGGGGGATGACGTTCGGGTCCATGGAGGTCTCGGGCAGGTAGACGCCGTTGAGGGGGTCGTCCCTGGCGTCGACACCCGCCCATTCGAGGATGTCCCGCAGGGGCTCGGCGCGACGGTCCGTCGCCGCGGTGGCGTGGTGCGCGGCCTCGTCGGGCACGGCGTACTGGCCGATGCCCTCCATGTTCCGCCTGAGCTCCTTCGAGGGCGATCCGGCCTCCCCCGTCCTCGACCTGAGCTCGTCACGGGCGCTCAGGCTCTGGGCCGGTGCCTCGTCGGGCTCGTGGTGCAGGGCCCTGGCCTCCCGGCCGGCCTTCCCCTCCGCCTCCGCCACGATCTCGGCCACCTGGCCTTCGGTCGTGCCCTGGGCCCTGAGCAGGTCCTCGAACTTCTCCAGGTGCTCCATCGCCTTCGCGGGGTCGGTCTCGGCCATCCGCGCGAGCTGCCGCAGGGCGTTCTTCATCGCCTTCTGGTTCTTGACCTCGTTCTTCGGGAACCGCTCGCGCAGCTCCTTGATCCGTCGCACGACCGGGGCCTGTTCGGCGGCCGTCACCTTGACCCGGGGTGGCTTGACCGGTCGGTCCAGCCGGCGCCACGCCCCCTTCTTGCCCTGGTTGAGCTTGTCGACGAGTTCGGCGAACTCCACGGCCTTGCCGTCGGCGAGGTGCTTCGCGCGGATCTTCTCCAGTCGCGCGAGCATCAGGTCGAAGGCCTCCGCGCTTCCGGCGGAGCGGGCGTGCATCTGCCCCACGACGGTGATCCCGTACTGCCGCACGGCGTCCATGCGTCTTCTGTCCCCGGCCAGCATGGCCAGCAGGTCCGCCTTCACCTGCGCCTGGGAGCCGATCCGGTCGAAGCCGATCTGTTCCAGCGTCTTGGCGAACCGCGCGCCCTCGCCTTCCTGGAGCGCCCCGACGACCTTGGCGACCTCGGCGGTCGTGAAGGCGTCCTTCCCGGTCAGCCGGGCGAAGGTCTGTGCCACTTCGGGTGTGAGACCGCCCGACTTCGCGCCCAGCACCCGCAGCGCCTCCGCCCTCGGCTGGAGGTCGGCGAGCACCGGGCCGAGCTGCGGGTGTTCCCTCAGCGACGCCAGGCTGCTCCCCTTGGGCACCTCGACCTCCTGCAGGACGCGCCCGAGGCGTGCGCCGTCCTCCTCTGGCAGCAGGGTCATCAGCTCCGCCACCGCGTGTTCGTCCTTGAGCCCCTTCAGCACGGCGCTGCCGGCGTGGAGCGCCTCGGCGAGGCGGGTGAAACGCGCGGCGATCCGCTCGCCCTCGAACACCTTGAGCACCTTGAGGAAGCGCAGGGCGGCGACGACCTTCTGGATCTTGACCAGTGCCTCGACGGCGGCCTGGATCTCCGAGATCCAGGTGAGCGCCTCGATGATCACGGCCCACTTGATCCTGGTGAGGAGACGATCGCCGACCCCGAAGAGTTCGGCGCCGCGCAGACCGGCGACGAGCACGGGGCCGATCTTCGCGATCAGGGACTTGAGCTGCCTGGTCGACACCGGGTCGCCGAAGAGGGCCGCGTAGCACATGGTCGCGAGCTTCTGGAGTTCCCAGAGTCCCGAAAGGACCTTCTCGGGCTGGGTCAGCATGACCTTGAGGGATTCGAGCGTGCCCAGCACGAAGCCCATCACCGCCCGGACGGCCTCCTCGATCTCGATCGCCGTCCTGAGTCCGGGCAGGGCGGTCCGCTCCCGCTCGGCGTCCTCGCCCGTCCCGGCCTCGCGTCTCATCGAGAGGTGGAGCGCCTCGGCCACGAAGCCGATGAACTCGCGTACCGTCACGTCCTTCTTGTCGCCGAACTTCTGGCCGACCGCGGTGAGCAGGTCCCAGAGGTCGCTTCCCATGTCGGCGAAGAGCTGCGCGTAGAGGCCGGCTTGGACCAAGCGGGCCCGGACGGCCTGGAGCTGGGCCAGGTCGTCCAGCGAGATCATGATCTGGATGATCGCGTGCCGCTGCTCCTCGAACGTCCACGCCTTGACGAGGATCTCCAGGTACTTCGCCCGCGTCTCCTCGTCCACCAGCGCGAACGTCTTCGCGTTCATGTCGGCCAGCTGCGTGGCGGCCTTCTCCAGGCTCGCCTCGTCCCCGGCGAGGCCGGCGTCCACCAGGCGGTCGAGCTCCTGGAAGGCGAGGATCTTCAGCTCCTCGGCGGAAAGCCAGAACGCGTACTCCAGCTTCCTCGTGCGGATCCACTCCCTGGCCGCTGCCTCACTTCCCCAGAGGCCGACGCGCTCCTTGGTCCACAGCATGTTCACGTAGTAGCGGTGACCGTCCGGGGTGGTGACGACGGGCAGGACGCTGAAGCCGGTGAAGCCGGTGACCTCCTCGTCCTCGAGCTTCCAGTGCCTCACCGCTTCGCCGATGGTCTCGTCGTCGACGGCGGGTGTGGTGGCGACGGCCAGGTAGTAGCTCTCCGCCGTGCCGGCTCCGCCTTCCAGGACGGCGTAGGAGCGGGCGCCGAAGAGGTGGTCGCCGAGTTGGGTCGCGTGGAGGAGGCTGCGCGAGCGCGCGTAGCGTGTCGCCTCACCCAACAGGACGAGCCGGGTGGCGCCGATGACCATCACGGCGCGGCCGTCGACCGGACTCGGTCCCTCGACCACTTCGGTGTGCGGGTCCGACACGACGGTGACGCTCGGCTTCCGTCCCGCGCTCACCTTCGCGGCCTCGCGGGCGCGTTCCAGCTCCGGCTCGGCCGCTGCCGCTTCCTCCGAGGCCACCCAGGCGACCAGGGCGGGGCCGGGGGCGCGTGCCTCGGCTTGGGCCTTCGCCTCCGCGGCCGTGGGGACGGTGGTGACGTCCGTGGTGGCGACGGCCTGGGTGGAGGGGTCCGGGGTGGCTTCCGGGGCGGGAGTCGTGTCGGTGGTGGCTGTGGCACCCGTGGCGGGCGTGGCGGGTGTCCCCGGAGTGTGACCCGTGTCGGGCGTCGGCGCGTCGGGTGCCGAGGCCGGCTCCGTACCGTCTCCTCCGCTCGCGTGGGGTCCGTCGGCCCCTGCCGTCCCGCCCCCTCCCCGCGTCTCCCCGTGCTTCTCCCCCTCTTCCTCGCCATGCCCCGCCGCGCCTTCGCCCCCGTCGTCCGTCTCGGCCACGGCCATGGCCATGGCGAAGTCGAGGTGGGAGCGACCGACCTGTGCGGGGGCGGCCGGCGCCCCGGGGGCCGTACTCGCGCCCGCCGCTGACCACCCCAGCCTCGGGGCTGCGATGTCCGCCCTCTGATCGTCCTTCTCGATCGCCTGGGCGACCGCACGGAGGAGCAGGGCCTCCAGCCGTTCCCGGTAGGCCGGCGGTTCGTCGTCCGCGGTGAACGTGACCGAGGCCGGGAGGTGGAGCCGCCGGTGCGCGACGCCGTGGGCCGCCGTCTCCGCGGCGGTGGCCGGTGCGGTCTCGACGGAGGTCTTCACGGCGCCGCCCGCGTGGGCTCCGGTGCCTCGGCCGGGACGATCTCGGGGTATCCCTCCGCCGCGATCCTCGCCCGCGCGAAGCCCAGGCGTGCGATCAGGGCCTGCTCGACCACCTCTCCCAGGCGTTCCAGGGCGGCGGGCGAGGGGGTGCCCGTGATCCTCACGGTGATGGGGAAGTGACAGGTGATGGTGGTGGGCATGGGAGCGCTCCGGGTCGCGCGGTCAGCTGAGGGCCTCGTGCAGGGCCTCGTAGATCCCCGAGACGAGGTCCTGACGGGTCTCCTCCGCGATGTCTCCCGCCAGGACCACCTCGATGGGGAAGTGGAAGTGGAGTTCCGCCCCCGGACCGGAGACCACGACGGGCTCCGGTCCCACGGCCTCGGGCAGCGTGCCCCGCTGCTCGAACTCCTGGTACGACATGGTGTCCTCCGCGCTCCGGTCAGGTGCTGGGCGTGACTTCCAGGCAGACGCAGTTGAAGGTGGTGGTGGGCACGCCGTCGATGACGATCACGCTCGCGGCGGCCGTGATGTAGCACTCGCTGAACAGGATCTGCTGGAACGTCCAGTCGGTGCCGGAGGACTCCTGGAGTCCGACGTTGAAGCTCTCGTGGGCCAGGGCCATCTCGGTGAGCTTGGCGACCGACGGCCCGATCCCCTTCACCGCCATGGAGAAGGTGAACGCCTTCGGCTGGACGACGTGGGCGACGTTGTCGGCCTCCAGTGAGTGCAGCGGCTGCACCGGGCTGTTGAACGTGGGGTTGAAGGAGTCGATGGGGGTGACCGGCGTGGTGCCGACCATCACCGTCAACCGGGTGTCCCACTTGACCTCGGACATCTCATCGCTCCTTAACCCTTGAGGACCAGCTTGACGGCGATCTGGTGGATCACGCCCGCGTAGACGACGGAGACCTCCATGTCGACGTTCCGCGCGCTCCGCCGGTCGCTGATCCGCTGGAGCTCGTCCGGGGTCAGGGTGGCGCGCACGCGTTCCAGGAGCACCAGGAGCGGGATGTGGATGGCGTAGTCCTCGATCACGCCACGGGTCACCAGCGGCGAGAGCACGCTCTGGACGAGCGTGACGATCGTGCGCAGGCCCGGCCGGTCGATGCGGACGTCGCCGACGGCGCGGATCAGCGCGGCCTTGACGCGGAAACCGACGTCGTCGAGGGTCCGGACGACGTCGACGTACTTCTTGCCGCCGGTCGGGCTGGCGGTCAGTCCCTCGCCCACGTACAGGGCGTGGCCGGGGAGCAGCACGGGGCTCGCCACCCAGTTGATCGAGGCGTCGTAGTAGTTCTGGATCTCGGTGGCCGTGAAGAGGTCGGTCATCTCGATGGAGATCGGCTTGAGCAGGAGGGAGATGTGGGGTTCGTGGCCCGCGATGACGCCGGCCACCGCCGCGGCGACGTCGTCCTCCGACTTGTGGGCGATCAGGACCATCCGGTTGTCGTGGATCGCGCCCTTGTTCAGGGCGATCTGCTTCGCCTGCGTCAGCGTCGGGTCCAGCATGGCGACGCCGATGCGCTCGTTGCCGTCTCCCCCGGTGTTGGAGACCTTGGCGACGTGGTCCGCCAGGAGTGCGACCGGGTGGTTGGTGGCCGGCTGCTCGTTCAGCGGCGTGTTGGCCAGCACCACGATCTGTGCCGGGACGTCCTTGGCCGCGGTGAACGCGGTGGTCCAGACGGGCGTGGTGAAGTCCACGGCGAGGCCCCAGACCACGGTCGGCGGCGGGGTCTGCCGGAAGGCCAGCGAGATGGAGGCGGCGAGGTCGCTGAGGCCGAGACCGGCCACGGGGTCGTCCACCGCGTGAGGGTTCTTCAGGTCCTCGTCGAGGGTCCAGATGAACTTGCCGCCGCCCGCGTCGGCCACGGCCGTGATCGTACGGACCTCGGCCGCGTCCTCCTTCCCGATCACGACCTCCGTCCCGACCGGGAACTTCGCCCCGGCCGAGCAGGTCTTGACGGGGGCCTCGACCTTCTCCACCAGTTTCGTCGTCCCCTTCGGGTACGCCTTCACCGCGTCGTCGGGGTACGTGAACGGCCGGGCGGCCGAGGCGGCGCTCCCGATGGCGCCCTTGCCGATGACGAGGATGTCCCCGAAGGCTCTGGTGGCGGGCGCGAACAGGTCGCTCCTCGCTTGGACCGTGACGTAGTTGTACGGCATCGACTGCTCCTCACCGTGTGCCGCCCGGTCTCCGTGGGCCGGGCGCGGCCGGTGCCCGCCGGGCGTTCAGGGCGCCGTCTCGAAGGCGGCGACGAATCCCTGGGTCGCCAGCAGATCGCCGACCAGTTGCTCGGTCGTCCGTGACGGTTCGTCATCCGTGATGGCGGGGAAGACCGCCAACCACGCGCTGGAAGCGAGCAGGGCGCCGCCGTCGTGGGCCTCGGGCCGCGGGCTCGCCGTGTCGACCGCCCGCTTGGCCTGGCTGAGCCGGCGCAGCGCGTCGGTGAGGTCGAGGCGGTCGAAGAAGAGCGTCGACACCCGCAGGGGCAGGTCGCGGGCCGGCGCTGTCGGATCGAAGGGGGGCGGTTCGTCGTACCGGAGGTCGTAGGGCCGCTGGAACCCGTCCTGGGCTGTGCCCGCGGCCGTCGCCCAGGCCGCCTTCGCGTGGGCGGCGGCGAGGAGGCCGCCGACCGGCGCGGTCTTCACCGTGATCACGGTCTCCAGGGACATGTCGAGCCAGCGCACCGGGGGCGTCGCCGGGATCTCGACGGTGGCCCGGGCCTGTTCGGTCGCGGGGATCGACTTGTCCCACGAGCCGTGGACGGCGGTCGTGGCCTGGACGGCGGTCTGGAACTCGGTGCGGTCGACGCGGACGGACTCGACCGCTCTGATGTCGAGGTGGGCCGGGTCGTAGACGGAGGCCAGCAGAGACTTCACGCGCTCGCGCTCCGGGTCGGTGGCGGGGAGCAGCAGCGCCTTCACGTTCTCCGGCCGTAGGTACCGGAGCATCAGACCGTCGGTGAAGGGGATCGTGGCTGCCATCTCGCTGTCACCTTCTCCAGAGGTACGTCGGGGGCGGGTCGTGTCGGCCGGGCGGTCGGGGCTCCGTCGGTGTCAGCCGTCGTCGAAGGCGGGGAGGCAGTAGGCGCAGCCGTTGTAGCCGTGGGCCAGGGCGAGGTCGATGCGCGGGAACGGCACCTTGCTCGTCTGGTTGATCTTCTCCCAGAAGGGGCAGGTCGAGATGTGCACCTCGTGGGTGTGCCTGTTGCCGAAGAACCATTCGTCCAGGTCCTTGACGGCGGTGATCTCGATCGTCAGGCGTCCGGCCACCTCGTCGTTCTGGAGCTGGGTGGTGACGAGGTCGTACGGCTGGAGGTGCACGGCCTCGTGGGCGAAGTCGATGGTGACGTCGGCGGTCACCTCCTCGACGGCGCCGAGGCGGAAGCCCTTGACGACGCCGATGTCGCCGCCCTTCATCCGCAGGGTGGAGCGGACGTCCCCGGATTCCGTCAGCGCGATGTCACGGAGGGCGGCGGGCGGCCGCACGATCCGGCTGAGGGTCCGGATGGTGATCTGGGTGTCCGGCGGCATGGCCGTGGCGTCGAGTTCCCAGGCGCCGTCCGTGGGCTCCGGCCCGCCGTTGAGCCGGACGCTCATCTTCGTCTGGCCGCCGAGGAGGGAGCTCCTGGGGTAGACGTTGCGCTGGCCGACGTTGTTGTCGAAGCGGACGAGTTTGTCGTGGGCGACCTCCTGTCCCGAGGTGGCGGTGACGGCGGGGTCGTCGGCGCCGTGCACGACCGCGATCAGGCATTCGTGGTCGGGGATGGTCGGCGTCCAGGCGAAGGGGCCGACGCGCACCGAGCCGCCGGCCGGGATCGGCACGTGGATGGTCTCCGTGCCGATCTTCTTGAAGTGGGTGGGCCAGGTCATCCCGGTGCCCGGGTTGCACCGGCGCGTCTCGACGGTGAACGTGTCCGGCAGGGCGTCGTCGGTGCCGCGGTTGTGCACCCGCACGTACAGGTTGCCGGGCCGGTTCGTGATCGGTTCCTGGTGTTCCTCCTGGCCGTCGGGCTCCAGGCGGACCCAGATGTCGGGCGACGTCCAGAACGGGTCGTTGTCGCCGCCGCTGGGCACGGCGCCGGTGTCCCCCAGCCGGTCCGCGATGAACACGTCGATGTCGGGTTTGGCGAAGAGCCCCTGACGGACGAACGCGTTGCGCATCACGTTCTTGTGCAGACCGCCGTGGACGACGGCGTCCGCGGCGATGCAGATGTCGGCCATGTGCACGGCGTTGGCCTTGCTCTGCGGGGTGTCCGCCCCGAGGCGGGGCACCATCGCCAGGAGCACCTTGATCATCTTGTCGCCGGCCAGGAGCCGCGCGCTGTCGTGCTTCGACGACCCGCCCATGCCGAGGTAGCACTGCCACAGCGCCGACGCCAGCATCGAGGTGCGCAGGTCGGCGCTGTAGGTGGCGAAGCCGGCGTCGTCGAAGCGCTGGGTCAGGTCGAGCCGGCGCTCCTTGCTCCACGAC
Source organism: Streptomyces hydrogenans (assembly GCF_014656075.1). Taxonomy (GTDB): domain Bacteria; phylum Actinomycetota; class Actinomycetes; order Streptomycetales; family Streptomycetaceae; genus Streptomyces; species Streptomyces hydrogenans. The sequence continues at coordinate 44,311 of NZ_BNBS01000023.1, forward strand.
TCCGTCTTGTTGTTGTCGTAGGGGAACGTGTCGGTCCGCCGGTTCCCGGCGGGGTTGAACCGGTCGCGGTAGATCCCGGCCATGACGTCGCAGATGCTGTGCTCGTACTCCAGGGCGGTCGTCGCGCCGGGCCGGAGCCACTGCACGACTCCGTGGGTGTACTCGTGCACGATGATGCCGAGGTCGGCGGCCCCGGGAACGAGCTTCATGTCGAAGCGCATCCGCGGCGGGTTCGTCGTGCCGATCCACTCGCTCTTCTCGATGCCCGGCGCCCCTTGCGGGTCGATGTCGACCTTGACCATGCGGGCTTTGAGGTCCGGGTTGCCCAGGCCCCGGAGATAGCGTGCGAAGGAGTCGGTCCAGTAGTAGGCGTTCGCGCCGAGGAACGCGGGGTCCGCCCGGTGGCTGTCGAACTCGAAGGAGGGCGTGGCCGATTCCGGCGGGAGCTGGCCGGACTGGTCCCAGTCGACGCACCGGCACCAGTCTCCGTCGAGACGGAACGTCCCGCCGACGGCGTCCGCGATGTCGGTCTGGACCTCGACGGCGAGGTCCTTCAGCGTCTCCGCGGTCGTCAGGGAGCTCAGCGTGTCGTCGCCAGACATCGTCACCGGGTCGGGCATGTAGACCCTGAGCGTCCCCGTCACGTACCGCCCCGCGAGCTCGATCCAGAGCAGCTTCCCGCTGACGGCGTCCACGACGACCCGGAAGTGCTCGAAGGGACCGGCGGTCTCGACGATCAGGTCGTGGACCAGGTGCAGTCTGCCGTCGGGCCGCCGCCTCCCCTTCCTCAGGAGCGCGACCGGCGCGGTGGGGTGGTCCGCCTCCGGCAGCGGGGGCCTGGACGTGTCCCGCAGGTAGACCAGGTTGTCGCGGACGACGGCTGCCGCCGCGTACCCCTCGCCGAAGGGCGCGAGCGCGGCCTTCTCGACGACGTCGACGGTCCGCGCCTCGCTCACGTCGGGAGCGTCGGAGACGTCGGCCTCCGTCGTGTTCTCGACCTGTACGACGGCCGCCTGTCCCGTGTCGGCGACCATCTGGAGCGTGGCTCCGAGGATGGGCACGTCCTGGTGGAACTGCTGGTAGCGCACGTTGAGCGTCGCCGGGTCCTCGTCCTTCCCGACCTCGCGCAGGTCCGCGCCCACCGTCCCGAGGTCCCCCGCGTGCTCGCGCACGAAGGTGTTGACGGCCCTGCGGGCGGTCGGCGCGCGGAAGAGCGTCGCACCCGGGTCCAGGTACCTGCGCAGGATCCCGTCGGCGCCCCGGTGCTCACCGACCCCCGGGGACAGCCTCAACGGCAGCCCGGGCCGCGGGCCCGGGTCGTTCCTGTGCCTGCGTTCCTCGTTCCGGCCCATGACGTGCTCCTCTGCGCACAGGGATCGGTACCCCCCTGTCAGCCCCCTCGGCGCCCGTCGCCGCCGCCCGGGCACGGCGGCGGGCCGGCCGCGGCGGCACACGGGACGGTGGGGTTCGTCAAAGGACCTCCGAGGGACCGTCGATCCGGGAGGGCGGGACGCGGGGGTGCGTGATCCTCGACGCTCGTCCCCCGCGGGCGACCGCCGTGTGCGCCACGAAGGTGCCGCGGTTCCGCTTGCCGACCATGGCTCCTGCTCCGATCGCCTGTGGCCGCATTCCCTTCACCAGCTTAGACACGCGCACGCGGACCTACCACGCGAGCAGTTCCCCCGCAGCCCGGCCTCGCTGACTCACCGTCACCGACCTGACCGTCCGTTACCGCGTTGACCCTCCGTCACCTCCCTGACTCACCGTCACCCCTCTCCTCGCCCCCTCCCGCGCCCGGGCCGGGCGCGGCTCGATCTTGAATAGACGCAACGTCCAGTCTAGTGTCGGGGAGAGGCGCCGCCCCCTCCGTTCACGGGCCGCGTCGACACGCGCACGGCTCTCGTCGAAAGGCAGGCTCCATGACGTGGAGGACCGACCCCGTCCTGACGGGCGGGCGGAGATCATCGGGAACCCATCGGCTCGGCGTGGCCGCCGTGGCGTTCGCCTTCTGGGTGACGATGGCGGGGACGACGGCTCCGACGGCTCTGTATCCGTTGTACGGGGAACGCTTCGGGTTCTCTCCGACGACGGTGACGGTGATCTTCGCGGTGTACGCGATGGGGGTGGTGGCGGGGCTGCTGGTGTTCGGGCGGGTGTCCGACCAGGTGGGACGGCGCCCCGTGCTGGTGGCGGCGACCCTGCTGGCCGCCGGGGCCGCCGGGGTGTTCCTGGCAGCCGACAGCCTGGGGGCGCTGCTCACGGCCCGGGTGATGTCGGGGTTCGCGGCGGCGCTCGTGACGGGCGCGGCGACCGCCGCGCTCACGGAACTGCTCCCTCCGGGCGGGAGGACGCCGGCCCCGATGGTGGCCCTGGGCGCGAACATGGGCGGGCTCGCCTGCGGGACGTTGCTCGCCGGGGTCCTGGCCGACGGGATGGCGGCCCCGCTGCGGAGCCCGTGGGTCGTGATGCTCGTGTTGTCCGTGCTCGGACTGGTCGGCGTGGCGGTCACACCGGAGACGGCGGCACACCGGTCGGCGCTCACCCTCCGTCCGCAGCCGCTGCGGATCCCCGCGGAGATCCGCGCGGACTTCCTGCGGGCGGCCATGGCCGCCGGGGCTGGCTTCGCCGTGCTGGGCGTGCTGACCGCGGTCTCCGGGCTGTTCCTGGGAACGGTGCTGCACGAGCCCGGCCACGCGCTCGCCGGGGGCGTGGTGTTCACCGCCTTCGCCTGCACCGCGCTCGGCCAGTTGACGGTCCGCCGGTTCCGGCCGGCGACGGCGCTGCCGACGGCCTGCGCGGGGCTGATCGTCGCCGCGGCGCTGATAGCCACGGCGATGGCGACCGGGACCCTCGCGCCCCTGCTGATCGGGGCGGCCGCGAACGGCCTCGCCACCGGGATCGCCCTCGGCCACGGCATCGGGAGCATCGCCGCGCGCAGTGCCCCCGAACACCGCGGCGCGACCGTGTCGACGTTCTTCGCCCTCCTCTACTCGCTGCTCGCCGTCCCCGCGATCGGCGTCGGCGTGCTGATCCGCGCGACGAGCCTGCGGCCGGCCGGCGAGGTGTTCAGCGGCGTGGTCGCGCTGCTCGCCCTCGTCGTCCTGCTGAGCCTGGTCCGCACCCGCGGCCCCGGTCGCCCCGACGTTTCGGGCGGCGACGCGCACCCCTGACCGGGCCGGATCCGTCAGGCCCCGGCGTGCCAGAATCGCCGCAGGTCCACGAGACGAGGAGTGAGCGACCATCAGTGCCGCACGGAAGACCGACGCAGGGTCCGGAACCGAGACCGGGCGCACCCCGTCCGCCGTCGTCAGCCGCACGGGCCCCCGGCGCAGCGAGAGCATCCGGCTCGCGGTACTGAACGCCGCGGACGACCTGCTCGTTGAGCAGGGATTCACGGCGACGACGAGCGAGGGCATCGCGGCCCGGGCCGGCGTCGGCAAGCAGACCATCTACCGGTGGTGGAAGTCGAAGGTCGACATCCTGCTCGACGCCCTCATCGACGACGCCCGGGAGGGCCTCGCCTGGGCCGACCCGGCCGGCACGCCCACCGACGACCTGACGTCCCATCTGCGTCGCGTCGCCGCGTTCTTCCAGGAGCCGGCCGGTCAGGTGCTCCAGGCCCTCCTCGGCCACGCCCAGCTCGACAAGGACACGGCCGTCGCGCTGCGCGAGCGATTCCTGCGGGAGCAGCGCGCCCGGGACGTCGCGGGACTCTCCGCGATCCTCGAACGCCACACGGGCCGACCACCGCGCCCCGAGACCGTCGACGGCCTCGTCGACCTGCTGCTCGGCCCGGTCTCCCACCGGATCCTCGTCCAGGGCGCCCCCGTCGACGAGGACCTCGTCCGGGCGACAGCACGCGCCGTCCTCCAGCCCGCGACCTGACCGGCATCGTACGAACGCCCCGGTCCGACCGCCAGGCCCCGCCGAGCAGCTCTCGTCGACGTCACTCGGGGATGTCACTCGGGGGCGTGCAGCGGCGGGCGGTCGAGCACGCGAGGCTTGTACTCGACCAGCTGGATGCGGCCGTCGAAGGTGCGGTGCTCGATCATCTCCAGGGCGACGTCCGGATAGCCGTCGTAGATGCGTTCCTCACCCGTGGCCCCGGTGATCACCGGGAACATCACGACCCGGAAGCGGTCGACGAGGCCCGCCCGCAGCAGCGACCGGCTCAGACTGAGACTGCCGATCGTGCTGAGGAGCCCCGAGCCGTTCGCCTTCATGGCGCGGACCGCCTCGACCGCGTCCTCGCGGACGAGCGTGGAGTTCGCCCACGTCAGCGGCGCCTCCAGCGAGGAGGAGAACACCACCTTGGCCGCCTGCGTGAGCTCGTCCACGGACGCCTCTTCCTCGGGCCTGAACTCGTCCTGGCCACTCGGGACCTCGCCCGCGGCGAAGCCCGACATCAGGCGGTAGGTGTTCGCTCCCATCAGATAGGTGACCTTGGGCTGCTCACCGAGCCACGCGAGGTACTCCGGCCCCTCAAGGCCCCAGAATCCGGGCCATCCCTCTCCTGACGCGCACCCGTCGAGGGAGGTGATGAAGTCGACGAGAAGTTCCGACACGGCGGTGTCCTTTCCTAGGAGGTCACCAGCTTGGACCGGCCGGAAGCCACAAACTCATCGGCCGCGCCGTGAAACGACGAGACACCCCCTACCGCCGCAGCCGACCGGTCCTCCGCATCCGGATGCGGACACCGAGCCGTTCGCCCCTCCACCGCACGCCGCACCCGCCGAGAGCGAGGCGGCGCTCCTCGCGCGGCCGGCGCCGCCAAGGACCCCTTGGGGAGGCGACAACCGCCGGCCTGGCAGGATCCACTCATGAACGACGCGCCGGTGGGCCCGGTCGAGACGGAGCCGGACCTGGAGTGCCAGATCCATGTCGCCGCTCCTGGCCGCGATCGGTTGATGGAGCGGCTGGCGGCAACCCTGAACGTTCCCCTCGCCCCGGATCACGTCATGTCCTACGGGTGCGTCACGGTGGAGTGGGACCACAACGCCTACGAAGGAACCGGCTCGCGGGTTGATTTCCTGGACTGGCACTCGCTCCTGATGTGCCAACCGAGTCCCGACGCCCCACCGTCCGCTGTCGTCGCGGACGTGGTGACGATCCTGGAAGCGCTCAGGACTGCCGGCTACCGCGCCGTGCCGACGTGCGACTACGAGGACCTCTTGCACGCGACGGACCCCGACAGCCATCCGGCCTGAGGCCGCAGCAGGGCGACGCATGTGCAGCGCAGGTCCTCCGCCCTCGGGGCCCGGGCCTTCCCCTGCCGGGAGCCCACAAGTCGGCTGCGACCACCGCGTCCTGCCCGGGCGTCTCGCGCTCCGGGGACGGGCAGGCCGAATGATCACACTGCCCTACGATCGCGGTCATGATTCTCCCCCTCACCGGTCGTCCTACCTGGAAACACATGGCGGGCGCCCTCGTCCTCGCCACCCTGATATGGACGGTCTGGTACGGCACGCAGCCCGTCTACCCGGGCTGTACCTTCTTCGGCGACTCTTACGAGAAGGCCATCGAAGAAGGTCGGTGCGCTCCGCCGGAATCGAGGTTCAGCACCTGGATGCACTGAACCTTCTTCATGCACGCCGGCAGGAAACCTGACACCGACCACGCCCACGGGCGCTGGCCGCGGCATCGCCGGGTCGCACCCCGGGATCAGCCCCTTCGAGGAACCATGACCGACCACCTGCAAGCCGTGTTCGACATGCTCGGCCCCGGCGAACACCGCTATGCCGATCCTGCCGCGTGGCTCCGCCTGGAGCAGGAGCTCGGCAGAGCGTTCCCTGCGGACTACAAGGCGATCGTCGACGCCTACGCACCCGTCCAACTCAACGGCCACCTCTACCTCTCGTCTCATCCGGCTTGCGCATGGCGGGAGCTGGGCGAGGAGATCCGGTCGACGTCGAAGGTCTGGGCGGAGAGCCTGTGGGAGTCCTACGACCTGGAGCCCGACGAGGATCCCCGCGTGATCTGCAACCGCCCCCAGATCACCTTCGGCACCCCCGACGGGCTCATCCCACTCGCCGGCACGGACCAAGGAGCCGCCATCTTCCTTGCCCCAGAGGTCCACGGATTTCCCGACGGTGTGGTGGTGCAGGGGGAAGAAGGGGAATGGGCCGGCCACGCCATGACCTTCGCCGAGTGGCTGTACCGCTATCTGATCGGCGAGGAGATGGCCGGCTGGGACAGCGCGACTTTTTACCCCGGACCCGTCCGGCTGGAGTACATGCCCACAGCACCGGGGGAACGCACGCGCGTGGCCTACGGCCCCGACCGCGGCAGGTGAGGTCCGCCCCGAGTGCGACGCCCCCAAGCCTCCCGGCAGACGCTTCCATGGTTCCGGCGAGCCCCTTCAGAACCGCTGTGCGGGTCCGATGACCGTGAGTCCTACCTGCGCGGCGAGCCAGTGGGCGTAGGGCTCCCTTCTCTGGCGGCCGTCGAACACCGCGCTGCGGACGTGGACGAGGACGGTGTGGTCATCGACGCGTTCGTCCGCGTAGCGGCTGCGGGTGTTGAAGAGGAGTGTGACTTCAGCGTGCTTGGACTCGCCGTGGAGTCCGACCTCGGGCGCGTCCGGCCACTCCAGCGAATCCCAGTGGATCTCGCCCATGGTGGGGCCGATCGCCGCGGTGAAGGCGTCCTCGATGCTGCCGACCGGCAGGTCCCCCACTTCCCATTCCACCGGCAGCCGCCCCTCGAACGCCGCCGTCTCCACCGGTAGGCCGCTCGCCGGGACACCGATGGCCAGAGGGGGCTGGTCCTCGAACGGCACCCCTTCGAATTCCTCGATCTCGGACGCCCCGCGGAACCAACCCATGGGCATGGCCTTCGCCAAGCGCCGCACCTCGGCGACGGAGGAAAGCTCCGCGTACGCGGAGACCTCGGAATACTCGCGGCGGCCGAACTCCATGAGACGGCGCGCGGTACTCAGAGCCAGCGCTGGATCGGGACTGCAGAAGACGGGGTAGGCAACGTCATTGGACATGCCGGGACTGTGCCATGCCTGTAGTCACAGGACATCACATTTTCCACGGGCCTCCTACGGCTGGGCAGGCCGCGAGACGCGGTAGAGCTCCTTGAGCGCTCGGGAAGGCGCGTAGGTGGTCGAGATCGGAACACACGCCTTGCCCTCGAAGCGCGCCTCGACGAGCAGGCGAGGCTAGACGGCGGTGGCCGTGCCCGGCCATGCCCCGCGGCCCACCAGATCGAGAACGAGTGCGGCGATGTTCCACGCGTCGTCCTCTCCGCGGTGGTGGCGTCCCTCGAGCGGCAGTCCGGCTATGCGCAGAGCCTGGTCCATGCCGGGTTTCTTGCGCAGCCCGTAGGCCGCGGTGAATACGGCCTTGGCGTTGGTGTGGGTGCGCTCGGTCGGATAGCCGAACGGAAAGGCCACCCCGTCGGCCTGACTCTGCCGAGCGAACTGCCGGCGGTCGTACTCGCCCCAGCTCGCCCAGGGGCGCTCCCCGGCCTCGTGCTCCTCGACGAGGATCCGGCACGCCTCGGCGAAGGAGACGCCCCGTTCCACCTCGGCTTGCGTCAGTCCGGTCAGTTCACTGCAGAAGCCGCTCACCCTCGACCGGACAGGGCGGACCAGGACACGATGCCGGGACACCCGGCGTCCTGCCGAAACGTCCACGACGGTGAGACCGATCTCGATGATCTCGTTCACCGAGCCGGGCGGCGGCTGCCCGTCCCAGCAGGTGGCTTCCACATCAATGACGTTCAGCAGGGAGGAATCGCGGCGCATGGGGCCGAGGGTAGGGATGATCGCCCGGTTCCGCCCCTCGATTTCCGCACGTCCACGCCGTCGCCGCCGACACCGACTTCGTCGGCGCGAACCTCACGCCTCGATCCGGACCGGATCCCTCTCTGCGTCAACCCCCGAAGGACTTCAGACGCCGACCGTTATGAGGCGGCTGAGTTCTGCCGAACGAGCCTTATGTCGAGGGAACAGGGAATCTCGATGTCGTCCGAGAGGCACAGGGATGATCCCTCGTCGATGGCGTTGAGGTTGATCAGGCAGGTGCCTTGCTCCACCCCCTCGAAGGAGAGGTTCACCGTGTCTCCTTCGACGTATTTGTCCAGAGCGGAAGAGGTTTCCGGGCTGTCCGGGTCAGAGCCCCAGAACGCCCACCTGCCGGCTCCTTCACCCTGCGGACAGCCATCCCAGGAGGAGAGGGATCCCCAGTCGAATCCGGAAGCCGTGAACCGATGGTCTACCTGAAGTCTCACCGTCTCACCGTTCTTTCCCTCCCATGCTCCGATCACCGATTCCACACCGACTCGGGACAGTTTCTCGGATCCGGAACACGACGTCACACAAGCGGCGATGGCCATCACCGAGGTCAGAACGAGGAGTCGCTTCTTCCACTGCATGTCTGTCACTGCCTTTCACCCCTTCACGGGGACGCGGCCTCGTCCGCCGGGCCCGCGTCCTCGGGGCCCGGCGGCGCCACGCCGTCCCGGGCAGGTGGCCCGGGACGGTCGTTCAGGGGGCGGATCAGAAGGTGCCGGCGCCTTCCAGGGCCCACCAGGAGTAGTTGCCGTCGTCGACCTTGCGGAGGCCGCCGCCGGCGAGCCCCTGGTACTGGTAGAGCGCGCCGTTGTCGGCCGCCTGCAGATCGGGGCGTCCGTCGCCGGTGGTGTCGCCGACGCCGAGGAAGTGGTACATGGAGTTCCAGCCGCCGGAGCCGATGAGCTTGCGCGCACCGAGGGTCCGCGTCGAGGTGCCGGGGTAGAGCCACAGCTTGCCGGTGGACTTCTCGACGGCGAGGAGGTCGGCGCGGCCGTCGCCGGACATGTCGCCGACGCCGACGAGGGCGTTCAGACCGTTCCAGCCGCCTGCGCCGACGAGCCGACGGGCTCCGAGTCCTCCGGAAGCCGTGCCGGGGTAGAGCCAGAGCTTGCCGGTGGACTTCTCGACGGCGAGGAGGTCGGAGCGGCCGTCACCCGACAGGTCACCGAACGCGGCGAGCCGCCCCAGGGAGTTCCAGCCGCCGGTCCCGATGAGCTTGCGCGCGCCGAGCCCTCCGCTGCCGGTGCCCTTGTACAGCCACAGCTTGCCGGTGGACTTCTCACGGGCGATGACGTCCTCGCGGCCGTCCCGGCTGAAGTCCCCGTGCCGCACGACGGCGTCGAACGCCTTCCAGCCGCCGCTGCCGACCAAGCGGCCTGTGCCGTCGCCGGACATGAACCACAGACGCCCCGCCTCGTCCCGCAGAATCGCGTCCGCGCACCGGTCGCCGTTCAGGTCCCCGAATCCGGCCGCCTTGGGTGAGACGGCCGTCTTCCAGTACGGATACGCCTTCCCCTCGCACTCGCGCAGCGTGGGAACGAGCTTGATGGAGCTGATCCCGGTACTGCCGCCGCTGGTCGCGTAGACCTGGGCGGGAGAGTCCCACGAGTAGCCCTCCGTGTAGTTCGGCCGGCCGAAGAAGCAGGCGTACGAGCCCGTGCGGTTCATCCGGGTCCGGATCTTGTTGTCCCAGTTCCCCAGTGTGGCGGCGCTCGTCCTGGTCTTGAACATCGAGCCCGTGCCGTCGTCGTTCGCCCAGGCGCAGAAGTAGCCCTGGGGGCAGTCGCTGATCGCCGCCCGGGCGGGCGCGACGCCGGCCCCGAGCGCCAGCGATGTGAGCCCCAGTGTCGTGGCCATGGCGGCCACGCGCCGACGCGGAGTCGTACGCATAGAGTCCCCTCCCTTACGCGGCACGAAGAGCGAGCGTGACGTGCCGCGCCAGGAAGATATCCCGGGCTCGCGGGCAACCGGTCAAGGGCCCCGGCCGTGGCGCCCGGCGCTCCCGGATCCGCCGGGCGTCAGTAGCGGGTGCTGTCGTACCGGCGCAGTCGCGCGGTCACGGCCCTCTCGGTGCGCCCAACGCGTCGGCGATCTCCTTCTCGCTGTGTTTCCTGGTCGCGCGGCGGGTGGCGTAGCAGCCGTCGATGTCGACGATCGTGTCGAGTTCGCCCACGATGCGCAGGGCGGTGAGCGGGTCGCCGTCCGTGGTCCTGTCGAGGTGCTCGCGGATCCGGGAGATCAGCCGGGCGACGTCCTCGGGGACGGGTACGGCGGCGGCGTTGATCTGGCGGGTGTGGTGCTCCCAGTCCTTCTCCGGGCCGGAGGTGTCGTAGCGGTACGGCTCACGGTCCGGCACCCTCTTCCAGTCGATCGGGTACGTGGTCTCGCCGTACCAGCCACACGCACACGCCGCGCGCATCCGGTCCGCGAACGGCCTGCGGCCAGATCCGTCGTAGAACCACCAGTCCGTGAAGCTCGGCACGTGCGCCCCACTGCCCATGTCGATGTAGACCGGTCCGGGGACGGTGCCGTCCTCCAGCAGCACCCCGACCTTTCCCGTATGTCCTTCCGCGCCGTCCGGCTCCCACTCCCACATGTCCCGGCCTCCTCTCGTTCACTGCGCCAGTACCCGGCCGCCGCCCATCGGCCGGCGGCCCTCGCGTCCACGGTGGCGGACCGCACAGGACCACCGCAGGTGAACGCCCGCACAATCCACCGCCGAGCGGCAACCATCCCGTCGGTTGAGTTGAACCTGCGGCCGCACACCGGAGTGCCCGCATGCCGACGGCGCTCCGATGTCGGCCGCTACGGCGGTGATCGCCCACGGAAGGCTCTTCGGGCGCTTCGCCTGCCCATGCCTGGTTCGCAAGTATGTTCTGACCGTGGAGAGCGAGCAGATCATCATCGAACTCACCCCGGATGAGGCGCTGGTCCTGTCGGACTGGCTTGAGCGGGTGCAGATGACAGACCTCAGTCGTCTCGTCGACGACGAAGCGGTGTGGGCTCCGATCCACAGGGTGGCGGGGACGCTGGACAAGTCCCTCCCCGAAATCTTCGCGGCGGACTACGCGGAGCGTCTGGACGCGGCGCGGGGCAGACTGCGTCCGCTCGGTGACGACTCAGGCGAGGGAGACGGTGCCGGCTGACCCGCGACAGCGTGCGAAGCCCGTGCTTGGGTTGACCCTCAGGTGTCGTAGAGACCGTCCCAGGGAGCGGAGAACCCCAGGCCGTCGGGGTAGAGCTCCGCCCAGTCGTCGTCACCTTCGCCGTCCTCGTGGCGCTCAGCGACCAGGCCGAAGATCACACCGCCGACGGTCAACCGGAACGGACGGATCGCGATGTCCCCGTACTCGCGCCGGGAAAGGCCGTCGAGAAGCGCTGCCATCCGCGCCTCGGCCCGAGAGGCGACGGAGTCCACGTCGTAAGGCCGTCGCTGCTGCTCGGCCCACGTGCCTGCGCACCAGATATCCGAGTCGGCGTGATGGCCCTCGGAGTCGAAACGGTGGAGCACGACGTAGAGCCGCTTGCTCTCCTCCCACCCCTCCCCATGCCTGAACCCGTCTGGAAAGGCGTAGGTGATCGAGGCGAAGAACCGACCTTCCGCATACCGCCCGATCGTTTGGGTGCGGTAGTCAGGTTCGTGGGCGATCGGGATGATCTCCGAGACTGCCATGGCGAAACCATAGACGTAGGCCGGGAAGGGCCTGGTCCAGCGGCGAGGCCGGGGCAGTGGGCAGAGATCGCGCACCCGCGGACACCTTCAGCGGAGACTGTGCGGTTTCCTCGCGCATCACCCAAGCGTGCCGGAAGCCCGGCCCCGGCGGCCCCCACCTCCTGGACCAGACCCACGCCATCGCCGACTGCCGGGTGAGCCGGACCGCCGACGGAGGCACCCACGTCGTGGTGTTCGGCGAGGTCCTCGGGGTCACCACCGCCCCCTCCTGCTCTACGGACGCCGGACACCGCGTGTTCCGCGCCCCGGCGGGGGCTGCCCGGGCGGGAGGAGGACTCGACGTCACGGCGGGCGCTCCACGGCACGACGTCGCGCTCGCGCGGCGATCGCCGCGGATGGCCGTAGTCAGAGCCCTTGCGGCCGTGCTGTTCGGCGGGGCGCCACCGCCACGAGGACGATCGCCGCCAGGACGACGGGAGTCCGGGAGGCGCGGGCCCGAAAACGCCACCGCGCCGACACCCTGAACGGGCCCGCCGCAATCACGTGGCAGGGGGACCCCGTTTCCGCGATCATGGTTCGATGAGCACGAGCCCGGACCATCTCCGTTTGAGCATCGCGTGCCCTCCACCCGACGAGGGCGTCGTGCAGGTCCGCCCGATCGTCAATGGCCGGGATCTTTTGGACGAGATGGTCCCCGTTGGTGTGGGGGGATCCGGCTACGTGGGAGTGCAACCCAGGTATCTGCTCGGTCACGACGGGCCGTTGCAGGCCGCCTCGGCACCTCACGAGGTGCGACTCGCGCTGTCCGGGTGCGGTGTGGAGGAATGCTGTGGCGCGCTGTACGTGACGGTCGCGCGCAGCGGGGAGCACGTCGTCTGGGCGGGCTGGCGCGACCCGGCCCGACAGGACCTCGTCCTGCCGGAGCTCCGGTTCACCGCAGGTCCGTACGAGGCCGAGGTGCTGCGAGCGGGGAAGGACCGCGGTGGGGAGTGGCGGGGAGGAGTGGTGGCGGAACTGCTGGAGGCCGGGCTGAGGAGACGTGAGGAATGGCTCCGCAGGTGGGACTGCGAGTTGGAGGGCGTGTGGGCCTCTCGTACGGACCCCGCTCGCATCCATGTCGTCCTGTGGCATCCCCGTGACCGGGCGGACCCGGATCTCCCGTGGCTCCAGTTCGGCATGACCCTCCCGATCTCCGCCGATGCCGCGTCGGCCCAAGCCGAACGCTTCGAAGCGCAGTTGATCGCAGGCGATCCCCGTGCCACCGCCGAGGTGTGGGGAGGCTCGCATGACGCCGAGCGACTGGGTTACCCGTGGCCGCCTGCCGACCCGTTGTAGATCTCCATCGTCGTATGCAGGGCGACCGTCGGCAGGCGCAGTCCTACCCGCCCCAGGGGAGCGGTCCGCAGGCAGGCGGGCCTCGGCGGGACAGCAGAAGCCGTTCACGCGTCCGTACGAGCGCGGACCACCAGCCTCTCCCCCACCGCTCACCGGGGGCGAGGTGCGGAAGAAACGTGGAAGCGTCAGCGGCCCGTTCACGAAGAGCAGGGTCATGAGGGCCAGCCGAAGGGTGAGCAGGTCACCCTGGACCTTTCCAGGGTGACGTCCGCGGCGGCTGCGCCCAACCCTTTTGAAGTCAGGGAGAAGAGCGGCATGGATACCGCCGTACTTGAGCAGATGCTGGACGCGGCCTTCGATCACGCTGTCGTGCACCACGGGTACACCACCTACATGCGCGACTACGAGGTCATCGTCTACGCGACGGCCGACCCCCGCACGGACGTGGCGCCGTCCCATCTGCGGTATCTCTTCCGGTACTGCGTCGAGGCCCGTTGTGAGACGTCCGTGCCGGCGGAGACCTGGCGGGGCTCCTTGGACGACCGGCTCATCGACCACGAAACCGGCGTTGACCTCGACGGATACGTCTGGGGCGTGAAGTGGCACAGCCTGTACCCGGGAGCCGAGCTCCTTCCGGAGTCCGAGGCGACCCGCCGCTGGTCGAAGGCCCTCGGGATCGACTTTCACGAGGTGCGCATCGCGACGAACGCACACAACCTGACCTTGCTCTTCTCAGACCTTCAGGTGAGCGAAGTGCCTGTCGGGTACACCCCGTTCGTCGCGGAGTAGGGAAGCTCTCCGTTGAGCGAAGTGCCTGTCGGTTACACCCCGTTCGTCGCGGAGCAGGGACGCTGTCCGTAGCCGAGCCGACGGGTGTCCGGCAGCCGCCGAGGCCGAGGCTCAACGCATGGCGGCATCACGTCCGTCAGGGGCCCGGATCGGTGCCCGCGAGCGTGGGGGAAGCGGGACGGAGGTGCTGGTGAGTTCGCCTTCGTAGAAGGCGTAGGGCAGAACTGGACACATCGAGGCCCGTGGGGTGACGAGGGTGGGCGGCCTCTGGCGGAGGCGGAGTTCTTGGTCTGAGCCCCCTCTACCAGCGGCTTCGCCTGCCTGTGAGACCCACCGGCAAACCCGGCAGCCTGGCGGGAGGGTCCTCCCTGGCCCCGGGGTGGCCGGCCGAGCCTTGGGGGGTTCCGCTTGTGGCGCTTCGCGCAGGGCCGCTGACCGTCTGCCCCGTTCCATCGGGCGCGGCAGCAGGCGCATCACCGGCATCACGCGCACCTCGGTCCACTCTGCGGCCGATCGCCCGAAAATGGAGTCCCCACCCTGACGCACGCATGCCAGCCTCCTCCTTGCGGCGCCGTGCATTCGATCGCGGACGCGGTCGGGGGCGTCCGAATTGGGGGGACACGCGTGTTCCGAGCAACCAGATCCATGGTCGGGCTAGCCGGCCTCATCCTGATGCTGACGGGGCTTTCGGTGCCACAGGCTGCCGCCGGTCCGTCGCGCGGCGCAGAACCCAAGACCGCTGTCGCCCAGCACGACGAAGCGGTGTACGTCGTGCAGGAACGGGCGGACGGCACCGTCCACACCTCCATCTACGAGCCCGCCGCGGGCGTCACGCCCGATGAGCTGCGGGCATCGCTGCGGCGCCAGGGCGTCCGCGCCGTGCAGGACGCGGAGCCGACAGCCGCAGCCGGCATCGGGACGCTCGGGTGTTCCCCGGTCGTCGGGACCGCGTCCGCGCTGTGCGGCGCCAAGTGGTCCTACGGGGCCTACAACGACCCGCAGGTGTACTTCCTCGACCACACCAGCGACAGCTGGCCGGTGAGCGACGCACAGGTCGACTGGTACCAGTCGCCCGGCATCGACGCCTACTACCGCTGGTACACGGCCGGCTGCCCCAGCGGCCGGCACTGCGTGCACACCTACAGCGGCAGCTACGGGACCGACTGGTACGGCCAGACCTCGTACACCACCTCGGGTGGGTACTTCGTGGACGGTTCCGTCGTCGTGCGGCTCAACGACCAGGTGACGCCGAACACCTACGCGGCGCGGCGCAGCGTCGCGTGCCACGAGATGGGCCACGCGCTGGGGCTGGATCACAACGGGTCGACCAACAGCTGCATGTCGGTTCCCGAATTCCCGCAGCACCCGTCGTCCCAGGACTATTCGGTGCTGAACCTGCTCTACCCGAAGGCCGGCACCTGACGGACCCGGCGTGCCGCCCCCGGTCCGGCACCGGGCCGGGGGCGGCACCGTGCGGGTCGGTGAGCGCTCGTCGTCATCGCTCCGAGGTGGCCGGGTGCAGGCTCGGAGCCGGTCGTGGGTGGCGGTGGCGAAGCGGGCCTGCGGGGGCCGGGTCAGCCCTGGGGTTTCACCTGGGTGTCGAGGAAGTCCAGCAGCGCGGCGTTGAAGCGGTCGGGCTGTTCGGCGCCGGGCAGGTGACCGGCGCCGTCGATGACGGCCAGGACGGCGTGAGGGACGAGGCCGTGGATCGCCTCGGCGTCCGCGACGGGGGTGTAGACGTCGTCCGCCCCTACGACGATCAGTACCGGCTCCTGGACGGCGGGCAACGTGGCGCGGTAGTCGCGGCGTTCGGCCCGTCCGCGGAGCGCCGCGGCGGCACCGCGGGGGTCGGTGGCACGCATCATGGCCAGGACCCGCTCGGCGACCCGCGGCATCGCGGCGACGTTGTACGCGGCGAGCATCTTGTCGATCACCTCGTCCGCGTAGCCGTCCATCCCCTCGGCGAGGAGCCTGTCGGCCAAGCGGTTCCGGAAGTCCTTCCCCTCGTCGGTCTCGGCGGGGGCCGACGTGTCGGACAGGACGAGGGCGCGGACCCGCCCGCGGTGGCGGTGGTGGAACTCCATGGCGATCTGGCCGCCCATGGAGACGCCGCCCACGACCGCGCGATCGATGTCCAGATGGTCGAGGAGCGCCGCGAGGTCATCGGCGAAGTCGGAGAGGAGGACCTGACCGGGGGTGACGCCACTGTCGCCGTACCCGCGCAGGTCGGGGGTGACGACCCGATGTCCGGCGGCGGCCAGGGCCGCGACCTGGGGTTCCCACAGGCTGCGGTTGAACGGGTGGCCATGGATCAGCAGGACCGGCGGTCCGGTCGTCGGCCCGACATCGTCGTAGCCGAGGGTGACGCCACGGAGGGCAAGAGTGTGCATGGCGGGCACCCTAACTCCGCCGTCACCAGGCACGCATGGGTGTTTCGCCGGATGGCTGCGGTCTCCGTGAAACGCGCGGGTTCAGCCGTACCGGGCCTCGGTCCGAGCCGGCAGTCGGTGCCACCAGTGACCGCAGCCGCCCGCGCAGGAGCGCTCGCGGCGCCGCTCGTCGGCCACCGCGAGGACCGCGACCAGGAGCCGGAACGACTTGCGTCGTTCGTCGAGGGGCGTGAGAGCGGCGATCTTTCGCAACTGCACGTCGATCCGACCGCGTGAGACCAGCACCGCGGGCGTATGCGTCGGACGCAGTCCGGATCGGCGAATGCTCTCGTCCGCGTCCTCGGTGAGCGCCCTCGCCTGGATGCAGTGATGACGCAGGGACAGCAGTACCTCGGACTGCTCCTCGGCGCCGAGGGCGTCGAACCACGCGATGCCCTCGGACATCGGGCGCAGCCCCTGCGCGAGTTCGTTGAGCCGGACGTCCCTTGTGTGCACGACTGCTCCTGGGAGATCGGGTGGCCTCGGCCGGGCGACGCCGGCGCGGGACAGGGTCAGGTCCAGTCTGGCGCGGGGCAGGGTCAGGGCTGGTCTGGCGTGGGGCGCGGAAGGCCGGCGCAGCCTCGGTGCTCGTGCCGTCGGAGCCGCCACCGCCGCCGACCCGCGACGTTCCGTCCTCGCCCCCACGACCGCGCCCGCGGGTGACTCACGCCGTCTGGCGGACCTCCCCGTACCAGCGCCACTTCTCCAGGCGCTCCCGGTCGGGCAGTTCGCCCCGCCCGGTGGCCCACAACAACGTCGGCCACGGTGCTTCGTCGTTCGGCGCCTGCGGGAAGAGCCGTTCGAGCACCGGTGCGCAGAGCTCGTCGGGGGCGGTGAAGCCGATGCCGAGGCCGGCTGCGATGTCGTACGTGTGAACCAGGGTCTCGACGATGCCCATCGCCGCGAAACCAGCCGGGTCCGAGGCGCCGAAGCAGTGGTGGGCCCGGGCCGACGGCGGGGTCGTGCGGGTCAGGGAGACCTGCATCGCGCCACACGCCTCCAGGACCGTCAGCAGCCCGGACGGGCCCGGCTCCCGATCGGCGTGGAGGGTGTTCACGGGGCCTCCGGGGCGCCGGTGGCGCATATCGAAGGGGACGTGGGTGCCGGCCGGCAGGCGGGGCGTCGCGATCTGCATGCCGTAGAAGAACAGGTCGTCAGCCAGGTGCTCGGTCGTTTCCCAGCACGTCCACTCCAGCGAACCGGCCGTCGCCTCCCACGCCTTCGCCTCCGAGGGAGCCGACCTCAGTGTGGCGAGGGCGAGTCGCACCGCCCGGTCCAGAGCGTCCGCCCAGGCGTCGTTCGTCCGCGGGGTCGAGCCGTCATGATCCTCGTATGTCATCCGGGCACGGTAACGCGCGCGTCCCGTCGCCGCATCGCAGTTCCGGTCACGTCCCTGGACGTCCGGCACGCCGGGATGAACGGCCGTCCGAGCGTCCCCTCCGCGCCGCCCGTCCGGGAAGGGCCGGGCAGGGCCGGGCTACGCCGAGGCCGAGCCGCGCAGGTACGCGGTCAGAATGGGTCGGGGCGAGGCGGTTTCGTCGATGGCGGTCCGGTGGAACACCAACGAGTCGGTCAGGGCGATCAGTTCCTCGACGCGTGCGTCCGAGGCGGGGAGTCCGGCACCGGCGAGGGCCTGCGCCGTGACGTGCCGGGTGAGGGCGTGCACGGTGGAGTCCGCGGTGAGACGTGCGCGCACCTGCGGCTCGTCATCGAGTTCGAGGATCAGCGCGTAGCGGGCCCTCATGTCGTCCCGGCGGGACGCGAGGGTCTCGACCAGCCCGGCGATCAGCGCGGCGAGCTCGTCCACGTCGATCCGGCGCGGGCTCTCGAACCTCGCGTTCAGGGTCGCCGCGAGCGCTTCGGCATCGGCCTTCGAGCGCGCGGCCAGCGCGTCGACGATGAGCTCGACGAGGGCCTGCCGCGTCTTCGCGTGGTAGGACGTCGACCCCTGCGGGATGCCCGCCTCGCGGTCGACGGCGCGGTGCGTCAGGGCGCGCACACCGTCACGGGCGATGACGCGGATCCCGCTGTCGGCGATCGCCTCTCGCCGTTGGTTTCCACTCGCCGCATGCGTAGACACCACTCGATGCTACAGGTGTAGAGTCCTCGGCGCAGAGTCCTCTACATCTGTAGTGGATCCGGGGAGTGCGTCTCCACCGATCCGGCGCAGAACCGAAGGAGAGCAACAGTGATCGACTTCGTTCCCGATCCGGCCCTGTATCCCTTCGACTCACGATGGTTCGACTCGTCCGCCGGGCGGGTCCACTACATCGACGAGGGAACGGGTCCACCCCTCGTGTTCTGCCACGGCTCCCCCACCTGGAGCTTCCTCTACCGCCACCTCGTGCGGGCCCTTCGTGGCCGGTTTCGGTGCATCGCCGTCGACCACCTGGGCTTCGGACTCTCCGAGCGCCCGGCCGACTTCGGCTACACCGTCTCCGAACACACGACGGTCACCGGTGAGCTGATCGACCACCTGCGGCTCGACGGCTTCCTCCTGATGGGACAGGACTGGGGCGGCCCCATCGGACTCGGCGCGGCCACCACGCGGGCGGATCGCGTCAAGGGAATCGTGCTGGGCAACACCGCGTTCTGGCCCGTCACGCAGCCGGCGAACCTGGCCTTCGGCGTGATCATGAGCAGCCCTCCCCTGCAGCGGCGCATCCTCGAACGGAACCTGCTCGTCGAGCGGTTCCTGCTCGGCCGGCCCGGGCCCACCCTGACCCCGGCCGAGGCCGATCACTACCGCGCGGTCCAGCCCACGAAGGAGGCCCGCCGCGGGCTCGCGGTCATGCCCCGGGAGATCCGCGCCGCCCGCCCGCTCCTGGAGAAACTCGCCGCCGACGTACCCGCCCACCTCGGCACCAAGCCGACACTAGCCGTCTGGGGCATGCGGGACATGGTGTTCCGGCCGCGAGCGTGCCTCCCGAGGATGCGCTCCGCCTTCACCGAACTCGAGGTCGTGGAACTCCGCCGGGCCGGACACTTCATCCAGGAGGACGCACCCGATCAGATAGCTGCGGCGATCATCGAACGCTTCCGCTGAGATGCCCACGGGCTTCTCTGACGGGGCGACCACCACGCCGGCCCGGGGGCGCCGTCCCGGTCGGCGTGGGTGGGGGTCAGGCGCGGGCCGAGAAGCTCGCGATGCGGTCGGTGGCGTCGGAGTTGTCGTAGACCTCGATGAGGACGTTCTCGCCTTCCGCGAAGTCGAAGTCGACCACGTGCGGGTTCTGGGCACCCGTCGCGCAGAAGACGGCCGACCAGCCGTGGGGCGCGGTCCGGAGGCGGACGTACACCGTGTCGCCGTCGGCGGCGGTGTCGTGGATCCAGAGCTTCTCGCCGTTCGGGTGGAACTCCACCTTCGAGACGAGCGTGCCCCCGTTCCGCAGCTCGGCCTTGAGCACCTCGCCGTCCGCGTCCTTCTCGAAGCAGGTGTCGTCCACGGAGTCGTACAGGTAGCAGCCGCCACTGGCCGGCGTGATCGCGAGGGTTCCGCTGAGCCTGTCGCAGCGGAGTGGCGCACCCATGTGAACGGTCCTCCGTACCGCTCCACCTGCTGACGGCGCCGCTGTCGTGGGGCCCTCACGACGGCGCGGCCGCTCCGGGGAGGGACCCGGAGCGGCCGTCGGGCCGCGGGCGTCAGTTGCCGGCGGCCGGCAGGCCGTGGCCGCCGCGGCCCGCGTACACGGCGTCGTAGACGGGCCGTTCGACCCCGCCCGCGTCCGAGAGGACGTTCTTCACCTGCCCGTCGACGACGAACGTGGTGGAACCGCCGCCGTCGAGGTCGAGCGCCTCGACGGCGCCGAGGTCCTCCATGATCTTCGCGAGGTCGTAGATCGGGACACCGCGGCGCAGCCCTTCGTCCCGGGCGGTGACGGACACCAGGAGGGTGCGTCCGTACCCGTCCGCGCCGATGGCGGTGCGCGGGTCGTGCGCGGTGTTGTCGGTCGGTTCGGCCACGACCCTGCCGTGCCGCATCAGGTCGTAGGTGCCGTTGACGACGTCGATCGACGGGTACGCGGGGTCGAGCCGCAGGTCGACGTCATCGGTCGGGTCCTCGGCGACGCCCAGGTCCGTGGCGCGCTGCGTGTACGTGAGCTTCGCGCCCACCGTGGCGTGGTCCCGCAGCCACCGCGCGCCGCCGTCGGTCGACGAGTCGTCGCCGATGCCCTGGAGGACCATGCCTCCCGGAGGGATGCCCATCCCGCCGCGCGGGGACTTCACCGCCGTGACACGGCCCGAGGCGTCGACGGCGACCTCGAAGCCGTCGGCGTCGTCCGCGGCCACGAAGGGGGTGTGCCGGGGTTCCGGCGTCTTCTGCCCGTAGGCGGGGGTGAAGACCACGATCTCGCTGTAGTCCTGGTAGTAGGGACCGCCCTTGATGACCTTGCCGTACTGGTCGAGCCGCTGGACCTCGCCGTTCGCGTCGGTCGTGTACGGGAGGGACCTGTCGCCGGCCTCCTGCGGGCAGAACGGGATCCAGCCCGGGTACCGGTTCACGGCGTCGACGACGCGCGTGACGTCGTCGGCGGTGTCCGCGGTGTTCCGGTCTGACGAGATGCCCAGCGTCGTCGTGATCTTGGTGAAGTGCGGCCGGCCGTGCTGGAGGACTACGGAGTTCTGCCCCTTCAGACAGGCGGCGCCCTGCACCACGTCCTCCTGGACCGAGGTCACCATCGGGACCGACCGCTCCTCGGGGATGCTCTTGCCGGTCGTGTCGTCCTCGTCCTTGGTGGAGAGGGAGTATCCGCCGTTCACACCGACGTAGGGCGCGTCCTTCGCGGTGGTCCCGACGGTGGCGAGCATCGCGGTGGTGGGCTCCTTCACGCTCGCCGCGGCCCCCACCGTGCTGTCGAGGGAAATCGCCCCGAGGTCCGGGTCGATGACGGCCACGCGGACGACGATCTCGGAGGACTCGCTGGAGTACGTGGTCCGCTCGATGCCGTCCGCCACGGTGAGGTGATGGGCCGTCAGGGTGTCCAGGACCGACGGGACGGTGTTGTCGGCGGGGTCGGCGACCGCCGCGCTCTGGGTCAGGGCCAGGGTCACCAGGACGACGGGAACGGCCGCGAGGCGGCGTGCGCGGGTGCGGGTGCGGGCGGTGGGGTTCATGGCGCGGTGCACGGTCAGCACTTCCCTTCCGCGTCGGCGAGCTTGTGGGAGCTGACGGACGACCGGTAGTCGGCGGGCAGGGTCGTCTCCTCGCCGGGCAGGACGACGAAGGCCCGGTACGCGACGCCGCCGGTCTGCCAGGTCCCGGAGTATCCGGGATCCCGGTAGAAGCAGGCGGTCTTGTGCGAGCGGTTGGCGACGGACACCAGCTTGTCGTCCCAGGTCACGCCGTAGTCCCTGTTGCCCAGGACGCCGTCGGGAAGGACCTCGGTCTGGCTCGTGACGCCTCCGACCCCACGCCCGCTGGGGCCCTGGAAGATGCACACCCGACCGGCGTCGCAACGGTCGAACCCGGTCCGGCAGAGCGACTTCGACGGGGCGAACTTGTGCGACGCCACCGTCACCTTCGGCAGCCCGTCGGCGCCCTTGGCCAGGTCGCCGCCGGTGTGCCCGGGCAGCACGGCCTGGATGTCCGTCCCGCCGTACGCCGGGTCGTCGTAGAGACACGTCCAGGAGGCGGTGTTGTTGCGGAACGACAGGAAGGTCCGGTCCTTCAGGGTCGCGACCGTGCCGTAGTCGAGCACGGGGCCGTCCTGCGGCGCGAGCGAGACCATCTCGCCCGCACCGCCGGCCTGCGTGTACAGACAGAACGTCTTCTCCGGACAGTCGGTGTACGCCGCCTGCGCCGGTCCGGCCTGCCACCACACCAGGCAGGCGGCCAGGAGAACGGCGGCCAGCCCGGCGACGGTCAGGCGGCCTGGTGAACTCTTGATCATGTGCATGGTCATGAACTCTAGAGAACACCGCGCCGACCTTGATCAACTTTGCCGAATCCCGGTCATCAGGGGCTTCTGCCGCGACGGCGTGAGGGCGCACCGAGCCGGACCACCCGCGGGCGCGCGGGGAGCAGCGGGGAGCAGTCGATGCCGGGCGTGTTGCGAAAGCGGGAGCGGTGGCAGGTGTGGCGTAGTAATCCTGGAGAGCCGCAGGACACGCCTTGCCCCTTGGAGGTCTCATGGCCGTTCGCCGTGTCGTACCCAATGTCCAGTCGTCGGACGTACAGGAGAGCCGGGAGTTCTACGGCCTGCTGGGGTTCGAAGAGGTCATGAACCACGGCTGGATCATGACCATGGGCTCCCCCTCCAGCCCGACGGCCCAGGTCAGCTTCATGGCCGCCGACAAGACCGCCCCCGTCACGCCCGACCTGAGCGTCGAGGTGGAGGACGTGGACGCGGTGTACGCGGTCATGCGCGACAACGGCGCGGAGATCGTCCACCCCCTGCAGGACGAGGAGTGGGGAGTGCGCCGCTTCTTCGTCCGTGACCCCAACGGGCAAGTGGTCAACGTGCTGGGCCACCGCTGACGATCCGCGCGGGCGGACGTGCGGGCCGGGCGGGCGGATGTGCGGGCCGCGCGGGCGGAGACCGGGACGACACAGATGGACCTGGGTGGGGTGCACTGGAGGCACTGGGTGCGCTGCGCTCACTGTGCGCCTGATAGAACCGGCCTATGGCATTCAGATTCACAGCCCGTGCGGTGGCCGCCGAGGTCGATGTCGACGGCGAGACGCAGGTCGGCGTGGCGGAGGAGGACGAGGGCTTCTTCCTGTTGTTCACGCGTGCTGTCGGCGGGCCCTCCCCACAGGGCGGCGCGCCCGTCCCGGACACGTACGCCGTGATGACTCCGGACGCGTGCACGGCCTATG
Organism: Streptomyces hydrogenans; assembly: GCF_014656075.1. GTDB lineage: Bacteria > Actinomycetota > Actinomycetes > Streptomycetales > Streptomycetaceae > Streptomyces > Streptomyces hydrogenans. The sequence continues at coordinate 67,158 of NZ_BNBS01000023.1, forward strand.
GCTGCGTTCGTGAGGTGGCCCTGACGGACAGCCTCCTCACGGTGACGCTGGACCCCGAGTGCCTGGACGACCTGGAGTTGGAGGACGCGACGATCGAGGCGGTGCTCGACGTGCCGGCGGAGAGCGTCGAGGAGTTGCGCGGGGTCCTGACGCAGGTACTGACCTCCGGACGCGCGGAGTCTCGGCCTCGGCTCATCGGTTTCACGGGCTGAGCGATCCGCCTGAAGCGGGCTGTCGGTGAGGAGGGGGTCCATGGACCGGAGCGAGGACCAGATCTTGGCCGAGGAGCTTGCCGCTCTCGGCGCGGTGGGTGCGGGCGGTGGCCGCCTGGTGCGGATGGTCGCCCACGTGATGCGGAAGAACGTCCATGAGATCGAACTGCTCGTCCCCATGCCTTTCGCCGAAACGGTGCAGCGCGTCTCCGGTGTGCTCGGCAGGGCGGGCCGCGTCCTGGAGAGCGCCCCGGTTCGCCCGGACGCGGACGCGACCGTGCGCATCGTCGCCGGAGGCGGTGTCGGCGGTCTGAATCCCGTGGTGGTCACCGCGCGCGTACGGAAGGCCGGTGAGGACGGTTCGGAGATCCGGCTTCGTGCCGCCGCCAAGGAAGGTCTGATCAGGCAGCGGGCCGGGGAGAAGACCGCCGTCCGTCTCGCCGCCCGGTTGAGCGCGGCGACCGGAGCGGAGAGGGCAGGTGGGTGAGCTCCCGGCCCCAGCGACCATGGCCAGGACGGGCATCCTCGTCCGCCGCGGCAGTGGGGCGCTCCCACCACTCCCCCCGCCGAGTCCGTCCCCTCCCCTCTGTCACGAGATCGATCATCAGACCGGTTATAGAGTCCCGCCTGTGGCGAATCATCAGGACGAGACGAGGACGGCCTACGACGGAGTCGTCGAGCTGTACGCATCGCTGTTCGCGAACCGGCTGGAGTCACAGCCGTTCGCCCGGGCCATGATCGGCACCTTCGCCGAACTGGTGCGCGCGACGGGCAACCCGCGGGCCGTGGACGTCGGCTGCGGGCCCGGCCATCTGACAGCGATGCTCAACGAACTGGGCCTGGACGCCTTCGGACTCGACCTCTCCCCCGGCATGATCGACCACGCCCGGCGGGCCCACCCGGAGCTGCGCTTCCAGGAGGCCCGGATGGAGTCCCTGCCGGTCGAGGACGGCGCGCTCGGCGGCGTACTCGCCCACTACTCGATGATCCACACGCCTCCGGACGAACTGCCGGAGCTGCTCGCCGAGCAGGTACGCGTCCTGGCGCCGGGTGGCCTGTTCCTGGTCTCCTTCTTCGGAACCGACGGACCGGAGCCGGTTCGCTTCGACCACAAGGTGACACCGGCCTACAGCTGGCCCGCGGACCACCTCGCCGACCTGCTGACCGACGCCGGCCTCACCCCCTTCGCGCGACTGCTCCACGACCCCGCCTCCGAACGGGGCTTCCTCGACGCCCACTTGCTGGCCCGCCGTCCCTAGGCGCGCCCCTGATCGGCCGGTAGCAGCGGCTCGATCCGACCCGATCAGGGGTGGACCCGTCGGGAAATCAGCGGGTTCTGGCCGGACTGCCGCTGATACGGAAACGGTCCGCACCCGTTCGGCACCGTCCTCACCCTGCCCGAACCCTTCGGGCTCGATCTCGACACCAGCGACCTCAGCTGATCAGAGCACGAGAAGTGCCGGAAGGCTCCTCGACGGCATCCCGCTGCTCCGGCCTCACCGGACGCGTGGAGGGCGGGGCAGTCCCGACCTTCCAGATATCCGGGGCCGACGTCCGCGTCCGGAGCGTGATCCGTGTGTGACAGGGTGAGCGGTCGGTGAGTACGGGAAGGCGAGTCGCCGTCCCTGAGAACGAGGGTTCAGGGAGCGGTACGTGAGGAAGTCCGGTGGCGGCCCGGTGGAGCGTTCGGACCTGGCTCTGGTGTCGGAGTGGTGGCGGGGGCTCGGGGGTGAGGGCTTCGTCGTGCTGCCGCCTCCGAACCGTGGCCGGTACACGCAGTCGGACGGTCACGAGGACGCGGCCGAGCTGGTGGCGCGTCGCGGTCTCGAGGGGCCCGTCTCGTTCGCGTACTGGCACTGGCAGTCGCACGGACGGGCCTTCGACCGGGCCGGCGCGCTGAAGGGCGAACTGCTGCTGCACTGGGGCGGCGAGCACGCGGTCGTCGCCGCCGGGCTCGGGGACGGACCGGCCGGGTTCCGCGTCGTCGACGGCGGGCCGCGGGGCGCGTTCGTCCTGGACCTGGTCACGCGGCGGGACGCGGCGGGCCTGCCCGATCCCGCAGACCGTGCCGGGGTGCGGCAGTTCCTCGACGCGCTCGACGCTCCCGTGGACCGCGGCGCCCCCTCCCTCCGGTACCGGCCGCTGTCCGCCGGCGAGTCGGCCTGGCTGCACGAGCGGCTCGACGGACCCCTGGACCTCGCCGCCGTCACCCGCTGCGCGGTGGCGCTGGAGCGGCGGAACGGGCTCACTCCCGAGGAGGCCCGGCGACTTCTGGACGCGTGGCGAGCGGAGTACGCGGGGCGGCCCGAGAAGTGGACCGGCTGGCGGGAGCTGCTGCACGCGCTGCTGCGCCACGAGTGCGAGGCCGCGTGGGAGACGGTCGCCGCCCTCGGCCCGGCCGCCGCGAGCGTCGTCGCCGAGGTGCCGTCCGCGCGCGGCCTGGACGTCGTGCGGGCCTGGGCGCTCGCGGGAGAAGCCACGGCCGTCTCCGCGTGGCTGGCGTCCCACCGGGCCCTGCACGAGCCGGACACGGTACGGGCCGTGGTCGCTCTCGCGGGAGAGATCGCCGCCGAGAACGCGCCGGAGAGCGCCCTGCGCGGCCTGTGCATCGCGCTGCTCGGGGCCGTCACCCGGGACTGGCGGCGGGAGACGGGCGCGGGGGCGCTCGCCGGACGGTCCTACGCGGACCTCGCGGCGGTCCGCCTCGCCACCGACGAACGGCTGCCGCGCGCCCTCCGCGTCCTCGTCGCTGCACACGTCCGCGAGCGGGTGGAACTCGTACGCGAACAGCTCCAGGAGCCGGGATTCTCCCTCGCCGACGTAGGTGCGGGCGTGGACGGCGGTGCCGGTTCCGGCTCCGGGTCCGGTTCCGGTGTCACGGCGGTCGTCACCGACCAGGCGGCCGCACGGGCCGCGCTCGATCGGTACGAGGCAGCGGCGGACGGGCTCCTGTCCGGCACCGGGCCCGACCTCACCGCGTACGAGGGCACGCTGAGCCGGGTGTGGGAGCGCTACCGGACGCTCACGGACGCGGACGAACGCTGGCTGCGGGAACGGATCGCCGACCCGGCCACCGGCCTCCAGGGGCTCGGCTTCTGCCTGGAACTGCTCTACGCCCACGGCCTCGCGGGCCCGGCGGAGGTCGACGCACTGGTGCCGCGCCGGTGGAAGGACCTCACCAAGAAGTACCGGACGACGTACACCGAATGGCGCCATCCCCTCGTCACCCTGACCTGTCTCGCGCTCGACCTGGGGCATCCGGCCTCGACCCGGCTGGTCGCCTGGTGGGAGGGGCCGCGGCCGGTCTGGAAGGACGAGCTGCGGCTGCTCACGCGCCTGGGCGCGCCGGACGAGGCCAAGGCGGCCGAGCTGTGGGAGTTCGTGGCCTCCGGCGCTCACGACGTGGGCCACCTGATGACCTGGGTACTGCTCCGGGCCCGGCTGGACGGGGAACACCCACTGGCCGTGGCCGACCGGCTGCTCGGCACCCCGGGGATCCGCGAACACACCCTGCACCAGGTCCTCATCGGCGTGGCCGACCCCGGTCAGCCGCTCTGGCACTACGCCCTGGACGTCCGCAGCCGGGGCTGGTGGCGGCGCGCGGTGGAGGTGGCCGAGCACCCCGGTCTCTCCCCCGAGGCCCGCGCGGTGGGCCTGCGGGCGGCCCGGGGGCATCACCTCGTCAGGTACCCGGACCAGCTGAACCCCGTACCGACCCGGGCGGAGCGCGCCGCGGCCCTGGAGTGGGTCGAGCGGCACCACGACCAGTGAGGGCGGCGAAGGACGGGGGTGGGAGTGCGAAAGGCCGTACGTCCTCGGGGTGAACGTACGCGATACCGGCAGCGGGGACCGATCGTGGTGGGTGCTGGTGCCCCTGCACGGCCCGGTCGGAGGGGTCGGGATCGGCCCGGGGGTCCGCCGCGCAACTCGTCGTCCCCGTCCCGCCGTGACCCGCCCGTTTGAACGGGCTCTCCGGGCGCCAGGCTCCGTAGGGACGCCTGACGGAGCCCGGCGTCCGCCCGCGCGCGTGAGGAGGCACATCGTGGACGGACCGAGCCCTGCCCTCGAACCCCGGGCGTGGACCCCGGCGACCCTCCGCACGGAGGAGTGGCTGCTGACCGCACCGGCCTCGGGTACCACCGCCCCCGCGACCGCGGTCGACGCCATGCTCCATCGCGGCCCCGGCTTCGCGGTGCTGCGCGGCGTGGACCTCGACGGCCGCGACGACCGGGAATGCGTCGGCCGGTGCGCCGACCTCGTCGCGCTGCTGCGGGGCCCCGTCGGCGGCCGCCTCCACCGTTCGGCCAACGAGCTCCTCACCGCTGCCACCGCCCCGGCCGTCCACCCGAGCGGGCCGGGCACACCCGGGGCGGAGCGCTCACCCGAGGGGGACCTCCTCACCCTCCCGCCGCACATGGACCGGGGCGAAGGCCCGACCCCGCCGCACGTCCTCGCGCTGCTCTGCGTCCGGCCGGCCGCCGAGGGCGGCGCGTCCCTCCTCGCCGCGGGCACCACCGTCCACAACCGCCTCCTCGCCGAAGACCCGGCGGCGCTGCGCGAGTTGTACGGTGACTTCCGCTTCGGCCGCGGCGCCGGGTTCGACCGCGTGCGGCCGGTCTTCCGCCGCGACGACGACACCCTCGGCGTCCACTACAACCGCTACTGGATCGACCGGGGCCAGGACGAGACCGGTACGCCGCACCCGCCCGCCCGGCGCCACGCCCTCGACTCCATGGACCGCCTCCTCGCCGACCCCGGCACCGTCCTGCGCCTCCCCCTGCGCCGCGGCGACCTGCTCCTCGTCAACAACGACGCCGTCCTGCACGGCAGAACCCCCTTCCAGGACACCGACACGACCCGCCGCCGCTACGCACGCGTCTGGGCCGACTGACGCCCCCCGCGGGCGACACCGGGCAGGTCGGGCCGCTCGTGCGCGCCGCGTCACCGCGTGCCGTGCCGGTCGGACTCAGCCCCAGTCCTGCAGCTGCCGGAGCAGGCCGGCGTCGCCCTCCGTCCGCAGTGGGCCGGCCGGGATGCGCATGTACATGAGCAGGGCCATCTCGCTCGCCGTGCCGTAGACGGCGGCGGTGGGCTTGCTGCCGGCGGCCTCCGCCGCGGTGAGGCGGGTGAAGCGGGAACCGGTGGCGTCCACCGTCTGGCGCCAGGAGCCGGCCTCGGCCGCGTGGTAGTCCATGGTGGCGGGCTCGCCCGGCCACGGGACCGTGCCGGTGCAGACGGTGGCGAGGAACTCCTCGATGGCGTCGGCCGCCTCGGCCGTCGGCAGCTCCTGCGGGGTACCGGAGGCCAGCTGGGCGTCGTAGGTGTGGATCAGCGACTCCGGGACGCGGCGGCGGGCCACGGCGGCCACCGTGTGCGGCGAGGCCAGCGGCTCCCACCAGGCCCAGCAACCCCGGTCCGGGCCGGCCTCGCGGAGAGCGGTGAGCAGCTGCTCCGTCGAGTCGGCCAGCCAGGCGATGAGGGCCTCGCGTTCCCTGGGCGCCGCCAGCCCGTCCTTGCTCGGCCGCTCGTCGCCCGGCGCGGTGTTCAGCACGATGTAGGCCCAGAAGCGGTCCCCCTCACTGAGGTGGTTCGCCAGGTCGTACAGCGTCCAGCCCGGGCAGGACGGGACGTCGGCGTCGAGGTCGGGGGCCGCGGCGACGGCGGCGCGAAACGCGGCGGACCGTTCGTCGATCATCCGCAGCAGGGCGGGGAAGGAGAGATGCTCAGACACGCGGACCTTCTATCACCCGGACCGGGACTCTCGCACTCGATTAAGATCGCACAGCACGCCTGCGGGCGGTGATCGCCTCGGACCCGGGATCGCTCCCGAGACCGCACCGTAGGGTGACTCGTCGAGATCTCCGCTTCGAAAGAAGAGTCATGCCCCGCAAGACGGCGGCTGCCCTCCGGCTGGACGCTGTCTGCCGGTCGCACCTTCGGGAACACCCGCGCCGGTCTTCGCCTTTCTCAGCCTCTACGCGTCGTCAGGTGGCCCGGTTCGAGGCCGAACGCGGTCTGCCCGTCCTGGCGCTCGAGCAGGCCGTCCGTTGCTGGCGGGGCTTCGTGCGGCGTCCGGGACGGCCGCTGTATCTTCCCGCTCCGCATCTGCCCGGCTTCGACATCTGGGACGACCGCATGCTGATCGAGTGGGCCATCGGCGCCCTCGGCAGGCGAGCGGGCCGGGAGGTCGCGCCGGCCGTCGAGGGCGCCGACGCCGCGTTCCTGGCACGTACCCTGCCCGACCCGCACGCTCCGGACGGCTGGCCGTGGTGGCGTCGCAGGTGCCAGGACCTGGGCGACCTCATGCACGTTCCCTCGCAGGCGGCCTGATCGCGCCTGGGGGCTGGACCCTGACGGGCCGTCCCTCCGACTCCGGTGGAAGCGCCGCTCTTCCGCGAGCGGGGATTCCGCTCGCGGAAGAGAGGGGTGACCGTGGTGCTGTGGGGTCAGCAGCGCTTGAGGGCTCCGCTGTTGGACAGGTTGCCGTCGTAGATCCAGCCGTTGATCTGCGTGCCGTCGATCCGGGCGTGGGTCCAGGGGGTGCAGCCGGGACCGCCGGTGCGGCGGGCCGTCTGACACACCGTGACGCCAAGGGGAGGCTCGGGACGCGATACGTGAACCGCTGGGGTGACACCTCAGGTCCCGCACCGCACCAGGGCGGCCGAGTCGAGCAGGCGGCGGCTGACCGGGACTGACGGGCGGGGCCGGGCCGGGGCTTCGGGCTCGGTTCAGAGAGTGAGGCAGATCGGCCCATAGGTGCCGCAGAAGTGGCAGTCACAGGTGGTCAGGGAGTTCGCCTCGCAATGGGCCGTCGGCCAGAAGCGGGACGCACAAGGACCCGGGTCGAGCGGCGTCTCATCGGGCGGCACCGTCCGGTCGCATTCGATGCAGCGGACGGCCGCAGGTACACCGGAGTCCCTCAGGCGTCGGGCCACGGCGACGACCGCGCCGAGCGAGGAGTCCTCCAGAACGGTCGCGGGGGTGTTGCCCAGGAGGAGTTTGCTCCGCCACAGGCTGAGTCCGGTCACCGCCGCGACGGCTCGCAAGGCCTGCGGCCCTCCGTCTCCGGACTCCGTCACCTGTACGGCGAACGCCGGGGCCTCCATGGTCGGGTCTCCCTCCGCGGCGAAACGGTCGGCTTGAGTATGTCGACGGGTCGAGCCCTCGGCCCACCGCTTTTCACCCTCGGTCGCCCTGCACCGGAGCGTCCCCGAAGGCCGGGGCCTCCCTCGGGAGCGCACGTGCCGCCTCCGTCGGAGACGGTGCCGTGGGATGGGACCCGGTCAGCCAGAGGCCGGTGACGGCGGCGGTGACCAGGGTGACGGCTCCGGCCGCGAAGAAGGCGTTGTCGATGCCCGTCTCGAAGGAGGCGCCGCCGGCCTGGCGCGAGCGGACGATGGCTCCGAGCACCGCCACGCCGAGCACCGCGCCGATCTGGCGGGTGGTGCTGCTGACGCCGGAGGCGAGGCCGCCTTCCTGCGGGGTGACGGACTGGATGGCGGCGCCGGTCAGCGGGGACAGGGTCAGGGCGAAGCCGACGCCGACGGCCGCCAGGCGCCACCAGACGTTTCCGTACGCGGTGTCGGCCTGCACCGTGCCCAGCGTCAGCAGGCCCAGGCCGGCCAGGGCCAGGCCGCTGGTGGCCACGACGCGGAAGCCGTGTCGGGCGGCGAGCCGGCCCGCGTACGGGCTGACGAGCACCATGGCGAGGGTGACGGGGAGGGTCTGCAGGCCGGCGCGCAGGATCGAGCTGCCCTGGACGTACACGAAGAACTGGGAGAAGAAGAACGACGAGCCCATGAGCGCGAACCCCACCACGGTCATGGCGGCGTTGGACACGGTGAACAGGCGCTGCCGGAACAGCCGCAGGGGCAGCATCGGTGCGGAGCTGCGTGCTTCGACGACGACGAAGGCGGCGAGGAGGACCGCCGCGGCGGTGAAGCTTCCCAGGATGACCGGTGAGGTCCAGCCGACGGCGCCGCCCTCGATGAGCCCGTAGGCGAGTGCTCCCACCGCGAGGACGGACAGGACCGTCCCCGGGATGTCGATCGCGGGGGCGTTCGGGTTGCGGGACTCGTCGAGGTGGCGCCCGCCGACCAGCAGCAGGATCGCGCCGATGGGCAGATTGACCAGGAAGATGGCGGGCCAGCCGAACGCCTCGGTCAGCACGCCGCCGGCCACGGGGCCGGCCGCCAGGCCGATGCCGCTGATGCCGGCCCACAGTCCGATCGCCTTGACGCGTTCCTGCGGGACCGGGTGGGCGGAGGCGAGCAGGGCCAGCGAGGCCGGGCTGAGGGCCGCCGCGCCGACGCCCTGGAGCATCCGGCCGGCGACCAGCCATCCGGCCGAGGGCGCGAGGCTGCACAGCACCGACGCGACGGTGAAGACCGTCACGCCCGCCAGGTACACGCGTTTGCGTCCGAACCGGTCGGCGAAGATGCCGCCGGACAGCAGGAGCATGGCGACCAGGAGCACGTACGCGTCGACGATCCATTGCAGGCCGGTCAGTTGCGTGTGCAGTCGGTGCTGCATGTCGGGCAGCGCCGCTCCGACGATCGTGTTGTCGAGCAGGACCATGAACTGGCCGAGGCAGGTCACGGTCAGCAGAACGGCCCGGCTCCTTCGCGTGCCTGCCGTCGGAAGCGATGCGGTCATGAAAGGTCCCCCTCGATCGGTGGGTGCGCCCCGGCTCGGTCGACGCGGGTGGCGGGACGGCCGAAGCTTTAAAGCAGCCATCGACTGCGTTAGGAGACTGTAGGGAGGGTGGACACGTAAACGCAAGTCTCAGCTGCGTTAAAGTGGGGGGATGAATGAGCGACAGCCAGTCAGGCGGCCCGGCGGGCGCAGTGCCCGCGTCGCCGCGGAGGTGCACCAGGCCGTCACCGCCCTGATCAGCGAGCGCGGGTACGGCAACTTCACCGTCGGCGAGGTAGCGGCCCGCGCGGGCGTGGCCGACAGCAGCGTCTACCGCAGGTGGGGCAACCTGGAGGCCCTGCTGTCCGAGGTGGCGCTCACCCGCCTCAACGCGCGGTCGCCGATGCCCGACACCGGCAGCCTCGCCGGCGACCTGCGGACGTACGCGGCCAACGTGGCGCGCGAGATCACCGGGCCCGACGGTCTGGCAGTGGTGCGCCTGGCCGTCGCCCTGTCGAGCGGGGGTCAGTCGGGCGAGCGGGCCGGTGACGACATCCGCGACGAGCGCATGCGGCAGCTGCAGTCCATGCTCGATCGCGCCCGCGAGCGCGGCGAGGACGCACCCGACGCGCTCGGCGTGCTGGACCACGTCCTGGCCCCGATGTACATCCGGGTCCTCTTCGGGATCGTCCCGCTCACCCCGGAATACGTCGACGGGCTGGTGGACCGGTTGCTGTGACCCGGTCCGGCCCCCGAACCGACCACCTGGCGGGCCCCGGCCCGCCCCCTGGCCCGCCGGCGCTTCCCGTCCGCGCGGGGAGGCGGACGGGAAGCGGGGGTCAGTTCGTCGCGTCCCACTCGTCGGCCGTCATGGGCCGCGCGTCCGGGTAGTGGCGTCGGATCTCGCTCAGGACCCAGGCGTCGGCCGTTCGGACGTCCCAGCTGGAGCTGTCGAACTCCCGCAGCGTGATCCTGAGTTCGTCTCCCGCGTAGCCCTCGAAGTCCGCGTCGATCGCCTGCAGATGGGGCGCGTCCATGGCCAGCAGCTCCAGGGTGGGGATGCCCGCGCCCTCCGACTCCTTCGCCATCCGCGCGAACGCGACGTGCGGCTGTTCGTCGGGGAGCCGGGCCTTCCAGGTGAGGCCGAGGCCGTAGCCGCCCAGTCGCACCAGGAGTTCGGCCAGGGTGACGTAGTGCCCACCGGGCGCGTCGGCCGCGTGCGGGGCGCTGTCCCGCCAGGCCGCGAAGGTGACCATCCGCATCGGGGGCGGTGGGGTTTCGGTCATGGGCTCGGCGCCTCGCTTCACTGTCGGGGGCTCGGAATCCGTCGACGGCCGGATGATCACGTGGCCGTGGGCCAGGTGCGCAGCAGGGCGGCGATCCTCGGGGCGGTGCAGGCGGGGTCCCTCAGCAGGTCGCGCAGGGCGACGGCGTCCTGCCGGGCGGGCCTGACCGGGATCCCGGAGGCCTCCAGATACATCACGCCCGTCGCGGCGGCCACGGCCAGGTTGGAGCGTTCGAGCCAGCGGCAGCGGCCGAGGACGTGCACCAGAGCGGCGGCGCGGGCGTACGGCCCGTCGTAGACGGGCCGGTCCAGCAGCTCGGCCCGGTGGGCGGCGACCGCGGCCACCGGGACGCCGTAGTCCTCGGGGGCCGGGTCGCCGGCTCCCGCGAGCTCCGCGACCCCCAGGATCCAGGGGACGTCGATGTGCAGGTCCATTACGCGGCGCGCGCCCCAGGGGTGCCGCCATCCGCGTCCTCGGCCTCGTCGAAGACGTCCTGGTGCTCGGCGAGGAACCGCTTCGCGGCGTCGAGACCCCGCTGCCGCAGGCCTTCCGTGTCCTCGTACACGAGGACGGCGATGTAGTCGCCGAGGCTCATCCCCCGGTCCCTGGCGCGCGCCTCCGCCAACTGCTTGATCTCGCTGTCGACGCGCGCACCCAGCTGTGTCTTCGCCATACCGGGATGGTAACAGCTGTTACCACACCACGCCGCGATCGGTGCAGCGCACACCGGTCCGTACCCTCGCACCCGATCCATCTAGGTCCCACCCTGTCCTAGTGGGCCCGTACGGTCGGTGTATCACGAGGAACCGGACGAGGGGACGAGACCGATGAACCACAGCGCACCCGAGGGTTACACCAGCGTCGCACCGTGGGTGGTCACCGACGACACCGGCGCCCTGCTCGACTTCGTCACCGCCGCGTTCGGCGGCGTGGAACTCGCACGGGTGGCGGTCGAGGACGGCACCATCGGGCACGGCGAGATCCGCATCGGCGACACCGTCGTCCAGGCCTTCGACCGACGGCCCGACTGGCCGGCGACGCCCTCGCTGCTGCGGGTCTACGTGCCGGACGCGGACGCGGCGACGGCGGCCGCGGTCCTGCACGGGGCGGAGGTGATCACCGAGGTCGCGGACAGCGCGTGGGGGGACCGCGGCGGGCGGGTGCGGGACCCGTTCGGCAACATCTGGTGGGTGACGAGCCGGGTCGAGGACGTCGCACCGGACGTGGCCTGGGAGCGCATGTCCGAACCGAAGTACGCCGAGGCGATGCGCACGGCCCAGGAGACGCTGGACATGGCGCTGAGCGGTCGGAGCTCCGGGGTGGCGAGCGCCCCGCTGCGCCCGGGGCGGTGAGGTCGGACCGGACGGCTCGCCGCCGGGTGTCCGGGCGGCCGGAGAACCGGACCGCCCCCGGTCGGGCAGTCGGCCGGCGGGCCGGACAGCCGGTCACGCCGCAGGGTGCTTGAGGCTCTCGATGATCCGCGCGAAGCCCTCCGTCCCGTGCCCGGCGTCCACCTGACGCTGGATGAGCCGCTGGACCATGGCGATCGGCTCGGCGCTCACCCCCTGCTCCTCGCTCGCCTCGACGAACAGCCGGAGGTTGGAGAACTCCAGGCTCTGCTGCCCCGGAACCCGGTAGTCCCCGCCGTCGATGACCTCGGCGTACCCCGCGAGCGCTCCGGTCATGGCGGTCAGCCACGGGGCGGCCATCTCCGCGAACCGGCCCGCAGACACCCCGGCCGGGGCGAGCAGGGCGGCACCGTGCATGAACCCGGCGAACATCACGTACATCGACGAGAGCAGCGCGAGGTCGTACAGGGACGCCAGCCCCGCGTCCTCGCCGTAGTAGGTGCTGGTCGCCCAGAGGTCGAGCAGCGCCGCGTGCTCGCGGAACACCTCTTCCGAGCCGCTGTACAGGATCGAGGCCCCCGGCAGGCCGATCATGGAGGGCACCGCCATGATGCCTCCGTCCAGATGGGCGATGCCCGCCCCCGCGGCCCAGGCGGCCAGTTCCCGCGCCTGCTCGGGCTTGGTCGTGGTCACGTTGATCAGGGTGCGCCCGGCCAGGTCGGCCACGAGCGGGTCGAGCACCTCGTGCACCGAGTCGTGGTCGAAGAGGCAGACGATCACCAGCCGGCTCGCCCGGACCGCTTCGGCGGCGGAGGCCGCCTCCGTCGCTCCTCGCGCGACCAGCTCCTCCGCCCTCCCCTTCGAGCGGTTCCACACCGTGGTCCGCAGTCCTGCCTTCACCAGGACCCCGGCGAGCGCGCCGCCCACCGCACCGAGCCCGAGAACGCTCACGTGGGTGTCGTGGTCCTGTGCCATGTCGCCGCTCCGTCACGTCGTTCGTAGAGATTCGTTGACGGCTCAATCCTCGCCAGGTTCCGTAGAGTTGGCGAGTACGGACTATTTAGTGCGGTACTCACCGGAAGGTAAGTGCCGCCCGGGCGACACGGAGGCGCGCATGGGGACGTCGGCACGGCAGGGGCCCTACTTCTGCGGGATCGACGCGGCGATGGACGTCGTCACCGGCAAGTGGAAGTCCCTGATCCTCTGGGAACTGCACGAGCACGGCACGCGCCGCTTCGCCGAGCTGCGGCGCGGGCTCCCCGGCGTCAGCGAGAAGATGCTCGTCCAGCACCTGCGGGAGATGGAGGAGGACGGCCTCGTGCACCGCGAGGTCCACCCCGTGGTGCCGCCGAAGGTCGAGTACTCGCTCACGGGGCACGGCCTCTCCCTCAACACCGCCCTGGCGTCACTGGCGGCGTGGGGGCAGGAGCGGATCCAGCGGATCGGCGCGGAGAAGGTCACGCACGAGGTCGTGTGAGCCGACGGCCGGGCGGCGCTCCGGACCTCCTCGTCCGCGCGCCGCCGAGCGGGACCTCAGGCGAGGTCGCGGTGGCGGCCCACCCCGGTGGAGAGGAGGTAGAGCGGGGGCAGGAAGGCGCCGGCGCAGACGATCCACAGGGCGGTGTGGGCACCGGTGTGGGTGGCGAGGAGACCGGCGGTGAGGGCGCCGAGCGGCATCGCGCCCCAGGAGACGAAGCGAACCGTGGCCATCACGCGGGACAGCAGCTCCGGGGGCGACTGGGTCTGCCGGTAGGTGCGGGTGGTGATCGAGCCGATGACGGTGCCGAAGGCGAAGCCGGCGTTGCCGAGGGCGAACCAGTACGCGTCCCCCGCCGACGTGGTCAGCGGGGCGAGCAGGAGCAGCGCGCCGCCGGCCAGGTCTGCGGCGATGATGCCCCATGCGGTGCCGAGGCGCGTGGTCACCCGGACCGCGACGGCGGCGCCGGCGAGCGCGCCGACCCCGTCCATCGCCAGCACGAGGCCGAGCTGGACGGCGTCGAGGCCGGCCTCGCGGACCAGGTAGAGGGGGGTGAGGGCGACGAGTGCCGCGTTGAGGAAGTTGGCGGCGGTCGCCCAGATCATGCAGGGCCGCATGACGGGGTGCTTGGTCACGTACCGCAAGCCCTCGCGCATCAGCCGGAGCGCGCTCTCGCCGGTGCGGGGCGCGGGGCGGCTCTCGGGGAGGGTGCGCAGGAGGACGGCGGAGGCCAGGTAGCTGGCGGCATCCACGACGAGGGCGCCGACGGGGCCGGTCGCGCCGATCAGGACGCCGCCGAGGGAGGGGCCGCCGGTGTCGTTGACGGCGTGGGTGCCGGACATGACGCTGTTGCGGGCGGCCAGCTGCCGGGCCGGGACGACGGCGGGCAGGAAGGTCGAGTTGCCGATGTCGAACAGCACCGTCGCCGCGCCGGTGACGAGCGCCGCGCACAGCAGGTGCGCGTAGGTGAGGCTGTCGAGCCACCACGCGAGCGGCAGCGAGCCGAGCGCCGCGAACCGTACGAGGTCGAGGGCGACCTGGAGCCGGCGGAGCGGTACGCGCTGCGCGACGACGCCCGCCGGAAGGCTCAGCAGCAGCCAGGAGACCTGGCCGGCGGCGGCGAGCAGGGCGACCTCGAAGGCGGTGGCGTCGAGGACGGTGAGGGCGACGAGCGGCAGGGCGAGGGCGGTGACGGCGGTGCCCGCGCCGCTGACGGTCGCGGCGCCCCAGTAGCGCCAGAAGACGCCCGGCGGCGAGGTCTCCTGCTCGTCGTCGCGCCGGTCCTGCTCCTGGATCACTCGTGCCCCGCTCATACGGCACCCACCCCCCGGGATTGGTCAGTCTCTTTTGGGAACTCACTCGTTCCAGGTGAGTTTCTATCGGGAACCGACCCCATGGCGCAAGATGGTCCCGATGAGCGCCGCGGTGCGCGGAGGAGTGGAGACGCTGTGATGAGGTCGGTGCCCGAGCGGGACGCGGCCTGCGCGATCGCGCAGGCCGCGGCGGTGGTCGGCGACTGGTGGAGCCTGCTCCTGATCCGGGAGACCGCGCGCGGACACCACCGGTTCGACGCGCTCCAGGAGGAGCTGGGCATCTCCCGGAAGGTGCTCACCGAGCGCCTGGCGCACCTGGTGGAGACGGGGGTCCTGGAGAAGGTCCCGTACCAGGACCGGCCGGTGCGGCACGAGTACCGGCTGACGGAGAGCGGCCGGGGACTGCTGCCGGTGCTGCTGTCGATGCAGGACTGGGCGGACCGCTGGGTCTTCGGCGACGGCTCGCTCAGCGGCACCGCCGACGAGGCGGGCACGGAGGCGCGGCGCGTCGCGGGACTGACGGGCGAGCGGCTGCCGCGCCTGGAACTGCCCGGCCACCGGGACGGCCTGCCGGTGGATCCGGTGGCCGACGCCACCGCCACCGTGCTGTTCTGCTATCCGGCGACCGGGAGCCCGGGCCCGCTGCCGGACGGCTGGGCGGGCATCCCCGGCACCGTCGGCTGCACCTTGGAGAACCGGCTCTTCCGGGACGCGTACGAGGACTTCCTCGCGGCGGGCGCGGAGGTGCGCGGCGTGAGCACCCAACGCCCGGACGAGCAGCGGGTGTTCGCCGTCGAGGAGGGCATCCCCTTCACCCTCCTCTCGGACGTCGACCTGTACCTGGCCGCCGCCCTGCGCCTGCCCACCTTCCGTGCCGGGCAGCTGCTGCGGTTGAAGCGTGCCGTCCTGGTGGTGGACCGCGACCGCACGGTGCGGCACGCGCGCTTCCCGGTGTCGGACATCCCGGCGGCGGTGGGCGAGGCGCTGGCTCAGGTACGGCGCCTGGCGGCGGAGGGCTGACGGCGGGTCTCGGGCTTCACGGACGCCCTCGCGCACGCCGGGAAGGCGTCAGGCTTCGCGGGCGCCCTCGTACATGGCCTCGACGAGATCGGCGTACGTGCGCTCGACGACGGGGCGCTTGACCTTGAGGCTGGGGGTGAGTTCGCCGTGCTCGACGTCGAGGTCGCGGGGCAGGACGGCGAACTTCTTGAGGGTCTGCCAGCGCTGGAGGTCGTCGTTGACGCGGCGGACGAAGCCCTCGACGAGGGCGTGGACCTCCGGGGAGGTGACGACGTCGGCGTAGGGGCGGCCGGCGAGGCCGTTCGTGGCGGCCCAGGGCATGATCACGCTCTCGTCGAGGGTGATCAGGGCGGTGCAGTAGTTGCGGGCGTCGCCGATGACCAGGATGTTGCTGACGAAGGGGCAGAGGGCCTTGAACCGGCCTTCGATCTCGCTGGGGGCCACGTACTTGCCGCCGGAGGTCTTGATGAGGTCCTTCTTGCGGTCGGTGATCCGGACGTAGCCGTCCTTGTCGATCTCGCCGATGTCCCCGGTGCGGTACCAGCCGTCGCGGGCCAGGACGTCGGCGGTCTTGTCGGGGAGGTTGTGGTAGCCGCGCATCAGACCGGGGCCGCGGAGCAGGATCTCGCCGTCGTCGGCGATGCGGACCTCGGTGCCGG
>NZ_BNBS01000024.1:0-29704 GCF_014656075.1 Streptomyces hydrogenans
GAGCCGGAGCGGCGGGGGCGGCCGGGGCGGGCACGGCGGCGGTCGGAGCGGCAGGCGCGGCCTGTGCGGGGCCCGTCTGCTGCGCCGAGGGGGCGGCCGTGGTGGTGGCGGCCGGGGCGGACGGGGTCTCCGCCGCACCCGGCTTGTAGTCGGCGAAGAAGTCCCACCAGGCACGATCGACCGAATTCGGGTCCTGGAGGTACTGCTGGTAGATCTCGTCGACGAGCCACTCATTGGCACCGAAGGCGGCTGCGGGGCTCACGCCACGCCCGTCTTGGTCGGCCGGGGAGCTCGGGGTACTGGGGGACTGAGACGACACGGCGGCAACCGCCCTCTTCCGCTTCGCAAGGTGATGGACAGCGGAAATAAAGGCTACGCCTGTCTCGGCGGGACGTGCAGGCCGGGCACTCCAACGTCGCGCAAGTCACACTTGACGGGGTGTTTCGACGCCGTGAATGGCGGGAAACAAGCGTGGTTCCGCATCGGTGAGGGTACGGAAAAGCGCGGGCTACGGCCTCCTTCGGCCGCACCCTGACCACGTCCTGCCACTGATCACGCAGAACGTTCGCTTCCGGTTCGAACCCTACGTCAATCGCGGAGGGGAAGGCTGCCCGGAAGAGTGACCCGGATGCGGCACCCGCGTGAAGATTCGGCCACGCCGATCCCGCCACCGTGGAGATCCACCGCCCAGCGCGCGATCGCCAGGCCGAGCCCGGTGCCGCCGTCGCTCCCCGGCCCCTGGCGGTCCGGGGCCGTGCCCCGGTTGAACCGCTCGAAGACCTTGTGGCGCTCCGACTCCGGGATGCCCGGACCCTCGTCCTCGACCACCAGCTCCAGCGACTCCGGGTACGGGCCGCGCCGGGCCCGCACCGTCACGCGCCCGTGCGGCGGGGAGTGCTTCACCGCGTTGTCGATCAGGTTCGCCATCACCTGGTGCAGCCGCTCCACGTCCGCGTAGGCCGTCAGGTCGGACGGCGACACGTCCAGGTGCAGATGGACGTCCGTACGCCGGTGCAGCCCCGACGTCGAGGGGAGCCCGCGCTGCGCGGCGGCCAGATTCGCCTCCCGCAGCACCCCGGACAGATAGGGCCACACCTCGAAACGGCGCGCCCGGAGCTGTACGACACCGTTGTCGAGCCGCGACAGGTCGAGCAGCGTCTCCACCAGCCGGCCCAGCCGCTCCGTCTGCTTCAGGGCCGACCGCATGGTCTCCGGATCGGCCTCCGAGACCCCGTCGACCACGTTCTCCAGCACCGCCCGCAGCGCCGCGATCGGCGTGCGCAGCTCGTGCGAGACGTTGGCGACCAGCTCCTTGCGGTGCCGGTCCACGGCCTCCAGGTCGTCCGCCATCCGGTTGATCGTCGAGGCCAGGTCGCCCAGCTCGTCGCGCCGGTCCGCGCCGCGCACCCGCCGGGAGAAGTCGCCGCGCGAGATCGACCCCGCCACCGTGTTCATCTCGTCCAGCGGCGCCGTCAGCGACTGCGCCACGAACTGCGTGATCAGCAGGGTCGCGATCATCGCGAAGATCGTGATGTACCGGAACTCGGTGGACGTGCGGATCGCCACCAGGGCCAGGCCCGAGGTCAGCAGCACCGCGCCGACGACCAGCGCCCCCAGCTTCGTCTTGATCGAGATCGCGATCCGGCGCCTGGACCCCCCCGGGCGCCGCCCCGGCCGGCTCACGACGCCGGGCTCTCCAGCGCGTACCCGACCCCGTGCACCGTACGGATCCGCTCGGCGCCGATCTTCCGGCGCAGCGCCTTGATGTGGCTGTCCACGGTCCGGGTGCCGGAGGCGTCCGCCCAGTCCCAGACCTCCGCCAGCAGCTGCTCCCGGGAGAGCACCGCGCGGGGGGTGCCGGCCAGGCACACCAGCAGGTCGAACTCGGTGGGCGTCAGGTGCACGTCCTCGGCCCGCACCCGGACCCGGCGCTGCGCGTGGTCGATCTCCAGCTCGCCCAGGCGCAGGATCCCGCTGCGCGGGGTCACGGCGGCGAGCGCGGCCCGCTCCACCCGGCGCAGCAGCACGTGCACCCGGGCGGCCAGCTCGCGCATGGAGAAGGGCTTCGTCATGTAGTCGTCGGCGCCGACGCCCAGCCCGACCAGCATGTCGGTCTCGTCGTCCCGCGCGGTGAGCATCAGCACCGGCACCGGGCGCTGGGCCTGCACGCGGCGGCAGACCTCCAGGCCGTCGAAGCCGGGCAGCATCACGTCGAGGACCATCAGGTCGGGCTGCCACGCCTCGGCCGCCTCGACGGCCGCGGGGCCGTCGGTCGCGGTCTGCACCAGGAAGCCCTCGGCGCGCAGCCGGGCGGAGACCGCCTCCACAATCGTGGCGTCGTCCTCGACGACCAGGACGCGCCGCTGGGCCCCCGGAGTCGCCGCACCCTGGTGCGTGGTGTGTGTCTGCTCCATTGCCCCGCCTCGCGTCGCCGATGTCGGTGCAGCAGCCTAGAGGTACCCGTGGTGTCCCGGCTACGCAGGACGGATGCCGAGGTGGACCACGTCGGGGACGCCCCGGGCAACGGGGACCTCTTCCGTCCGTACCCCGCTGAATCCGGCATTCCGCAAGGACTCTTCGAAATCGCCGGACGGCCGGGCGGACCAGACGGCGAGCACTCCGCCGGGGTTGAGGTGGGCCGCGCAGGAGGCCAACCCCCCTGCGCCGTAAAGGAATTCGTTGCCCTCGGTGACCGTCCAGTCCGGTCCGTTGTCGATGTCCAGGCAGAGAGCGTCGTAACGGTCCGTGGCGGTGTCCAGGTAGGTCACCAGGTCCGTGTGCAGGATCACGGTCCGCTCGTCGGCGAGCGCGCGTCCGGAGATCGCCGCCAGCGGGCCGCCGCGGTGCCAGTCGATGATCGCGTCCTCGCGCTCGACGACCGCGATCCGGCTCCAGCGCGGATCGGCGGCGGCGTGCGCGAGGGAGAACCCGACGCCGAGGCCGCCGATCAGGACGGCGGCGCCGGTCCGGGCCGGCTCGGGCAGCGCGCCCATCGCCGCGTCCACGAGCAGCCGCTCGGAGCGTCCGTCGGAGGTGTCCATCAGGAAGGTCCCGTTGGCGATGATCTCGAAGTCCTCGTCCCGGCGGCGCAGGACCACCTCGCCGTACGGGCCCTGCCGGCGGTCGAGGGTGACGGGGGTGCTCATGATCACTCCGTGGCTCGTCGTGCGGTACGGATCGTCCCGGCCATCCTCGTGGAGCGGGGACGGCCGGGACAAACACGTTTCGGAGTCACGGGGTGACGCTGAGGTCCCCTCCGGGGGGCGTCAGGGGCGCGGCGCCTCGCGTTCCACGTAGCGCTGGACCGCCTTCAGCTCGCGCCGGGCGTCGACCGGGGTGCCGTAGGTGCGGTCCCAGGTGATCGGGGCGACGGTGACGTGTCCCTCGCCCAGCAGCCAGGTGGAGTCGGCGTCGGCGCGGTTCTCGACGCACTCGCCCTCGCTCTCGTCGCCCTCGCACAGGCCGAGGGTGATGTCGAAGGTGTCGCCCGAGCCGCGCTGCTCGTACGCGTGGTAGACCACCGCCCCGTCGCCGACCCGGGTCCACACCGGCGCCTCGGCCCGCTGTCCCGCGCTCACGTCCGGGTAGTCGACCTTGAGCGCGAAGGCGGAGGTCAGCAGCCCGCGCTCCTTGAGGCCCGCGACGAACCGGGCGCCGAACTCGGCGTGCGCCCGGTAGTTCTCGCGCGGGAAGTACAGCTGGCTCTCGTCGCCGGAGGACGAGAAGGCGATCGCCGGGACGTCCTGGTCGATGGCGGCGACGGCCGCGCCGACCGTGCCCGAGTCGTTGACGCTCGCGGCGATGTTCGGGCCCGAGTTGATGCCGGTGAGGACCAGGTCCGGGGCGCCCCGCCAGCCGACCTTCGCCGTCAGGCCGCCGCGCAGCGCCAGCTTCACGGTGTCCGCGGGGGTGGCGCTGGGGGAGTCCGGCGCGCAGCCGCCCTCGCCGAGGCAGACGCCGAAGACCGCGCCGCCGGAGGGCGCGCCCGCGCAGTCGTTCTCGTACCCGGCGGGCAGGGCGGTGCGGCGCTGGGCGGTGAGGACGCCGCCGTTGGTCACGGCCGTGCCCTTGCCGGACTGCACCTGCCAGGGGGCCATCACGACGACGTCCGCACCGGCGGCGCACATCGCGCGGCGCAGCTCGTACAGGCCGAGGCCGTCGGAGTTGCTCGCCTTGGCGGCCCTCATGGAGTCGTCGTTGGAGAGGAGGATCCGCAGGCCGGCGAGCGGGCGCGACGCGGGCTTCGTCCGGTCCGCGGCGGGCGTGGTCGCGTAGGCGGTGGCGCCCAGGCCGGCGAGTACGGCTGCGGCTGTGGTCAGCGCGAGGGTACGGCGCATGGCGGTGCGTCCTTTCGTGGACATGACAGATGGGAGGAGGTGCGGGGCGTGCGGGCGCCGCGGTGCGGGCGGGCGCGGGGTGATGCGATCCGGGGCCCGGCCCCCCACGGGCGGGCCCCGGATCACGCGCGGGGGCGTCAGGCTCCCCGCGGTCTGTGGCCGGATCCGGTCTCTCCCGGATCCGTCGTCCGGTCTCCCGGGTCAGAGCTCCAGGCCGTGCCCGTACGGGAACACCGGGTCCTCGGTGTCGTTCGGGACGTCGGGCCGGGCCGCGCGGACCGCGGCCATGGAGCGCGGCAGTTCGAAGGGGAGCCGGCCCTCCGGCCGGGCGCGGCCGAAGACCACGTCGAGGAGGGCGTCGTCGCCCGCGCCGTAGTCGGCGAGGAGGGCGGCGGCACGGTCGGCGATCTCGGGGAGGACGGCGGGGCGCTCCAGGTTGACGCAGACGACGGTGGGGACCGTCGCCAGCAGGGCGAGGACGCGGTCGAGTTCCGGCGCGTCGAAGGCGAGCGAGCCGGAGTGGAAGAAGGACTCGAAGCGGCCGGGCCGCTCCTCGTAGGGGGTGCGGAGGCGCAGGAGGGCCAGGTCGGCCTCCTCCGGGGCGGCGACGACCTCGCCGTACGCCGCCGCGACCTCGGGGGCGACGCCCTCGACGTACAGCCGGGGGCGGCCGGAGAGCGGCAGCGGGCCGTCGGTGAGGACGGTGAGCGAGCGGCGCTGCGCGGCGGCGCCGGCGGCGGCGAAGTCGGCGCGGCCGACGGTCTCGGCGGCCTCGTCCGGGTCGACGTACCGGCGCTCGTCGAAGAGGCCGAGCAGGAACTTCTCGCGCAGCAGGCGGCGCACGGAGGCGTCGATCCGGGCCTCCGGGATCCGGCCGGAGGCCATGAGCTCCACGATCACCTCGGGGCACTGCTCGCCGCCGAACTGGTCCACGCCCGCGTCCAGCGCCTTCGCGGCCCGTTCGGCGACGCTCAGGTGCTCGACGCCCCAGGCGCGGGCCTCGTGCGGCTCGCCCAGGATGACCGAGTCCTCCAGCAGGCCCCAGTCGGTGCAGACGATGCCGGTGAAGCCCAGCTCCTCGCGGAGCAGGCCGGTGACGACGCCCTTGTTGAAGCCGAAGCCGACCTCCTCCCAGTCGGTGCCGACGGGCTGTCCGTAGTACGGCATCATCTGCGCGCAGCCGGCGGCGATCGCGGCCCGGAACGGCTCCAGGTGGAGGTCGCGCAGGCCGCCCGGGTAGACCTGCTCCTTGCCGTGCGGGAAGTGCGGGTCCTCGCCGTCCTTCTGCGGGCCGCCGCCGGGGAAGTGCTTGACCATGGCGGCCACCGAGTCCGGGCCGAGCGTCTCGCCCTGGAGGCCGCGCACGTAGGCCGCCACCAGCTCGCCGCTCAGCCCGGCGTCGGAGCCGAAGGTGCCGGACTGGCGGGACCAGCGGGGTTCGGTCGCGAGGTCGACCTGCGGGTGGAGCGCGGTGCGGAAGCCGACGGAGAGGTACTCGCGGCGGACCGTGTCGGCGAAGCGGAACACCAGCTCCGGATCGCGCACGGCGGCCAGCCCGAGGGCCTCGGGCCAGGCGGAGAAGGCGCCGGCGTTGAAGGAGGCGCCGATGTTGTCGGTGAAGGCGTGGCGGGGGTCGGTGGAGAGGGTGACCGGGATGCCGAGCCGGGTCCCGGCGGCCGTCGACTGGATCGCGTTGTGCCACGTGGCCATCTCGCGGGGGCCGTGGCTGCCGAGGAGGTTGAAGTGGGTGAGGCCGCGGCCGGCGATCAGCTCGGGGGTGGTGAACCGGGAGGTCGAGTCGTCGGCCTCGGTGACCGGGGTGCCGTCCGGGTTCATCGTCAGGATCGTGTGGAAGAGCTGTCCGGCCTTCTCCTCCGGGGTCATCCGGGCGAGGAGGTCCTCCACGCGCTCGTCCACGGGGCGGGTGGCGTCCTGGTAGGGGTGCATCGCGTCCGTACCTGCCTTTCGTGAGCGAGCGGACGGGGCCGGCGGGCCGCACCCGGAGCCTGTGCGGGGCTCCGCGCGGGTGCGGTGCCGGCCTCGGCGGGCTCAGGCTAGGCGTGAAAACCGAGTGGGTACTAGGTTTGTCACGTGTGAGCTGCATCACGCCCCTCGGGGGCCGTTCCCGGGCGGGGCTAAGGTGGCCGCATGCCGGAGAAGAAGGTCACCGCGACCGCCAGAAGCGCAGGTCGCGGCAGCTACGCCGTCGGTGACGCCCGCCGCCGGCTGATCCTCGACACCGCCGTCGACCACTTCGGGAAATGGGGGTTCCACGCCTCCTCCCTCGCCCGCATCGCCCATGACTGCGGCATCACCCAGGGCGGCCTGCTGCACCACTTCCGCAGCAAGGAGGACCTGCTCCTCTCGGTCCTCGCGCAGAGCGAGGAGCACGACGTCGAGCGCCTCTTCGGCACCGAGCCGGAGTCCTACGCGGCCTTCCTCGACGCCCTGGTCCGGCTGATCGAGGACAACACCCGGCGCCCCGGCATCGTCCGCATGTTCAACGTCCTCGTCGGCGAGTCCGGGAACGTCGGCCACCCCGCCCACGCCTACTTCAAGGAGCGGTACGCGCGCGTGCTCGCGCACAGCGTCGAACGCCTGGAGGACGCCGTCCGCCGGGGCGAGCTGCGCCCCGGCATCGACTGCCGGGGCATCGCCCAGGAGTACCTCGCCGTCATGGACGGCCTCCAGATCCAGTGGGCCCTCGACCCGGACTCCATGGACATGCCCGCCCGGGTGCGGGACTACCTCCAGCGCCAGTACGCGGCGATCCGGGCCGCCGGGGAGTAGCCCGCGCGGCTCACGGAGCCGTGGGCGGGCCGCCCTCCGGGAGGGCGTCGAAGACCCGCTGGAGGGCCGCCGGCCGGTCGCCGTCGCCCGCTACGACGAGCCGGTCGTCGTAGGTCACGGAGTACCGGAAGCCGTCGGCGACCGGAGGGTCCGACGGCCGCTCGGGCACGCGCGCGTAGGCCGGGTCCCGGAGCGCGTCCCGCAGCTCGGCCAGCCCCTCGGCGGTCATCCGCCCGGTGCGCGGCTCCCCGCTCCGGGACGTCAGCGTCCAGGACCCGTCCTCCCGCACCACGAGCCGGTTGTCCACCCCGGCGTACCCGCCGCTCACCGCGACCTCCACCAGCACGGCCCCGGACCGGGGATCGGCCGTCGCCCCCGAGGCGGTCCCCGGGGAGACCGTGCCGCTCGGCGCGCTCCCGCCGCCGTCCGCGTCGGCGCACCCGCCGACCCCGACCACCAGCGCCGCCGCCACCGCGGGCACCGCGCCCCACACCCGCCCGAACCGCCGCTCCGCACCACGCTTCATGCGCCCGAGCATGCCGCTCCCCGCGCTCCCGCGCAGCCGGAACGCGCGGGCCCGCGGAAGGTCTCCCGGTGTGATCGCTCAGAGCGAACAGACGCCGGGGAACATTCGCGGGCTCACATGCATTGAGTCGGCATAGCTCAACTTGACTGCCGAAGGGGAGATCATGGCTTCTGAGTCCAAGCCGTCCGTGCCGCTGACGCTGCCTGTGCTGCCGCTCGACGACGAGGTCGTGCTGCCCGGGATGGTGGTGCCGCTGGACCTGTCGGACAACGACGTGCGGGCCGCCGTGGAGGCGGCGCGGGCCGCCGCCCTGAGCGGCGCCGGAAAGCCGCGGGTGCTGCTGGTGCCGCGGGTGGACGGGACGTACGCCGGGACCGGCGTGCTCGGGATCGTCGAGCAGGTCGGGCGGCTCTCGGACGGGGACCCGGGGGCGCTGATCCGGGGCATCGGACGGGTGCGCATCGGGGCCGGGACGACCGGACCCGGCGGGGCGCTGTGGGTGGAGGGGAGCACGGTCGAGGAGAGCGTGCCCGATCCGCTGCCCGGCGCCGTGACCGAACTGGTCACCGAGTACAAGGCCCTCGCCACCAGCTGGCTGAAGAAGCGCGGCGCCTGGCAGGTCGTCGACCGGGTGCAGCAGATCGAGGGGGTCGGCGCGCTCGCCGACAACTCCGGCTACTCGCCCTTCCTCACCGTCGAGCAGAAGGTCGCGCTCCTGGAGGCCGCCGACCCCGTCGCCCGCCTCCGGCTCGCCACCGCCCAGCTCCGCGAGCACCTCGCCGAGCAGGACGTCGCCGAGACCATCGCCAAGGACGTCCAGGAGGGCGTCGACAAGCAGCAGCGCGAGTTCCTGCTCCGCCGCCAGCTCGAAGCGGTCCGCAAGGAGCTGCGCGAACTCAACGGCGAGAAGGACGGCGAGGAGTCCGACGACTACCGCGCCCGCGTCGAGGCCGCCGACCTCCCCGAGCCGGTCCGCGAGGCCGCGCTCAAGGAGGTCGACAAGCTGGAGCGGTCCAGCGACCAGTCGCCCGAGGGCTCCTGGATCCGGACCTGGCTCGACACCGTCCTCGAACTGCCGTGGAACGAGCGGACCGAGGACCGGTACGACATCCAGGGCGCCCGGGCCGTCCTGGACGCCGAGCACGCCGGCCTGGAGGACGTGAAGGAGCGCATCACCGAGTACCTGGCCGTCCGCAAGCGGCGCTCCGAGCGCGGGCTCGGCGTCGTCGGCGGCCGGCGCGGCGGCGCCGTGCTGGCCCTGGTCGGGCCGCCCGGCGTGGGCAAGACCTCGGTCGCCGAGTCCGTCGCCCACGCCATGGGCCGGAAGTTCGTGCGCGTCGCCCTCGGCGGCGTGCGCGACGAGGCCGAGGTGCGCGGCCACCGGCGGACCTACGTCGGCGCCCTGCCCGGCCGGATCGTGCGGGCGATCAAGGAGGCCGGGTCCATGAACCCGGTCGTCCTCCTCGACGAGATCGACAAGGTCGGCTCCGACTACCGCGGCGACCCCGCCGCGGCCCTGCTCGAAGTCCTCGACCCGGCGCAGAACCACACCTTCCGCGACCACTACCTGGAGGTCGAACTCGACCTCTCCGACGTGGTCTTCCTCGCCACCGCCAACGTCCTCGAAGCCATCCCCGAGGCACTCCTCGACCGCATGGAGCTGGTCCGCCTCGACGGCTACACCGAGGACGAGAAGGTCGTCATCGCCCGCGACCACCTGCTGCCCCGGCAGCTGGAGCGGTCCGGTCTGGAGCCCGGCGAGGTCGTCCTGGAGGAGGCGTCGCTGCGGAAGCTGGCCGGCGAGTACACCCGGGAGGCCGGCGTCCGCACCCTGGAGCGGGCCGTCGCACGGCTGCTCCGGAAGATCGCGGCCCAGCACGAACTCGGCGACCGCGAGCTGCCGTTCACCGTCACGCCCGAGGACCTGCGGGCCCTCATCGGGCGTCCGCACCACGTGCCCGAGTCCGCCCAGGACCCGGCCGAGCGGCGCACGGCCGTCCCCGGGGTCGCCACCGGCCTCGCGGTGACCGGTGCCGGCGGCGACGTCCTCTTCGTGGAGGCGTCCCTCGCCGACCCGGAGACCGGCGCCGCCGGGCTGACCCTCACCGGCCAGCTGGGCGACGTGATGAAGGAGTCGGCGCAGATCGCGCTCTCCTTCCTCCGCTCGCACGGCGCGGAGCTGGAGCTGCCCGTCACCGGACTGAAGGACCGGGGCGCGCACATCCACTTCCCGGCGGGCGCGGTCCCCAAGGACGGCCCGAGCGCGGGCATCACCATGACGACCGCGCTGGCCTCGCTGCTCAGCGGCCGGCTGGTCCGCACCGACGTGGCCATGACCGGCGAGGTCTCCCTCACCGGCCGGGTCCTGCCCATCGGCGGTCTGAAGCAGAAGCTGCTGGCCGCGCACCGGGCCGGCATCACCACCGTGATCATCCCCAAGCGGAACGAGGCCGATCTGGACGACGTCCCGGCCGAGGTCCTGGAGAAGCTGGAGGTCCACCCGGTCACGGACGTCCGCCAGGTCCTGGAGCTGGCCCTGGCCCCGGCGGAGGTCCCGGTCGCGGTCGCCGCCTGACCCGCCCCCACGGGCCCCCGGTACGCGCGCGTACCGGGGGCCCCGCCCGTTCACGCCGGGGTCGTGCGGCGCACGGCCTCGACGATCACCGAGGCCAGCGAGGGGTCGCCCGCGTGGGCGGCCCGCTGGAGGTCCGCGCCGGTGCCGCGGGCCAGCAGCCGCGCCACGCCCGCCTCGGCGCGCTCGCGGTCGCCCGCGTCCTCCAGGGCGGGGCGCACGTGGTCGACCAGGGCGTGCAGCACCTCGCCGGCCGGCAGCGGCCGCCAGCTGCGCGGGTCCAGGAGCTCGCCGCCGAGGCCGTACCGGCTGGCCCGCCAGGCGGCGAGCCGCAGCACCACCGTCGACACCGGGTCGGGGAGCCGGCCCCGCCGCCACTCCCGGGCGGCGGTCTCCACCAGCGCCCGGCTCAGCACCGCCAGGAGGACGGTGTCCTCCAGGTCCAGGCAGACGTCGCCGACCCGGATCTCGACCGTCGGGTAGCGGCGGGAGAGCCGGGCGTCGAAGTAGACCATGTGGTCGTCGATCAGCACGTCGCTGGCGAGCATCGCGCGCGTGGTCCGCTCGTACCCGTCCACGTCGCCGTACAGCTCGCTCGGGCCGGACATCGGCCAGCGCTGCCACAGCTGGTGCCGCCAGCTGGCGTAGCCGGTGTCGACGCCCATGCAGTAGGGGGAGTTGGCGCTGAGCGCGAGCAGCGGGGCGAGCCACGGGCGGATCCGGTCGAGGACGCCGACGCCCTCCTCCGGCGAGGAGAGGTGGACGTGGACGTGGCAGGCGCAGGCGAACTCCTCGTCCACCAGGTGGGCGTACCGGTCGTGGATCCGCCGGTAGCGGTCGTCCGGGGTGAGCAGCGGCCCGAAGTCCACGGGGGCGGTGGCGAGCGCCGCGACCGCCACTCCGGCCTCCCCGGCCGCCGCGGCGGCCGCGAGCCGGGCCGAGCGCAGCTGGTCGGCGAGCTGGGCGGTGGTGGTGCAGGGGGCGGTGCCGATCTCCAGCTGTTCGGAGTACAACTCGGGCTTCGCCGGCTCCGGTCCCTCGGTCCCCGGCCCGGCGTCGGCGTGCCAGGCGGCGATCTCGGTGACGGTGCCGGCGAGGGGCTGGGGGAGCCCGGTCTCGGGATGGACCAGGAGGAGCTCCTCCTCCACGCCGAACGTGCGCAGCCCTTCCCCGCGGTGGTAGACCCACCGCTGCTGGTTCCGCATGGAGCGCTCTCCTTCACGGGCGGACGGTGGTGCGCTGACGGTTGTTCGAACAGACTTTTCACCAAGGCTGTCCACGAACCGACCGGCTTCCACCCGTCCCCGCACAGATGGCGCGAAATCGCCCCCGGAGCGGGCTCCGGGGGCGATACGGGCGGGAGGGGGAGGACGGGCTTCCCTGGGGGCGCCGGAGGGGTGGGCGGACCCCCGTCCCGCCCCTCCCTCCCGCCTGCCTCCGGCTCCTAGGAGGCGGAGGAGTCGCGACGGCGGCCCAGCAGCAGGCTGCCCGCGCCGAAGACGGCGAGCGCGCCCGCGCCGGCCAGGGCCATCGGCAGCGGGGAGTCCGGGGCCGCGGTGGTCTCGGCGGAGAGCGCCGGCGGCTGCTCGTCACCGCCGTGGCCCGCGTGGCTCACCGTGGACAGCTCGGCGCCGGCGGCCAGTTCGGCCTCGGTCGGCGCCTCCGCCTTCAGCGCGGCGGGGGCCGCGGCGGCGGTGCCGAAGGTGACGTCCGAGCAGCTGTAGAACGCCTCGGGGCTGTCGTTGCGCTGCCACACCATGTAGACGATGTGGCGGCCGGAGCGGGCCGGGAGGTTGCCGGTGAAGGCGTAGTAGCCGTCGGTGGCGGTGCGGGTGGTGTTGTACACCGCGACCGGGGTGGCGTCGAGGTCGGACCACTTCAGCGGCTGGGTCGGGTCGAAGCCCGCCTTGGTGACGTACATCGTCATGGTGCCGGAGTGGGCGGCGGTGGCGCGGATCCGGAAGGCGTAGGAGCCGGCGGAGACCGCGGTGGCGGGCCAGTCGGTGCGCGCCCAGTCCAGGGCCCGGTACTTCTCGCGGTTGGCCGAGCAGAGCTTGCCGTCCGGGATGAGGGCCTTGTGGTTGCCGTCGGCGTTGGCGATGTTGACCTCGTTCCAGTCGTACAGCGGCTGGGTGCCGGAGTCGGCGACGAGGTCCTTGCACACCTGCGAGTCGGGGCTCTCGGGGCCCTCGGCGTAACAGGAGGCGATCCGGCTCACGGGGTTGAAGACGGCCCCGTGGGCGGCGGCGGTGGTGGGGGTGAGGCCGACGAGGGCGGCTGCGGCGGACAGGGCGGCGACGCCGGCGGCGGTGCGGCGGGTGGACGGCATGCGGGGGCTCTCTCTCGTGCGTGGGGGAGTACGGAACGAGCAACGCGCGCGGGGCGCACG
This sequence comes from Streptomyces hydrogenans, assembly GCF_014656075.1. Classification (GTDB taxonomy): domain Bacteria; phylum Actinomycetota; class Actinomycetes; order Streptomycetales; family Streptomycetaceae; genus Streptomyces; species Streptomyces hydrogenans. Next base: position 12,615 of record NZ_BNBS01000024.1, read on the forward strand.
GATGTTGAATCCCGTGCGACCGGGGAAGAGACTCGCATTGGTCCATACCAATGGGCAAGGGGGTGGGCGGAAAAAGCCCCTGAGCACGCGGAACGGCGGCCCCGGGGGTGCCGCCGCACCCCTGGAGCCGCCGTTCTCCCCGCGGACGTCAGCCGTTCGCGAGCGCCTGGACCCGCGAGAGGTCGCCGTTGAAGTGGTTGTGGTCGCCGACCGTCGGGCCGGACGAGGTGTACTGCCAGATCGTGTAGTACGGCCAGCCGGCCGGGAGTTCGCCGACCTCGGAGGCGTACCGCGCGACCCACAGCGGGTTGGTGGTGCCGAAGCCGGAGTAGTTGCCGGTGCACTGCTTCCACCAGCTGGTCGCCGTGTAGATGACGGCGTCGCGGCCGGTGCGGGCCTTGTAGCGGTTCACGAAGTCGCGGATCCAGGCGACCATCCCGGACTGGGTCTTGCCGTAGCAGGTGGCGCCGTACGGGTTCCACTCGATGTCGAGCACGCCGGGCAGGGTCTTCCCGTCCTTGGACCAGCCGCCGCCGTTGTTGACGAAGTAGTCGGCCTGGGCGGCGCCGGTCGTCGTGTCCGGGGTGGCGAAGTGGTACGTGCCCCGGATCATGCCGACGTTGTACGAGCCGGTGTACTGCTGGTTGAAGTAGGTGTTCTTGTAGTACGTGCCTTCCGTCGCCTTGACGTAGGCCCACTTGACGCCGCTGTTCCACAGCGTGGACCAGGCGACGTTGCCCTGGTGGCTGGCGACGTCGACGCCCTCCGTCCAGCCGGCGAGGGCGGAGACGCCGTCGGGGGCGACCTTGCCCCGGCCGTCGTGTGCGAGGACGCCCATGCCCATGTGGGCGGTGCCGCGCGCGGGGACGGCGGCGGCGCGGGGGCCGGGGTCGGCGGCGGCGGCCTGGCCGGCGAGCGCCAGGACGAGGGGGACGACGGCGAGGCCGTCGAGCAGGGTGGTGGGGACGGATCTGCGCACACGCATGGCGTGACTCCCGAGGGGTCGGTGGGGGTGGTGTGGACATGTCAGTCACGTGCTCGCCGGCGACTCTACGCACGTAGACCGCGGGGGTGGAAGAGGCCCCGGGTTCCGCCGTTGGTCTACTCCTGCGAAATACTGAAGGAGCTGCGGCGATGCCCGCCGGGGCGGGAAACTTTCAGCCGACGAAACACGCGTGGGAGGTGCGGGGTGCGCGCAGGCGGTACGACCGGTGAAGGCGGCGCCACGCCCGGGAGGACCCCGGGTGACCGGGCGCCCGCGCCCGGAACGCCCCCCGACGACCGGCCCGCCCCCGAGCCCTCCGCTCCCGGTGCCGCCTCCTGGGCCCACGGGTCCGGCCGGGCCCCCGGCGCCCCGGCCGAGCGGGAGTTCCTCGCGCTGGAGCGGGAGCTGGCCGTGTTCCTGCGGCGGGCGCGGGCGCAGTCCGGCGAGATGGCGCGCGAGGTCCATCCGGAGCTGGAGCCCGCCGCGTACGGGCTCTTCGTGCGGCTCGACGACGCCGGGCCGCAGCGGGCCACCGAGCTCTCCGGGTACTTCGGCGTCGGCAAGGCCACGATGAGCCGCCAGCTGCGCGCCCTCGAACAGCTCGGCCTGGTGGCCCGCGACCCCGATCCCGCCGACGGGCGCGCCTCCCTGGTCCGGCTCACCGACGAGGGCCGCGACCGCTTCCGGCACGTCCGGGACGCCCGCCGCGAGCGCTACGTCCGCAAGCTCGCCGACTGGGACCGCGCCGAGGTGGCCGAACTGGCCCGCCTGCTGCATCACTTCAACCAGCGCTCCGAGGGCTGAGGGCGCCGCTCAGAGCTCCACGTACACGGCCGTCGCGTCGTCGTGGAGCTTCCCGCGCCACCGGCCGGCGCTCGCCGACTCCAGGACCCGGACCCGCTGGATCAGCCCCGCCGGCCCCTCCTTCGCCAGGACGCCGGCGCACTCCGTCCAGTCGCCCGCGCCGAACCGCTCCACCCACCGGGCCGCCCCGTCCGTGAGCGCCGCCAGCGCCCGCACCTCCTCCAGCGGCGTCCTGCCCGTCACCGCCCGCTCGGCCACCGCCGGGTCGGCGGCCGCCGTGAAGAAGCCGCCCTCGCTGTTCCGCAGCCGGTCCGCCGCCGCGTGGGAGCGGAGCGCCTCGCGCGGGATCCGGTCCAGCCGGTCGTCGCGCACCGCCCGGACCGCGCCGTCCGGCGCCCTGAGGAGCAGGACCGAGTCGGAGAGGACGAGGTGGTCGACCGCCGTCGCGTCCCAGCGAGCGAGGACCACCGTCGCCTGAGGCGTACGCACGTGAGAAAGGTCACAGGTGTCCGCGTGCAGCTCCGCGGTGCGCCGGATTGCGAGCGAAAGGATCTCGGACAGCGTCAGATCGGCCCGGGAAGCGGACAGTTCGGTCAAAGTCCCACCGAGTCGCGCGGTGAACCACGGCACCGTGTGCACACAACCGACGTCCCCCGCGGGAGGGGTGACGCCGTCCAGGAGGACGAGCGCGCCCCCGCCGCCCGAGGCTGGCAGAGCGGCGGCGGCCCAGTCCTCGTTGGGGCGTTCGGGGCTGCCGGGGAGGGTGGCGACTTCGCTGCGCATGATGTCCAGTGTGCCCGGCTCTCGCGGGGTCTTCACACCACCTGCAAAGGGCCGAAAATGGCCTGTACCAACCGGCCGTGACCGCCGGAGAGGCCGGAATCGGAAGCTCCGGCGAGCTGCGGGCGGGCATCCTGCCAAAGCCCGCCCGGAAGTTCCAGCCGGGGCCCGTCGCGGGCCCCCGGCGCCGTCCACCGGAAGTTGTTCGCCAACTCAGGAGTGTTGTTCACTCGTTCGGGTGGCGGAGCGGCCGATGCCCGTCCCCTGCCGAGAAGCGCTGGAATGGTCGGAAGCCGTACCAGGGGTGGGGGCGGAACCTCATGACCGGCCGTCACCTCTGCTGTGTGGGCGGACGAGTCAAGAATGCGAGCACCGGTGCAGAAGAAGCGGCCTCGGAGCATGAACGGCGCGCGGAGCCAGACCCCCGGTGAGTCGTCGACCCCCGGCACCGCGCCGACCACGGGAGCCACGCCCCCCGCCGGACACGCCCCCGGAGGCGACGCGGGGAACACCGCCGGTACCGGTACCCGCGCCCCCGCGCCGACCCCCGGCGGACGCTCCAGGCGCGTCCGCAACCGTCTCGTCGCCGGGGTCGCCCTCGTCGGCGTCATCGTCGTCGGTGCCGGCGCCCCCGCGGTCCTCACCGCCTCCACCGAGCTGAACGAGTCCCGGCGCCTGGTCACCCTCGCCGAGCTCGACCGGCAGGCCGTCACCCTCGCGCACTCCCTGGCCGACGAGCGCGACGAGGTCGTCGCCTTCGTCGCCGCGGGACGGGACGAGCAGACCGGCCCCAAGAAGAAGCGCCGGGTCGTCACCCCCGCCAGGTCCGCCCGGGTCGACCGGCAGATCGACGAGATCCGCCCCGCCGCCTCCGACGCCCTCCGCCGCGAGCTCGCCTCCGTCGCCTCCGTCCGCCGCGCCGCCGTCACCGGCAAGGGCACGGCCCTGGAGGCCCACAAGGCGTACAGCGACGTCATCGCCGTCCTCCAGGCCCTCGCCGACGACCTCGCCGAGCGGACCCCGCCGCGCGCCGCCGAGCCCGGCCTCGCCGGCACCACCCGCGCCCCCGCCGACCTCGGCCGCGCCGTGGAGCAGGCGTCCGCCACCCGCGGCCTGCTCCTCGCCGCGCTCGCCGTCCCGCAGCCCGAGCCCACCGGCGACCTCCACTACGACGCCACCACCGGCACCTACGTCGCCGACGAGCCCGAGGGCAAGGAGGAGGCCGAGCACGCCCGCGACCTGCTGAGCGCCGCCGCCCAGCAGGCCAGGGTCCGCGAGCTGGCCGCGCTCGGCGACTTCGACCGGTCCGCCGGCCCCGCCGCCCGCGACTCCCTCGCCGCGACGGTCACCGGCCCCGAGGTCAAGACCGCCGAGCTGGCCCTCGCCCGCCTCACCGACCAGCCCGCCCTCTCCGAGGCCGAGACCCGCACCTCCCCGTCCGGCCTGGACGCCGCGCTCTCCGCCCGCATCGAGCACATGCGCGGCGTCGAGTCGACGCTCGCCGCCAAGCGGGTCGAGCGGCTCACCGCCCTGCGCGACGACGACGTCACCGCCCTCGAGGTGAGCCTCGCCCTCCTCGGCGGCTGCCTGCTGCTCGCCGTCGGCGTCTCCACCTACGTCGCCCGCAGCCTGACCCGGCCGCTCGCCGTCCTGCGCCTCGGCGCCGCCCGGCTGGCCGGGGCGCCGGACCCGGCCGCCGAGGAGGCCGTCCGCTTCACCGGCCGCAACGACGAGTTCGCCCAGGTCGTCCGCTCCCTCAACACCCTCCACGGGCAGCTCGCCGCGCTCGCCGCCCACACCGGCCGGCTCACCGGCGAGCGGGCCGGGCTGGTCGCCGCCCAGGAGTCCGCGGAGGCCGCGCTGGCCGCCCAGCGCGCCGAGCTCCAGAGCCGGATCGCCGTCCTCACCGCCGACTTCGAGCGGCTCCGCGGCACGGTCCAGCACACCTTCGTCAACCTCTCGCTGCGCAGCCTCGGCCTCGTCGACCGCCAGCTCGGCGTCATCGAGAAGCTGGAGGAGCGCGAGCAGGACCCGGACCGCCTCGCCACCCTCTTCAAGCTCGACCACATGGCGACCGTCATGCGCCGCCACAGCGAGAACCTGCTGGTCCTCGCCGGCCACGAGCACGTGCACGGCCACGCGGGTCCGGTCCCGCTGGTCGACGTGCTGCGCGCCGCCGTCAGCGAGATCGAGCGGTACGAGCGGGTCACCATCCAGTCGCTGCCGCCGCACGCCCAGCTCGCCGGCTTCGCCGCCGACGACCTGAGCCACCTTGTCGCCGAGCTCCTGGAGAACGCCACCTCGTTCTCCCCGCCGGACGCCGAGGTCCAGCTCTCCGGCTGGCTCCTGGAGACCGGCGAGATCATGCTCTCCGTCCAGGACTCCGGCATCGGGATCCCCGACCACCGCCGCGCCGACCTCAACGCCCGTCTGGCCGCCGCCGATCCGGAGGCCTTCGAGGGCGAGGGGCTCGGCATGCGGGTCGTCTCCCTGCTGGCCGCCCGCCACGGCGTCGGCGTCGAGCTGCGCGAGCAGAAGCCGGGCGGCACGGCCGCCGTCGTGGTGCTGCCGCTCCCGCTGCTGCCGACCGCGCCCCCGGCCGCCGTCCCCGAGCCGGTCCGGCTCGCCGGCACCGGCCCCGTACCGGTCCTGCACCTTCCGGGCTCCGAGGCCGAGGCCAACTCCAACGCCCTCCCGTCCCGCACCCGCGACCCGCTCGTGGACGCGGCGGAGCGCGCCTTCCGCGCGGCCCAGGAGCGGGAGCCGGCCGAGCCCGCGGCGCCGGTGGAGCCGTCGGAGCCGGAGACCCGGGCGTACGACTCCGAGCCCGCCGCCCACGCCGAGCCGGACCCGCTCCCCGTACCGCCGGCCGAGCCGGCCCACGAGCAGCGGCTCCACGAGCGGTCCGCCCACGAGCAGCCGCTCCACGAGTCCGTCTCCGAGACCACCCTCCAGGTGCGGCTCCCGGACCCGCCGCCCGAGCCGGACAGCCACGAGCGCGCCGCCGAACCGGCGTTCACGCCCGTGCCGGAGCGGGCCGTCCCGGAGCAGGTGTCACCCGAGCGGATCGCACCGGAACGGTCCGTGCCCGAGCAGGCCGGGCCGCCGGCCGACCGGGCGGAGGTGCCGGCCGACGAGGCGCAGGTGCCCGGACCGCGCCCCGCCCAGTGGGAGCGGGTGACCGACAAGGGCCTGCCCAAGCGGACCCCCCAGGTGGTCCGCGCCCCCGCCGCGCCCACCGCCCCCCGCCGGGGCGCGGTCGACGCCGACGCGCTCCGCCGCCGCCTGGGCGGCTTCCACCAGGGCGCCGTGGCCGGGCGCCGGGACGTCGAGGCGGAGATAGCGGCCGAGAGCACCGCGCGTACAGAGGAGATGACGGGGGACACAGTCGAGGAGGCACGCAGTTGACCGCCACGGGAACGAGCACCACCAGCACCACCGGTACGTACGGACTGAGCACGGAGGCCCGCAACCTGCAATGGCTGCTGGGCAACCTCGTGGAGGAGGTGCCGGGCGTCCGCTCGGTCGCCGTCGTCTCCTCCGACGGGCTCCTGCTGCTCTCCTCCGACCCCGACGAGCGGCCCGACCCCGTCGACGACGGGCCCGCCCGCCCCCGGGGCCCGCGCGGCTCCAGCGCCGACCTGGCCACCATCGTCTCGGGCATCGGCAGCCTCACCATCGGCGCGGCCCGGCTCATGGACGGCGGCGGCGTGAAGCAGACCATGGTCGCCATGGACGAGGGCAGCGTCTTCGTCATGTCGATCAGCGACGGCTCGCTGCTCGGCGTGCACGCCACCCCCGACTGCGACATGAGCGTCATCGCCTACCACATGGCGCTCTTCGTGGGCCGGGCCGGACACGTCCTCACCCCCGAGGTCCGCAGCGAGCTGCGCAAGTCGATGGAGAGCTACCGGTGACCTCGCCGACCGCCGTCCACCGGCTGCCGGTACGGGGCGAAGGCCGGCGCCCCGCGCGCGTGCGCCCGTACTCGCTGACCGGCGGCCGCACCCGCTTCGGTCACGTGCTGCTCGTCGAGACCTTCGTGGCCGCCCTGGAGGCGCCGCTCGCCCGCAAGGTCCTCACGGACGGCGGCCCCGGTGCCCGCGGGCTCATGCCCGAGATGCGCGCCATCGTCGAGATATGCCGCCGGATGCGGACGGTGGCGGAGATCTCGGCCCTTCTCAAGATGCCGTTGGGTGTCGTCCGGGTGCTGCTCAGCGACCTGGCCGACCAGGGAAAGATCCGTGTGTACGGGACCGGTCACGACACCGGCCAGCCCGACCGCGCGCTCCTCGAAAGGGTGCTGAGTGGACTCCGTCGTCTCTGACGCCACCGCCGTCGACACCGCCGTCGACACCGCCGTCGACACCCCCGCCGCCGCCTCCGAGGCGCAGGCCGTCCCCCGCACGTCCATCCCGGCCCAGCCCGGCCGGACCGACGGGGAACCCGATCCCGAGGACGGCGCCCAGGACTGGCAGCTCGACCACACCCGGGCCCCGATCGCCACGAAGATCGTGGTCGCGGGCGGCTTCGGCGTCGGGAAGACCACCTTCGTCCGCGCGGTCTCGGAGATCACCCCGCTCCAGACCGAGGCGCTGATGACCCGGGCCAGCGAGGAGACCGACGACCTCACCGCCACCCCGGACAAGCTCACCACCACGGTGGCGATGGACTTCGGCCGGATCACGCTCGACAACGACCTGGTCCTGTACGTCTTCGGCACGCCGGGACAGCAGCGCTTCTGGTTCATGTGGGACGACCTGGTGCGCGGCGCGATCGGGGCGATCGTGCTCGCCGACACCCGCCGCCTCACCGACTGCTTCCCCGCCCTCGACTACTTCGAGAGCTGCGGCCTGCCGTACGTCGTCGCCGTCAACCACTTCGAGGGCACCGAGCGGTTCGAGCCGGAGGACGTCAGGGAGGCCCTGACGATCGCCCCCGACGTCCCGGTGGTGATCATGGACGCGCGCAAGCGGTACAGCGTCGTCGAGACGCTGCTCGCCATGGTCGAGCACGCGCTCTCCGCCACGCCCGAGTAGCGCGTCCGCACCCCGTCAGACGCCCCCCACGCACCACCTTCGTCTTCGCTCCAGGAGCCCCGCCCATGCGGAAGATACTCATAGTCGGCGCCGGACAGTCCGGCCTCCAGCTCGCCCTCGGCCTGCAGTCCCAGGGGTACGAGGTCACCCTGATGTCGAACCGGACGGCGGACGAGATCCGCTCCGGCCGCGTCATGTCCACGCAGTGCATGTTCGCCACCTCGCTCGGGCACGAGCGCGACCTCGGTCTGAACTTCTGGGAGTCCCAGGCCCCGAGGATCGAGGGCCTCGGCGTCTCCGTCGCGGGACCCGAATCGGCCCGCGTCATCGACTGGGTCGGCCGGCTCGACGGCTTCGCCCAGTCCGTCGACCAGCGGGTGAAGATGGCCGGCTGGATGGAGACCTTCGCCCAGCGCGGCGGACAGCTCGTCATCCACGGCGCGGCCGTCGGCGACCTCGACTTCTTCGCCCGCCGCTACGACCTCGTGCTCGTCGCCGCCGGCAAGGGCGAGCTGGTCTCCATGTTCGGCCGGGACGCCGACCGCTCCCCGCACACCGAGCCGCAGCGCGCCCTCGCCGTCGCGTACGTGAACGGGCTCGGCCCGCGCCCCGAGCACCCCGACTTCGACGCGGTCCGCTGCAACATCGTGCCCGGCGTCGGCGAGCTGTTCGTGATGCCGACCCTCACCACCGGCGGCCGCGCCGACATCCTCTTCTGGGAGGGCGTCCCCGGCGGCCCGCTCGACGTCTTCCAGGGCGTCAAGGACCCCTCCGAGCACCTGGCGCTGACGCTGGAGCTGATGGAGAAGTTCACGCCCTGGGAGTACGCGCGCGCCACCAAGGTCGAGCTCACCGACGCGGGCGGCACCCTGGCGGGCCGCTACGCCCCCACCGTCCGCAACCCCGTCGGCCACCTCCCGGGCGGCGGCCTGGTGCTGGGCGTCGCGGACGTCGTCGTCGCCAACGACCCGATCACCGGGCAGGGTTCGAACTCCGCGTCCAAGTGCGCCGCCGCCTACCTCGCGGCCATCGTCGAGCACGGCGACCGCCCCTTCGACGAGGCGTGGATGCGGTCCGCCTTCGACCGCTACTGGAAGACCGCCGAGCCGGTCACCAAGTGGACCAACGCGATGCTGGCCCCGCCGCCGGAGCACGTCCTCCAGCTGCTGGGCGCGGCCGGCGAACTCCAGCCGATCGCCGACCGCTTCGCCAACGGCTTCGACGACCCCGCGGACTTCGAGAACTTCTTCTTCGACCCGGAGAAGGCGTCCGCCTACCTGGCCTCGGTGGCCTCCGGGGCCTGACCCGCCCCGTCGTACCCCTCGTCCGAACCCTCCCGGGCCGACTCCGGCACGACGGGCGGGGTGTACGACTCCAGGGCCGCGCCGCCCGGGTCCGGCCGGACCGCCCCGAGCAGCGGGTTCGCGGCGAGGGGCGAGACCTTCACCCGGCCGCCGGGGCGCGGGGCCTGCACCACCAGGCCCTCGCCCAGATAGAGCGCCACGTGGGTGGCGCCCGGGAAGTAGACCACCAGGTCCCCGGGCCGCAGTTCGTCCAGCGGCACCCGGGGCAGCTCGGCCCACTGCTCCTGGCTGGTGCGCGGGATCTCCCGGCCGGCCGTCGCCCAGGCGCGCTGCGTGAGCCCCGAGCAGTCGTACGTCTCCGGCCCCTCGGCCCCCCACTCGTACGGCTTCCCGAGCTGGCCGACCGCGAAGCGCAGGGCCTCCGCTCCGGCCCGGGAGGGGGTGCGGGCGGGGCCGAGCACGCCGGAGTCGAGGAGCTCGCGCTGGGCGCCGGCGGTCTCGGTCCGCTCCCGTTCGGTCAGGCGGGCGAGCTGCGCGGGGGAGAGGGAGGCGAGCAGCGCCTCGACCTCGGCGAGCTTCTTCCGCACCTCGTCCCGCCGGGTCCGCTGCCGCTCGGCGAGGGTCTTCTGCCGGTCGAGGGCGGTCCGGGAGGCGCCGGCCAGGGCGGCGGCCCGGCGTTCGGCGGCCCGGAGCCGGGGGACGGCGGAGGCGCGGTCGCGCGCCGTCCGGTCCAGCAGGTGGCGCGCGTCGAGGGCGGACTGGGGGTCGGGCGCGAAGAGCAGCCGCAGCGGCGAGGCGTAGGAGGTCCGGCCCTGGTACTGCTCCCGGGCGAGCCGCCCCGCCTCGGCCCGGCCGCGCGCGAGGGCGGTCCGGGCGCCCTCCAGGTCGGCGGCGACCCGCCGGGTGTCGGCGGTCTGGAGCCTCAGCGCCTCCTCGGCGGCGTTGAACCGCTCCGTCGCCTCCTCCGCCTGCCGGTAGAGCGTGCGGAGCCGCGCGAGCAGCGCCGCCACGGAGTCCCCTCCGGCGGGCGCGAGCGCCGCGGCGTCGTCGTCGGCCGCGGGGGTCCCCGGATCCGGCGCCCGGTCCGGTGCGGGGTCCGGCACGGCGCCGGAGTCCGGGTCCGGCAGGGTGTCCGGGTTCGGCAGGGGGTCCGGGTCCGCCGCTCCCGCCGGGTCCGGCACGGCGTCCGGGTCCGGCAGGGTGTCCTGTTCCGGCACGGCGTCCGGGTCCGCCGCTCCCGCCGGGTTGCGCACGGTGTCAGGGTCCACCGGTCCCACCGGTTCCCGTGCGGGGTCCGGCCAGGCGACGGGGGCGGAGCCGGCGGGTGGGTCGGCCGCGGGGTCGGGGGGCGGGGCCGCGGCCGTGCCGGTCAGGACCGTCAGCGCGGCCAGGGCTCCCGTACAGACCGCGCGCAGCAGCCTTCGCGACACGTCACCACCACCTCCAGAGCGGGCTCCGGAGGCATCATGGCGCGTCAGTTCATCCGATTACCGTACGGATCCGGGCGTGGCTCCCGGCGTCACCCGTTCGGCTCCTCCTCCCGCTCTTCGGCGGGCCGCGCGGAGGGCTTGGACCACGGCCACTTCAGCTCGCGCCGCTCGCGGCCCTCGGGGGCGTACTCGTAGACCCAGCCGCGCTGGAGCCCGAGGCGCCGGGTGTGGCCCGCGGGTTCGCGGCGGTACGCGTGGAGCGCGGGCGGGCGGCCGTCGTGGGCCGGCACCGGCACCTCGTACCACTTCGGCGGGTGGCCGGTCGCGCCGAGCAGGATGGGCAGCACCCGTCCGTCGAGGGGGCCGCCCCGGAAGGGGGTGTTCTCGCTTCTCACCCCACCAGTCTCACAGCAGGTGCGCCGCCGCGCCGAGGAGGGGCGCCAGGCGGCGGGCCAGGCCCGCGACCGGTCCGTCGGCGCGCTCCTGGGCGAGCAGCCGCCGCACGACCGCCGCGGTCTCCGGGTCGCTCGCCGAGCCGGCCGCGAGCAGGGCGACGAGGTGGTCGACCAGCCAGTCGCGCAGCTCGCCGGCGGACGGCGACTTGCCCTCGTCGAGCCAGATGAGCGAGGCCGCCTCGACGGCCGCGATCCAGGTGCGGACCAGCATCCCGAGCCGCGCGCCCGGCCGCTCCGCGCCCAGGTGCAGGAAGATCTGCGCGGCGGCGGCCCGCCGCACCTCGTCCACGATCGACGTGGTGTTGGAGGTCTCGACGACGCTCCCGCCGCGCAGCAGCGCGCTGAAACCGGCGTCGTGGCCGTCCACGAACGCGAGGTAGCGGTCCAGGACCCGGCCGAGCCGCTCGGTGGGCGGGCCGTCCTCGGGCTCGGTGAAGCAGCGGTTCAGGGCGTCGGCGGAGGAGCGCAGCGCGGCCTCGTACAGTTGCTGCTTGCCGCCGGGGAAGTACCGGTAGACCAGCGGTCGCGAGACCCCGGCCGCCTCGGCGACGTCGTCGAGCGACACGTCCTCGGGGGCCCGGTGCGCGAAGAGCCCCAGCGCGGCCTCCAGGAGCTGGCCGCGCCTCTCCTCGACGCTGAGCCGGCGGTACGCGGGGGAGGCGGCGCTCGTCATGTCGGCAGCGTAACCCCGGTACCGCCGCCTCCGGGTCCCGGTCCCGAGCCCGCCCGCCACCCTCAGGCCAGCAGGCCCGAGGACCGCCAGAGCCGGCGGCCCGGCCCCCGCAGCACGCCGATGTCGTCGAGGAAGTCCGTCAGGCGCCTGGCACCGGACTGCATGACCTCCCGCCGGTGGCCGCTCGCCCGCACCTGGGCCACCGCCTCCCGCCGGTCCAGGCCCACGGCGTCGTACACCGCGGGGTTGACGAAGCAGGTGGAGAAGACCCGGGCCGCCTCGCCGCAGCTGAGGCGGGTGAACTCCTGCTCCCAGCGCGGCGCCGTCACCATCTGGCGGCGCAGTTCCTCGCGGGCGTAGCGCACGTGCCGCGCCTCCTCCACCACGTGGATCCGGGTCACGCCGCGGATCAGCGTCTGGACCCGCTCGTCCGGGAAGGTCAGCCGCTGCATCCAGTCGAGGATCTCCTCGCCGAGCAGGGTGGAGGCGAAGGAGCCGGGGGTGGTGGAGACCGTCTTCAGGACGCGGGCGAGGTTGTGGTAGACGCGCGGCACCGGGTAGTCGCCCGTCCCGCTCTTGCGGATCATCCGGGCGAACATCATCGAGTGCCGGCACTCGTCCGCGATCTCGGTGAGCGCGTACCGCACGTGATGGCTGGTCAGCGACTTGTCGTAGATGTGCCGGACGAGCAGCTGCATCAGGATCACCTCGAACCAGATGCCCAGCGAGGCGAGCGAGGCGGCCTCGTGGCGGGAGAGCTCGATCCGCTGCTCCTCGGACATCCGGCGCCACAGCGGGGTGTCGTAGAGGGAGACCAGCTCCGGCGGCCAGTACCACCGGCCGTCCTCGAAGGGGGCTTCCCAGTCGAGTTCGGTGTCGGGGTCGTAGGAGTGCTTGCGGGAGGACTCCAGGAGCCGTTCGGCGAGCCGCTCGCGGTCGCGGAGCGGTCCGAGCGCGTCCCGCAGCTGGGTGAAGTCGGGCTCGGTGAAGGGACTCATGGCGGGGACACCTCGCTGGCGTCGGGCTCGGGTTACCGTCGGTCACTCGCTATCAGACTGCCCGTCAGCAAGCCCGTCAATCCCTTGCGCGCGACTTGTTGACGCTTCGTACAGCAACGTGTGAGCCTGCTGGCGGCGGCAGGACGCCGGTGGCCGGAAGGAGTGGTCGATGTCGACGCACGAGCTCTACGTGAACCCCCCGTCCGGACCCGGCCGGGAGATCCCGGCCTCCGGGGACGCCCGCTTCTCCTGGGAGTACGACATGGCCGACGCCGGCCGTGAACGGCTCCTGGCCCTCTACCAGAAGGGCAAGGACAAGCAGTGGGACGGCGCCCGCCGCATCGACTGGGACCTGGAGGTCGACCCGTACGACCCGCTCGGCACCCCCGACGAGGCGCTCGCCCTGTACGGCACCCGCCACTGGGCCAAGCTCACCGAGAAGGACAAGGGCGAACTGCGCCGCCACTACGCCTCCTGGAACTTCAGCCAGTTCCTCCACGGCGAGCAGGGCGCCATGGTCTGCGCCGCCCGGATCGTCGAGTCCGCGCCCGACCTCGACGCGAAGTTCTACTCCGCCACCCAGACCATGGACGAGGCCCGGCACGCCGAGATCTACGGCCGCTTCCTGCACGAGAAGGTCGGGATGCTCTACCCGATCAACGACGACCTCCAGACCCTTCTCGACGACACCCTCCGCGACTCCCGCTGGGACATGCCCTACCTCGGCATGCAGGTGCTCATCGAGGGCCTCGCCCTGGCCGCCTTCGGCATGATCCGCGACACCACCGACAAGCCGCTGCCCAAGCAGATCCTCGCGTACGTCATGCAGGACGAGGCCCGGCACGTGGCCTTCGGGCGGATGGCCCTGCGCGACCACTACCGGCAGCTCACCGACGCCGAACTGCGCGAGCGCGAGGAGTTCGTCATCGAGGGCTGCTATCTGATGCGCGACCGGCTGCGCGGCGTCGAGGTCCTGGAGAACTTCGGCGTCCCGCGCAAGGAGGCGGAGGAGTTCAGCGAGCGGAGCGAATTCCTCCACCTCTTCCGGAAGCTCCTCTTCAGCCGGATCGTGCCCTGCGTCAAGGACATCGGCCTCTGGGGCGAACGCCTCCAGAAGGCCTACCTCGACATGGGCGTCTTCGACCTCGGCGACTCCAACCTCGACCTCCTCATGACCCAGGACGAGGAGATCGCCGAACGCCTCGACGCCGAACGCTTCGCCGAGGAGGAGCGGCAGCGCGTCGCGGAGGTGACGGCCGCGATCGCGGACGGCGCGGCGGAGGAGTGACGGCGGACCCTCGGGAGCGCCGCCCCGTCCGTTCCGGCGGGCGGGCGACCCGGCGCCCGCCCCGCCGTCAGTCCCCTGACCCCCCGACAGTCTTTTGAGCTCGCCGTCAGCCCCTTGCGCCCGCCGTCAGCTCCCTGAGCCCGCCGTCAGTCCCCTGAGTCCGCCCGGCCCCGCCCGCCCGGCACGCCCCGCGGGCGGGTCGGCGGAGTCGGGACCGTCGCCGGGGGCGTCGCCTCCGGTGGCCGGGCGCCCGGTGCGCCCCGGGGGCGTGCCGGCGCCGCCTTCTCGCCGGCCCGGGTGCCCCGCGCGCCCGGCGTGCCCCGGGACTCGGCCTCCAGACGGAGCGCCTCGCGCATCACGTCACGGGCGATCGGGGCCGCGCTGCCGCCCCCGCTGATGTCCGTACGGGCCGCCTCCGCGTCCTCCACGACCACCGCCACCGCGACCGCGGGCCGGCCCGAGTCCTCCGCCTGCGCCCAGGCGATGAACCAGGCGTACGGGGTCCCCGTGTTGCCGAAGCCGTGCTGCGCGGTGCCCGTCTTGCCGCCGACCCGGGCCCCGGGGATCGCGCCGTTCGTCCCCGTCCCCTCCTCGACCGCCTTCACCATCAGCCGCTGGAGCTGGAGGGCGGTCGACGGGCTCATCGCCTGCCGGTAGCTGCGGCGCGGGGTGCGGTCCACGGTCGTCCCGCCGGAGGTGGTCGTCCGGTCGACCAGGTACGGCTGCGCGATCTCCCCGGTGTTGGCGACCGCCGCCGCGACCATCGCCATCTGGAGGGGCGTGGCCGTCGTGTCGAACTGCCCGATCGACGACAGCGCCAGCTGGTCCGGGCTCATCACGCGGTCGAAGTTGGACTTCGCCACCCAGGACGGCACCCGCAGGGTCGTGTCGTCGAAGCCGAACCGTTCCGCCGTGCCGACCATGTCCTCCAGGCCGACGTCCACGCCGAGCCCGGCCATCACCGTGTTGCACGACCACTGGAGGGCGTACGCGAGCGAGGCGTCCTCGCACCCCCGGGCCTCGTTCGGCAGCACCTGCCGGGTGCCGGGCAGCACGAAGGGGTCCGGGGTGTCGGTCGGCGCGTCCACGTCCCGCACCACCCCGGAGTCCAGCGCAGCCGCCGCGGTCACGATCTTGAAGGTGGAGCCGGGCGGATAGGTCTGCCGCAGCGCCCGGTTGAGCATCGGCTGGTTCGGCGAGGTGGTCAGCCGGGCCCAGGCGTCCTTCACGTCCGCGCCGGTCCCGGAGAGCACGCCGGGCTCGTACGAGGGGGAGGAGACCAACGCCAGGATCCGGCCGCTCGACGGTTCGAGCGCCACGACCGCGCCGCGCTTGCCGTCGAGCCCCCGGTAGGCGGCCTCCTGCATCGACGCGCGGATCGTGGTCACCACGGCGCCGCCGGGGGAGCGGCCCCGGGTGAGGTCGTTCCACAGCGGCAGCGGCGCCAGCATCGGGTCGGTGCCGGACAACAACGAGTCCTCGGCGTCCTCGACCATCGTGGTGCCGTACGTCTGGGAGGCGTGGCCCGTCACCGGCGCGTACAACGGGCCCCGCCGGTAGGTCCGCTCCCAGCGCAGCTGCTGCCCGCTGTCGCGGGAGCCGGTCACCGGCCGGCCGTCGACGAGGATCGCGCCGCGCGGCTCGGCCCAGCGGGCGATGGCGCCCCGCCGGTTGGCCGGGTTCGCGTCCAGCTCGTCGGCCTCGACCAGCATCACCCGCCCCGCGTTGACCAGCAGCGCGACGAGCAGGACGAGGCAGAGGGCGGCGGCCCGCCGGATGTACCGGATCACCGGCCGGCCTCCACCCGGGCGAGTTCGCCGGTGTCGGCGCTCTCCGGCCGCGGCGCCCGCGCCGAGTCGCTGACCCGCACCAGGAGCGCGACGATCACCCAGTTGGTCACCACCGACGAACCGCCCTGCGCCAGGAACGGCATCGCCATGCCCGTCAGCGGGATCAGCCCCATCACCCCGCCCGCGATCACGAAGACCTGGAGCGCCACGATCGAGGCGAGTCCGACGGCCAGCAGCCGCCCGAAGGGGTCCCGCAGCGCGAGCCCGGCCCGGTAGCCGCGCGCCACGAAGAGGGCGTACAGCAGGAAGAGCGCGGCGAGCCCGAGGAGCCCCAGCTCCTCGCCGGCGGTCGCCAGGATGAAGTCCGACTTGGCGGCGAAGCCGATGAGGACCGAGTGCCCGAGCCCGAGGCCGGTGCCGAGCATCCCGCCGGCGGCGAAGGCGAAGAGCGACTGGGCGAGCTGCCCGGGCCCGTCGCCGGCCCGGATGGAGGCGTACGGATCCAGCCAGTCCTGCACCCGGCTGTGCACGTGCGGTTCGACCGAGCCGATCAGGAAGGCCCCGGCGGCGGCCAGCAGCAGCCCGATGGCGATCCAGCCGGTGCGGCCGGTCGCCACGTACAGCATGATCACGAAGAGGCCGAAGAAGAGCAGCGAGGTGCCGAGGTCCCGCTCCAGGACGAGCACCAGGACGCTCAGCAGCCAGATCGCCACGATCGGCCCGAGCACCCGCCAGGTCGGGAACTGGAACCGCCAGATCCGGCGCCCGGCGTACGCCAGCGCGCTGAGGTTGGCCGAGAGGTACGCGGCGAAGAAGACCGCCAGCAGGATCTTCGCGAACTCGCCCGGCTGGAAGGAAAGCCCGCCGATCCGGATCCAGATCCGGGCCCCGTTCACCGCCGGGAAGAAGATCGGCAGGATCATCAGGGCCAGCGCGGCGGCCACCGAGACGTACGCGTACCCCTGGAGGGCGCGGTGGTCCCGCAGCAGCAGCACGACCACGATGAAGAGCGCGACGCCGAGCGTCGACCAGATCAGCTGCGGGGTCGCCGCCTGGTCGCGCGGGGTCTCCAGGTCGAGCCGGTAGATGAGCACCAGGCCGAGCCCGTTGAGCAGCAGCGCGATCGGCAGCAGGAGCGGGTCGGCGTACGGCGCCCGGAACCGCACGGCCAGGTGGGCGAGCAGCGCCAGCAGGCCGAGCCCCGCGCCGTAGCGGGCGGCGTCCGGCGGCACGGCCCCGTCGTGGGCGAGGCCCACCTCGGCGTAGCCGCAGACGGAGATGAGGACGGCGCCGAGGAGCAGCACCAGTTCCACCCCGCGCCGCTTCGGGACCCGGACACCGGTCGGCGGCGCGTCCGGGGGCGCGTCCGTGGTCCGAGGTGCGGTCATGGTCGGCAACGTAGCAAGCCGTATGCCGTATGTCCCTTTTGTGTGACGGTGTGCCGTGGGCGGGGTGCGGGCCGGGGCGGGGGAGCGCTGCGGGGCGCCGGGGGGCGGGGGTGCGCCCGGGGGCGGTCACGGGCCTGGAGCGTCGTCCTCGGACCG
>NZ_BNBS01000024.1:29802-81858 GCF_014656075.1 Streptomyces hydrogenans
CGTGGGTACTCCGGCGGTCGGGGATGTGCCTGGGAGTGGTCACGGGCCTGGGGCGTCGTCCTCGGACCGTGGGTACTCCGGCGGTCGGGGATGTGCCTGGGAGTGGTCACGGGCCTGGGGCGTTGTCCTCGGACCGTGCGTACTCGGCGGTCGGGGGTGCGCCTGGGAGTGGTCGCGGGCGTGCGTCCTCGGGCTGCCCGAGGACGCGCCCCGGAGCGGTCACGGGCCTGGGGCGTCGTCCTCGAACCGTACGTACTCCGGCAGCCGGATCCGGGCCTCGGCCCCGCCGTCCTCCGGGGTGCGGGTGAGGTCCAGCTCCGCGCCGATCACCTCCGCCTGGCCCACCGCGATCGTCAGGCCCAGGCCGTGCCCCTTGCCGCCGCTCTCGGTGCGGAAGCGCTGCGGACCGGAGGCGAGCAGGTACTCCGGGAAGCCCGGCCCGTGGTCCCGCACCGTCACCGTCGCCCCGTCCACGGTCACGACCACCGGCGGCCGGCCGTGCCGGTGGGCGTTGGCGACCAGGTTCCCCAGCACCCGTTCGAGCCGCCGCCGGTCCGTCTCGACGGTCGCGTCCCGCACGATCCGCACCTCGGTCGGCGTGCCGGAGGCGCGCACCACCCGCTCGACCAGCGGACCGAGTTCGTGCACGGCCAGGTCGACGGTCTCGTTGCGGGCGTCGAGCCGGGAGATCTCCAGGAGGTCCTCGGTCAGCCCGCGCATGGCCTTCACCCGGTCCCGTACGAGCTCCGCCGGCCGGCCCTCCGGCAGCAGTTCGGCGGCGGCCGACAGGCCCGTCAGCGGGGTGCGCAGCTCATGGGCTACGTCCGCCGTGAAGCGCTGCTCGTTCTGGAGCTTGCGCTGGAGCGAGGAGGCCATCGTGTCGAGCGCCCCGGAGACCGCCGCCACCTCGTCCTGCGGCCGCCGGGGGTCCCTCGTGCGGGGGTCGTCGACCCGCGCGTCCAGGTCGCCGGCGGTGATCCGGCGGGCCACCCGCGCGGTGGCGTGGAGCCGCCGGGTGACCCGGGTGACGGCCACGACGCCGACGGCCAGCGTCGCCGCGATCGCGAGGATCGAGGAGCCGACGATCGACCGGTCCAGGGCGTCGATGGTCCCCGCGCCCACGCTGTGGTCCACGCGGACGGCGAGGGCGTGCCCGTCCGCCGGACCCGCCGCCCACATGGTGGGCCGCCCCTCGTGGTCGGAGGTCATGGTGCCGCGCTCGCCCCGCGCGGTGAGCCGCCGCAGCGGCTCCGGCAGCCCCTCGGGATCGAGCCCGGCGAACGGCGGCAGAGGCTCGCCCGCCTCGTACGCCCGGGTGACGTCGGCGAGCCGGGACAGCGCCTTCTCCCGGGCGTCGCGCACGGTCTGCCCGGTCACGGAGACGTGCACCAGGGTGCCCAGCAGGGCGGCCAGGGCGCAGCACATCACGGCGATGAAGACCGCGGCCTTCCAGGTGAGCGTCGCGGTCCAGGCGGGCGCGCGGGGCCGCCGCGCGCGGCGCGGGCTCACGGAGCCGGCTCCGCGCGGGGGGAGGGCGCGCGCGGGGACTCCGTGGCGGGGCCACCCGTCGGGGGAGGGGCCGTACGAGGAGCGTCCGACGGGGGCCGTACGGGCACGATCTCGTCCCGCGCCGGCAGCATGCTGTGCTGGAGCCGGTCCCACGACCAGGCGGTGCGGTACTCGTACCCCGGGATCCCCGCCGAGGCGGCCCGCACGATCAGGTCCCGCCCCGCCAGCTCCACGCTGATCACCTGGTCGACGGTGGACATCACCCGGGTGAGGCCGCCCCGCTCGGCGAGGTACACCCGCACCGCGACCTGCTGCTCGGGCAGCCGGATGCCGACGATCAGCTCGTCCCGGCCGTTGCCCGTGAGGTCCCGGTAGTACGGCGAGAGCACCGGGCACCGGGCCGGCGCGGTGTCGCAGGCGAGCACCGCCCGCGCGGTCCGCTCGTCCATCCCGTCGCCCCCGGCGTCCGCGGCGACCTCGGCCCGCACCACCGCGACCGGGTCCACGGTCCGCACGTCGGCGCCCCGCACGGTGATCCCCGGCACCCGCTCGGTGTCGGTCTCGCCGTAGTCGGCCGGCGGGTCCGAGGCGGGCGGCAGCTCGGGCCACAGCCGCACGGGCCCCACCGCCGTCTCCGCCGGCCCGTCGCTCTTGAGCCCGCCCTGGCCGCCGCACCCCGCGAGGAGCGCGAAGGCGCCCAGCGCGAGGGCTGCGGCGAGCCGGGCGGTAGGGGGTCTCACGCTGCTCCGCTGCTCCTCGGTGGGTGACCGGTCTTGAGCAGAACGATATGCGCTGTCCCCTATGAGGTGATTGTCGGAGAGGGCGGATGAGGGGGAGGCGGAGAGGGGAGAGGGGAGGAGGGGGCATCGCGATCCGGGCCGGGGGTGCGCGCGGCGCGGCGGTCCGGCCTGCGCCGGTCCTGCTGACATCGGTCCCGCCCACGGCAGTCCTGCCGGCTCCGGTCCCGGCTACGGCAGTCCCGCCGGCTCCGGTTCCGCCCGCGGCGGTCCCCCTACAGCGTGCCGCGCAGCTCCATCCGGGTCAGTGCCGCGCGGCACAGGGTGAGGAGCTTCTCGTCCTGGTGGATGTCGTGGCTGCCGGAGGCTCCCTCGCGGGCGTTGTGCCGGCGGCGGCGGGTCAGCTCGGTGAGGATCGGCAGCTGGGCGGCCGCGGCCTCCGGGCCCATCTCGGCCAGGCACTCGGCGATGTCCACGCGCGCGTGCCGGTTCTCCTCCCAGGCCGCGAGCAGCACCGGCAGCGTCCGGTCCGTCTCCCCGGACACCCGCCACAGCGCCGCCGCGCACCGCACCCGCTCCCACAGGTCCCGGGACGTCAGCCCCGGCCGCAGCGCCCTGGCCGCCCCGGCCGCGGCCGGGCCGATCGCCCCCAGCGCCTGCGCCGCCGCGCACCGGTCGGCGCCCGACGACCCGGGCCGCAGCCACCGCACCAGGACCGGCACCACCGCCTCCGCGTCGCCCTCCACCGCCCACAGGGCGCGCGCCGCCGTCGTCGCGACCGCCGCCGAGTCGGCGCCGAGCAGCTCCCGCAGGTCCGGTACGGCCTCCCGGGCCGCGGGCCCGAACGCGCCGAGGGCCCGCGCCGCGGCCTCCCGCACCCACGCCCGGCGGTGCTCCGGCGCCCCCCGCAGCACCCGCAGCACCTCGGGCAGCGCCTGGGTTCCGCGCACCGCCGCCAGCGCGTACAGCAGCGGCGACGCCCGGTCGTACAGGTCGTCGTCCAGCTCGACGGCCGCCAGCCGTCGCCGCAGCAGGGGCGCGAGGCCCGCCGCGGCGGGGCCCAGCCCGTCGACCGCGTACAGCAGCTCGCGCCGCACCTCGCCCGGGCCCTCCAGCGCCCGCGCGAGCAGCGGCACGGCGCGGGCGTCACCGCTCCGCGCCAGCGCGAGCAGCGCCCCGTCCCGCCCGGTCCGGCCCGTCAGCTCCCCGAGGCCGCCGGAGAGCGCCGCCGTCCGGCCCGTCCCGCCGGGATCCGCGGCGAGGGCGGCCGCGATCCCGTCGGCCGCCGGGGCGCCCAGCTCGAAGAGACGCTCCAGGAAGGAGGTGGCGGCGTCCCGGAGCCGCGCGTCCGGATCGCCCAGCTGTCCGCCGACGAGCCGCACGACCTCCTCGTACCGCCCCCGCCAGAGGCGTATCAGCCCCCCGCACAACCAGATCGCGTCCGCCCGCTGGCCCGGGTCGGGGCTGCGCAGCTGCGCCAGGATCAGCGCGATCCGGTCGTCCACCCGGTCGTCCAGGGCCCCGTGCAGGGTCCGCAGCAGCTCCTCCGTCCACGGGGTCCGCCGCCCCGCCACGTGCTCCTCCAGCAGCTCGCGCACCTGTCCCACCAGCGTCACCGGCATCCGTCCGGCACCCGGCTCGCCGTCCCCTTCGCCGTCCCTGGCGCCGGTCCCGTCGACGTCCCTCGCTCCGGTCCCGTCGCCGCCGGACGGCTCCGGCCGCGGCGCCGTGCGGATCTCCTCCAGGAGCTCCGTCACCCACCGCACGATGTCCTCCGGGATCCGCCCCGGCGAGCAGCGCGCCAGCTGTGCCAGCGCCGCGAGCCGCAGTCCCGGGTCCTGCGCCGCCCTCGCCAGCCAGCCCAGCCAGTCGACCGTCTCCGCACGCAGCGCCGCGTGCCGCAGCGCGATCCGCCCCACCGCGGCGACCAGGGCCAGCCGCACCTCCGTGTCCGGCTCCACGGTCAGCCGCTCCCGCAGCAGGGTCAGCACGCGCGCGGGGTCCGGGTGCAGCGAGGCGAGCGCCACCGGCGCGGCCAGCCGCGCCTCGGGGTCGGCGCCGTCGACCAGCCCGAGGAAGACGTCGGCGCCGGCGGCGACCGCGGCGGCGGCCATCGCGAAGTTCGCGGCCGGGACGAGACAGTCGTAGTCCGTGCCGGGTCCGTCCGGCCCGTCGAGGTCGTCGTCCTCGTCGTCCAGCTCGATCCCGCCGATGCTGGTGAGCAGCTCGACGATGCCGCCGCGGTCCTGGACGGCCGGGTCGGCGACGAGTTCCAGGAGGAAGGGGATGCAGGCGAGCGTGGAGTCGTACACGTCGCCCTGGTGGTGGACCGCCCCGTACATGCCGTCGAGGGCCGTCTCCCGCTCGGCGGGGTCGGCCGAGGCGAGGCCGCGCAGCAGCGCCGGCACGTCGTCCGCGGGGCCGTACGCGTGCCCCAGCGAGGCCCAGTCGACCTCCTCGATCCCCGTCAGCATGGCCAGGCCGCCTTCCCCGTGAGCGCTACCAGGCAGCAAGTGTGCACCACGGGAAGGACAACGAAGCCGAACGAGCGTCACGCACCGTGCGAACGCAGAACGTTGCGCTCGGTTTGCGCCATGTACCGTCGGTGGAGGGTCCGTTGCGCACGGTACGGACCCGCCGCGAGCGCGACGGGGGTACGCGCGCGCGTGCGGAGCACGACGGGACGTCCACGCGCGCGTGGCACCCTTCCGGACCGTCACCTTCGCCCCGACGTCACCGTCTGTCCCCGGCGTCACCCTCTCTCCCTGACGCCATGCTTCCCTCTGTCGTCAGACCCTCGCCCTGACCGACCGACGACCGCGACGCCTCCCTCCCCGACCGTCACCCCGTCCTCCCCGCCTCTCACACCCCCTCCCCCCGCAACCGCACGAACGAGGCCGTCTCGTGCCGCCCGGCCACCTGCCGCAGCTCCACCGCCGGCGGCCGCGCGATCCGCAGCACCGGGCCGTGCTCCGGGTCGGTGTCCGCCGTCAGCGCGCCGCCCGTCTCGGCGATCAGGGCGCCGACCTGCCGCGCCTGCGCAGGGGTGAGCCGGGGCGTGGTCGTCAGGGTGCTTCCGTCCGCCGGCCGGACCAGCAGCGCCCGCGGCCGGGCGGCTGGCCCGATGAGCCCGATCAGCTCCGCGTCCACCGTGTCGGAGTGCCGGACCTTCCGCCAGGACCAGGTGGAGCCGGAGCGGTACGTCGAGCCGGGCGACTTGGCCACGATCCCCTCCACGCCCGCCTCTCGCAGGTCCCGGAACCACGCGCGCGCGGTCTCCTCGTCCTGCGTGGCCGGCACCCGCTGGAGCGGCGGCCCCGCCTCGCCCAGCGCCGTGCCGAGCAGCTCCCACCGGTCCCGCGGCGGCAGCGCCCGTACGTCCCGGCCGGGCACCGCGAGCAGGTCGAAGACGATGTACGAGACGGGCACCCCGGCCTGTACCCGGTCGGCGTGCGAGCGCAGCAGGTCGGTGAAGCTGAGCCGGCCCTCGCGGTACGCGCACAGCTCGCCGTCCAGCACGATCCCGGGCGGCAGCAGCCGCGCCGGCGCCGCCGCGATGTCGGGGAACTCGGGGGAGAGGTCGCGCCGGGAGCGCGACTGGAGCACCACCCGTCCGCCCTCCAGGACGAACGCGAGCGCGCGGAACCCGTCCAGTTCGAGGGAGTACTGGAGCTCCCGCGGCGGCGGCGCCTGCGCGGGAACACCGTCCGCGGACCGCGGCCGCATCACCTCCACGGGCGGCACGAGCACGACCGGCCCCCCGCCGCCGCCCGCGCCCGCGGCGGAATCCGCGCCTCCCGTCCCGTGCGCTCTCCCGCCCCCTCCGCTCCCGCCGCTCACGGCACGTCCCCCGCCCGCCCCGCGTCGAACAGGGGCCCGAGCAGCTCCCCGTACCGCTCCAGACGTGGCGCGATGTCGCCCATCAGGAAAGCGAGATCGGCGGGGGCGGCACACGCCTCCACCTCCTCCCAGGTGACCGGCGCGGAGACGGCCGGCCGCTCGCGGGCCCGGAGGGTGTAGGGGGTGGCGGTGGTCTTGGCGGCGGCGTTCTGGCTGTGGTCGACGAAGACCTTCCCCGCGCGCAGGGCCCTCGTCATCCGGTGCGTGA
Source organism: Streptomyces hydrogenans (assembly GCF_014656075.1). GTDB lineage: Bacteria > Actinomycetota > Actinomycetes > Streptomycetales > Streptomycetaceae > Streptomyces > Streptomyces hydrogenans. The sequence goes on from NZ_BNBS01000024.1 coordinate 36,157, forward strand.
CCAGCCGCGGCAGCTCCGCCCCGGCCTCGACCGCGAGCCGCTTCGCGTAGGCGGAGACCCGCTCGGACGGCGTCGGCACCACGGGCACCAGCAGATGGAGCCCCTTGGAGCCGGAGGTCTTGGCGAAGGACTCCAGCCCGTCCGCGGCGAGCCGTTCCCGCAGGTGGAGCGCGACCCGGCAGCAGTCGACGACCGTAGCGGGCGCTCCTGGGTCCAGGTCGAGGACGAGCCGGTCGGCGACGGCGGGGGCGGCGGCGGTCCACTGCGGGGTGTGGAACTCCACGACCAGGTTGGACGCCCACACCAGCGACGGCAGGTCCTGCACCATCACCTGCCGGGCGCGCGGGTCCTCGGTGCGGGGCACGGGCGTGGTGGCGACCCAGGCGGGCGTGCCGGGGGGCGGGTTCTTGGTGAAGAACAGCTGCCCGTCGGGCCCGTCCGGATAGCGCAGGAAGGAGACGGGCCGGTCGCGCAGATGCGGCAGGAGCGCGGCCTCGACGGTGGCGTAGTAGTGCAGCAGCTCGTCCTTGGTGGTGCCCGTGGCGGGGTGGATGACCTTGCCGAGGTTGCTGAGCGTGATGCGCCGTCCCGCCACCTCTGTGATGGGCGTCATACGATGAGATTCCCACGTTTCCCGTCAAACAGGTACGAAGGGAATGAAGCGTGCGATCTATCTGGAACGGCGCCATATCCTTCGGTCTGGTCAGCATTCCGATCAAGCTCGTCAACGCCACCGAGAGCCGGTCCGTCTCCTTCCGTCAGGTCCACGTCGAGGACGGCGGCCGGATCCGCTACCGCAAGGTCTGCGAGCTGGACGGCGAGGAGGTCGCGCCGGCCGAGATCGGGAAGGCGTACGAGGACGCCGACGGGACCATGATCCCGATCGCCGACGAGGACCTGGCCGCGCTGCCGCTGCCCACGGCCAAGACGATCGAGATCGTCGCCTTCGTCCCGGCGGGCGGGATCGACCCGCTCCAGATGGACGCCGCGTACTACCTCTCGGCCAACGGCGTGCCGGCCGCGAAGCCGTACACCCTCCTGCGCGAGGCCCTGAAGCGCAGCGACCGGGTGGCCGTGGCGAAGTACGCCCTGCGGGGCCGCGAGCGCCTGGGCATGCTCCGCGTCGTCGACGACGTCATCGCGATGCACGGCCTGCTCTGGCCCGACGAGATCCGCGCCCCCGAGGGCGTGGCCCCCGAGACCCCGGTGACCGTCCGTGACGCCGAACTCGACCTGGCGGACGCCCTGATGGCCACGCTCGGCGAGGTCGACATCGACACCCTCCACGACGACTACCGCGAGGCGGTCGAGGAGATGATCGCGGCGAAGGCGGCCGGCGGCGAGGGCGTGGCGCCCCCGGAGCCGGGCGAGGAGGACGGCGGCGGCCAGGTGATCGACCTGATGGCGGCCCTGGAGAAGAGCGTCCGCGAGGCGAAGGAGACCCGGGGCGAAACGGCCAAGGTCACGGACATCACGAGCCGCCGCCCGGCGAAGAAGACCGCCGCGAAGAAGACCGCTCCCGCGAAGAAGACGACGACGAAGAAGACCACGGCGGCGAAGACGACCGCGACGAAGAAGACGACCGCAGCGAAGAAGACGCCGACCAAGAAGGCGACCCCGAAGAAGCGCACCGCCTGACCCCCGCCCTCCGAACTCCCCCGCATCCGAGGGCCTCTCCCTCCCCGCCCGCCCCCCCCCGCATCCGAAGGCCCCGCTCGCCCCCCCCGCATCCGAAGGCCCCTCCCACCCCCTCCCGAACTCTCCCCACACCCACGGGCCCCTTCCTCCCCCTCCCGGAGGAAGAGGCCCGAACTCATGCCCGTACAGGCCCGGTTGGGCTGCCGGATAGCGGACACGGATCCCCGTCCTTCGGACAACAGTTGGTCAAATCCTTGTTGCATACCTGTCAAAAACCCGGTGCTCCTGACACGCTCCCCTCCGCGTCACCCCCCACATCACCCCCACGCGTTTCAGCGAAGGAGCCCGCGTGATCCGCCAGCAGTCCTCGCACCGCCGGACCGTCGTCCGCACCGCCGCCCTCGTCGCCTCGGCCGCCATGGTCGTCGTCGGAGTCCAGACCGGAACCGCCGGAGCCGAGACCCGCGCCGCGTCCGCCACCGAGTCCGCGACCGGGGCCGCCACCCTCGCCCTCGCCGCCCCCCAGCGAGCCGCCGCCATCCGGGACGCCCAGGCGTCGGCCGCCGACACCGCGCGCGCGATCGGCCTCGCCGACCGCGAGGAGCTCGTCGCCCGCGACGTCGTCAAGGACGCGGACGGCACCGTCCACACCCGCTACGAGCGCACCTACGACGGCCTCCCCGTCCTCGGCGGCGACCTCGTCGTCCACCAGCGGAAGAACGGCGCCCGCTCCACCACCAAGGCGACCTCCGCCCGCATCGCGGTCCCGACCACGACCGCCGAGCGGGCCCGCGAAGGCGCCCGCAAGGTGATCTGGGCGGCCGGCGGCAAGCCCGTCCTCGCCTGGGAGACCGTCGAGAAGGGCCTCCAGCACGACGGCACGCCGAGCGAGCGCCACGTCGTCACGGACGCCGCCACGGGCAAGGAGCTCCACTCCTACGAGGCGATCGAGACGGGCGTCGGCAACACCCAGTACAGCGGCCAGGTCACCCTCGGCACCGCCCCCGGCTTCACCCTCACGGACACCGCGCGCGGCGGCCACAAGACGTACGACCTGGCCGGCGGCACCAACGGCACCGGCACCCTCTTCACCAACTCCACCGACACCTGGGGCAACGGCCTCGCGGGCAACCGCGAGACCGCCGCCGCCGACGCCCACTACGGCGCGGCCGTCACCTGGGACTTCTACAAGAACGAGCTCGGCCGCAACGGCATCCGCGGCGACGGCGTCGCCGCCTACTCCCGCGTCCACTACGGCAACGCGTACGTCAACGCCTTCTGGTCCGACTCCTGCTTCTGCATGACGTACGGCGACGGCACCGGCAACGCCAAGCCGCTGACCTCCCTCGACGTCGCCGGCCACGAGATGTCCCACGGCCTCACCGCCTCCACGGCGAACCTCCGCTACAGCAAGGAGTCCGGCGGCCTCAACGAGGCCACCTCCGACATCCTCGGCACCTCCGTCGAGTTCTACGCCGCGAACGCCTCCGACACCGGCGACTACCTCATCGGCGAGAAGATCGACATCCGCGGCAACGGCACCCCGCTCCGCTACATGGACAAGCCCAGCAAGGACGGCAACTCCGCCGACTACTGGTCCAGCAGCGTCGGCCGCCTCGACGTCCACTACTCCTCGGGCCCGGCGAACCACTTCTTCTACCTCCTCGCGGAGGGCAGCGGCACCAAGACGATCAACGGAGTCACCTACAACTCCCCGACCTACGACAGCTCCACCCTCGCCGGCATAGGCCGACAGAAGGCCTACAAGATCTGGTACAAGGCCCTCACCACCTACATGACCTCCTCCACCACCTACGCCGGCGCCCGCACCGCCACCCTCGCGGCCGCCACCGACCTCTACGGCGCGACCTCCCCCGAGTACAACGCGGTCAACGCCGCCTGGAAGGCCGTGAACGTCAAGTAGTCACCAGGCTCCGCCTCCCGGCCCCCGGACCCGTCCGGGGGCCTCTGGCGTCCGGCCCCCGAGACCTCGCACGGACGCCCTCCGGAACGGGACCCATCGGCGCCCGGTTCGTTTCGTATCCGGACGGGGGTGCGCATGCCCCCGCCGTTGCACGCCCGCACATACAACAAGACCCCGCGTTCAGCGTTTCCGCTGATCACGGGGTCTGTGTGGCACTTCCTGCGAAGTGCCCCCGGCAGGATTCGAACCTGCGCACACGGCTCCGGAGGGCATGGCTGGGACGAGGTGGACGGAGTCTCTGACCTGCACGTTCTCTCGGGCTGAGTTGCGGGGGAGGTGGCCTCACTCGCCACTCACTCGCAGAGGGTGCAGCCGAGGGGGAGATGGGTCTCGGTTGGCTGACCGATCTTCGAGCGCAAACGGAAGCGATGAGCACGGTCCCTCGGCCGGCTTCACTGGCAGAAGGCGACGGAGGCGTCATCTCCCGACTTGTATCGCGGCCACCGGCGGCCGGTCGGGTCCGTGGCCTCAACCTCCCGGACGTTGCTGATCAGCGCGCGCGGGCCACCGGCCCGTAGTGTCGCGAACACCTCGGCCCAAGTCGCCATGCCGTACTCCGTAACGAGACGTGAGGTGCCATCGGACAGCACTGCTGCTGAGCGGACGTTCTCTGCAGCGGTGGTGCCGACGATTGCGTGCGCCGCTGCTGTTGGGCTTCCGGCCGCCACCCAGTAGCCGCTCGGTGTGTTCCGGGTCTGGCGCTGAGCGGTCACGAATCGCTGTAGAGCCTCTTTGTGTTCTTCCGTATGGGTCTCGTACTGCTCGACCTCTGCGCGAAGATCCGGAAGTACGTCGTCGACGCGCAGGTCTGTGATCACGGTGAAGTCCTGGGGGCCTTCAAGAATGATCGGTGAGTCCGCCAATACGAGGTGGTCGTAGAACCCTTCCCGCTGGCGCAGGATGGCTACAGTCGCGGACGGGGTTCCGGGATTGGCCAAGTCGCACTCGGGGTGCAGCGTCGCCACTTGTTCTAGGGCAGTGGCCAGGCCGTCTGGGAGCGATTCCTTCGGGTCGGCCAGTGCAGTGACAAGGCGACTGCCGAGCTGAGAGACGTACCACGGGACGCCATGGCGGCATCCCGTGTCGAGACCTGCGGTGCTCACTCCGTCCAGCACGAGGGCGAGGGAAGCCGTGGCCGCCACCCAATCTTCGTTGGGGGCGGTTCCGCCGGGTTCGGTGTCGATGGCGACGCGCATGATCAGCCTTCGTGTCGGTAGAGAGGGGTGACGCGTCGACTCTCCAGCACTTCGAGCGTCTTCGGGTCGTAGCGGCAGGAGATCAGAGTGGAGAATCGACGAGTGCGGACCTCTCGGTAGAGCTCTGCCAGGTTGTTCTCCAAGAAGTGGATGACTCCGTTGGCTCCGATGGAGTGGATGCCGGCGACATAGAGGAAAGTCCCCTTGCCGTCCAAGCGAGGCAGGCGTCCCAGGTACCCGATGTCACCGGCCGATCCGTCCTCATCCTGAGGAGACCTGAATTCCTTGCCCGCGGTCTTGTCCAGCAGATGCCACGCGGTGTCCTTAGCGAACCGAAGGTTGTCGTCTCCTTCGAGTACCTGCGCGATGAGCGGAGAGAGCCGAGGGCCGCAGATGACGACGTGGTTGTCTCGGTTGAGGTTCACCATCCCCGAGGGCGGAATCACTTCGTACTGAGCGTCCAACTTCATCCCACCCAGCAGCTTCCTGAGGTGCTCGAAGTTGCCGAAGTCCTCCCGGGTGATCACCTCGCTGGGGAACTCGTCAGGCGCCTTCCCGGCCTCGTACTTGCCACCAAGCGAGACCGTGACCAGGTCCGTGCCGAAGAACGCGCGTTCCGGCGGCGGGCCGGCTGACGCGAGCTGTCCCACCCGCCCACGGCTGACGCCGAGGCGCTTGGCGATCTCTGCCTGCGTCATGCCCTTGGCCTGAGCTTCCTCGATGGCCTCTCGGCGGACGCGGGACAGCTCATTGACGTGGCTCTGGTACCGGGCCATCAGGTCGATTGCGGCTTTGGCGCGGTCGACGGGGTCCGCTACCCCAGCAACCTTCTCCATCTCGTGCTGCACGACTCTCCTTCGCCTAGGGGGGCTATCAGACTCTATCGCGAGAGGGGGTTGCGCGCAGTCCCGAGTTTGCCTACCGTACCTATCAAGCAAGACGGCAACCCCCCCTAGGCAACACTTCAGGTGGGCGTCTTCTTTGGTTTGACCTGCACTTATGTCGCCCGGAGAGGCCCGTGAAACGGCAGCGAAGGAAGCGATTGTCCCGGTTGAGAACTGAACAGTGGATCCAGGCATCTGCGACAAGCCGTAGGCCCTGCCGCACGCGAACAGCAAGCACCTTGCTCCGGCCGCCCTTCGGGGGCGACCACGGAGTCTTCTGCGTCGGTGAGACAGGGGCAAAGATCGCGAACTGCCATTACGCCATGTCCGCCCCTATGGAGGCCGGCGTGAAGCGATTAAGACCCTGGGCGCCCCTCCCGCTGGACCGGCGGAGTGGCCACGCCCACCGCGTCACCTGACTGCCGCAGCCGATCGGCTGCGGCCGGTTGCCTCCCTCGCCCGTCCGGGCCCCATGCGGGGTGCCGTACGGGCGGGGTCGAGGGGAGCCGGATGGTTCCAAACGGCGAGACCCCCCGGTGCTGGAACACCGGGGGGTCGGTTCGGGCCGTTCCTGTGTGAGAGGAACACACCCAATGAAGTCCATCGCTGCACTTCAGGCCGTTGTTACGGCCATCGGGTTCGACGGTGAACCGTCGGACGCGGAGCTGGACGCGATCGAGCGGGAGATGCCGCTGATCGTGGCGGAGCTCGACCTGCTGGACGTGGAGATCTGGATGCTGGACCGCCCGGCCACGGTGCTGGACGAGCGGCGGATCCGCCGGGCCCGTAACCGGGTCCTGGACGAGCGCCGCACCCTGACCAACCGCGCCGGCGTGGCGCAGTCGGGCGGTGCCGCATGACCCGCCTGACCGACCTCCCGGGCGAGGTCACCACCCTGGTGGCCGCAATCCTGGAAGCCCTCGACCTCCCGCTCCCCTCCATCGAGGACGCCGACGAGCGCAAGCACTACCGGGTCCTGGAGAAGCGGGCGCAGGACGTGAGCATCGGCCTGTCGATGCTGCTGAAGTACTCCGACGAGATGCCGGTCGAGGAGGCCGTCGTCTACGTCCGGGACTGGACGAAGCGGCACCCGGCCACCTACACCCCCTTCGACGTCACGAAGACGGAGGAGAAGGGGTGAGCGCCGCCGGCAGGGAGCTGGGAACGCTCCAGCGGGTGGTGCTGGGGGCGGCGTTCGTGCCGATGCTCGTCACCGGCGGCGCCGGCGGGTTCGGCACCTACACCAACATCAAGGCCGCCTACGGCTCCGGCACCGCCGTCGGAGCGGTCGCGGCCGGCGAGGGCGCCACCGCCGTCCTGGCGATCGTGCTGCTCGGGCTGACGCTGCTGGGCCAGTCCTCGCCCCGCGTGATCCGAGCGGGGCTGTGGGCTCTTCCCGCAGCCGCCGCCGCCATGTCGGCCACCGCCGCGAAGACCCCCGGTGAGATGGTCATCTACGCCCTCACCCCCATGGGCATGACCGCCTCCGCCGAGGGCGCCGCCTTTCTCGCTCGCCGGATCGTGGTCTACCGAGACGGCCGGGACGCCGAGGCCGAAGCCCACGCCGCGAACCTGGTGCAGGCGATCGCCTACCAGCGGGCCATGTCCGAGCGGCACCCCGACCCCAAGGTCCGCAAGAAGGCGGAGCTGGAGTACTGGAAGCTCGCGAAGAAGGTCGGCGCCGGGGACATCGTCCTGGGTACCCGACTGGTCGACGTCCAGCGTGAGAAGGTCACCGACGGCGCCCACGCCGCCCTCACCGCGATGTTCGGCGCCACCACCCTCGCCCCGGTTCTCACCGGACCGGTCGAGCCCGATGGCACGGTCACGGTGGAGCTGGAGGTCGACCGGTCCACCCGACCGATCCACCCCGCTAATGCGGAGGAATCGGAACGGACCGGTACGGAACGGTCTACCTCTGACCAGCCTCTTCCCGCTCTCGAACCTGCCCTGGTCGACCCCAGCCAGGCGGAGGAAGAGCCCACCCCGCCCGCTCCTGTCGAGTCGACCGGTCGGGCGGCCATGCGGGTCGTCGCGGCCGAACAGTCGACCCGGCCCGAACGGGTGACCCGCCGGGTGCCAGACGCGGCGAAGACGCCGGTGCCGCGCCGCACGCGAGATGAACTCCTCTCCGAGGCTCGGCAGTTGACCGAGTCGTGGCCGGTGGAGAACCTGACGGCCGACCGGATCCGGCGGGCGGTTCGTACGTCGGCGGAGAAGGGCCGGTGGCTGCGCGAGACCCTGCGCGCCGAGCGCGGTGAGGCCGCGTGAGCACGCTCCCGGTCTACCGTTGGCGCCTCGCCCCCGAGGGGCTGGCCACCTTCCGGCAGCTTCGGGCTCTGGGGCTGCGGCCGGGCGGTGCCCCGGTCGTGGCCCAGCTCGAACGCCCCCGCCGCCGGCGCGACCCGCTGATCGCCTACCTCTACCGCGTTGACACCGCCGTCCCCGTCCGGCCGATGACCCCCGCCAAGCGGGCGGCCCTCGCCGCGGCGAACGCCGCCCGGCAGATCTGCCCCGCCTGTGGGCGGGACGCCGGATACCGCATCCCCACCTCGCTCGGCATGTGCGTCCCCTGCGCGGACGCTCCCACTGAACTCGCCGCCTGAGCGGCACCGAGGAGACTCCCGTGTTCGCGACCGTGTTCGTGCTGCTCTACCTCGGTCACCTGCTGGCCGACTACCCCTTCCAGACCGATCACCAGGCCGCCCATAAGGCCGAGGGCGGCGCCGCTGGGTGGCGGGCCAACCTCACCCACGCAGCCACCCACGTGACCGCCTGCGGCATCGCCCTCGCGGCCGGCGCCGTCGTCCTCGACGTCACCCTGTCCGCGCCGGTCGCGCTGGCCGCCCTCGCATGGATCGGGTCGACGCACGCGTTCATCGACCGCCGCTGGCCGGTGCGCTGGTGGATGACCCGCATGCGCCAGACGTCCTGGGCCGACCACGGCGGGGCCGCGCACGTCGACCAGACCGCCCACATCCTCGCCCTCGCCCTCGCCGCCGTCGCTCTCGCGGTCTGACGACTGCCCGCCCGCCCCCGACCCGACCGGTCCGGGGGCGGAAGGGGAGCCGGGACAGCCCCGCCCTCACCAATCCAGGAGGAACCCCCATGGCGATCTTCAACTTCGGCGGCGTCTCCATCGACACCACGCAGACCGACAGCGCCGACCTCACCCAGGCCCTCAAGGACGCCGGCGTCACCATCAACGGCTCGATCGTCGGCGGCAACACCTACGGCGTCAGCGGCGGCACCCACCACGGCGACGTGTACGGCACCGAGCGCAAGAACGACTGACCCCACCCCTGCCGCCTTCACTCACCATCTGACCTGGGAGAACCCCATGAGCACCCTCCCCGAACCGGTCCGGGTCGTGCAGCTCCCGGACGGCACCTACACCTACGCCGACCACCTCCCCACCCCCCTCCACCCCGCACCGGGTGCGGCGCCGCAGGTAGTTCACCAGCACATCCACCAGGCCCCGCCGGACCGCACGGTGCAGCGGGTCGCGCTCGGCTCCGGGATCGGCGCCGGGACCGTCGCCGCCGGGGTCTACTTCGGCCCCCTGCTCGTCGGCGCGCTGACCGCGATCGCGGCGAACCTGGCGCTGCTCGCGTTCCTCGCCGCGGTCCTGGTCTGGGGCGTCCATACCGTCGTCCGCTCGGTCGGCGGCCCGGACGGGCAGCAGGCCGCGAAGGCCATCGGCAAGGCGCGCCGTTCCCGGAAGGGGAAGTGAGCCCATGTTCCGAGGCGGACAGAAGGTCCTGATCGTCGCCTGCGAGGACGACCCCCGCGCCGTCGGCAAGACCGGCCGCGTCCTGGACGAAGTACCCCCGGGCCCCCTCACCGAGGGCCGGTGGACCGTCGACCGGATCAGCATCTGGATCGCCCCGGTGCTGTGCCACACCCACGAACTCAGGGCCCTCGACTGACGACTGCCCGCCCACCCCCAGCCCTGCTGGTCGGGGGTGGAAGGGGAGCCGGGACAGCCCCGCGCCCACATCAATCACCGAGGAGCCGTTCATGGCCCGCTCTCGCTTCTTCGACTTCAACCACTGCCCCGGCTGCCGCCGCTCCGTGCCCAAGCCCAACCCCCGCGTCTGCCCCTACCCGCGCTGCGGGATGCCACTGAACCCCCACGCCGGCCGCTGACCCACACCAACCACTCGGAGGAGTCCTGATGGCCCGCAAGAACGACGCTTACGACCCCGACCACCCGCCGCTCACCGCCGGTGAGAAGGCCAAGTTCGCCTGGTACGTCGGCCGCATGTGCAAGCGCGGAATCGCCGGCGAGAACGTCTACCAGGGCGACCTGGAGAAGAAGGTCGACCGCATCCTCGACGGCGCCCGCGACCGCGCCGAGAAGAACGCGAAGAAGAAGTAGCTGTGCCCGGGGGCGGTCGTCCCGGCCAAGGAATCAGGCCGCCCCCGGGCCCTCCCTCCCACTCTTACGAGCAGCAGGAGACACTCAGCATGACGGAGAACGTGGTCCCCCTCTTCAAGGACCCCACCCAGGAACAGCCCGCCCTTGCCTCTGTGCCGCTCACGGTCGTCACGGACAAGCCCGAACCGGCGCGACCGGTCCGAGTGTTCGCCCGAGGCCGCCGCGCCGTCGTGGGCGCGGTGAAGCATGAGCGGACCCGCACGGTCGCGCGGGTCACCGTCCGGCACGGCGCCTACCTGGTCGGCGGTACGCGGATCACCGCCCGCCGGGCGTGGGACGGTCGGACCGGTGCCCGCTACCAGCGGATGATGCGGGCCGCCGAGGCGGGCGGGAACCACGAAGCCGCGGGCGAGTGGGAGGAGCGGCTGCACCGCTTCCGCGCCGAGCGGCACAAGCGGCGCATGGACCTGCTCAAGGCCCCCCAGGACATGGCCCGCAGCGCCGCTTATGGCGCCGGGACCGGGATAGGCGCGCTGATCGCCGTCGGTATCGCCCTCGCGGTCGCGACCAAGGACCCGGCGGACGTCTTCACCCCGCTGATGGCCCTGGTCGAGCTGGTGCGGCTGTTGGTCGTCTTCGTGGCCGTGGTGTGGGGTCCGCTGGTCGCCGTCGGGCCCTGGCTCGCGGTGGCCGGTCTGTGGGCTGTCGGCCGTCACCAGGCCGCCGCCCCGCAGTGGGCCCTTCCCGCGACCGCCCGCACCAGCGACGCCGGCGCGCCGATCACCCCGTCCATCGTGGTCACCGCGATGCGCGACCTGGGCATCCCCGCCCTGCGCAAGGCCATCAAGGAGATGGGCGACTCCGGGGCGGCGATGCTCGGGCCGATCCGGATCGCCGGATGCGGCGTGGAAGTCGACGTCACCCTCCCCTCCGGTGTCTCCACCAACGAGGTGCAGGCACGGCGGAAGAAGCTCGCCGAGAACCTGTCTCGCCACGAGCACGAAGTCTTCATCACCATCCCGGAAGCCGCCCGTACCGTGCGGCTGTGGATCGCCGACTCCGGCGCCCTGGACCAGCCGATCGGCCCGTCCCCGCTGGTCACCGACGAGACGATGACCGCCGACTACGCCAAGGGCCGCGCCCCCTGGGGCCAGGACCTGCGCGGGGACGCCGCCACCCTCAGCCTCTACCAGCGCCACATGCTCATCACCGGCCTGTCCAACCAGGGCAAGACCGCGTCCCTGCGCGCGCTCGCCCTGTGGCTCGCCCTGGACCGCCGGGTGGAGTTCCGGATCGCGGACCTCAAGGGTGTCGGCGACTGGGGCATGTTCGACGGCATCGCCACCGTCCTCATCCAGGGCCCCACCGACGACCACGTCATCGACGCCACCGAGATGGTCGAGGGCCTGGTCGAGGAGATGGAGCACCGCATCCAGGCCCCGCCCGGCACGAAGTTCGCCCCGCTCATCGGCATCGTCGACGAAGCACAGGTCGCGTTCATGTGCCCTGCGGTCGGCGACGACAAGCGCCCCTACGGCGGCTCCAAGGCCACCTCCCGCTACTTCATGGCCGTCCGCAAGATCCACAACCAGGGCCGGGCCGTGGACGTGCTGCTGTGGGAGGGCACCCAGGACCCCACCGACCAGAACCTGCCCAAGCTGGTCCGCGAGGGCGCCCACACCCGCGCCTCCCTCGTCCTGGGCACCGAGTCCCAGGCCCGCATGGCCCTGGGCGACAAGGCCATCGACGGCGGCGCCGCCCCGCACCTGCTGCGCCAGGGCATGGACAAGGGCACCGTCGTCGTCGCGTCCGACGGCATCAAGATCCCCGCCGGACAGGCATCCATCACCGTCCGCACCCACTTCATCGACGACACCGCCGCCGCCCAGATCGCCGACCGCGCCCGCGCCCTGCGCGACGGCGTCACCACCCTCACCGCCGTGGCCGACGACGAGGAGGAGCGCGACGCGCTCGCCGACATCGCCACCGCGATCGGCGACGAGCCGAAGATGCTCACCCAGGACGTCCTCAAGCGACTCGCCGCCCTCGCCCCGGCCGCCTACAACGCGTGGACGAACGGCGACCTGAAGCGGGTGCTGGAAGACGCCGGCGAGGAGCCGAAGAAGTCCCACGGCCGCATGGTCGTCCACCGCGACCACGTCCACCGCGCCCTCGCCAACCGCGACGCCGACGGTTCCGCTTCCGCGATCTGACCAGGGGAGGCGAACCCGCCCCGCCCGGGGAGGCGGGGAGAACTCCCCAACCCTCTCCCCAACCCGCATCCCCCGCGCTGATCAGCACAAACACCCATCCAGGGAGGCGGGGAGGCGCACCCCCGCCACCTGCGAAAACCCCCTCCAGGACATCCCCGACAGAGGGTGCCCCCGCCTCCCCGAGCGCCAGCCATGATCCGTTCCGCTTCACCTCAGGAACGCCGAAAGCGGCCCCCTGCATCCGCCAAGATCCGGGGCCGCTCTCGTCACCAGCAAACGAACTGGAGACATTCAGCATGACGCATCTCTTCCCCATCCGGCGAGACGGCGACCGGCCGTGGCTGCTGGACCTGTACTCCTGCGCCGGCGGCGCAGGAACCGGCTACCGGCGCGCCGGGTTCCACGTCGTCGGCGTGGACATCGCCCCGCGCCCGAACTACCCCTTCGCCTTCCACCAGGCCGACGCCCTTTCGTTCCTGGCGGACCTCATCGCCACCGGGGAGATCGAGCGGTTCTCGTTCGTCCACTCCTCGCCGCCCTGCCAGGACAAGTGCGCCCTGACCGTGGGTACCAACCGGGCCATGGGCTGGGGCGGCACCCACGTCGATCTCGTCGCCCCCACGCGGGTCCTGCTGGAGGCGTCCGGCCTGCCGTACGTCATCGAGCAGCCCAACGGGCGGGCGGAGATCCGCAAGGACCTCACCCTGTGCGGCGAGATGTTCGGCCTCGGCGTCCTGCGGCACCGCAACTTCGAACTCGGCCGCTGGAGCGTCACCCGGCCCGCCCACCCCAAGCACCGGGGACGGGTCCGGGGCTGGAGGCACGGAGAGTTCTTCGACGGCCCCTATGTGGCCGCTTACGGCAACGGCGGCGGCAAGCCCACCGTGGCCGAGTTGCAGGCCGCCATGGGCATCGACTGGACCGACGTCCGCGAGGAACTGACGGAGGCCATCCCGCCCGCGTACTCCCAGTGGATCGGCACCGCGTTCCTCTCCCAGGCCCGGGCGGGGGTGGCCGCGTGAACAGCCTCGCCATCAACGCCATGGCCCTCGCCGACGGCCACCTCCCGGTCCTGCCCCTCGGCGCCGACAAGCGGCCCCTCGGGAACTGCCGCGACTGCGCCGACCTCGCCTGTGGCGGCCGGCCGAACATGAAGACCCCCGGGCCGTGCGTGTGCCCGTGGCCGTGCCACGGCTGGGCCGCCGCCACCACCAACCCCCACGTCCTCGCCTCCCGCCAGTGGGGCATGGCCTGGCGACGGGCACGGGCCATCGGCTACCACCCCGGCGGCGCCCTGGTCACCGTCGTCGACCTCGACAACCCCGACGCCGTCGCCTGGGCCCGCACCACCCTCCCGCCGACCAAGACCGTGGCCACGACCCGCGGGGAGCACTGGATCTACCGGGGTGCCATGCGCTCCGCCAACAAGGTCCGGCCCGGCGTGGACATCAAGTCCCTCATGTCCTACGCCCGCTGGCTCGGCCCCGGCACCGGCCCGATCGCCGCTCTGCCGCCGGCCGTCCTCGCCCTGGTCGAGAGGGAAGAGTCCACCCCCGCCCGCGCGGCCGTGGACTCTTCCACCCCGCCCCGGTGGGACCGCAGCGTCGCCACCGGCTGCCGCCACACCCCCACCTTCGTCCAGACCGGCCTGGAACGCGGACTCGACAACATCAGGGCCCACCCCGAGCAGGGCGCCGGCACCGCCGCCTACGGGGCCGCCCGCTTCCTCGCCACCCGGCACACCGCCTGCCCCGGCCCCTGCGGCCTCGACCGCATCGCCGAGGAACTGATCACCGCCGCCATCGCCGTCGGCGTCCCCGCCCCATACGCCCGCCGGTGCGTCACCAACGGCATGAACGCCGCCCTGGGGGCCGTCGCGTGACCGCCGGATCCACCAGCACCGGCCAGCCCCAGATCGTCGCCTTGCTGCGGATCTCCGCCCCGGGACGGGACACGACACCCTCCGCGCGGTCCTGGTGCTCCTGCGGGCGGAACCTGGCCGCGTTCGGACAGCGGAAGGTCACCGCGCTCATCGAGGACCACACCCGCCACCGCACCGCCTGCCCGCTGCTGACCGAGGGGAAGGAAGCCGCGTGACCGGCACCGAGGAACTGCCCTCGCCGTCCAACCCGATGGCCGTCGCCCGCAAGCTCGTGCCTGCCTGGCACACCGAGGACGGACACCTGCGGCTGCGCCGCTGGCGCGGGTCGTGGATGCGGTGGACCGGGACCTGCTGGCGGGAGTACGACGAGCAGCAGATGCGCGCCGGGCTGTACAAGCGGCTGGAGCACACCACCTTTTTCGCCGGCGTCGACAAGAACGGCGAGCCGGAGGTGCGGGAGTGGGCACCGACGAAGACGAAGATCAGCAACCTCCTCGACGCGCTCGGGGCCATCACCCTCCTGCCCACCGACACTGACGCGCCGTCCTGGATTGACGGCGAGCGTGGCAAGCACGACACGAGCCCGATCGTCGCTTGCCAGAACGGTCTTCTGCGCATCCGGGACCGGAAGCTACTTCCGCACGGCCCCGGCTTCTTCAACCTCGTCTCCGTCCCGTACGACTACGACCGGACCGCGACTGCCCCCGCCTGGGAGGCTTTCCTCCAGGGCATCTGGCCCGACGACCCCGACTCCATCGCAGCGCTCCAGGAGTGGTTCGGATACGTGCTCTCCGGCCGGACCGACCAACAGAAGATCCTGCTTGTGAAAGGTCCGTCCCGTTCCGGGAAGGGAACCATCGCCCGCGTCCTGAAAGAGCTGGTCGGCAAGGAGAACCTCGCCGGGCCGACACTCGCCGGCCTGGGCACGAACTTCGGGCTCTCCACCCTCATCGGCAAGCCGCTCGCAGTCATTTCCGACGCCCGTCTCTCCAACAAGGACGGAGGCGGACAGGTGGTCGAGCGGTTGCTCACCATCTCCGGCGAGGACACCATCGACATTGATCGCAAGTACCGCGAGCCCTGGACCGGGAAGCTCCCGACCCGGCTCATGGTGCTGACTAACGAGCTGCCGAACTTCGGCGACTCCTCCGGCGTCATCGCCCGCCGCTTCGTCGTGCTCAACATGACCGTCTCCTGGCTCGGCAAAGAGGACACCGCCCTCACAGGCAAGCTCTCCGCCGAGATGCCCGGCATCATCAACTGGGCCCTCGACGGTCTCGCCCGCCTGGAGCGCACCGGCCGGATCACCGAGCCTGCCTCCTCTCAGGACGCGGTCATCACCATGCAGGACACCGCCTCGCCCACGAGCGCGTTCGTCCGCGAACGCTGCACCACCGGGCCGACCCGCGAAGTGCCGGTGGACATCCTGTGGGCCGCGTGGCGGGAGTGGGCCGAGGACAACGGCGTCAAGGCCATCGGCACGAAGCAGATGTTCGGCCGCAATCTCCTGTCCGTCGTCCCCCAGCTTCACCGCTCGCGCCCCCGCGACGAGTACGGCCGACAGGTCACCACCTACACCGGCATCACCCTCAACCTCACAGATCCACATTCGTGAGAGTCGCGACTCAGCGCGCACACGCCCTCGAAAAGCGGCCTCTGTGCGCGCTGAGTCGCGACTCACAGCAATGTGAACCGGACTTCCCTGCGCAGGAGGCACTGTGCCCGCGACGCGTGACGAGATGCTCACCATCCCCCAGGTGGTGAAGGAGATCGGAGTTCCCCGAGCCACCTTCTACCGGTGGCGGCAGCTCAAGAAGGGGCCGAAGGCCATCAAACTCCCGAACGGTGCGGTCCGTATCCGCCGCTCGGACCTGGAGCGCTGGATCGAGACCCTGGAGGAAGCCGCGTGACCTACCGCAAGACCAGCAACACCTCGGGCGCCCGCAACAGCGGGCGCCCGCCCGTTTCCGGGGACGTGACCCTCTCCACGGACGTACGGGTCTGGAAGGTCAACCAGGTACGAAGCAAGAAGGCTCCTTACCAGATTCGCTGGACTGTCTCAGGAAAGGTGAAGGCTGCCAGCTTCGCCACCGTGGCCCTCGCGGAGAGCCGCCGCTCCGAGCTTTGGCAGGCGATGCGGAAGGGTGAGGCGTTCGATGTGGCGTCCGGCCTGCCGGAGTCGGAACTCCGGGCGGCTGCCGCGAAGGAGAGCCAGAAGCCTGATCCCTCGTGGTGGGATTTCAGCCGCGAATACATGGCGAGCCGGTGGCGTATGGCGGCGGCTAAGACTCGCGAGGGGCTGGCCGACAGCCTGGCCACGGTGGCGCTTGCGATGGTGGAGGGCGGTAAGAAGGCGCCTACTCCGGAGGAGACGCGGCTCGCGATGCGGTGGGCGGTCGTACCGGCACATCAGGATGAGGAGCCTCCGCCGGATCTCGTGGCGGCGTGCACATGGCTCAGCACCCGGTCGTTGGCGCTCTCAGCGCTCACAGACCCCAAGGTGGTGCGGGACGTCCAGTACCGGCTCTCGTTCAAGCTGGACGACACCCCGGCAGCGGGGGAGACCTACAAGCGCCGGCGCCGAGGCTTCAACACGGCCATGGAGTACGCCATCGAGTGCGGGTACTTGGAGGAGAACCCGCTCGTGGGAGTGAAGCGCGCAGGGGCCACCAAGGGCGACGTCGTGGACCCCCGGGTCTTGGTCAACGCCGTCCAGGGCGAACAACTCCTCACAGCCGTCTCCTACGTGGGATCCATCCACCGGAACCGAGGGCGCCGACTTGTCGCCTTCTTCGCCTGCCAGATGTATGCAGCGATGCGGCCGGCCGAGGCGGTGGGGCTAAGGAAGAAAGACTGCTACCTCCCTGAGAAGGGATGGGGGACCCTCACCCTCAAGGAGACCCGCCCCGTATCCGGCAAGCGGTGGACGGACTCGGGACAGCGTCACGACAAGCGCGGGCTCAAGTCCAGGGAACCCAAGGCAGATCGCCCCGTCCCGATCCCTCCGATGCTGGTCGCCATGCTCCGCGCGCACATGGCGGAGTTCGGCACGGCGAGGGACGGCCGGCTTTTCGCCAACGAGCGCGGCGCTGTGCTCGGGACCTCCAGCTACTGGAGGGTCTGGCAAGAAGCTCGACCGATCGCCCTCCCGCCGGACAGGGTGGAATCCCCGCTCGCCCACAGACCGTACGACCTCCGCCACACCTGCATCACCAACTGGTTGAACGCGGGAGTCCCTGTCGCCGAGGTGGCCCGCCGGGCGGGCAACT
The DNA here is from genome assembly GCF_014656075.1 of Streptomyces hydrogenans. Lineage (GTDB taxonomy): Bacteria > Actinomycetota > Actinomycetes > Streptomycetales > Streptomycetaceae > Streptomyces > Streptomyces hydrogenans. The sequence continues at coordinate 53,604 of NZ_BNBS01000024.1, forward strand.
CGCCTGAGGTCATCCATCGCCGCTACGAGGGCTGCATCGATGGGCATGAGGAGCTAAATAACAGGAAGATCGAGAAGGCCATGGGCTGGTAGTCACAGCAAGCAAAAGCAACTACGCAGGGTGACTGATGCGTGGAGTGCTCCTGACTCCCCTGGATACGCTCCGTCGCTACGCTGATCTTCGATCACGGAGCGTATCCAGGGGAGTCACTAAACATCTACATCCACAGCAAAGATTGACCAAGTCTTTACCTTTTGGGGGATCCTTGCGTGTTCCCTCTCGCAGTCGAGAGGTTTGACGCAAGTCGCTGGGGAGGCGACACTAGTTGCGTGTTCTCTCTCGCTTTCGAGAGGGAAGTCGCAAGGAGGTGAGAACGTGGAATACGTATCTGTGAGGCAGGCCGCCGCAGGCTTGGGGGTACACGACTCGCGCGTGCGTCAGCTACTCCAGGCTGGCAAGCTGCAGGGTTCTCGGGTGGGCGGCCGATGGCTCGTCGAGGCTGACAGCTTGCAAGATCGCAAACGAGTGGCCTCCGACCCGGGGCGACCGCTGTCTGCGCGCAATGCTTGGGGTGCTTTGGCGATCTTGTCTGGCTGCCGCCCGTCAGGCTTGTCGCATCCGGAACGTTCCCGTCTTCTTGCGCGACTGCGGAGCCTTGCCGAGAGTGGCGAAGTTCCCGCGTCGCGGATCCAGAAGCTCCTTGCTTCAAGGGCTGATGTGAGGCGTTACAGGGTTCACCGTTCCTTGCTGCCAGCCTTGATCGAGAATGCGGACGTTGTGCGTGCTGGCGTGAGTGCAGCGCCGCGGGTGGGGGCTGACTACGTAGCCCCAGGCCGCGCCGAGGTCTACGTCCACCCGGAGCGGATTCAAAAGCTAGAGGAGACCTTCGGCCTAGTGCTCGACGCTAAGCGGGGAAACCTGATCGTTCGAGTGCCGCCGGCCAGCGCTTGGCCGTTCCTAGCGCCAGAGTCTCAAGCGTCGCGTGAGGGGCATGACGCTCCCGCCTCTGTGGTGGCGGCGGACTTGCTTGATGCCCATGAAGATCGGGCCAGCGTCGCGGCCGAAGCCATCTTGGAGCCGTTGCTGGCCTCCTCGGCGTGGGGCGGTCGGCGCAGCAGTGAGTGAGCCGAGAGTTCGCATCACGTCGGACTTGCTGACAGGGACGGTATCGGGGCTTTGGGGCACGCTCCTAGACCTGTCTGAGAGGGTGCAGGGCGACTGGACCCTGATCGGCGGGCAGATGGTGCTCCTTCACGGGTTGGAGCACGACAGGACTCCTCCCGGCGTGAGCCTTGATCTCGACGTGTTGGCCAACTTGCTTTCCAATCAAAGAAGCCTGCAAATACTGGTTTCCGCGCTGGAGGCGTTGGGTTTCGAGTCTGCGGGGTTGTCGCCTGAAGGTAAGGCGCACAGGTACAAGCGAGGTGATGGCGAAGGGGTGCTCGTGGTTGACCTCCTTGCTCCAGACAACCTCGGAGGGCGAGTCGATCTGACAACCACACCGCCAGGTTCGACTTTGGAAGTGCCCGGTGGCCGGCAGGCGGTGCATCGGACTGAAGCTGTGAAGGTGCAGCTGGATGACCGGGTCGGGGTTATCTATCGCCCTAACTTGCTGGGGGCGATCGTGGGGAAGGCTGCTGCCTTGACCATCCCTACTGCTCCGAAGGACAAGCACTACCGGGACTTGGCGTTTTTGCTCTCGCTCCCTGGTGACCCGATCGCAATGAGGGACGAGCTGGAGAAGGGGGACCGTAGGAAGCTAGCGGTGGCCCGGGCGCTGCACGACCCTACTCATGCTGCGTGGCGGCAACTGGGTGACCCCGAGGCTGAAGCCGACGGCCAGGCCATGTATCGCTTGCTGTCCCCTGCCTGAGTGTCAGCCGCCGCTCACTCGCCACTCACTCGCGATCAGCGACACACAACGACAAAGACCCGGACTCAGTAGGACTGAGTCCGGGTCTTTGTGCTTGGCACTCTCGCTGGTCAGCGCCTTGACCACGCTGTCCGAGCTGGAGTGCCCCCGGCAGGATTCGAACCTGCGCACACGGCTCCGGAGGCCGTTGCTCTATCCCCTGAGCTACGGGGGCTTCGTCGCTGCTTGGCGGCGACGGGTGAAACCTTACCAGCTGTCGCGGGGTGCCTGTGAACAGGTATTTCCGGGGCGTCACCAGGGGGGTGTTCGCTCGCACGGGTCGGAAGTGGGCAAAACCCGGACGCAGCCCCTCGGGGCGGCCTACTCTCGTTCACGTGTCAGGCGTGTCCGGGCGGGTGCTCGTTGTCGACGACAACAAGGTCATCCGGCAGTTGATCAGGGTCAATCTCGAACTCGAGGGGTTCGAGGTCGTGACCGCGGCCGATGGTGCCGAGTGTCTGGACGTGGTGCATCGCGTGCGGCCCGACGTCGTCACCCTCGACGTCGTCATGCCGCGGCTCGACGGCATCAAGACCGCTCAGCGGCTCCGGGAGGATCCGCGGACGCGGCATCTGCCCGTGGCGATCATCAGTGCCTGCGGCGAGGGCGAGGGGGCTCAGGCGGCGGACGCGTTCCTCGCGAAGCCCTTCGAGCCGGCGGAGCTCGTACGGGTCGTCCGGCAGCTGCTGCACCGGGAGCCCCGGCAGCGGCGTCAGGCCGGCGGGCCCGACGCGGGAGAGGAGCCGTCCGCAGGGGACGGTTCCCCGGGCAGACCAGCCGCCGGGAGCGTCTGCCCGGGGCGGTGAGCCCCCGCACGCTTCCCCGGCATCTAGCGTTCCCCCCGGGATCCCCGGCCGACCCGTGCGGTGAGTCCCGTCCCGCGCGCGCTTCCTCAGCATCTCGCGCTTCACCTGGGATCCCCGGCCCACCTGCGCTTTCCCCGCCCCTGCCGCCGCGGGTGCCCGGATGGCGAAACCGGTTCGCGTTTCGACCCCCCTCCTCCCCTAGGCTGGGACCGTGACCCCCGCGGACCTCTCCCTCACCGTGCAGCACGCCGTGCGCCGTGCGGTCGACGACGGTGCGCTGCGGGTCGACGTCCCTCCGCGCGTGAAGGTCGAGAAGGCCCGGCCGGGGGGCGTGGGGGAGTACGCCAGCAGTGTCGCCCTCACGCTGGCCCGGCCCGCGGGGCGGGCCGCACTCGATGTCGCCTCCGTGCTGAAGGAGCGGCTGGAGGGGGCCCGGGGGATCCTCGCCGTGGACATCACCGGGCCCGGGTTCCTGAACTTCACCCTGCGGCGCGACAGCGGCGCCGCGCTCGTCGAGGCCGTTCGTACCGCCGGACCGGGCTACGGGCGCGGTGACGGGCTGGCCGGGGACCTCGTGCGGTTCGAGCCGCCGGTCGAGGCACGCGCCCGCGTGGTCGTCGACTGTCTGACCGGGCTGCTGCTCGGGCAGGGGGCCGAGGTCCGCGTCGAGGCCGGCGGCGAGCGGCCGCACGTCCACCCCGGCGCGTACGACACCGAGCGGCTCGGCACCGACGCCGCCCGGTGGCGGCTGCTGCGGGCCGCGCCGCACGACCGGCCCCTCGACGGGCCCCCGCTCCTCGTACCGCACGAGCGCAACGCGCTCTTCCGCGTCCAGTACGCCCACTCCCGCGCCCGGCGGCTCCTCGTCAACGGCCGGCAGCTCCACGTCGCCCCCGCGTACGAGACCGAGGTCCACGACCCGCTCCTCGGGCTGCTCCGCGACCACCCCGACGTCCTCCTCGCCGCCGCCCGCCACCGCGCCCCCGACCGGGTCGCGCGGCACCTCGAAGCCGTCGCCGACGCGCTGCTCGGCTTCCAGCACACCGTTCTGCCGCTCGGCGACGAGAAACCCTCGGCCGCCCACCGCTCCCGGCTCGCGCTCGCCGAAGCCGCCGGGACGGTGCTCGCCGGTGGCCTCTCCGTGCTCGGCATCAGCGCACCCGACCGGATCTGAAAGAGCTGACCAGACATGAGCCGTTCCGCCCACCCCGCAGGCCCCCGCCACGCCGACGTGCTCCCCGAGGGCCACTACACCGCGCCGCCCGCCGACCTGAACACGCTCGACCCCAAGGTGTGGGCGCGGACCGTGGCGCGCGACGAGCAGGGCATCGCGACCATCGGCGGACTGCGCGTCACCGACCTCGCCGAGGAGTTCGGGACCCCCGCCTACTTCCTCGACGAGACCGACTTCCGCGCCCGCTGCCGCGCCTGGGCCGAGGCCTTCGGCGCCGACGCCGACGTCTTCTACGCCGGCAAGGCGTTCCTCTCCCGCGCGATCGTCCGCTGGCTGCACGAGGAGGGCCTCAACCTCGACGTCTGCTCCGGCGGCGAGCTGGCCACCGCCCTGTCCGCCGGGATGCCCGCCGAGCGGATCGCCTTCCACGGCAACAACAAGAGCGAGGAGGAGATCCGGCGGGCCGTCGAGGTCGGCGTCGGACGGATCGTCCTCGACTCCTTCCAGGAGATCGTCCGGGTCGCCCACGTCGCCCAGTCCCTCGGCAAGCGGCAGCGCGTGCAGATCCGCGTCACGGTCGGCGTCGAGGCGCACACCCACGAGTTCATCGCCACCGCCCACGAGGACCAGAAGTTCGGCATCGCGCTGGCCGGCGGGCAGGCCGCCGAGGCCGTGCGCCGGGCGCTGAGGCTGGACGGCCTGGAGCTCATCGGCATCCACTCGCACATCGGCTCGCAGATCTTCGACATGGCCGGCTTCGAGGTGTCCGCGCGGCGCGTCGTCCAGCTCCTCGCCGAGGTGCGCGACGAGCACGGCGTCGAACTGCCCGAGATCGACCTCGGCGGCGGCCTCGGCATCGCGTACACCTCCGAGGACGACCCGCGCGAGCCGTACGAGATCGCCAAGGCGCTCGGCGAGATCGTGACGCGCGAGTGCGAGGCCGCCGGGCTGCGCACCCCCCGGATCTCGGTCGAGCCCGGCCGCGCCATCGTCGGGCCGACGGCCTTCACGCTCTACCGGGTCGGCACCATCAAGCCGCTCGACGGGCTGCGCACGTACGTGAGCGTCGACGGCGGCATGTCGGACAACATCCGCACCGCCCTGTACGACGCCGAGTACAGCGTCAGCCTGGTCTCCCGCGTCAGCGACGCCGAGCCGATGCTCTCCCGGGTCGTCGGCAAGCACTGCGAGAGCGGCGACATCGTCGTCCGCGACGCCTTCCTCCCGGCCGACCTGGCGCCCGGCGACCTGATCGCCGTGCCCGCCACCGGCGCCTACTGCCGCTCCATGGCGAGCAACTACAACCACGCCCTCCGGCCGCCCGTGGTGGCGGTCCGGGACGGCGAAGCAAGGGTCATCGTCCGGCGTGAGACGGAGGAAGATCTCCTGCGTCTCGACGTCGGCTGATGAAATAGTCGGGTGGTGGAATAGATGTCTCAGGATCCGGACGGGCGGCTGAAACCTCCGTCCGGTGAGTGAGACTTGGTCCCCATCCCGTCAGAACCGTAGAGATACGAATCAGAAGTACGAGAAACGAGGTCGGATGATGCGTACGCGTCCGCTGAAGGTGGCGCTGCTGGGCTGTGGAGTTGTCGGCTCCGAGGTGGCGCGCATCATGACGACGCACGCCGACGACCTCGCCGCGCGCATCGGCGCGCCGGTCGAGCTCGCCGGCGTGGCCGTCCGCCGGCCCGACAAGGTCCGCGGCGGCATCGACCCGGCGCTGATCACCACCGACGCCACCGCCCTGGTCAAACGCGGGGACATCGACGTCGTCGTCGAGGTCATCGGCGGGATCGAGCCGGCCCGGGCCCTCATCACCACCGCCTTCGAGCACGGCGCCTCCGTGGTCTCCGCCAACAAGGCGCTGCTCGCCCAGGACGGCGCGACCCTGTACGCCGCCGCCGAGCAGCACGGGCAGGACCTGTACTACGAGGCCGCCGTCGCCGGCGCCATCCCGCTGATCCGCCCGCTGCGCGAGTCCCTCGCCGGCGACAAGATCAACCGCGTGATGGGCATCGTCAACGGCACCACGAACTTCATCCTCGACAAGATGGACTCGACCGGCGCCGGCTACCAGGAGGCCCTGGACGAGGCCACCGCGCTCGGGTACGCCGAGGCCGACCCGACCGCCGACGTCGAGGGCTTCGACGCCGCCGCCAAGGCCGCCATCCTCGCCGGGATCGCCTTCCACACGCGCGTGCGCCTGGACGACGTCTACCGCGAGGGCATGACCGAGGTCACCGCCGCCGACTTCGCCTCGGCCCGCCAGATGGGCTGCACCATCAAGCTGCTCGCGATCTGCGAGCGGGCCGCCGACGGCGAGTCCGTCACCGCGCGCGTGCACCCGGCGATGATCCCGCTGAGCCACCCGCTGGCTTCGGTCCGCGAGGCGTACAACGCGGTCTTCGTCGAGGCGGAGGCCGCCGGGCAGCTCATGTTCTACGGTCCGGGCGCGGGCGGTTCGCCGACCGCCTCGGCCGTCCTCGGCGACGTCGTCGCCGTCTGCCGCAACCGTCTCAACGAGGCGACGGGCCCCGGCGAGTCCGCGTACACCCAGCTGCCCGTGAGTCCCATGGGCGACGTGGTGACGCGGTACCACATCAGTCTCGACGTGGCCGACAAGCCGGGCGTCCTCGCCCAGGTCGCGACGGTCTTCGCCGAGCACGGCGTATCGATCGACACTGTGCGCCAGCACGGTCGACAGGACGGAGGCGGCGAGGCGAGCCTCGTCGTCGTCACCCACCGCGCGCCCGACGCCGCCCTCTCCGGGACCGTCGAGGCGCTGCGCAAGCTCGACACCGTGCGCGGTGTCGCCAGCATCATGCGTGTTGAAGGGGAGTAAGGACCCATGACCAACCAGGGCACCCACCAGTGGCGCGGCATCATCGAGGAGTACCGGGACCGCCTTCCGGTCACGGACACGACGCCGGTCGTCACGCTCCGTGAGGGCGGCACGCCGCTCGTTCCCGCTCAGGTCCTCTCCGAGCGCACGGGCTGCGAGGTGCACCTCAAGGTCGAGGGCGCCAACCCCACCGGCTCCTTCAAGGACCGGGGCATGACCATGGCCATCACCCGGGCCAAGGAGGAGGGCGCGAAGGCGGTCATCTGCGCCTCCACCGGCAACACCTCCGCCTCCGCCGCCGCGTACGCGGTGCGGGCCGGGATGGTCTCCGCGGTGCTGGTGCCGCAGGGCAAGATCGCGCTCGGCAAGATGGGCCAGGCCCTCGTGCACGGCGCGAAGATCCTCCAGGTCGACGGAAACTTCGACGACTGCCTGACGCTGGCCCGCAGCCTCTCGGAGAACTACCCGGTGGCGCTGGTCAATTCGGTCAACCCGGTCCGCATCGAGGGCCAGAAGACCGCCGCGTTCGAGATCGTGGACATGCTGGGCGACGCCCCCGACATCCACGTCCTCCCGGTGGGCAACGCGGGCAACATCACCGCGTACTGGAAGGGGTACCGCGAGTACGCCGAGGACGGCCTCGCCACCCACCGCCCCCGCATGTGGGGCTTCCAGGCGTCCGGTTCCGCCCCGCTGGTGCGCGGCGAGGTCGTCAAGGACCCGTCGACCATCGCGACCGCGATCCGCATCGGCAACCCGGCCTCCTGGGAGTACGCGATCGCCGCGCGCGACGAGTCGGGCGGCTTCATCGACGAGGTGACGGACCGTGAGATCCTGCGCGCCTACCGCCTGTTGGCCGCGCAGGAGGGCGTCTTCGTGGAGCCCGCCTCGGCCGCCTCGGTCGCCGGTCTGCTGAAGGCCGCCGAGCAGGGCAAGGTCGACCCGGGCCAGCGGATCGTCTGCACCGTGACCGGAAACGGTCTGAAGGACCCCGACTGGGCCGTCGCCGGCGCCCCGCAGCCGGTCACCGTCCCGGTGGACGCCGCGACCGCCGCGGAGCGGCTCGGACTGGCCTGATCCCGATGCCCCGGACGGGGGAACGGATGCTCGGGAACGAGCGGAAAGTTCCCCCGCCGGGGTGAGGGCCCTGGTCGAAACCCGATCAGGAACGTACATAGGCGCACAGGTTGGCTCGCGACACGCATCGTGCGCCTCCCGTGCGCCCTATGTCGCCACAGAACCTTCCTTCGATAGGCTGTACCGAACCCGCCCCGACGCATATGCGTGGTGTCGTTGCCGTTGTCGCCTCCCCGCGACCGAAGCGGCCGAAACGGTACTCCGGGTTCCCCAGCACTTCTCTTGAACACCACGTCGCCGCAGTCAAGGAGAGTCATCGAGCGATGGCCGGTCCCGCGTTCCGCGCCGCCGCCGTACGGGTGCGCGTCCCCGCCACCAGCGCCAACCTCGGCCCGGGCTTCGACGCCTTCGGCCTGTCGCTGGGCCTCTACGACGACGTGGTCGTCCGGGTCGCCGACTCCGGACTGCACGTCGACATCGCCGGAGAGGGCGCCGAGACGCTCCCGCGCGACGAGCGCCACCTGCTCGTACGCTCCCTGCGCACGGCCTTCGACCTGCTCGGCGGGCAGCCGCGCGGCCTCGAGGTCGTCTGCGCCAACCGCATCCCGCACGGCCGCGGCCTCGGCTCCTCCTCCGCCGCCATCTGCGCCGGCATCGTCGCCGCCCGCGCCGTGACCATAGGCGGGGACGCCAAGCTCGACGAGGCCGCCCTGCTGGAGCTGGCCACCGAGATCGAGGGCCACCCCGACAACGTCGCCGCCTGTCTGCTCGGCGGCTTCACCCTCGCGTGGACCGAGGCCGGCGCCGCGCGGGCGATCCGGATGGATCCCTCGGACTCCATCGTTCCGGTGGTCTTCGTCCCCGGGAAGCCGGTGCTGACCGAGACCGCCCGCGGCCTGCTGCCGCGCACCGTCCCGCACGTGGACGCCGCGGCCAACGCCGGGCGCGCCGCCCTCCTCGTCGAGGCCCTGACCCGTCGCCCCGAGCTGCTGCTCGCGGCCACCGAGGACCGGCTGCACCAGGAGTACCGGGCCCCCGCGATGCCGGAGAGCCTCGCCCTCGTGAACCGGCTGCGGGCCGACGGCGTGCCCGCGGTCATCTCCGGCGCGGGCCCCACGGTCCTCGCGCTGGCCGACAACGGGACGGCCGACAAGGTCGCCCTGCTCGCGGGCGAGGGCTGGGCCGCCAACCGGCTCGACCTCGACGCGCACGGAGCGAGCGTGCTGCCGCTGGCGCCCTGACGGCGCGGCGGCGGACGCCGTACGGGACGCCGGGCAGCGTCCTGGACACGCGATTGCCGGTGAGTGAGAGGGGGAATGTTTGTTGGAGCCGGTAGTGTTAACCTCAAGTCTGCACCCGACCTCTTTGTGGAGCGGTGCGGAGTGTCCCCTCAGGGACCACACATTCTTCCGGGAGCCTCCCCAACTGCCTGAGCAGCCTGCCTGAGCAGTTTCGAGCACGCTCCGGAACCGGCACGACACCCCTCGCTCATCGCACGCGAGGGCCGAGCAGGGGGCGCTCGGGCCGGACCCACAGCACGTTTTTCTCTCCTCTCGCCGCATCCCGGCGGGACCACCGCCCCGGACACGGTCCACCAACCAGGACCGCTGCCGGACAGCACAACCGGTCGCCGAGCCACAGGGCCGACGTCCGCTCCAGGGAAGGACCCTTCGTGAGCGACACCACCGATCTGATGGGCGTGACTGCCGACAGCACTGTCGACGCCGCCGCGCCCGCCGCAGGTGCTGCCAGTGGCGGCACCGCACGGCGCCGCCGCTCCGGCACCGGCCTCGAGGGCATGGTCCTGGCCGAGCTGCAGCAGGTCGCGTCCGGCCTCGGCATCAGGGGCACCGCGCGGATGCGCAAGAGCCAGCTGATCGAGGTCATCAAGGAGGCGCAGGCCGGTGGCGGTTCCGCCGCCCCCGCCCCCGCCAAGGCCGAGGCCGCCGAGACCAAGCCGAAGCGCCGCGCCACCTCCAAGGCCCGTACGGGCGAGTCCGCCGAGGCCGCCGAGCCGAAGGCGGAGAAGGCCGAGCAGGCCCCCGCCCAGCAGCAGATCGACATCCCGGGCCAGCCGTCGAAGTCGCCCGCCGCCGAGCAGGGCGACGAGCAGCCGGCCGGCGAGCGCCGCCGCCGCCGCGCCACCGCCCCCGCCGGTTCGCCGGAGGGCGCCGAGGGCGCGCAGGCCGTCAAGGCCGAGACCCGTACCGAGGTCAAGGGCGAGCCGCAGGGCGACAAGGCCGAGGCCGCCGTGGACGGCGCCGAGGGCCGCACCCGCCGGGACCGCCGTGACCGTCGCGACCGCCAGCGCGAGCGCGGCAAGGGCGACGACCAGCAGCAGGGCGGCGGTCAGCGCAAGGACCAGCAGCGCCAGGGCCAGGGCCAGGGTCAGGGCCAGCAGCAGGGCCAGGGCCAGGGTCAGGGTCCGCAAGGCGGTCCGCAGGACGACGACGACTTCGACGGTGGCCGTCGCGGCCGTCGCGGGCGCTACCGCGACCGTCGCGGCCGTCGCGGGCGTGACGAGTTCGCCGCCGCCGGCGAGCCGCAGGTCTCCGACGACGACGTCCTGATCCCCGTCGCGGGCATCCTCGACATCCTCGACAACTACGCGTTCATCCGGACCTCCGGCTACCTGCCCGGTCCGAACGACGTGTACGTCTCCCTCGCCCAGGTCCGCAAGAGCGGTCTGCGCAAGGGCGACCACCTCACCGGCGCGGTCCGCCAGCCGAAGGAGGGCGAGCGCCGCGAGAAGTTCAACGCGCTGGTCCGCCTCGACTCGACCAACGGCATGGCGCCGGACTCCGGCCGCGGCCGCCCCGAGTTCAACAAGCTGACCCCGCTCTACCCCCAGGACCGGCTCCGTCTGGAGTCCGACCCGGGCGTGCTGACCACGCGGATCATCGACCTCGTGTCGCCGATCGGCAAGGGCCAGCGCGGTCTGATCGTGGCCCCGCCGAAGACCGGCAAGACCATGATCATGCAGGCGATCGCCAACGCGATCACCCACAACAACCCCGAGTGCCACCTGATGGTCGTCCTGGTCGACGAGCGTCCGGAAGAGGTCACCGACATGCAGCGGTCGGTGAAGGGCGAGGTCATCTCCTCGACCTTCGACCGCCCGGCCGAGGACCACACCACCGTCGCCGAGCTGGCCATCGAGCGCGCCAAGCGCCTCGTCGAGCTGGGTCACGACGTGGTCGTCCTGCTGGACTCCATCACCCGCCTGGGCCGCGCGTACAACCTCGCGGCGCCCGCCTCCGGCCGCATCCTGTCCGGTGGTGTCGACTCGACCGCGCTCTACCCGCCGAAGCGCTTCTTCGGTGCCGCGCGCAACATCGAGGACGGCGGCTCGCTGACCATCCTGGCCACCGCGCTGGTCGACACCGGCTCGCGCATGGACGAGGTGATCTTCGAGGAGTTCAAGGGCACCGGCAACATGGAGCTCAAGCTCGACCGGAAGCTCGCCGACAAGCGGATCTTCCCGGCCGTCGACGTCGACGCCTCGGGCACCCGCAAGGAGGAGATCCTCCTCGGCAGCGACGAGCTCGCCATCACCTGGAAGCTCCGTCGCGTGCTGCACGCGCTCGACCAGCAGCAGGCCATCGAGCTGCTCCTGGACAAGCTCAAGCAGACGAAGTCGAACGCCGAGTTCCTGCTGCAGATCCAGAAGACGACGCCGGGAGGCGGCAACAACGACTGACGTCGTCGGTGACGCGGGGAGACCCTCGTCACACGGCGGGTGACGGCCTCGGAGCCGTGATCCGTTCGTGACCTGCGCAAACACCGTGCCCGCCACTCCCGAGTGGCGGGCACGGTGCGTTGTCGGCAGCTCGCTCACCGAAACCTCACAGGTCCCTATGCAACCCTTTCGGGTGCTTCGCCGTCACAAAAGGTGAACCATAGGCCCGAGGGAAGACGATGACCGAGCAGACCAGCAGCGGGCGCGCACGCGCGGGCGCCACCGGACGCCGCCGAAAACCGCCCGCCAAGCGCCGGCGCCGCGTCGCCATAGCCGTGTCCGGCGCCACCGCCGTGCTCGTCCTGGCCGGCGCCGGACTCGGCTACGTGTACCTCAAGCTCGACGGCAACATCCAGGGCGTCGACATCAACGCCCAGCTGGGCACCGACCGCCCCAAGAACATCGACAACGGCTCGATGGACATCCTCGTCCTCGGCTCCGACTCCCGCTCCGGCGACAACGGCGCCTACGGCAAGGACGAGGGCGGAGCCCGCTCCGACACCGCGATGGTCCTGCACGTCTACGAGGGCCACAAGAAGGCGAGCGTCGTCTCCATCCCGCGCGACACCCTCGTCGACCGCCCCGCCTGCACCGACGGCCAGGGCGCCGAGACGCCCGGCGAGACCCGCGCCATGTTCAACACCGCGTACGAGGTCGGCGGCCCCGCCTGCGCCGTCAAGACCGTCGAGGCCATGTCCGGCATCCGCATGGACCACTACGTCGAGGTCGACTTCACCGGCTTCAAGAAGCTCATCGACACCCTCGGCGGCGTCGAGATCACCACTACCCGGGCCATCAAGGACCCCAAGAGCCACCTCGACCTGGAGCCCGGCACCCACACCCTCGACGGCGAGCAGTCCCTCGGCCTGGTCCGCACCCGCAAGAGCGTCGGCGACGGCAGCGACCTCGGCCGCATCCAGCTCCAGCAGGCCTTCATGAAGGCCTTCATCGAGCAGATCAAGGACGTCGGCGTCGGCACCAACCCGAAGAAGCTCCTCGACCTCGCGGACGCCGCCACCAAGGCCATCACCCCGGACTCCGAGCTCGACTCCGTGCAGGAGCTGATGGGCTTCGCCCAGGGCCTCACCGGCATCCAGGCGCAGAACGTCCACATGGTGACACTCCCCGTCCAGTACGACCCCCGGGACCCCAACCGGGTCGTCCCCGTCGAGGAGAAGGCCCGGCAGGTCTGGAGCGCCCTGGAGCGCGACCTGCCGATCCCCGCCGCCGCCACCGAGGACACCGCCACCGGCCAGGCCGACGGCGTCGTGAAGTAGCCCCGGGACCCCCGGCGGGGCCCGGGGGAATACCGGCGGTCCCACCCCGGTTTGGGGAGATGCGGCCAGTCCTGGCAGACTGGTACGTCGGCCCCGGTTCACGTCCGCCGCAACCCGCGGCGACGACCCGGCGCCCTCCCGGAACTAGGAGACACCTTGAAGCGCGAGATCCACCCCGAGTACGTCGAGACCCAGGTCAGCTGCACCTGTGGCGCGTCGTTCACCACCCGCAGCACCCTGACCGAGGGCACCATCCGTGCCGAGGTCTGCTCCGAGTGCCACCCGTTCTACACGGGCAAGCAGAAGATCCTCGACACCGGCGGCCGCGTGGCCCGCTTCGAGGCCCGCTTCGGCAAGGCCGCCGGCTCCGCCAACAAGTAGCGAGCCCCCGCGCCGGTCATCGGCCGCCCCCGCGCGGGGCGGCCGGGACCGGCGCTTTGGCGTCCCCGTAGCACCCACGAAACCAGGAGCCCGAAGATGTTCGAGGCCGTCGAGGAACTGGTCGGCGAGCACGCCGACCTCGAGAAGAAGCTCGCGGATCCGTCGGTCCACGCCGACCAGGCCAACGCGCGCAAGCTGAACAAGCGCTACGCCGAGCTGACCCCGATCGTCGGCACGTACCGCTCCTGGAAGCAGACCGGGGACGACATCGAGACCGCGCGCGAGTTCGCGCACGACGATCCCGACTTCGCCGCCGAGGTCAAGGAGCTGGAGAAGCAGCGCGAGGAGCTCACCGAGAAGCTCCGCCTCCTGCTGATCCCGCGCGACCCCAGCGACGACAAGGACGTCATCCTGGAGATCAAGGCCGGCGCCGGCGGCGACGAGTCCGCCCTGTTCGCCGGGGACCTGCTCCGCATGTACCTCCGCTACGCCGAGCGCGTCGGCTGGAAGACCGAGCTCATCGACGCCACCGAGTCCGAGCTCGGCGGCTACAAGGACGTCCAGGTCGCCGTGAAGACCAAGGGCGGCAACGGCGCCACCGAGCCCGGCCAGGGCGTCTGGGCCCGCCTCAAGTACGAGGGCGGCGTCCACCGCGTGCAGCGCGTGCCCGCCACCGAGTCCCAGGGCCGCATCCACACCTCCGCCGCCGGCGTGCTCGTCACCCCGGAGGCCGAGGAGGTCGACGTCGAGATCCACGCCAACGACCTGCGCATCGACGTCTACCGCTCCTCCGGCCCCGGCGGCCAGTCGGTCAACACCACCGACTCCGCGGTCCGCATCACCCACCTGCCGACCGGCATCGTCGCCTCCTGCCAGAACGAGAAGAGCCAGCTCCAGAACAAGGAGCAGGCGATGCGCATCCTGCGCTCCCGGCTCCTCGCCGCCGCCCAGGAGAAGGCCGAGGCCGAGGCCGCCGACGCCCGCCGCAGCCAGGTCCGCACGGTCGACCGCTCCGAGAAGATCCGCACGTACAACTTCCCGGAGAACCGCCTCTCCGACCACCGCGTCGGCTTCAAGGCGTACAACCTCGACCAGGTCCTCGACGGCGAGCTCGACGCCGTCATCCAGGCCTGCGTCGACGCCGACTCGGCGGCGAAGCTCGCCGCGACCTGAGACGGCCCGGGACGCCGGTGCCGGCCGCCCGGCACCGGCGCTCCGGCACCCGCGTAAGGCACCTCTCCCGCCCCACCCCGCACCACGGAGGACCAGCGTGAACCTGCTGCTTGCCGAGGTGGCCCAGGCCACCCAGCGGCTGGCCGACGCCGGCGTTCCCTCACCGCGTTTCGACGCCGAGGAGCTCGCCGCGTTCGTGCACGGCGTCAAGCGGGGGGAGCTGCACAACGTCAAGGACGCCGACTTCGACGCCCGCTACTGGGAGGCCATCGCCCGCCGCGAGGCGCGCGAACCGCTCCAGCACATCACCGGCCGGGCGTTCTTCCGCTACCTGGAGCTCCAGGTCGGCCCCGGCGTCTTCGTGCCCCGCCCGGAGACCGAGTCCGTGGTGGGCTGGGCCATAGACGCCGTCCGCGCGATGGACGTCGTCGAGCCGCTGATCGTCGACCTCTGCACCGGCTCCGGCGCCATCGCCCTCGCGATGGCCCAGGAGGTGCCGCGCTCACGCGTCCACGCCGTCGAACTCTCCGACGACGCCCTCGTCTGGACCCGCAAGAACGCCGAGGGCTCCCGCGTCACCGTCCACCAGGGCGACGCGCTCACCGCGCTCCCGGAGCTCAACGGCCAGGTCGACCTCGTCATCTCCAACCCGCCCTACATCCCGCTCACCGAGTGGGAGTACGTGGCGCCCGAGGCCCGCGACCACGACCCCGAGATGGCGCTCTTCTCCGGCGAGGACGGCCTCGACACCATCCGCGGCATCGAGCGCACCGCCCACCGGCTGCTGCGCCCCGGCGGCCTCGTCGTCATCGAGCACGCGGACACCCAGGGCGGCCAGGTCCCGTGGATCTTCAACGAGGAGGCCGGCTGGTCGGACGCCGCCGACCACCCCGACCTCAACAACCGGCCGCGCTTCGCGACCGCCCGCAAGGCGATGCCGTGAGCCGGCACCGCACCACCACGACTGAGGAGGAGCGCGACTGATGGCACGCCGATACGACTGCAACGAGGCGACCGACCGCGCGACCGGCCTGCGCGAAGCCGCGTCGGCCGTGCGCCGCGGCGAGCTCGTCGTGCTCCCCACCGACACCGTGTACGGGCTCGGGGCGGACGCCTTCGGCAGCGAGGCCGTCGCGGACCTGCTCGCCGCCAAGGGCCTGGGGCGCAGCATGCCCACCCCCGTCCTCATCGGCTCCCCGAACACCCTGCACGGCCTCGTCACCGACTTCTCCGAGCAGGCGTGGGAGCTCGTCGACGCCTTCTGGCCGGGCCCGCTCACCCTCGTCGCCCGTCACCAGCCGTCCCTCCAGTGGGACCTCGGCGACACCCGCGGCACCGTCACCATCCGCATGCCGCTGCACCCGGTCGCCATCGAACTGCTCACCGAGGTCGGCCCGATGGCCGTCTCCTCGGCCAACCTCACCGGGCACCCCGCGCCGGAGGACTGCGACGCCGCCCAGCAGATGCTCGGCGACTCCGTCTCCGTCTACCTCGACGGCGGTCCGACGCCCGGCATCGTCCCCTCCTCCATCGTCGACGTCACGGGCAAGGTCCCGGTGCTGCTGCGCGAGGGCGCGCTGTCACCGGAGGAGCTCCGCAAGGTCGTACCCGACCTCGAGGTGGCCAGTTGACCGCCCCTGAGGGGCGTGGCATAGCGGGGTACGAGCACGTCGGCACCTTCCGCATCCTCCACGTCAGCACCGGCAACGTCTGCCGCTCGCCCATCACCGAGCGGCTGACCCGCCACGCCCTGGGCGAGCGCCTCGGCGAAGGGCTCGGCCGGGGCCTCATCGTGGAGAGCGCCGGCACCTGGGGCCACGAGGGCGCCCCCATGGAGACCAACGCGGAGCTGGTCCTCGCCGACTTCGGCGCCGACCACAGCGGCTTCGTCGGGCGCGAGCTCCTCGACGAGCACGTCATCCGCGCCGACCTCGTCCTCACCGCGACCCGCGACCACCGCGCGCAGGTCATCTCGATGGGCCACTCGGCCGGACTGCGCACCTTCACCCTGAAGGAGTTCACCCGCCTGGTCCGCGCCATCGACCCCGCCACCCTCCCGGACCCCCGCGACGGCGTGGTCGAACGCGCGCGCGCCCTGGTCCGCGCGGCCGCCGCTCTACGCGGGTGGCTCCTCGCCCCCTCCGCCGAAGCCGACGAGGTCAACGACCCCTACGGCGCCCCCATCACCGTCTTCCGCTCCATCGGCGACGAGATCCAGGAAGCCCTGGACCCGGTCGTCACGGCCCTGACGGGCGTCCCGACGCGGCACTGACGGACCCCCCGACGCGGCGCCGGCGGGCTGCCGGGCGCGCGTACGGCTCCGGGGGCGCGCCGGGGAGGCCGCGCCTACATTGGTGCTACGTCCCCCAGGCTCGGAGTCAGCCATGTCGGTCAGCGCGCCCCCGGAAGAGGTCCTCGACGTCCTGCGGCGGCAGGATCCGCAGATCGCCGACGTGCTGCTGGGGGAGGCGCGGCGGCAGGCCGAGACCCTCCAGCTCATCGCGGCGGAGAACTTCACCTCGCCGGCCGTGCTGGCGACGCTGGGGTCGCCGCTGGCCAACAAGTACGCCGAGGGGTATCCGGGCGCCCGGCACCACGGCGGCTGCGAGTACGCCGACGCGGCCGAGCGGATCGCCGTGGAACGGGCCACCGCGCTCTTCGGAGCCGATCATGCCAACCTCCAGCCCCACTCGGGCTCCTCGGCCGTCCTGGCGGCGTACGCGGCCCTTCTGAGGCCCGGTGACACGGTCCTCGCCATGGGCCTGGAGCACGGCGGGCACCTCACGCACGGTTCGCCCGCCAACTTCTCCGGCCGCTGGTTCGACTTCGTCCCGTACGGCGTCGACGCCGAGACCGGGCTCATCGACTACGAGCAGGTCGCCGCGCTCGCCCGCCACCACCGGCCGACGGCGATCGTGTGCGGCTCGATCTCCTACCCCCGCCACCCCGACTACGCGCTCTTCCGCGCCGTCGCCGACGAGGTCGGGGCGTACCTCATCGCCGACGCGGCCCACCCCATCGGGCTCGTCGCCGGGGGAGCGGCGCCGAACCCGGTCCCGTACGCGGACGTCGTGTGCGCCACCACCCACAAGGTGCTGCGCGGTCCGCGCGGCGGGATGCTGCTGTGCAGGGCGGAGCTGGCCGAGCGGGTCGACCGCGCGGTCTTCCCCTTCACCCAGGGCGGCGCCCAGATGCACACCATCGCGGCGAAGGCGGTCGCCCTGGGGGAGGCGTCCACTCCGGCCTTCACCGCGTACGCCCATCGTGTGGTGGAACACGCGCGGGTCCTCGCGGCCGCGCTCGCGGCCGAGGGCTTCGCGCTGACCACCGGCGGCACCGACACCCACCTCATCACCGCCGACCCCGCGCCGCTGGGCGTCGACGGGCGCACCGCCCGGGCCCGGCTGTCCGCCGCCGGTCTGGTCCTCGACACCTGCGCGCTGCCCTACGGGGACGGGCGGGGGATCCGGCTCGGCACCGCAGCCGTCACCACCCAGGGGATGGGCGCCCCGGAGATGGCCGGGATCGCC
This sequence comes from Streptomyces hydrogenans, assembly GCF_014656075.1. Lineage (GTDB taxonomy): Bacteria > Actinomycetota > Actinomycetes > Streptomycetales > Streptomycetaceae > Streptomyces > Streptomyces hydrogenans. The sequence continues at coordinate 71,518 of NZ_BNBS01000024.1, forward strand.
GCGCTGTTCACCGCCGCGTTGCGCGACGAACCGGAGGAGACGGCTCGGGTACGCGCCGAGGTACGGCAGCTGACCAGCAGTTTTCCCCCGTATGGACGGTGAGCGGGAAGCGGTCGCAACCGTTCCGCGCCCCCTGGTGTCTCCCACCACATGGATGGCACGGCTAGGGTGTGGGGCTGAGATGGCCAGCGATTCCTGTGGGGACAGCCCGTGCGTGATTACCTGCTGACGCTCTGTGTCACGGCCGCGGTGACCTATCTGCTGACCGGTCCGGTGCGGAAGTTCGCCATCGCGACCGGCGCGATGCCCGAGATCCGCGCGCGCGACGTGCACCGAGAACCGACTCCGCGGCTCGGTGGCATCGCCATGTTCTTCGGACTCTGCGCGGGCCTGCTCGTCGCCGACCACCTCCAGAACCTGAACAGCGTCTTCGACCAGTCGAACGAGCCGCGCGCGCTGCTCTCCGGCGCCGCCCTGATCTGGCTGATCGGCGTCCTGGACGACAAGTTCGAGCTGGACGCGCTGATCAAGCTGGGCGCGCAGATGATCTCGGCCGGCGTGATGGTGGCGCAGGGCCTGACGATCCTGTGGCTGCCGATCCCGGGCGTCGGCACGGTCGCGCTGACCCAGTGGCAGGGCACCCTGCTGACGGTCGCCCTGGTCGTCCTCACGATCAACGCGGTCAACTTCGTCGACGGTCTCGACGGTCTCGCCGCCGGCATGGTCTGCATCGCCACCGGCGCCTTCTTCCTGTACGCGTACCGCCTCTGGTACGGCTACACGATCGAGGCGGCGGCCCCGGCGACCCTCTTCGCCGCGATCCTCATGGGCATGTGCCTGGGCTTCCTGCCGCACAACATGCATCCGGCGCGGATCTTCATGGGCGACTCCGGCTCGATGCTGATCGGCCTGATCCTGGCCGCCTCCGCGATCTCGATCACCGGCCAGGTGGACCCGGACACCCTGAAGATCTTCGAGGGCTCGACCCGGCAGGCGACCCACGCGGCCCTGCCCGTCTTCATCCCGCTGATCCTGCCGCTGACCATCATCGCGATCCCGATGACCGACCTGGTGCTGGCGATCGTGCGGCGCACCTGGAAGGGCCAGTCGCCCTTCGCCGCCGACCGCGGCCACCTGCACCACCGGCTCCTGGAGATCGGCCACTCGCACAGCCGGGCCGTGCTGATCATGTACTTCTGGTCGGCGCTGATCGCCTTCGGCACGCTCGCGTACTCGGTGCACTCGACGTCCATGTGGATCGTGCTGGCCATCACCGTGCTGAGCGCCCTCGGTCTGGTGCTGCTCCTGCTGCCGCGCTTCTCGCCGCGGGCGCCCCGCTGGGCGGAGGCTGTCGTTCCGCCGCGCTACCGGCGCCGCCGGGCGGTCTTGGAGCCGGAGCCGGAGCACGAGGTCGCGGAGGACGAGCGGGTGCCGGTGCCGGCCGGGCTGCACGGGTCGACGGCCATCGGTCACCGTTCGCGCTTCTCCGACCGGAGGAAGGCCGGGACGCGGAGTTGACGTCGCGTCACTGACGGCTGACGAAAGCCTCAGCGGGGCCCAATACCAGACAAGGTGCCCCGCTGTCGCGCACAACCGCGCGTTGTAACCCTCATGTGTGACAGTTGGCACACCCCATGAGTAAAGACCTATTCAAATAGTTTGTGATACGGTTCACGAGACCCGGCGACAGTGCCGAAAGACCGTAGTGCGACGGTCTGTTGGCCCCGAGACCCACCTCGGACCGGGCTTACGCTCGTCCCTGACGACACCATCGCCCCCTCCATCAAAAGCGGAGACACCGCCATGCCTTCCAGCGACGCACGCCTCCTTCTCTCGGCCGTCGTACCCACTGCCGCCGTCGGCGCCATCGCCACGGTGATCAGCGGCATCGTCGCCGGCGGGAAGGGCGCTATCGGCGCCGTCCTCGGCACCCTGGTCGTCCTCCTCTTCATGGGCATCGGGATGCTGGTGCTGCAGCGGACGGCGAAGAAACTTCCGCAGCTGTTCCAGGCCATGGGGCTCTTGCTCTACACGACCCAGCTGCTGGTTCTGTTCGTCTTCCTGGCCTTGCTGAAGGGCACCACGGTGTTCGACTTCAAGGCCTTCGCCTTCACGCTGCTCGCGGCGACCGTGGTGTGGGTCGCGGCGCAGGCCCGTGCCTACATGAAGGCCAAGATCGCGTACGTCGAGCCCGAGAAAACGGGTTCGAAGTCGTGAAGGGTAGGGCCGGGATAAAGAGCTGTTCGGCTTCCTGCTATCGTCCGGTGCCAACTGCGGCATTGCGGGCGCGGGCATCCGAAGCGGCGCCTGTCCCAGCGCGAGGCTCGATGCCTACCCGCCGCCCCCTTATCCGTAAGACCAGTCCAGTGCCGACCCGCGGCTGTGCGCCGCGCCGACACAACGAGGTTGCCGTACCTATGCGCCACGCTGAAGGAGCCCGCGGTGAGTGCTGACCAGACGCTTGCCTTCGACCCGGATTGCCACATCTTCACCGGATGCGGCTTCCCGGCTCCGGGCCTGCACACGTTCATCTACGAGCCGATCGCGACGTGGGGCAGCTTCGAGCTGACCAAGCCCATGCTGCTCGCGGTCCTGAGCTCCGTCGTGGTGGTCGGTTTCTTCTGGGCGGCCTTCCGCAAGCCGAAGCTGGTCCCCGGCAAGATGCAGATGATCGGCGAGGCCGGCTACGACTTCGTGCGCCGCGGCATCGTCTACGAGATCATCGGCAAGAAGGACGGCGAGAAGTACGTCCCCTTCATGGTCTCCATGTTCTTCCTCGTCTGGATGATGAACCTCTGGTCGATCATCCCGCTGGCCCAGTTCCCGGTCACCTCGCTGATCGCCTTCCCGGCGGCCCTCGCGCTGATCGTCTACGTGCTCTGGGTGTCGCTGACCTTCAAGAAGCACGGCTTCGTCGGCGGCTGGAAGAACATCGTCGGCTGGGACAAGTCCCTCGGCCCGATCCTGCCGCTGGTCGTCGTCCTCGAGTTCTTCTCGAACCTGATCATCCGGCCCTTCACGCACGCGGTCCGACTGTTCGCGAACATGTTCGCCGGTCACCTGCTGATCGTGATGTTCTCGCTGGCCTCCTGGTACCTGCTCAACGGCATCGGCGTCATCTACGCCGGCACGTCCTTCGTGATGGTGCTGGTCATGACCGCCTTCGAGCTCTTCATCCAGGCCGTCCAGGCGTACGTCTTCGTCCTCCTGGCCTGCAGCTACGTCCAGGGCGCGCTCTCCGAGCACCACTGAGCCCCCTGTCACGGACCAGCTCCACCACCCACCCCGCAGTCTCCGGTGGCCAACCCCCACCGGGTCCTTGAAAGAGAAGGAAGAACCGGCATGTCCGCTCTCCAGACCCTTGCTGCTGTCGAAGGCAACGTCGCCGCCATCGGTTACGGCCTCGCCGCGATCGGCCCCGGCGTCGGCGTCGGCATCATCTTCGGTAACGGCACCCAGGCCCTCGCCCGCCAGCCCGAGGCGGCCGGCCTGATCCGTACCAACCAGATCATGGGTTTCGCCTTCTGTGAGGCGCTCGCCCTCATCGGCATCGTCATGGGCTTCGTCTACTAAGCCTGCTTCTCGACGACAGCCACATTTACGGAAGGCACTGATGTGAACGCTCTGCTTCTTGCGGCCGAGGGGGAGCCCCAGCCCCCCCTCCTCCCGCATCTTGACGAGCTCGTCATCGGCCTGATCGCCTTCGTCATCGTCTTCGGCTTCCTCGCCAAGAAGCTCCTCCCGAACATCAACAAGGTTCTGGGCGAGCGCCGCGAGGCCATCGAGGGTGGCATCGAGAAGGCCGAGTCGGCCCAGATCGAGGCTCAGAGTGTGCTGGAGCAGTACAAGGCACAGCTTGCCGAGGCCCGCCACGAGGCCGCGCGTCTCCGCCAGGAGGCGACGGAGCAGGGCACCGCGATCATCCAGGAGATGAAGGCGGAGGGCCAGCGCCAGCGCGAGGAGATCATCGCCGCCGGCCACTCGCAGATCGAGGCCGACCGCAAGGCCGCGGCCACCTCGCTGCGTCAGGACGTCGGCAAGCTCGCCACTGACCTGGCCGGCAAGCTGGTCGGCGAGTCCCTCGAGGACGCCGCCCGCCAGAGCCGCACGATCGACCGCTTCCTCGACGAGCTCGAGGAGAAGGCTGAGGCCGTCCGATGAACGGAGCGAGCCGTGAGGCACTGGCCGCCGCCCGCGAGTCCCTCGACGCACTGACCGACAACACCCCGGTCGACGCGACGAAGCTGGCGGACGAGCTGGCCGCAGTCACCGTCCTGCTGGACCGCGAGGTGTCGCTGCGCCGTGTCCTGACCGACCCCGCGCAGTCGGGTGAGGCCAAGGCCGAGCTCGCGCAGCGACTCCTGAACGGTCAGGTGGGCGGCGAGACCGTCGATCTGGTGTCCGGCATGGTCCGGTCCCGCTGGTCGCGCTCGCGCGACCTGGTCGACTCGGCCGAGGAGCTGGCGAACACCGCCGACCTCACCGCGGCCCAGAAGGCGGGAACCCTCGACGACGTCGAGGACGAGCTGTTCCGGTTCGGCCGGATCGTGTCCTCCAGCCCCGAGCTCCGCTCGGCGCTGACGGACAAGACCGCGAAGGCCACCGCGAAGGGCGAGCTGCTCCGCAGCCTGCTCGGCGGCAAGGCCCACGCCACCACCGAGCGCCTGGTCGTCCGTCTGGTGACCCAGCCCCGGGGACGTAGCCTGGAAGCGGGACTCGAGTCCCTGTCCAAGCTCGCCGCGGCGCGCCGGGACCGGATGGTCGCCGTCGTCACCTCGGCGGTGCCGCTGTCCGACCAGCAGAAGCAGCGCCTCGGCGCCGTACTGGCGAAGCTGTACGGCCGCGCGATGCACCTGAACCTGGACGTGGACCCCGCGGTCCTCGGCGGGATCTCGGTGCGGGTCGGCGACGAGGTCATCGACGGCACGGTCTCCGAGCGCCTCGGCGAGGCGAAGCGGCGGCTGGCCGGCTGACGGCTTCGGCCGCCGGCAACACAACACGCATCACAGCGGCCCGGTTGGGCCGTGCAGAGATTGCAGAAGATTCCTGGGGGTCGGCCCCCAGACCCCTTAAGAAACTTCGGGCCCAACAAGGAGAGCAGGGAACCCAGATGGCGGAGCTCACGATCCGGCCGGAGGAGATCCGGGACGCACTGGAGACCTTCGTCCAGTCGTACCAGCCGGACGCGGCCTCGCGCGAGGAGGTCGGCACGGTCAGCCTGGCCGGTGACGGCATCGCGAAGGTCGAGGGTCTTCCCTCGGCCATGGCGAACGAGCTGCTGAAGTTCGAGGACGGCACCCTCGGTCTCGCGCTGAACCTCGAAGAGCGCGAGATCGGTGCGATCGTTCTCGGTGAGTTCAGCGGCATCGAGGAGGGGCAGTCGGTGCAGCGCACCGGCGAGGTCCTCTCCGTCGGCGTCGGTGAGGGATACCTGGGTCGCGTCGTCGACCCGCTCGGCAACCCGATCGACGGTCTCGGCGAGATCGCGACCGAGGGCCGCCGCGCCCTCGAGCTGCAGGCCCCGGGCGTCATGGCCCGTAAGTCGGTGCACGAGCCGATGGAGACCGGCTACAAGGCCGTCGACGCCATGACCCCGGTCGGCCGCGGCCAGCGTCAGCTGGTCATCGGCGACCGTCAGACCGGCAAGACCGCGCTGTGCGTCGACACGATCATCAACCAGCGCGACAACTGGCGCTCGGGCGACGTGAACAAGCAGGTCCGCTGCATCTACGTCGCCGTCGGCCAGAAGGGCTCCACCATCGCGTCCGTGCGCGGCGCCCTGGAGGAGGCCGGCGCGCTCGAGTACACGACGATCGTCGCCGCCCCCGCGTCCGACCCGGCCGGCTTCAAGTACCTCGCCCCGTACACCGGCTCGGCCATCGGTCAGCACTGGATGTACGAGGGCAAGCACGTCCTCATCGTCTTCGACGACCTGTCGAAGCAGGCCGACGCCTACCGCGCCGTGTCCCTGCTGCTGCGCCGCCCGCCGGGCCGCGAGGCGTACCCGGGTGACGTCTTCTACCTGCACTCGCGTCTCCTCGAGCGCTGCGCCAAGCTCTCGGACGAGCTCGGTGCCGGTTCGATGACCGGTCTGCCGATCGTCGAGACCAAGGCGAACGACGTCTCGGCGTTCATCCCGACCAACGTCATCTCCATCACCGACGGCCAGTGCTTCCTGGAGTCCGACCTGTTCAACGCCGGCCAGCGCCCGGCCCTGAACGTCGGTATCTCGGTCTCCCGTGTCGGTGGCTCCGCCCAGCACCCGGCCATGAAGCAGATCGCCGGTCGCCTCCGCGTGGACCTCGCCCAGTTCCGTGAGCTGGAGGCCTTCGCGGCCTTCGGTTCCGACCTGGACGCGGCCTCGAAGGCGCAGCTGGAGCGCGGTCAGCGGATGGTCGAGCTGCTCAAGCAGGCTCAGTACCAGCCGATGCCGACCGAGAACCAGGTCGTCTCCGTCTGGGCCGGCACCACCGGCAAGATGGACGACGTCCCGGTCGCCGACATTCGTCGCTTCGAGGCCGAGCTCCTGGCGTACCTCCGCCAGAACCACTCGGGTCTCATGACCTCCATCCGTGAGGGCAAGAAGATGTCGGACGACACCCTGACGTCCGTCGCCGACGCCATCGCGGAGTTCAAGAAGCAGTTCGAGACCTCTGACGGCAAGCTGCTCGGCGAGGACGCCCCTGCCGCCGTCAACGTCTCGAAGTGACGACGGAAGGGACCTGACTCATGGGAGCGCAGCTCCGGGTCTACAAGCGTCGCATCAAATCCGTCACCGCGACGAAGAAGATCACCAAGGCGATGGAGATGATCGCCGCCTCGCGCGTGGTCAAGGCTCAGCGCAAGGTGCAGTCCTCGACCCCGTACGCCACCGAGCTCACCCGCGCGGTGACCGCGGTGGCCACGGGTGCGAACGACAAGCACCCGCTGACGACCGAGGCCGAGAACCCGACCCGTGCCGCGGTTCTGCTCCTCTCGAGCGACCGCGGTCTGGCCGGCGCCTTCAACTCCAACGCCATCAAGGCGGCGGAGCAGCTCATCAAGCGGCTGGAGGGTGCGGGTCGCGAGGTCGACGTCTACGTCGTCGGCCGCCGCGGCATCGCGCACTTCAACTTCCGTGAGCGCAAGCTGGCCGGCACGTGGGCCGGCTTCACGGACGAGCCGTCGTACGCGGACGCCAAGAAGATCGGCGAGCCGCTGATCGAGGCGATCGAGAAGGCCACGGCCGAGGGTGGTGTGGACGAGCTCCACATCGTCTACACCGAGTTCGTCTCGATGATGACGCAGACGGCGGTCGAGGCCCGGCTGCTGCCCCTCAGCCTCGACGAGGTGGCGAAGGAGGCCGGCGAGTCGGACACGCTCCGTCCGCTGTACGACTTCGAGCCGTCGGCGGAGGACGTCCTGGACGCCCTTCTGCCGCGCTACGTCGAGAGCCGGATCTACAACGCGCTGCTCCAGTCGTCGGCGTCGAAGCACGCCGCGACGCGGCGCGCGATGAAGTCGGCGACCGACAACGCGGGAGACTTGATCAACAACCTCTCCCGACTTGCCAACGCGGCCCGCCAGGCCGAAATCACCCAGGAAATCAGCGAGATCGTCGGTGGCACCGCAGCCCTGGCCGACGCGACCGCGGGGAGTGACAAGTAATGACGACCACTGTTGAGACGGCCGCCGCCACGGGCCGCGTCGCCCGGGTCATCGGCCCGGTCGTCGACGTGGAGTTCCCCGTCGACGCGATGCCGGAGATCTACAACGCCCTGCACGTCCAGGTCGCCGACCCGGCCGAGGAGGGCGCGCTCAAGACGCTGACCCTCGAGGTCGCGCAGCACCTGGGTGACGGCGTCGTCCGCACCATCTCGATGCAGCCCACCGACGGCCTGGTCCGCCAGGCCCCCGTGGTCGACACCGGCGACGGCATCACGGTGCCCGTCGGCGACGTCACCAAGGGTCGCGTGTTCAACACGCTGGGCCAGATCCTGAACGAGCCCGAGGCGGAGTCGGAGGTCGGCGAGCGCTGGTCCATCCACCGCAAGGCCCCGGCGTTCGCGGACCTCGAGTCGAAGACCGAGATGTTCGAGACCGGCCTGAAGGTCGTCGACCTTCTCACCCCGTACGTCAAGGGTGGAAAGATCGGTCTGTTCGGTGGTGCCGGTGTCGGCAAGACCGTTCTGATCCAGGAAATGATCATGCGTGTGGCCAAGCTGCACGAGGGCGTTTCCGTCTTCGCCGGCGTCGGCGAGCGCACCCGTGAGGGCAACGACCTCATCGCGGAAATGGAAGAGTCCGGCGTTCTGGACAAGACCGCCCTGGTCTTCGGCCAGATGGACGAGCCCCCGGGCACCCGTCTCCGTGTGGCCCTCGCCGGTCTGACCATGGCGGAGTACTTCCGCGATGTGCAGAAGCAGGACGTGCTGTTCTTCATCGACAACATCTTCCGCTTCACCCAGGCCGGTTCCGAGGTGTCGACCCTGCTCGGCCGTATGCCCTCCGCGGTGGGTTACCAGCCGAACCTGGCCGACGAGATGGGTCTCCTCCAGGAGCGCATCACCTCGACCCGTGGTCACTCGATCACCTCGATGCAGGCGATCTACGTCCCCGCCGACGACCTCACCGACCCGGCGCCGGCGACCACCTTCGCCCACCTCGACGCGACGACGGTTCTCTCCCGTCCGATCTCCGAGAAGGGCATCTACCCGGCCGTGGACCCGCTGGACTCCACGTCCCGGATCCTGGACCCGCGCTACATCGCGCAGGACCACTACGACGCCGCCATGCGCGTCAAGGGCATCCTGCAGAAGTACAAGGACCTCCAGGACATCATCGCGATCCTCGGTATCGACGAGCTCAGCGAGGAGGACAAGCTCGTCGTGCACCGTGCGCGTCGTGTCGAGCGCTTCCTGTCGCAGAACACCCACGCCGCCAAGCAGTTCACCGGTGTGGACGGTTCGGACGTCCCGCTCGACGAGTCGATCACCGCGTTCAACGCGATCTGCGACGGCGAGTTCGACCACTTCCCGGAGCAGGCGTTCTTCATGTGCGGTGGTCTTGAGGACCTCAAGAACAACGCCAAGGAGCTCGGCGTCTCCTGAGCCCCGTGCTCGCCCGAGAGGGGGCGGGAGCCGTTCCCGTCCCCCTCTCCACGCCCCGTAGAATTGATCCCAACACCCGGCAGCACTGTCGGGTCGTGACCCGAGGAGCCCACCCTTGGCTGCTGAGCTGCACGTCGAGCTGGTCGCCGCGGACCGGAGTGTCTGGTCCGGCGAGGCCACCCTGGTCATCGCGCGTACCACCTCCGGCGACATCGGCGTCATGCCCGGTCACCAGCCGCTGCTCGGTGTGCTGGAGTCGGGCCCGGTGACCATCCGTACGAGCGAGGGCGCCACCGTCGTGGCCGCCGTCCACGGCGGTTTCATCTCCTTCGCGGACGACAAGCTGTCGCTCCTCGCGGAGATCGCCGAGCTGGCGGACGAGATCGACGCCCAGCGTGCCGAGCGCGCGCTGGAGCGTGCCAAGTCGGACGAGGACGGCGCCGCCGAGCGTCGCGCCGAGGTCCGGCTGCGCGCGGTAGCGGTCCGCTAGCGGACCCGCGACCGAAGAGTAGTGCCCTCAGCCGCGGCACGGCTGGAATGTTCCAGACCGTGCCGCGGCTGAGGCGATGCAGATGCAGGTTGTATTCGGTGAGGCCGGCGGCGCCGGTCACGGGACGCAGCGAGGAGGTCGGTGAAGATGTTCCTCGCGCTGTTCGTGTGCGGCCTGGTCGTCGCACTGGTGGTGATCGGGCTCTTCGTCTTCGGCTTGCGCCGCAGGCTGATCCAGCGGGCCGGCGGCACCTTCGACTGTTCCCTGCGCTGGGACGTCCCGGAGGAGCCGGACCTCTCCGGCAAGGGCTGGGTGTACGGCGTCGCCCGGTACAGCGGTGACGAGATCGCCTGGTTCCGGGTCTTCTCGTACGCGCCCCGGCCGCGCCGCTTCCTGGAGCGCTCGGCCATCGTGGCCCTGGAGCGCCGGATGCCGGAGGGCGAGGAGGAGCTGGCGCTGCTCTCGGACTCGGTGATCCAGCCCTGCATGTACAACGGCGTCCGGCTGGAGCTCGCGATGAGCGAGGACGCCCGGACGGGCTTCATGGCCTGGCTGGAGGCGGCGCCTCCGGGCCAGCGGGTGAACGTCGCGTAGGACGGTCCCGTCCGCACGGAAGCGGGGGACGGTGTGCTGCACCGTCCCCCGCTTCTTCGTGCCGGTGACCGTTAGCTCAGGCCGCCGTTGATCGCGGAGACCAGCTCGCCGTTGGTGGTGTCACCGCTGAACTCCCAGAAGAAGGCTCCGCCGAGGCCCTGGTTCTTG
>NZ_BNBS01000025.1 GCF_014656075.1 Streptomyces hydrogenans
GGATCAGGCCGGGTCGTCCGGCGCGTGCGATCGGCGTGCGGCCGGGGCGCCCTCGTAGCAGCGCTACTCGGGCGTTTCGGCCGTGCGGCGAGCGTGCGCGCCGGACGGGCCGGACCCGACGGGAATGGTCAGACAGGGCCTAGTCCTCGTCCTCGCCGCCTTCGAGGTCACCCTCCGTCTCCAGGAACACCTGGCGCAGGGCGGCCAGGGTCTCCGGGTCCGGCTTCTCCCACATGCCGCGGGACTCGGCCTCCAGGAGGCGCTCGGCGATGCCGTGCAGCGCCCAGGGGTTGGCCTCCTTGAGGAACGCCTGGTTCGTCTCGTCGAGGACGTACTCCTGGGTGAGCTTGTCGTACATCCAGTCGGCGACGACCCCGGTCGTGGCGTCGTAGCCGAAGAGGTAGTCGACCGTCGCCGCCAGCTCGAAGGCGCCCTTGTAGCCGTGGCGGCGCATCGCCTCGATCCAGCGCGGGTTGACCACCCGGGCCCGGAAGACCCGGGAGGTCTCCTCCACCAGCGTCCGGGTGCGGACGGTCTCCGGCCGGGTCGAGTCGCCGATGTACGCCTCGGGGGCGGTGCCGCGCAGCGCGCGGACGGTCGCCACCATGCCGCCGTGGTACTGGAAGTAGTCGTCCGAGTCGGCGATGTCGTGCTCGCGGGTGTCGGTGTTCTTCGCCGCCACCGCGATCCGCTTGTACGCCGTCTCCATCTCGGCGCGCGCCGGGCGGCCTTCGAGCCCGCGGCCGTACGCGTACCCGCCCCACACCGTGTAGACCTCGGCGAGGTCGGCGTCGGTGCGCCAGTCCCGCGAGTCGATCAGCTGGAGGATGCCGGCGCCGTAGGTGCCGGGCCGGGAGCCGAAGATGCGGGTGGTGGCCCGGCGTTCGTCGCCGTGCTCGGCGAGGTCGGCCTGGGTGTGGGCGCGGACGTGGTTGGCCTCGGCCGGCTCGTCGAGGCCCGCGACCAGCCGGACGGCGTCGTCGAGGAGGGCGATGACGTGCGGGAAGGCGTCCCGGAAGAAGCCGGAGATGCGGAGCGTGACGTCGACGCGCGGGCGGCCGAGCTCCTCCAGGGGGATCGGCTCCAGGCCGTTGACGCGGCGGGACGCCTCGTCCCACAGCGGGCGGACGCCGAGCAGGGCGAGGGCCTCGGCGACGTCGTCGCCGGCGGTGCGCATCGCGCTGGTGCCCCACAGGGAGAGGCCGACCGAGGTGGGCCACTCGCCGTTGTCCGCGCGGTAGCGCTCCAGGAGGGAGTCGGCGAGCGCCTGGCCGGTCTCCCAGGCGAGCCGGGACGGCACGGCCTTGGGGTCGACGGAGTAGAAGTTCCGGCCGGTCGGCAGCACGTTGACCAGGCCGCGCAGCGGCGAGCCGGACGGGCCCGCCGGGACGAAGCCGCCGTTCAGCGCGTGCACGGCGTGCGTCAGCTCGTCGGTGGTGGCGGCGAGGCGCGGCACGACCTGCTCGCAGGCGAAGCGGAGCACGGCCTCGACGTCCGGACCGTGCGCGGCGGCGACCGCCGGGACGGCGTCCACGGACCAGTCGGCGGCCTCCAGCGCCTCGACCAGCTCGCGGGCCTTCGCCTCCGCCTCGTCGGCGGTGGTGCGGGTCGCGGCCGACTCGTCCAGGCCGAGCGCCTCGCGCAGACCGGGCAGCGCCTGGGTGCCGCCCCAGATCTGGCGGGCGCGGAGGATGGAGAGGACCAGGTTGACCCGCTCGGGGCCGGTGGGCGCGCCGCCGAGGACGTGCAGGCCGTCGCGGATCTGGGCGTCCTTGACCTCGCACAGCCAGCCGTCGACGTGCAGCAGGAAGTCGTCGAAGCCGTCGTCCTCCGGGCGCTCCTGGAGGCCGAGGTCGTGGTCGAGCCTGGCGGCCTGGATCAGGGTCCAGATCTGGGCGCGGATCGCGGGCAGCTTCGCCGGGTCCATGGAGGAGATCTGGGCGTACTCGTCGAGCAGCTGCTCCAGGCGCGCGATGTCGCCGTACGAGTCGGCGCGGGCCATCGGCGGCACGAGGTGGTCGACGAGGGTGGCGTGGACGCGGCGCTTGGCCTGGGTGCCCTCGCCGGGGTCGTTGACGAGGAAGGGGTAGACGAGCGGCAGGTCGCCGAGGGCCGCGTCCGGGCCGCAGGCGGCGGACAGGCCGGCGTTCTTGCCGGGCAGCCACTCCAGGTTGCCGTGCTTGCCGAGGTGGACCATGGCGTCGGCGCCGAAGCCGCCGTCCTCGGCGCGCGCCGCGATCCAGCGGTAGGCGGCCAGGTAGTGGTGCGAGGGCGGCAGGTCGGGGTCGTGGTAGATCGCGATCGGGTTCTCGCCGAAGCCGCGCGGCGGCTGGATGAGGACCAGGAGGTTCCCGCGCCGCAGGGCGGCCAGCACGATGTCGCCCTCGGGGTTGCGGGAGCGGTCGAGGAACATCTCGCCGGGCGGCGGGCCCCAGTGCTCCTCGACGTGGGTCCGCAGCTCCTCGGGCAGGAGGGCGTACCAGCGCTTGTAGTCGGCGGCCGGGATGCGGACCGGGTTCTTCGCCAGCTGCTCCTCGGTGAGCCAGTCCTGGTCGTGGCCGCCGGCCTCGATGAGGGCGTGGATCAGCTCGTCGCCGTCGCCGGAGACCAGGCCCGGGAGGTCGGCCTCGGGCCCGAAGTCGTAGCCCTCCTCGATCAGCCGGCGCAGCAGGGCGACGGCGGAGGCGGGGGTGGCGAGGCCGACGGCGTTGCCGATGCGGGAGTGCTTGGTGGGGTACGCGGAGAGGACGAGCGCCAGTCGCTTCTCGGCGTTCGGGATGTGCCGCAGGCGGGCGTGGCGGACGGCGATGCCGGCGACGCGGGCGGCGCGCTCGGCGTCGGCGACGTAGGCGGGCAGGCCGTCGGCGTCGATCTCCTTGAAGGAGAACGGGACGGTGATGAGCCGGCCGTCGAACTCGGGGACGGCGACCTGGCTGGCGGCGTCCAGCGGCGACAGGCCCTCGTCGTTCTCCTCCCAGTTCGCCCGCGAGCCGGTGAGGCAGAGCGCCTGGAGGACGGGCACGTCGAGGGCGGCGAGCGCCCCGGCGTCCCAGGCCTCCTCGTCGCCGCCGGCCTGGGCGGCGGCGGGCTTGGTGCCGCCGGCGGCGAGGACGGTGGTGACGATCGCGTCGGCGCCGCGCAGGACGGCGAGCAGCTCCTCCTCGGGGGCCCGCAGGGAGGCCACGTACAGCGGGAGGGCGCGGGCTCCGGCGTCCTCGATCGCGTCGCAGAGGGCGCCGACGAAGGCGGTGTTCCCGCTCATGTGGTGGGCGCGGTAGTAGAGCACCGCGATGGCCGGGCCGGTCTCGTTCCGCGCGGTCCGCTCCAGCGGGCCCCAGGTGGGGGCGGCGGCCGGGGCCTCGAAGCCGTGGCCGGTGAGCAGGACGGTGTCGGAGAGGAAGCGGGCCAGCTGTTCGAGGTTGGCGGGGCCGCCGTGGGCGAGGTAGGCGTGCGCCTCGGTGGCGACGCCGACCGGCACGGTGGAGGCGGCCATCAGCTGGGCGTCGGGGGCCTGTTCGCCGCTGAGCACGACGACCGGCTTTCCGGCGGCGAGGACCGTGTCGAGCCCCTCCTGCCAGGAGCGGACGCCGCCGAGGAGGCGGACGACGACGAGGTCGACGCCGTCGAGCAGGCCGGGGAGGTCGGCGAGCGGGAGCCGGGAGGGGTTGGCGAAGCGGTACGCGACCGGGCCCTCGGGCGCGGCGGCGTGGGCCGCGCGGGCGCTGAGCAGGTCGGTGTCGGAGTGCGACAGCAGCAGGAGCATGGCGAGGCTCAGGCCCTTCCTCGGGGTTTCCGCGCCCCGGGTGGTCGTGGTCGGCGGGGAGTTCCTGACTCACCCGGGCCGTCGCCGGCTCGGGCTCACAGTGGCGGGACCGCGCCGGATTCTCACCGGGCTTCCTCCCCGGGGTCCTGGGACCCCATGCCGATCTGCATAGTAGAGCGTGCCGTCGGCGGGGCGGAGGGGGCCGGAGAGTCGGCCGGATCACACTCGGTGGCCGTCCGGTTCCCCGTGGGTATGCTCGCCGCCATGCCGCCGACCCCACCCACCCCGCCCGAACCGGGCGAACCTCGCATACGGGACCGGGGCGACGCGTGCCCGGGGGCGCTCCGGCTGCACGCCGCCGCCGACGGGTTCCTCGCCCGACTCCGCCTCCCCGCAGGTAGGTTGACGGCCCGTCAGGCCGTGGCGCTGGCCGCCGCGGCGGACTCCCTGGGCGACGGTCGGATCAGCGTCACCTCGCGCGGCAACGCCGAGCTGCGCGGCCTCGCCGAGAGCTGCGGCGCGGAACTCGCCGCCCTCCTCGACGCGGCCGGTCTGCTGCCCTCCCCCAGCCACGAGCGGATCCGCAACATCGTGGCCTCCCCCGCCGCCGGACTCGACGGACTCGGCCACGCCGACGTGCAGTTGTGGGCCCGCGCCCTGGACGCGGCCCTCTGCGCGGAGCCCCGCGCGGCGGCCCTCTCCGGCCGCTTCCTCTTCGTCCTCGACGACGGCCGCGGCGACGTCGCCGGACTCGGCGGCGATGTGACCTTGATCGCAGCACCGGACGGCGCCGCGACCCTCCTCGCGGGGTCCGGGGCCTTCGCCGTGCCCGCCGCCGACGCCGTCCCCGCCGCCCTCGCCTCCGCCCTCGCCTTCCTCGACGCCGCCCGCGCCGCGGGCACCGGCGCGTGGCGCCCGCGCGAGCTGCCCGCCGCACACCTCCCGGACTGGGCCGGCGCCCTGGCCCGCGCGGGGATCGCCGCGGAGCCCGTACCCTCCCCTCCCGTCCCGCCGGCGCCGGGCCCCGCGCCCGCGCCGCTCGGCGACCGCGCCCAGCACGTCCTCGCCCCGCTCGGCCGGCTGACCGCCGCCCAGCTGCGGGCCCTCGCCGACGGCGGGGCCGAGGTGCGGCTCACCCCGTGGCGCGGCGCCGTCGTGGTCGGCCCGGCCGCGGACCGGCTCCCCCTCCTGGCGGCCCGCGGCCTGATCACCGACCCGGCCGCCCCCGGCGCCGGGGTCACCGCCTGCACCGGCCTCGCCGGCTGCGCCAAGTCCCTCGCCGACGTGCGGGCGGACGCGGCGCGCGCGCCCGGCGGCCCGCTGCCCGTGCACTACTCGGGGTGCGAGCGCCGCTGCGGACACCCGCACGGCGCCCGGATCGAGGTCACCGCCCGGGACTCCGGCACGTATCTGCTGGACGGCGCCCCCGTCCCCCGTACCGCCCTGGCCGAAGCCGTCGCGGCGGCCCGCACGACATCGATGGAGAGCCGATGATGTACGAGTACGAGAAAGACGGCGCCGAGATCTACCGCCGCTCCTTCGCCACGATCCGCGCCGAGGCGGACCTCTCGGGGATGCCCGACGACGTCGCCACGGTCGCCGTCCGCATGATCCACGCCTGCGGCATGACCGACCTCGTCCGGGACATCGCGTACTCCCCCGAGGTCGTCTCCCGCGCCCGCGCCGCCCTCCGGGCGGGCGCCCCGATCCTCTGCGACGCGCAGATGGTCGCCTCCGGCGTCACCCGCAAGCGGCTGCCCGCCGACAACGAGGTGCTCTGCGCCCTCTCCGACCCGGCCGTGCCCGCCCTCGCCTCCGAGCTGGGCACCACCCGCTCCGCCGCCGCCCTCGAACTGTGGCGGGACCGCCTCGAAGGCTCCGTCGTCGCCATCGGCAACGCCCCCACCGCCCTCTTCCACCTCCTGGAGATGATCGCGAAGGGCGCGCCGAAGCCGGCCGCCGTCCTCGGCATCCCCGTCGGCTTCATCGGCGCCGCCGAGTCCAAGGAGGCCCTCGCCGCCAACGACCTCGGCCTCGACCACCTGGTGGTCCGCGGCCGGCGCGGCGGCAGCGCCATGACCGCCGCCGCCCTCAACGCCCTCGCGCACGAACCGGAGATCCAGGCATGACCACCCCCGTGACCGGCAAGCTGTACGGCGTCGGGCTCGGCCCCGGCGACCCGGAGCTCCTCACCCTCGCCGCCGTACGGGCCATCGCCGAGGCCGACGTGATCGCCTACCACTCGGCCCGCCACGGCCGCTCGATAGCGCGCTCCATCGCCGCCGGCCACCTGCGCGAGGACCACATCGAGGAGCGGCTCATGTACCCGCTCACGGTGGAGACCACCGACCACCCCGGCGGCTACCGGGGCGCCCTGGACGACTTCTACGAGGAGGCCGCGGCCCGGCTCGCCGCCCACCTCGACGCGGGCCGCACGGTCGCCGTCCTCGCCGAGGGCGACCCGCTGTTCTACGGCTCCTACCAGCACATGCACAAGCGGCTCGCCGACCGCTACGACACCACCGTCATCCCCGGCGTCACCTCCGTCAGCGCCGCCGCCGCCCGGCTCGGCGAGCCGCTGTGCGAGGCCGAGGAGGTCCTGACGATCATCCCCGGCACCCTGCCGGAGGACGAGCTGGCGGCCCGCCTCGCGGGCACCGACTCGGCGGTCGTCATGAAGCTCGGCCGCACCTTCCCCACCGTGCGGCGCGCCCTGGAGCGGGCCGGCCGGCTGGAGGACGCCCGCTACGTGGAGCGGGCGTTCATGGCGGGCGAGCGGACGGAGCGGCTCGACGAGGTGGACCCGTCGACCGTCCCGTACTTCTCCGTCGCCGTCCTGCCCTCCCGCATCGACCGGGAGAACCCGGTACGGGAGACGGGCGAGGTGACCGTCGTCGGCACCGGCCCGGCCGGCGCCCCCTGGCTGACCCCCGAGTCGCGCGGCGCGCTCGTCAACGCCGACGTGCTCGTCGGCTACACCACCTACCTCGACCGGGTGCCGGTCCTGCGCCCCGGCCAGATCCGGCACGGCTCGGACAACAAGGTCGAGTCGGAGCGCGCCGAGTTCGCCCTCGACCTGGCCCGCCGCGGCCACCGGGTCGCGGTCGTCTCCGGCGGCGACCCCGGCGTCTTCGCCATGGCCACCGCCGTCCTGGAGGTCGCCTGCGAGCCGGAGTACGCGGACGTGCCCGTACGGGTCCTCCCCGGGGTGACCGCCGCCAACGCGGCCGCCGCCGCCGCGGGCGCCCCGCTCGGCCACGACTACGCCACGATCTCCCTCTCCGACCGGCTCAAGCCCTGGGAGGTCATCGCGGCCCGGCTGCGCGCCGCCGCCGAGGCCGACCTCGTCCTCGCCCTCTACAACCCGGGCTCCCGGTCCCGCACCCACCAGGTGGCCGCGGCCCGCGACCTCCTCCTGGAGGTCCGCTCGCCCGACACCCCCGTGGTCGTCGCCCGCGACGTCGGCGGCCCGGAGCAGTCGGTGCGGGTCCTCACCCTCAAGACCCTGGACCCCTCCGAGGTCGACATGCGCACCCTGCTGCTCGTCGGCTCCTCGCAGACCCGGGCGGTCGAGCGGGGCGACGGCCGGACCATCGCGTGGACGCCCCGGCGGTACGGCTGACGGCACCCGCCGTCAGCGCGCGTCCACCCAGGCGGCGGCCTCCTCCGGGGTCGCCGCCGTCTCCACGCCCTCCGGGACCGGCGGCCGCCGGACCACGACGACCGGGATCCCGGCCTCACGGGCGGCGGTCAGCTTCGGCGCGGTCGCGGCACCACCCGAGTCCTTCGTCACCAGCACGCCGATGCCGTGGCGCGCGATCAGCTCCCGCTCGCCCTCCAGCGTGAACGGCCCCCGGTCGAGCAGGACTTCGGTCCGGGCCGGCATCGGCGCGTCGGGCGCGTCCACGGACCGCACCAGGAACCACTCCGGCCGGTCCGCGAAGGCGGCCAGCCCCATCCGGCCCGTGGTGAGGAAGACCCGGTCGCCGAGCCCGCCGAGGGCACCGGCCGCCTCCGGGAGCGAGCCCACGTCCCGCCAGTCGTCCCCGTCCCCCGGGACCCACCCGGGGCGGCGCAGCGCCAGCAGGGGAACATGGGCGGAGGCGGCCGCCCGGGCCGCGTGGAAGCTGATCCGCTCGGCGAAGGGATGGGTGGCGTCGATGACCGCGTCCACGGCGTGCTCCCGCACCCAGGCCGCCAGCCCCTCGACCCCGCCGAACCCGCCGATCCGCACCTCGCCGGCCGGCAGCCGGGGCGCCGCCACCCGCCCCGCGAGGGAACTCGTCACCCTGGTCCCGGGAGCCAGCAGCCCCGCCAGGACGCGGGCCTCGGTCGTCCCTCCGAGAATGAGTACGTGCATAGGAGCCTCTTCGTGAGTACCGGCGGCGGGCGCGAGGCCCAACTCAAGCACACCGGTCTGCGCCCCGGCTGGACGACCGGCGCCTGCGCGACGGCCGCGACGACCGCCGCGTACACGGCGCTGCTCACCGGTGACTTCCCGGACCCCGTGACGATCACCCTGCCCAAGGGACAGACGCCCGCCTTCGCCCTGACGGCGGAGTCCCTCGGCGCCGGGGAGGCCATGGCGGCGGTGGTGAAGGACGCGGGCGACGACCCGGACGTCACGCACGGCGCGGTGATCCGCGCGACGGTGCGGCTCCTGCCGCCCGGCTCCGGGGTCGTCTTCCGCGCGGGCGAGGGCGTCGGCACGGTCACCCTCCCCGGCCTCCCCCTGGAGGTCGGCGAACCGGCGATCAACCCGGTCCCCCGGCAGCTGATGCGCGAGCACGTGGCCCGGGTGGCGGCCGCGCACGGCGCCCCCGGCGACGTCGAGATCACGATCTCCGTCGACGACGGCGCCGAGATCGCCCGCTCCACCTGGAACCCCCGCATCGGCATCCTCGGCGGGCTGTCGATCCTCGGCACGACCGGCGTCGTCGTCCCCTACTCCTGCTCGGCCTGGATCGACTCCATCCGCCGCGGCGTCGACGTGGCCCGCGCGGGCGGCCTCACCCATGTCGCCGGGTGCACGGGCTCCACCTCCGAGCGCACGGTGACGGAGATCTACGACCTGCCGGAGATCGCCCTGCTCGACATGGGCGACTTCGCCGGCGCCGTCCTGAAGTACGTCCGCCGGCACCCCGTCGACCGGCTCACGGTCTGCGGCGGCTTCGCCAAGCTCTCCAAGCTGGCCGCCGGCCACCTGGACCTCCACTCGGCCCGCTCCCAGGTCGACAAGCCCTTCCTGGCGGACCTGGCCCGCGAAGCCGGCGCGGACGAGGCCCTGGCGGCGGAGGTCGCCGCCGCCAACACGGGCCTGGCCGCGCTCCGCCTCTGCGAGGCGGCGGGCGTCCCGCTGGGCGACCGGGTGGCGGCCCGGGCCCGCGACGAGGCCCTGTCGGTGCTGCGCGGCGCCCCGGTCGCGGTCGACGTGATCTGCATCGACCGCGCGGGCGTCGTCGTGGGCCGCTCGCAGCCCGCCGGACCGTGATCCCGGCCCGGTAAAAGATCACGACAGGCGGCGGGGCGCGGCGCAGAATGCCGCCATGTCCCCTTTCTCCGCCAAGCCCACCCTCATCGGCGACCTGGTGCTGCTCCGGCCCGTCACGGAGGACGACGTGCCCGCGCTGATGCCGGTGCTCGACGATCCGGAGGTGACCCGGCTGACCGGGTCCCACACGGCCTTCGACGAGCCCGCGCTGCGGGCCTGGTACGGCTCGCGGGCCGTGGCGGACGACCGGCTCGACCTCGCCGTGGTGGAGCGGGCGACGGGGCGGGTGGTCGGCGAGGCGGTGCTGAACGAGTGGGACCCCGGCAACGAGAGCTGCGCCTTCCGGATCGCCCTCGGCCCCGGCGCCGCGGGGCGGGGCCTCGGGACCGAGGCGACCCGCCTGATCGTCGGCCACGCCTTCGGGGCGCTGGGCCTGTACCGCGTCTGGCTGGAGGTGTACGCCTTCAACCCGCGCGCCCGCCGCGCCTACGAGAAGGCCGGGTTCACGGCGGAGGGCGTGCTGCGCGGCGCGCTGCTGTGGGAGGGCGAGCGGGTCGACGCCACCGTGATGTCGGTCCTGGCGCCGGAGTGGGCGGCGGCGCGGGGGGAACGCGCGGCACCTCCGTCACGGGCGGGATCCCGTCAGGGGCGGGGCGCCGGGTAGCCGATCTCGGCGATGTCCTCGGCCAGGTCTTCGAGGGTCACGTCGGCGTTGAGCGCGGCGACGAGCTCCGGGGTGAGCGGGCGCAGGGCCAGGACGTGGCGGACGGCCTCGATCGCGACGGGGGTCTCGTAGTAGTCCGCGGCCCACTCCGCGTACGCCTCGGGGGTGCCGTCCACGAGCAGGTGGAGGAGGCGGCCGGAGCCGTCGGGGTCCGGGTGGCCGTCCAGGTCGGGGAAGGCGACCGGGCCGGTGCGCCAGGCGGTGTCCGCGGGCTCGCGCCACAGGCAGGCGGTGGTCACGTGGACGTCGTCCTCGTCCAGGAAGGCGGGTTCGGTGAGGTACTCCCGGAAGGCGTCCGGGACGCCGTCGAGCACGCCGGGCCAGGTCGCGCCGTCGGCGAGGGGGCCGTACGGGCTCAGCGGCGACTCGTGGTCGAAGACGCGGGCGAAGGCTCCGGCCGGGGAGAGCACGATCGTGTACTCGCCGCCCTGGCCGTCCTTCATCGACGCCAGCTGCTCGGTCTCGGACCAGTGCGCGTCGAAGGAGTAGTACCGGCCCTCCCAGGCGGGGCTGAGCACGGCGTCCAGCATCGCGAGGCCCCGGGAGCGGTCGCGCAGTTCCTCGATGCCCGGCAGCGCCCGGGCCACGTCGTAGACGGTCATGGGTCCCATTCAAGTGGGTGGCACCGACGTGCGGCGCATCGCCCCCGAACCTAGGCTTACCCCCACGAAACCCCCGCGAGAGAGGGAGTCCCATGGCGAAGCGCGGCAACAAGAGGCGGGCCCGCAAGAAGAAGAAGGCGAACCACGGCAAGCGGCCCAACGCCTGAACCGTGGCGAGGACGGAGGCCGGACCGGTCACGGGTCCGGCCTCCGGCGCGTCAGCAGCTGTGGCGGTCCCGGGCCGGGTCGTAGAGGTGGCTGTCGCGGAACTCCGAGGCGGCCAGCGTGCGGCCGACGACGATGACGGCCGTCTTGGTGATGCCGGCCTCCTTCACCTGGGCGGCGATGTCCGCGAGGGTGCCGCGCAGGACGACCTCGTCGGGGCGGCTGGCCATGGCGACGACGGCGGCCGGGCAGTCCTCGCCGTAGTGCGGGACCAGCTCGGAGACGATCCGGTCGGCGTAGCGGGCGCCGAGGTGCAGGACGAGCAGGGCGCCGCTGCGGCCGAGGGTGGCGAGGTCCTCGCCCTCCGGCATGGGGGTGGCCTGCTGGGCGACGCGGGTGAGGATGACGGTCTGGCCGACGGTCGGGACGGTCAGCTCCCGCTTGAGGGCGGCCGCGGCGGCCGCGAAGGCCGGGACGCCGGGCACGACCTCGTACGGGATGCCCGCCGCGTCGAGGCGTCGCATCTGCTCGGCCATGGCGGAGAAGACGGACGGGTCGCCGGAGTGCAGCCGGGCCACGTCCTGGCCGGCCTCGTGGGCGGCGGTGATCTCCGCGACGATCTCGTCCAGGTGCATCTTCGCGGTGTCGACGAGCCGCGCGTCCGGCGGGCACTCGGCGAGCAGCTCGCGGGGGACGAGGGAGCCGGCGTAGAGGCAGACCCCGCAGGAGGCGAGGGTGCGGGCGCCGCGCACGGTGATGAGGTCGGCGGCGCCGGGGCCCGCGCCGATGAAGTAGACGGTCATGCCTCTGGAGAACCCTTCGTTACGGACCATTGCGTGACGGGCATCGCGGTGCGCCAGCCGGTGAAGCCGCCGACGGGGACGGCGGCGGAGACCGCGAGCCGGATCAGTTCGCCGCCGTGGCGGCGGTGGCGGTCGGCGAGCACCGCCTCGGATTCGAGCGTCACGGTGTTGGCGACGAGCCGGCCGCCGGCGGGGAGCGCGTCCCAGCAGGCGTCGAGCAGGCCGGGGACGGTGAGTCCGCCGCCGATGAAGACGGCGTCGGGGACGGGCAGGCCGGCGAGCGCGGCGGGCGCCGGGCCGGTGACCACGCGGAGGGCGGGGACGCCGAGGGCGGCGGCGTTGCGGGTGATGCGGTCGGCCCGTTCGGGCGAGCGCTCGACGGCGATCGCCCGGCAGTCGCGGTGGGCCCGCATCCACTCGATGCCGATGGAGCCGGAGCCGCCGCCGACGTCCCAGAGCAGTTCGCCGGGGGCGGGGGCGAGCGCGGCGAGGGTCGCGGCGCGGACGTACCGCTTGGTGAGCTGCCCGTCGTGCTCGTACGCCTCGTCGGGCAGGCCGGGGGTGGCGCCGAGCCGCAGCGTGCCGGGGTCGCGGACGCAGTCGAGGGCGAGGACGTGCAGGGCGTCGGCGCGGGCGTGCGGCCAGTCGGCGGCGGTGCCGTCGAGGAGGTGCTCGGCGGGCCCGCCGAGCTGGGCGAGGACCCGGATCCGGGTGCCGGCCCAGCCGGCCTCGCGGAGCAGCGCCGCGACCCGGGCCGGGGTCTCGGGGCCCTCGCCGAGGAGGAGGAGCCTGCGGCCGGGGTGGAGGGCGGCGCGGAGCGCGTCGAGCGGGCGGGCGACGAGCGAGAGCGTCTCGACGGCCTCCAGGGGCCAGCCGAGGCGGGCGCAGGCGTACGAGACGGAGGACGGGTGCGGGTGGACGGCGAGCTCCCGGTCCCCGGCGGTCTCGGCGAGGGTGCGGGCGATCCCGTAGAAGGAGGGGTCTCCGCTGGCGAGGACGGCGGTCCGGCGGCCGGCGTGGGCGGCGAGCAGTCCGGGGACGGCGGGGCGGAGCGGGGAGGGCCAGGGGACGCGCTCGCCCGGGCAGTCGTCCGCGGGGAGGAGGTCCAGCTGGCGGGGGCCTCCGAGGAGCACCTCGGCGGCGCGCAGGGCACGGCGGGAGCTCTCGGGGAGCCCGTCCCAGCCGTCCGCGCCGATTCCGACGACCGATATCGCACCGTTCACGTCGGCGACTCTACGTGAGGGGTGCGGGCGGGCGGCACGTGGCGGCGCTCACTCCGGGGGCCGCGCGGGACTCTTCGCGGGGTTCGCACGGGGCTCGCCGCGGGGTCCGCGCGGGGCTCGCCGCGGAGTTCGCGCGGGGCTCGCCGCGGAGTTCGCGCGGGGTTCGCTGAGGGGTTCGCGCGGGGCTCGCCCGGCGGGTGGCCCGGCCTCACTTCGGGGCGTGCTGTCCGACGTAGAAGAGGAGCCAGACGAAGCCGGCGAAGGCGTGGGTGGCGAAGACGTAGACGAAGACGCGGAGCATCACGCCCCGTTCCTTCCAGCCCTCGTCGTCGTGCGTCTTCTCGCTCATGGCGCCCAGGGTACGGGGCGGAATACGGGGGCGGGTGGCACCGTTGGACGAGATGATTTAAGCTTCAACTACTACAACGGAACGCGAGAGGTGACCACGATGCAGTTCGGGATCTTCACCGTCGGCGACGTGACGACCGACCCCACCACCGGCCGCACCCCCACCGAGCACGAGCGCATCAAGAACACGGTCGCCATCGCGCTCAAGGCCGAGGAGGTCGGGCTCGACGTCTTCGCGACCGGCGAGCACCACAACCCGCCGTTCGTCCCGTCCTCCCCCACCACCCTCCTCGGGCACATCGCGGCCCGCACCGAGAACCTGATCCTCTCCACGTCCACGACCCTCATCACCACCAACGACCCGGTGAAGATCGCCGAGGACTACGCCACGCTCCAGCACCTCGCCGACGGCCGCGTCGACCTGATGATGGGCCGCGGCAACACCGGCCCGGTCTACCCGTGGTTCGGGCAGGACATCCGCCAGGGCATCCCGCTCGCCATCGAGAACTACGCGCTCCTCCACAAGCTGTGGAGGGAGGACGTGGTCGACTGGGAGGGCAAGTTCCGCAGCGCGCTCCAGGGCTTCACCTCCACCCCGCGCCCGCTCGACGGCGTCCCGCCGTTCGTCTGGCACGGCTCCATCCGCTCCCCGGAGATCGCCGAGCAGGCCGCGTACTACGGCGACGGCTTCTTCGCCAACCACATCTTCTGGCCCAAGCAGCACACCGAGAAGATGGTCCGCCTCTACCGCCAGCGGTACGCGCACTACGGCCACGGCACCGAGGAGCAGGCCATCGTCGGCCTCGGCGGTCAGGTCTTCATGCGGAAGAACTCCCAGGACGCCGTACGGGAGTTCCGCCCGTACTTCGACAACGCGCCGGTCTACGGCCACGGGCCCTCCCTGGAGGACTTCAGCAGCCAGACCCCGCTGACCGTCGGCTCCCCGCAGGAGGTCATCGAACGCACCCTGTCCTTCCGCGAGTACGTCGGCGACTACCAGCGCCAGCTCTTCCTCGTCGACCACGCCGGACTGCCGCTCAAGACGGTCCTGGAACAGCTCGACATCCTCGGCGAGGAGGTCGTCCCCGTCCTCCGCAAGGAGTTCGCGAACCTCCGCCCGGCCGGCGTCCCGGCCACCGCCCCGCTCCACCCCGCCGTCCTCGCCTCCAAGGAGGTCTGACGCCATGCAGACCCTGAAGCTCGTCGCCGTGTCCGCCGGCCTGAGCAGCCCCTCCTCCACCCGGCTGCTCGCCGACCGGCTGACCCAGGCGACCCGCTACCGGCTCGCCGAGCAGGAGTACGCGGTCGACGTCGAGGTCGTCGAACTCCGCGACCTCGCGGTCGACATCGCGCACCACTTCGTCACCGGCTTCCCGTCGGAGGCGCTCCAGGGAGCGATCGACAAGGTGACGGGCGCGGACGGCGTCATCGCGGTGACGCCCGTCTTCACCGCCTCCTACAGCGGCCTGTTCAAGTCCTTCTTCGACCTCGTCGACCCGGCGGCCCTCACCGGCACGCCGGTCCTCCTCGGCGCGACCGGCGGCACCGCCCGCCACTCCCTGGTCCTCGACCACGCGCTGCGCCCGCTCTTCGCCTACCTGCGGGCCCGGATCTCCTCCACCGCCGTCTACGCGGCCTCGGAGGACTGGGGCAGCGGTGGCGACGAGTACACCGAGGGGCTGCCCGCCCGGATCACCAGGGCGGGGCAGGAGTTCGCCGAACTGATCGCGGCGGCGGAGCGCCGGGCCGGCGACGGCGAGGAGGAGCTCGTCCCCTTCGAGAAGCAATTGGCCGACCTCAGGCTGGACTGACCGTTTTGTTAGGTTGGGAGGGAAGTATCCCGACGACGGACGGAGGTCGGCGATGGCCGGCGGCAGGATCGTGGTGGGCGTGGACGGCTCGGAACCGTCCCTCAAGGCGCTGAAGTGGGCGGCCGCCCAGGCCGCCCTCACCGGGGACACCCTCCACGCGGTGATCAGCTGGGAGTACCCGGCGTCCTGGGCGACGCTGATGCCCGGCGTACCCCCCGAGTTCGACCCCGAGCGGCTCGCGAAGCAGATCCTCGACCAGTCCCTCGACGAGGCGCTGACCCCCGCCGAGGCGGCCGCCGTCACCCGGACGGTCGTGGGCGGCAACGCGGCCCAGGCGCTGATCGACCAGGCGGAGGGCGCGGAGCTGCTGGTGGTGGGGGACCGGGGCTACAGCGGCTTCAAGGCCGCCGTCCTCGGCTCCGTCTCCTCCAACGTCACCCAGCACGCCCCCTGCCCCGTCGTGGTCGTCCGGGGCGCCTGACACCCGGCCGGGCCCGCACCCGGGCCCGGCCGCCCCGCGCCCGGGTCAGGCGGCGGCCAGATCGGCCACCGCCACCGCGAGGTTGTCGGGGGCGCCCTGCGCGCGGGCCCGGGCCAGCAGGGCCTCCGCGGCCTCCTCCGGAGTGCCGGCGGCCAGCGCGAGCGCCGTCTCCTCCGGGGGGACCACCGCGGAGAGGCCGTCCGTGCAGAGCAGCACGCGGTCCCCGGGCCGCAGCGCGTGCACCGTCAGCGACGGTTCCGGCACCGCCCCGCCGCCGTCGAGCGCCTTGAGCAGCAGCGCCCGGTCGGGCCGCGCCGCCGCCTCCTCCGGGCCCAGCTCCCCCGCGTCGACGAGCGCCTGCACCACCGTGTCGTCGCGTGTCAGCCGGCACAGCCGCCCCTCGCGCAACAGATGGGCCCGCGAGTCGCCGACGTGCGCGACGACGAGCCGGGTGCCGGCCAGCAGCGCGGCGGTCAGCGTCGTCCCGGAGCCGTCGAGGCCCGCGACCGCCCCGGCCGCCGTGCGGAACGCCTCCTCCAGCGCGTTCAGCCCGTCCCCGGCGCGCTCCGCGGACGGCCCCCGCCCGGGAGCCGCCGCCACCGCCTCGACCGCCGCCCGCGCGGCCCGTTCGCCCTCGGGGCCGTACCCGTCCGCGACCACGAGGAGCCGCGGCGCCACGTGCGCCGCGTCCTGCTGGAGGTCGCGGACGAGTCCCCGGTCGAGCAGGGCCGTGCCGGCCAGTACGTACGAAGGTCCGTCCGTCATGTCGGTCCCGTTTCCTTTCACACGCTCCACCAGGGAGGCGGCGAGGCCCCGCCGCGCCGCGGTCTCCGCCTCGACGGAGGCCCAGTACGCGCGGATCGCCCGCGCCGCCTCCTCCGGGTCCCGGGCGTGCAGCGCGCACACCCGCCCCACGTCGGCGAGCGGCATGCCGATCCGCCGCAGCCAGGCGATCAGCCGGGCCCGGTCCGTCTGCGCGTCGGCGTAGTAGCGGTAGCCGCTGTACGGGTCGACCCGGTCGGGCCGCAGCAGGCCCAGTTCGTCGTAGCGGCGCAGCGCCTTCGCGGAGAGCCCGGTGGCGCGGGCGAAGTCCCCGATGGTCAGTGCCATGGTCCGTCCACGCCCCTTCCCCGGACCGGGCCCCGTGCCCGGCACCGCCGATGCTGGGCCTTCCCCGCGGGGGAAGGTCAACGGGCGGCTCCGGCCCCGTCGGCGGAGGATGCCCTCATGGACACCACGACGCCCCTGCACATCAAACTCGAACTGGTCGGCGTGCCGGTCACCGACATCGACCGGGCCAAGGCCTTCTACGAACGGGTCGGGTTCCACACGGACCACGACATGACCGTCAGCGACGAGATCCGCTTCGTGCAGATGACCCCGCCGGGCTCGGCCTGCTCGATCGCCTTCGGGAAGGGCATCACGCGGATGGCCCCGGGCTCCCTCGACAACATGCAGGTCGTCGTCGAGGACATCGAGCGCGCCCACGCCGCGCTCACCGAGCGCGGCGTCGAGGTGGGGGAGATCGACGACCAGCCGTGGGGCTCCTTCGTGTACTTCGCCGACCCGGACGGCAACCGCTGGGCGGTCCAGCAGACGACGCCCCGCGGCCGCTGAGCCTCACCTGCGGTTGTACAGCCGCATCGTCACCGCGCCGAAGACCGCCACGAAGAGCACCGACCAGCCGAGCGACCAGGCGATGTCCGCCGCCGGCCACTCGCCGGCCATCAACTCCCGCACCGCCGTCGCCAGATGGGTCACCGGGCTGTTGTTCACGAACGCCTGGAGCCAGCCCGGCATGGTCTTCGGGTCGACGAAGACGTTGGAGAGGAAGGTCAGCGGGAAGATCACCATCATGCTGACGCCCATGACGGACTTCTCGCTGCGCAGCAGCAGGCCGAACATGGTCCAGATCCACGAGAACGAGAACGAGAAGACCAGCAGCAGCGCCACCCCGAGCAGCACGCCCACGATCCCGCCGTCGGGGCGGTAGCCGATGACCAGGCCGACGGTCAGCATCACGGCGGAGGCGATCAGATAGCGCACGACGTCGCC
The DNA here is from genome assembly GCF_014656075.1 of Streptomyces hydrogenans. Lineage (GTDB taxonomy): Bacteria > Actinomycetota > Actinomycetes > Streptomycetales > Streptomycetaceae > Streptomyces > Streptomyces hydrogenans. The sequence continues at coordinate 17,467 of NZ_BNBS01000025.1, forward strand.
GAGGAGATAGCCGACCATCGGCGCCGGCCGCCAGATCGGCAGGGTGCGGAAGCGGTCGAAGACGCCCTTCTCGATGTCGGTGTTGACCGAGACCCCGGTGTACATCGTGATCATCACGACCGACATCACGAGGATGCCGGGCAGCAGGAACTGGATGTACGCCGAGACCGAGCCGGCCAGCGCGCCCCCGAAGAGGTACGTGTACATCAGCACCATCATGATCGGGAACGCCGTCACGTCGAACAGCTGCTCCGGCACGTGCTTGATCTTCAGCATCGCCCGCCAGCCGAAGGTGAGCGACGCGGAGAGCGCGCCGGGCCGGGGCGGCCGGCTCTGCCCGACGAGCAGGGCGGCGAGCTCCTCGGAGCGGGGCGCGGCGAGGTCCGCACCCGTGGCCGTGCCGGTTTCGGTGGACGTGGCGGAGCTCATGCGGCCGGTCCCTTCCGGTCGGTGAGGGCGAGGAAGACCTCGTCCAGGCTGGGCTGGCCGAGGGCGAAGTTGTCGACGGTGATCCCGGCGCGGGCCAGTTCGGCGAGGGCGCGGGCGGCCTGTTCGGCGGCGCCGAGGTCGGTGCCGTGGCCGTTGACGGTGGCGGTGAGCGCGACCGGGTCGGGATCGAACTGGACCTCGGCGTTCAGGGCCGTGGTGAGCACCCGGCCGGCCTCCGGCCGCTGCTCCGGGTCCCGGAGGCGCACGTGCACGGAGCCCGAGCCCACCGACGCCTTCAGCTCGCCCTTCGTGCCCTCCGCGATCACCCTGCCGTGGTCGATGACGGCGATCCGGGAGGCGAGCTGGTCGGCCTCGTCGAGGTACTGGGTGGTGAGCAGGACGGTGGTGCCCTGGTCGACGACGGCCCGCACGATGTCCCAGACCTGGTTGCGGCTGCGCGGGTCGAGGCCGGTGGTCGGCTCGTCGAGGAAGAGCAGGTCGGGGGTGTTGAGGATGGACGCGGCGATGTCGATGCGGCGCCGCATCCCGCCCGAGTAGTGCTTGACCTGCCGGTCGGCGGCCTCGGCGAGGCCGAAGGCGTCGAGCAGCTGCGCGGACCGGTCCCGGGCGGCGGGGCGGCCGTGGCCGAGGAGGCGGGCGAGGAGGACGAGGTTCTCGGTGCCGGTGAGGTCCTCGTCGACGGAGGCGTACTGCCCGGTGAGGCTCACCCTGCCCCGTACGGTGTCGGCCTCCGCGACGACGTCGTGGCCGAAGACCCGGGCGCGGCCCTCGTCCGGGCGGAGCAGGGTGGCGAGCATCTTCACGGCGGTGGTCTTGCCGGCGCCGTTGGGCCCGAGCAGCCCGTAGACGGTGCCGGCCGGCACGCGCAGGTCGACGCCGTCGACGGCGCGGTTCCCCCCGAAGACCTTCACGAGCCCCTCGGTCTCCACGGCGACGCCGTCACTCATCCCGGTGCCTCCTCCTCCGGACGGACACCCCTCCAGTCTGCTGCGGGACGGCCGACGACGCAGTCCGGAGGGGACGCGGAGGGGCGGGGGCGGGCTCGGGACACCCGTGGGGTGCGGGCCGGCTCAGTACGGCGCGGGGTGACCGGCGGCGTCCTCGTGCGTGTAGAAGAGGTAGAACGCGCCCGCGGCCACGCCCGCTCCCACCAGCAGCCCCAGGCCGCTCGACGAGAGCACGCTCGCCCCGGAGAGGCTGTAGAGGAAGCCGGTCGCGCCGCCCACGAGGGCGCCCCAGGCCGCGGCGCGCGCTTCGCGGGGCAGGACGTGGCCGTAGGTGCGGAGCGCCCAGATGCCGCCGGCCAGGAGGATCGCGGAGAGGAGGCCGAGCCAGAGCTGGCCCCAGGTGAGCGCCCCGCCGTGCCGCGAGACGGTGGCGGCGTAGAGGCCGTAGAGGACGCCGATGAGGGCGGGCAGGAAGGCGCCGTGCGTCTCCACCGAACGCCGGACGGGTACGGCTGCGTGTGCGGCCATGGCAGGAGCTCCTTCGGGTCGCCCCCCTGCTGCTGCACCCTCCAGGGCACACCCGCCGGGGGCGCCCCGCAAGTGGATCAGGGAGGGCACGGCGGACTCACTCGTTCGGCTCAACCAAAAGGTCGAAATCGTACGATTACTCCCACGATGGGGCCATGAGCCAGAACAGCACCCCTCCGCGCCCGGAGTCCGCACCCCGACCGCACCGGTCGGAGACCTCGCAGGCATGGTCCTCCGGCGGGACCCTCTTCGCCGGTGTCCTCATGCTGGTCACCGGCTTCATGGACATCTTCCAGGGCATCGCCGGGATCGCCGAGGACGACGTCTACACCCGCATCGGCGACTACGTCTTCAAGTTCAACCTCACCACCTGGGGCTGGATCCACCTGATCCTCGGCATCGTCGTCGCGATCGCCGGCTACGGGATCCTCAAGGGCGCCGAGTGGGGCCGGGTCGCCGGCATCTCCCTGGCGTCCCTCAACCTCCTCCTCCAGTTCCTCTTCCTGCCCTACCAGCCGTGGTGGGCGCTCTTCTCGATGGCCATCTCGGTCTTCGTGATCTGGGCCCTGGCCACGGACGACGCGTACGGCCCCGGCGAGCGGCTCTGACATGGCCCCACGCCCCCGCGCACGGGCGGGCGCACGGCTCCGGCACACCGCCGGGGCCGTGCTCCTCGCCCTCGCCGCCACCGGCACCGCGACCGGCTGCGACGCGGCGAAGGAGGCCGCCGGGGACCTCGTCTCCTCGGCGACCGCGGCCGTCGCCTCGGCCGCGCAGCAGAAGATGGACGAGATCAAGGACGGGGTGAACGCGACCGGGGACGTGACCGCCGGGGCGACCTCCGTCGACGGGGACCGCACCGTCGCCACGATCACGGCCACCAACCCCAAGTCCTCGGCGGCCGATTACACGGTCATGGTCACCTTCCGCGACGACGGCGGGAACCTCCTCGACACCGTCGTCCTGAACATCGACGCCGTCCCCGCCGGAGCCTCCAAGTCCGGCACGGCGCGCAGCAATCGGACCCTGTCGGGGGCGACCACCGCGGAGATCACGCAGGCCCTGCGACACTGAGAGGGTGGACCGAGCACACGCCGCCGCGACCGACGACGCCCCGGACACGGCGACCGCACCGCCCCCGCCTCCGCCCGTGCGGCCCAGGCGCCGCACCCGCGCGGCCGCCTGGGCCGCCAGCCCGCTCCTGGCCCTCCCGGCGGCCGTCGCCGGATGCCTGCTGCTCGGCGCCGACGGCGTCACGCCCCTCCCCCAGCTCCTCGCCCTGCTGCCCTGGCTGGCCCTCCCCGCCGGGCTCGGCCTGCTGCTCGCGGCCCTCGCCCGGCGCCGGGTCCTCTCCTTCCTCGCGGCGCTCGTCCTCGCCGGCACCGCGGGGGCGTCGCTGCCGTCCGCGGCGCCCGCCGCCGTCGCCCACGGCGCCCCCGTCGCCCGGATCCGGGTCATCGCCTCGAACGTCGAGTTCGGACAGGGCACCGGCTCCCTCATCGACCTCGCGCTGCGCGAGCGGCCCCAGCTCCTCTACGTCTCCGAGTGCGACCCCGCCTGCGGGCGGGCGCTGGCCGCCGCGCTGTCCCGGCAGCTGCCGCACCGGGTCGCGGTCGAGGCGGAGGGCTCGTCGGGGTCGGTGATCCTCAGCGCCTACCCGCTGCGCGACCGGTCCGCCGTGCCCGCCGCGATGGGGATGCCCGGCGCCACCGCGGAGATCGCCGGCCGGGAGGTGCGGCTCCAGCTCGCGCACCCGCTGCCGCCCGTGCCCGGCCAGGTGGGGCGCTGGAAGGGCGAACTGGCCCGGCTGCGGGCGGCGGTGGACGCCCGGCCGGCCGGCGAGACCCTGCTGCTGGCCGGCGACTTCAACGCCTCGCAGGACCACGCCGCCTTCCGCGCCTTCTCCGAGGGCCGTCCGCTCCTCGACGCGGCCCGCGCCACCGGCTCCTCCCGCACCCCCACCTGGCCGGCCGAGGGCCCGCTGCCGCCGTTCGTCCAGATCGACCACGTCCTCACCAGCCCCGACCTCACCGCCGTCGCCACCCGCTTCCTCCCGGTCCCCGGCAGCGACCACCGGGCCGTCCTCGCCGACCTCGACCTGCACGACGGCCGCTGATCGGCCACGCTGGGAGCATGGACAACGAGCAGATCCTCGACGACATCGGCACGCTCGTGGAAGAGGAACGGGCCCTGCGCCGGCGCACCGGCGGCCTCCTCCCCGAGGAGCGGGAGCGCCTCGCGGAGCTGGAGGTCCGCCTCGACCAGTGCTGGGACCTGCTGCGCCAGCGCCGCGCCAAGTCCGAGTTCGGCGAGGACCCCGACACCGCGGCCCTGCGCCCCGCCGCGGAGGTCGAGTCCTACCGCAACTGACCCCGCCCGCCGCGCCGCTGACGCGTCACCCGCCACGGCCCCCCGCACGCTGCCGGGACCGGCGGCGGACGTCCGCGTAAGTTGGGGGGCATGGGTCGTGGACGTGGCGGGAACGGTCGGCTTGCTCCTCCCGCGTGGCTGACCGCGGGGCTCCGGCCCGCACCCGCGCCCATCCCCTGGGCCGCCGTCGTCCGCGCCTCCCTCGCCCTGTCGCTGCCCCTCGCCGCCGGCCTCGCCCTGGACCGGCCCGCCGAGGGCGCGCTGGTCTCCATGGGCGCCCTCTCCGGCGTCATCGGCGACACCGCGGACGCCTACCGGATGCGGATCTTCAACATCGCCGTCCCGCAGCTCTTCGGCGCGCTCGGCGTCACGCTCGGCACGCTCGTCTTCGGCCAGGGCTGGCTCGCGGTGGCGACGCTGACGCTCGTCGCGCTCGCCTCCGGGATGATCTCCTCGATCGGCGCGGTCGCCTCCGCCTCCGGCCTCCTGCTGCTCCTCAACGCCGTCGTCGGCGCGGGCCTGCCCATGCCCGACCCGTGGTGGAAGGCACCGGTCCTGCTGACCCTCGGCGGCCTGGTCGTCCTCGCCCTGACGCTCCTCGGCTGGCCACTGCGCCGGGTCGCCCCCGAGCGGGCCGCGGTGGCCGCCACCTACCGCACGGTCGCCGAACTGTACGAGGCCGCGGGCTCGGAGACGTACCAGGAGAAGCGGCACGCGGTCACCGCCTCGCTCAACCAGTCCTACGACCTGATCCTGGCCCGCCGCACCCGTCAGCACGGCCGCACCTCCTCGCTCGCCCGGCTGCTCGCGCAGCTCAACGTCCTGATCCCGCTCCTGGAGGCGGCCCCCGCCGCCGACCTGCGCGTCCGGCTCCACGGCCCGCTGCCGCCCGCCGTCGCCACGACGATCCGCCGGCTGGCCGACGCGGTCGAGACCGGCCCGACCGGGCGCCCCGACCCGGAGCTCCCGACGGCCGTCCGCCCCGCCGAGAAGGCCGTCGAGCACGCCCTGCGGCACGCCGCCACCGTCGTCCACGAGGACGAGCCCGACCCCTACAACGTCGACGACCGGCTCGGCCGCCCCGCCGCGCTCACCGTCCGCGCCCGCCGCGCCGCCCGCACGATGCTGCTCTCCGCGCCGTCCTGGCGCTACGGACTCCGCCTGGCGCTCTGCATCGGCCTCGCCCAGGCCCTGGTCTCGCTGATCGAGGTGCCCCGCTCGTACTGGGTGGCGCTCACCGTCACCTTCGTCATGAAGCCCGACTTCGGCTCGGTCTTCTCCCGGGCCGTGCTGCGCGCCGTCGGCACCTGCCTGGGCCTGGTCTCCGCCGCGCTGGTCCTCGCCGAGGTGCCCCGCGGCTGGTGGGACGTCCCCGTGATGGCGGTCCTCGCCGCGCTCATCCCGGCCTTCTCCGCGAAGGGCTACGCCTTCCAGACCGCGGCCATCACCCCCGTCATCCTGCTCCTCTCCGACACCCTCAACCAGCAGGGCTTCGACCTCGTCCTGCCCCGCCTGTACGACTCCCTCATCGGCTGCGCCATCGCCCTGGTCGCCGGCTACCTGCTCTGGCCGGAGTCCTGGCACAGCCGGATCGGCGACCGGCTCGCCGATGCGGTCGCCGACACCGCCGCCTACGTGGACCGCGCCTTCGGCGGCCCGGCGGACGCGGGCCGGCTGCGGGCCCGCCGCAAGCTCTACCGGGACCTGTCGGCGGTCCGCTCCGAGTTCCAGCGGGCCCTCACCGAACCGCCGCCGACCGGCACCCGCGCCGCCGCCTGGTGGCCGCTCGCCATCGCCGTCGAGCGGATCGTCGACGCCACCACCGCCGCCCGCATCCGGGTGGCCCACGGCGCCCCTCCGCCGGACCCGGCGGAGGTCACCGCCGTCGCCCGCGAACTGCGCGAACTCGCCGAGGGACTGCGCGGCACCGACACCCTGTTCGCGGTCCGCACGGAGCTGCCCGGAGACGACGAGGGCGTCCTCGCCCCGGTCCGCCAGGAGGTGCGCGCGGCCCGCGCCATCGCCGGTCCCGAACTGCGATAAACCCCTTCCGGGACGGTACGCGGGGGCGCGAAGGAGAACTTACCGGCGGTCACGGAACGGAACCCTCCTGCCACCGTTACCGGATTCCACCGGGACGACTACGATGCGCTCGACCGCCCCGCCGTGATCCGCGCCCGCACCCGTGCCCGCGACCGCCCAGGCCGCCGAACGGCACGCCGGACGGGCCGTTCCGCCCTGCCCGACCCGCCCGACCCGCACCCCTCACGCTCCTCCCGCTCCCTCCCTCCCCTCCGTCGTCCGGAACCCCCACACCCGCTCCCAGGACTCCGAGGACACCGTCATGCGCACGACCACCAGCAGAGGGCTCCAGCCCAATGTCCTCGGCACCTTCGACACGATCGTGATGGCCGTCGCCGGCAGCGCCCCCGCCTACTCGCTGGCCGCCACCACCGCCGTGCTCTTCGGGGCGGTCGGGCTGGCCGGACCGGCCGCGCTGCTCTACTGCGCGATACCCATGTTCGGCATCGTCCTCGCCTACGCCCGGCTCGGCCGGATCGACGTCAACGCGGGCGCCGGGTACTCCTGGGTGGGCCGCACCCTCCACCCCTTCCTGGGCTTCCTGTCCGGCTGGGCGCTGGTCTTCGCCGCCACCGTCTTCATGGTGGCGGGCTCGCTGCCGGCCGGATCGCTCACCCTCGCCCTGATCGACCCCGACCTCGCCGCCTCCACCCCGCTGGCCGCCGCCGTCGGCGCCTGCTGGTTCCTGCTGATGCTCGGCGTCGTCCTGGGCGGTGCCCGGCTCACCGTGCGGGCCCAACTCCTCATGTCAGGCGTCGAGATGGCGATCCTGCTGGCCTTCGTGCTGGCGGCGGTGGCGCACCGGGGCCGGGCGGTCGCCTTCGACTGGTCCTGGTTCGGCCTCGGGCACTTCCACGGCCCCGAGGGCTTCGCCGCGGGCGCGCTGATCGCCGCGTTCTACTACTGGGGCTGGGACGTCACCAGCAACCTCAGCGAGGAGACCCGGAACAGCCGGCGGACCGCCGGGCTCGCCGCCCTGGTCGGCGTCGGCTTCGTCTTCCTCCTCTTCGTGGCCTTCACGGTCGCGGTGAACGTGCTGCTGCCCGCCGACCGGATCCTGTCCGCGGGGCCGAACGTGCTCGCCGTCCTCGGCGAGGAGATCTGGCCCGGCGTCGGCGGGAAACTGCTGGTCGTCGCCGTGATCCTGTCCACCGTCGCGACCCTGGAGACCACCCTGCTCCAGGTGACCCGCTCGCTCTTCGCGATGGGCCGCGACCGGACCCTGCCGTCCGCCCTCGGCCTCGTCCACCCCCGCTGGAACACCCCCTGGGTCGCGGTCGCCGCCGTCGGCGCCGCCGCGCTCGTCCTCTTCGCCGGAGCGGCCGCCGCCGGCTCCGTCCAGCGGATCCTGCGCGACGCCGTCTCCGCGATCGGCCTCCAGATCGCCTTCTACTACGGCCTGGCCGGCATCGCCGCCGTCGTCGCGTACAAGTCGCTGCTGCTGCGCTCCGCGCGGAACCTGCTCCTTGGCGGGGTGTGGCCGCTGCTCGGCTCCGCGTTCATGCTGTGGGCCTTCGTCGAGTCGCTCGGCGAGCTGTCCACCACCGCCCTCGCCATCGGCCTCGGCGGCCTCGCCGCCGGACTCGTCCCGATGGCCGTCTACTGGCGCAAGGGCAGCGACTACTACCGCCCCGCCCGCCTGGACGCGCGCCGCGCGCTCGCCGCCGCCGGCGAGGCCGCCCCGACGACCCCGGGCACCCGCCTGCGGGACAAGAGCTACGCCACGGACTTCTGACACCACCGAGGCCCCACCGCAGCACCGACACACCGACGCACCTACCGGAGCACGACCGAAGGAGGTCACCCATGGGCGTACGCCGACGCGCCCTCAGGCGGTCCCGCGGGGAGCGGTTCACGCCCGACTTCGACCCGGACTTCGGTGACCGCGCGCTGACCGAGGCCCGCCACGACATCGTCATCGGCCGCTGGCAGGGCGTACGGGACCTGCTCGCCGCCACCGGGGACGACTGGGGCCGCCGCACCCACCGCGTCCGGCTGCTCTCGCACGCCGCCGCCGGCAGCTCCACCGTCGAGACCTGGCGGGCCGCCGAACCGCACAGCGCGGACGCGGCGGTGCTGCGGGCCGCGACCGAGGTGGTCCGGGTCTTCGACGCGGCCATCGCCGCAGGCCGGGGCGCGGCCGTCGACCGGTCCCGGATCGACACGGCCGTGGACGCCTGCCGGGACGCGGCCGACGCGGCGCCCGCCGACCCGATGCCCTGGGTCTCCCTGCTGTCCGTGGCACGGCTGTACGAGGGCGGCGTGCCGCGCCGCGAACTCCGCTACTGGTTCGACGAACTGCGCCGCCGCGACCCGTACAACACCGAGGGCCACGTCCAGGTGCTCCGCTACCTCTCGGCCCGCTGGCACGGCACCCACGGCTCCATGTACGACTTCGCGCGCGACGCCGCCGGGGTCGCCCCGCCCGGCTCCGCCCTGCCGGTCCTGGTGCAGGTCGCGCGGGTGGAGGAGTACCGCTACATCGCGGACGGGGCGCTGGGGCGGGGCCCGGTGCGCGGCTTCGACCAGCACTGGAAGCACGAGCTGGCGGTGACCGAGCTGCGGCGCACCCGCGACCGCTGGATCGGCGGCCGGGACCCCGCGCGACCGATCGCCCCGGAGGAGGTCGGCGACCTCAACTTCCTCGCGCACGCGGCCTGCTACGCGGGCCAGGTGGAGCTGGCGCGGGAGCTGATGGGCCTGCTGGGCACGCGGGCGGCCTGGGTCCCGTGGGCGTACACGGGCGACCCGGAGGAGCAGTTCACGCGCTTCCGGGAGGGCCTGGGGGTCGGCTGACCGCCGGGCCCTCCCGGTGCGGGCGTCAGACGCCGATGTCGCCGCCGTCGTTGCGCCAGACCGCGACGACGGACGGCCGGACGATCCGGCCCGGCCCGTCGGGCCAGACCGAGGCCGGGTTCTCGACGGACGCGCCGTCGAGCTCGCCCGGGTGCTGCACGGCGACCAGGACGCGCCGGTCCTGGATGACCGGGCCGCAGGTCTCGGCGCCCCGGGGCACGGTGAGGAACTGCTTCAGCTCACCGCGCCGCTCGCCGTGCACGGCCACGCCGAAGAGGCCGTCGTGCGAGCCGAGCTGGTTGCCGTCGGTGGAGATCCACAGGTTGCCGTGCGGGTCGAAGGCCACGTTGTCCGGGCAGGAGATCGGCGAGACCTTGTCCTTCGGGTAGCCCGCGAAGTAGGTGGCCGGGTCGTCCGGGTCGCCCGCGACGAGGAAGAGGCGCCAGGCGAAGCCGTCGGCGGACGGGTCGTCCCAGTGCTCGGCCAGCTCCAGGACCTGCCCGTGCTTGTTGAGGTTGCGCGGGTTGGCCTCGTCGACACCGGGGTTGGTGCCCTTGCCCCGGTTGGTGTTGTTCGTCAGCGCGACGTACACCCGGCCGGTGCGCGGCGAGGGCTCCACGTCCTCGGGCCGGTCCATCTTCGTCGCGCCCGCCTTGTCACCGGCGAGGCGCGTGAAGACGAAGACCTCCTCGGCGGTCATCCCGGGCACGTGCGAGACGGCGCCCTCGGGACCGGCCGTGGCCAGCGGGATCCAGGTGCCGGAACCGTCGAACTCGCCGTCGTTCGGGAGCTTGCCGGTGCCGTCGAGCTCGGCGGCCGGGGAGTCGCCGGTCAGCCTGGCGACGTACAGCGTGCCCTCGTCGAGCAGCGTGAGGTTGTGGGCCCGCGCCTTCCGCGAGTCGCCCTTCATCATCCGCTTCGACGACACGAACTTGTAGAAGTAGTCGAACCGCTCGTCGTCGCCCATGTAGACGACCGGACGCCCGTCGGCGGTCAGGCGCGGCTGCGCCGCCTCGTGCTTGAAGCGGCCGAGCGCGGTGCGCTTGCGGGGCGTGGACTCCGGGTCGTACGGGTCGAGTTCGACGACCCAGCCGAAGCGGTGCACCTCGTTCGGCTCCTGCGCCAGGTCGAAGCGCTTGTCGAACCGCTCCCACTTGCGCTCGGAGGCGCCGGTGCCCACGCCGTACCGCTTGTCCGTGGCGGACGAGCCGTTGGCGAAGTACTGGTTGAAGTTCTCCTCGCCGTGCAGCGTCGTGCCCCACGGGGTGGTGCCGCCCGCGCAGTTGTTGAGCGTGCCGAGGACGGTACGGCCCTTCGGGTCGGCCGAGGTCCGCACCAGCGCGCCGCCCGCGGCGGGCCCGGTCAGCTCGAACGCGCTGGTCGTGTGCAGGCGCCGGTTCAGCGGGTGACGGCGGACCGGCGTCAGCCGGCCGCTGCGCCGCTCCTCCTGCACCACCACGACGGAGAGGCCGTGCGCCGCCCAGGCGATCTCGACCTGCTCGCGGGTCGGGTTCGCGGCGTCGTAGCCGCGGAACATCAGGACCTCGTCGGTGTACTCGTGGTTGGCGACGAGCACCTGGCGGTCGTGCTCCCCGCGCAGCGGCAGCAGCGAGAGGAAGTCGTTGTTGTACCCGAACTGCCCGGCCTGCGCCTCGGCGGTCTGGCGCTCGGAGTCGAAGGCGGGGGCGCCGCGGAGGATCGGCTCGCCCCAGCGGATGACGACGTTCTGCCCGTACCCGGACGGCACGGTGACCCGGTCCTCGGTGTTCGGCGCGACCGGCGCGAACCGGAGGCCGCGGGCCCCGTCGGCGAGCGGCGGCCGCCCGTGCCCCGGGTGCGCCTCGGCGGCGGCCGCGCCGCCGAACACCACGGAACCGCCGGCCGCGGAGGCGACGGTCACGACGGCGGCGGCGCGGAGCGCGGAGCGGCGGGACAGCACGCCGGTGATGACGTCGCCGACGTACGCGTTGTCGCTGGTGTTCGGCACCTCCTGGAAGCAGGCGTCACCACACCGGAATCGACAGGTAAGGGCGGAACGACCGCCTCCGTGCGGGTTCGTGCCGATCAGCGGCAGCAGCTTGCGCACTGGGTCCTCCTCCGGCGCAGCACTGCGCCGACATGGTGTCGGGAATCCGTTCGGCCGTGACGCTATGTGTGCACATCTGCACGAGGGCGGCGGCGGAATGAACGCCCGATGAATGCGCGGCAACCGTGACCTACCGGGTCCCCGGAAGCGGAGGACGCGGCCGCTAACCTTACGTGTCCGCCCTGGCCAGGGGTGAAGGACGCATACCGCATCCAACTCATGCGAAAGGGTTCGCCCATGGGTATTCGGAGCTTGCTGCGCAAGGTGTTCGGCCGCGACCGCGAAGATCCCGCGACCCCCTCCGTCCCTCCCCAGTCCCGCGACCCCCACACGCCGGACGCCACCCCCGCCCCCGAACCCGCCCGGTCCGCCGAGCTCCCGGCCTCCCCCGAGCCCGCCGAGCCCACCGAGGCCCCCGAGACGGCGGCCCGCAAGGCGGCGGACGACCTGGTCGCCGCCTCCTTCGACAACCCCCAGATCCCGAAGGCCCGCAGGGCGGATTCGGTGGATGCGGTGTCGCCGGCAGAGCCGGTGGATGCGGTGGAGCCGGTGGAGCCGGTGGAGTCGGCCGAGGCCGATGTGAACGCGGAGACGAAGCCGGAGGCGGAGGTGACGGTCGGGGAGCCGGCGCCCGCCGCCGACGCGGAGCCGACCCCGGCCGCCGAGGCGGAAGCGGAACCGGAGGCGAAGGCCGACGCGGAGCCGGAGACGAAGGTGGACGCCGTCGCGGACACCGAGACGGCGGCTGCTGTCGAGGCCGCGCCTTCGGCGGACGCGGACGTGGACGCTTCGGCGGACGCGGACGCGGACGTGAAGGCCGAGGCCGAGGTAACGACGGACGCGCCGGTCGCCGAGGCGGAGCCGGAGACGGCCGCCGTGGAGACGGAGCCGACCGCCGAGGCGGACGCGGAGGCAGACGCTTCGGCGGACGTGAAGGCCGAGGCCGAGGTAACGACGGACGCGCCGGTCGCCGAGGCGGAGCCGGAGACGGCCGCCGTGGAGACGGAGCCGACCGCCGAGGCGGACGCGGAGCCGGAGGCCGTCGCGGACGCGGAGCCGGAGGCCGTCGCGGACACCGAGCCGGAGGCCGTCGCGGACACCGAGCCGGAGGCCGCTCCGGAGGCGGCAGCCGAGGTGAAGGCGGAGGACGCGGAGGCGACCCCGGCCACCGTCGCGGACGCGGAGCCGGAGGCCAAGCCGGAAGCCGTCGCGGACACCGAGACGGCGGACGCTTCCGCTGCCCCGGAGGTGGCGGAGCCCACGGCCGACGCCGACGCGGAGGCGGAAGCCGCCGCCGAGGCCGACACCGAGCCGAGCGCGGCCCCCGAGGCGGACGCGACGGTGGATGCGACGGCGGACGCGGATGCCGACGCGGAGCCCGTCGCCGAGGCGGACACCACCCCGGCGGCCCAGCCGGAGGCGGAGGAGTCTGCCGAGCCCGAGCCGGTCGCCGTCGCCGAGCCGGCGCAGCCGGAGGCCGAGGCGGCCGCCGAGGTCGAGCCGGTCGTCGAGCCCGAGCCGGTCGCCGCGCAGGCGGAGGCCCCGGCCACCGGCACCAGCGGCACCGCGGAGGCCCCCCGCGCCGACCTCCCCCCGCACCTCCGTGACGCGTACGCCGCCGCCGGGGGCGTGCTGCGGCAGGTGGGGCTCGGGGAGGCCCGGGCCCGGGTGTACCTGGTCGTGGACCGGTCCGGGTCGATGCGCGGGTACTTCAAGGACGGGTCCGTGCAGCGGCTCGCCGAGCAGGCGGTCGCGCTCGCCGCGCACCTGGACGAGGACGCGACGGTCACGACCGTGTTCTTCTCGACCGACATCGACGGGGTCGTCGACCTGACGCCCGCCGACCTCACCCCCACCCGGGTGGAGGAGGTCAACGCCGGTCTCGGCCGCCTCGGCCGGACGAACTACCACCGTGCCGTCGAGGAGGTGCTGGCCCACCACGAGAAGGCGGACCCGGCCCGCCCGGCGCTGGTGATCTTCCAGACGGACGGCGCCCCCGAGTCCCGTACCGCCGCGAACCAGGCCCTGGCCGAGGCGGCCGGACGTCCGGTCCACTGGCGCTTCACCGCCTGGGGCGAGGAGGACGGCAAGGGCTTCGACTACCTGCGGAAGCTCACCGCCGACCGTACGGCCACGCACTTCGCGGGCCCGGCGCCGGTCGGGACCCCGCACGCGGAGTTCTACGAGGGCGTCCTCGCCGGTCTCGACCTGTAGGCACCCGCCCGCCCCCTGCTCTCTTATCGATGTGAGTGGATCTTCGGACGCCCGTTAGGATTTCGACCATGGCGGCCACTGGATCCGAGAAGCAGGGGGCGAAGGCGTTCTACGTCACGACCCCCATTTACTACGTCAACGACGCTCCTCACCTGGGCCACGCCTACACGACCGTCGCAGGCGACGTGCTCACGCGCTGGCACCGTCAGCGCGGCGAGAAGGTGTGGTACCTCACCGGCACGGACGAGCACGGTCAGAAGATCATGCGCACGGCCGAGGCGAACGACGTCACGCCCCAGGCCTGGTGCGACAAGCTCGTCGAGGAGGCCTGGAAGCCCCTCTGGGAGCACCTGAACATCGCGAACGACGACTTCATCCGCACCACGCAGAAGCGTCACACGGACCGCGTCCAGGAGTTCGTGCAGGACCTGTACGACAAGGGCGAGATCTACAAGGGCGGCTACGAGGGCCCGTACTGCGTCGGCTGCGAGGAGTTCAAGCTCCCGGGCGATCTCATCGAGGCGGAGGACGGCACCAAGCTGTGCCCCGTCCACAAGAAGCCGGTGGAGATCCTCAAGGAGGAGAACTACTTCTTCAAGCTGAGCGAGTACGGCCCGAAGCTGCTGGAGTTCTACGAGGAGAACCCGGGCTTCATCCAGCCGGAGTCCGCCCGCAACGAGGTCCTGAACTTCGTGAAGCAGGGCCTGGACGACCTCTCCATCTCGCGCTCGACCTTCGACTGGGGCATCCCGGTGCCGTGGGACGCCGAGCACGTGATCTACGTGTGGATCGACGCGCTGCTGAACTACGCGACGGCCGTCGGCTACAACGAGAACCCGGAGAAGTTCGACGCGACCTTCCCGGCGAACGTCCACCTCATCGGCAAGGACATCCTGCGCTTCCACGCGGTGATCTGGCCGGCCATGCTGATGGCGCAGGGCCTGCCGGTCCCGGGCCGGGTCGCGGCCAACGGCTGGCTGATGGTCGGCGGCGAGAAGATGTCGAAGTCGAACCTGACTGGCATCAAGCCGCAGGACCTGACCTCGCACTTCGGCGTGGACGCGTACCGCTGGTACTTCCTGCGGGCCATCGCCTTCGGTCAGGACGGTTCGTTCTCGTGGGAGGACTTCTCCGCCCGCTACACCTCCGAGCTGGCCAACGACTACGGCAACCTCGCCTCCCGCGTGGCGGCCATGGTCGGCAAGTACTTCGGCGGCGAGCTGCCGGCCTCCGCGGCCGACGGCGACGCCGAGAAGGCGGTCCAGGAGGGCCTGGCGAAGGCGGTCGCGACGGCCGACGCCAAGATCGGCGAGGAGCTGGACTTCCAGGGCGGCATCCTCGCGGTCTTCGACTTCGTGAAGCAGGTCAACGGCTACATCACGGAGCAGGAGCCGTGGAAGGTCGCGAAGGACGAGTCGGAGGCGGGCCGGGCCCGTCTGGCGACGATCCTCTACACGGCCGCCGAGTCGCTCCGCGCCGCCGCCGTCCTGCTGAACCCGGTCATGCCGGAGTCCTCCCAGAAGCTGTGGGAGTCCCTCGGCGCCGAGCCGTCCCTGGGCGCCCTGGCCGACCAGCCGGTCCAGGACGCGGCCCGCTGGGGTCAGCTCCCGGCCGGCGCGACGGTCACGAAGGGCGCGGTGCTCTTCCCGCGCCTGGAGGACCCGAAGAAGGACTGACGTCCGTCCGCACGTGGCGAAGGCCGCCGTCCCGCCCGGGGCGGCGGCCTTCGCCGTCCTCACATCAGGGCGAGCGCGGCCGCGGCCGGCGCCATGTACACCAGCGGGAAGGCCACGTGCCCGTACGCCTTCGCCCGGACGACGGTGATCACCGCGCCCGCGAAGTACAGCACCACCCCGACCGCCGCCAGTACCCCGACGACCGGCAGCCAGAACCCGGCGACCAGCCCGAGCGCCCCGGCCAGCTTCAGCAGCCCCAGCGTGTTCCACCAGGTCCGCGGCACCCCGTAGGCGGCCAGCGGCTCGACGACGAACTTCGCGCGGAGCAGCACGGCCGCCCCGGAGAACCCGGCCATGAACGCGGCGACGGCGGTGACGACAGTGGCGGTGGTGGACATCGGGACTCCTCCGGCTGCGGGCCCCTGGAGGGGCCGTACGTCTCCATGACGGAGCCCGCCCCGTCGATGTGACAGGGCGGGCGGTCGTGGGTCCGCGGACGGGTCAGAAGAGCAGCTCGCCGTCCGGGTAGCCGTAGCCGATCCGGGTGCGCGGCGCGTAGTACGCGGCGCCGTCGCCGGCGTAGAACCACAGGTCCTTGGCGGCGTCGCGGCCGATCAGGTCGGCCTTGCCGTCACCGTCGACGTCACCGGGGGCGACGAGCGCGGAGTAGGTCTGCCAGCCGGTGCCGATCTGGGTGCGGGGCGCGTAGGAGCCGGCGCCGTCGCCCTTGTAGAACCACAGGCCGCCGGCGGTGTCGCGGCCGATCAGGTCGGCCTTGCCGTCGCCGTCGAAGTCGCCGGGGGCGACGAGGGCGTCGAACATCTGCCAGCCGCTGCCGATCTGCTTGCGGGCCCCGTAGCCGTCGGCGCCGTCGCCCGGGTACAGCCAGAGCGCGCCGGCGGTGTCGCGGCCGATCAGGTCGGCCTTGCCGTCGCCGTCGAAGTCGCCGGGGGCGAGGAGGACGTCGTTGCCCTGCCAGCCGGTGCCGGCCTGGACGCGGGTGGAGCCGGAGTAGCTGCCGGTGGCCGGGTCGGCCGGGTAGCGCCACAGGGTGCCGCCGCCGTCGACGGCGACGAGCGTGGTGCCGTCCTGGGCGACCTCGGTCATGGTGCCCCAGCCGACGCCGACCTTGCAGGGCGCGGCCAGCTTGCCGTCGGTGCGGCCGGCGTAGCGGTAGAGCGCGCCGCCCGCGTCGCGGCGGAAGAGGCCGTCGGTGGCGCCGGCGGGGCCGCAGTCGGCCCAGGAGGCGGCGCCGCGGATCATGTCGTGGTCGGAGGCGTCGGTGACCCGGGGCAGGACGTCGCCCTTGACGTTCTTGAAGTGGCGGGCGGAGAGGAAGAGGTAGTCGATCTTCCGGCGGCTGGAGCCGAAGGTGGTCTCACCGCTGCGGCAGCGGCTCGCGCCGGCCGTGGCGCAGGCCGTGGTGAAGTAGTCCTTGTCGGTCTCGTCGACCTCGGTGAAGATCCCGCTGCCGGAGCCGGTGCCCGGCGTGTAGAAGGTCCCGGCCATGCCGGAGCCGGGGGTGTCGTTGAAGTCGCCGCCGAGGACGACGGGGTAGCCCTGCTCCTGCCAGGCGGCGGCCTGGGAGGCGAGGTACTGCGCCTCCTGGTTGCGCAGGGTCGCGTCGGTGGCCCAGTAGAGGTGCACGGAGCAGGCCCAGTTGGCCCGACCCTGGGTGTAGCTCTTCACGCAGGGGGCCTTGATGGGCTCGCTCTCGCCGCCGGCGGTGAGGTCGAGGACCTTCCGTTCGGTGACGGTGCCCTTCACGAAGACGGCCATGCCGTAGTCGCCCTTGGTGCCGTCGGGCCCCTTGGCGCAGAGCCCGGATCCGGTGCCGAGCTGCACGGTGGTGGTGTAGAGCCCCTCGAACCCCTTGGGCGCGAGCCGCGTGGCGAGTTCGTCGTACTGGTAGCGGCAGACCTCCTGGAGGAAGATCTGGTCGGCGTTCCAGACGGAGCCGTTGGTCTGCTCGACGATCGTCGTGTACTTCGCCTCGTCGCTGAAGCCGAGGGCGTCGGTGCAGGGGCTGCCGCTGCCGCACATGTTGTAGCTGACGAAGCGGAGGGCGGGGGCGGTGCCGGAGGCCACGATGTCGGCCTGGGCGACCGGGGTGCCGAGGGCGAGGGCGGCGGCCGCGCTGCCGAGGAGGGCCCCGACGGTGCCGAGTGCCTTGCGCAGTCTCACTGTTCACTCCTGAGGGGAGGCGAAGGGGGGAGGGCGGTACGGGGAGCGGCGCGGCCGGTCACCAGCCGGAGCCGATCTGGGTGCGGGAGCCGCCGTTGTAGAGGGGGCCCGCGTAGCGGTAGAGGGCGCCGGTGGCGGTCTCCACGGCGAGCAGGTCGGGGGCCGCGTCGCCGGTGACGTTGCCGACGCCGGTGACCTGGGACATGGCGTCCCAGTTGGAGCCGAGCTTCACGCGGGAGCCGCCGTTGTAGGCCGGGCCGGAGTAGCGGTACAGGTCGCCCGTGGCCTTCTCGACGGCGAGGATCTCGGCGACGCCGTCGCCGGTGAGGTCACCGATGCCGACGAGCGCGGACATGGAGTTCCAGGCGACGCCGAGCTTCACGCGGGCCGAGCCGCCGGTGAAGTTCGGGCCGGCGTAGCGGTACAGGTCGCCGGTGGACCTCTCGACCGCGAGGACGTCGGGGATGCCGTCGCCGGTCTGGTCGCCGACGCCGGTGACCTGGGCCATCGAGTCCCAGTTGGTGCCGACCCTGACCCGCGAGCCGCCGTTGTAGTTCGGGCCGGCGTAGCGGTACAGGTCGCCGGTGGTGGCCTCGACGGCGAGGAGGTCGGCGACGCCGTCGCCGGTCTGGTCGCCGACGGCGACGAGGTCGCTCATGCCGTTCCAGCCGTAGCCGAGCTTGGTGCGCCCGCCCATGCCGACGTAGCCGGGGCCGTTGTAGCGGTACAGGTCGCCCGTCTTGGTCTCGACGGCGACGATGTCGGTGACGCCGTCTCCGGTGAGGTCGCCGACGGACGTCAGGTGCGCCATGTTCGACTGCGGGGCCTCCGGTTCGGAGGGGTACGGGGCGGCGTGGTCGGAACCGAGTCCGGCCCGGGGCCCGCAGGTGGGCCAGGCGCCCTCGCCCTGGGTGGCGAGGACCTTCTCGGCGGTGCGGATCTGCTCCTCCTTGGTCGCCTGGTGCGGGTACTCGGCGTACTGCCGCCCGCCGAAGGCGTCCCAGGTGGACTTCGCGAACTGGAGCCCCCCGTAGTACGGGTGGCCCGCGCGGTAGTAGCTCCAGTCGCCGCTCGACTCGCACTGGGCGACCTTGTCCCAGGTGGCGACGGAGGCGGCCGAGGCGGGCGGAGCGCCGAGCAGCCCGAGGGCGAGGGCGGCGAGCGGGGCGGCGGTGAGGACGGCACGGAGCGCCGGGCGGCGCTTGCGGGAGGGCATGGGTTTCCTCTGGGGACGGGGAGGGCGGAGGGCACGGGCACGTCGTCGACGGCGGGGGCCGGGGGCCGGCGGAAGACCGCCGGCCCCCGGCCTGGGAGGGGCTACCAGCCGGAGCCGATCTCGACGGCGGAGCCGCCGTTGAAGGTGGGGCCCGAGTAGCGGTAGAGCTTCTGCGTGTCGGCACGGACCGCGACGAGGTCCGGCACGCCGTCGCCCGTGATGTCGCCGACCCCGGTGATGTTGGTCATCACGTCCCAGTTGTTGCCGATCTGGACCTTGGTGCCGCCGTTGTAGTTGGGGCCGGAGTAGCGGTAGAGGTTGCCCGTGGACTTCTCGACCGCGATGATCTCCGCCACGCCGTCGCCCGTGAGGTCGCCGACCCCGACGAGGGTGGACATGCCGTTCCAGGCGTTGCCGATCTGCACCCGGCCGCCGCCGCCGACGTAGTTGGGGCCGGAGTAGCGGTAGAGGTTGCCCGTGGACTTCTCGACCGCGATGATCTCCGGCACCCCGTCGCCCGTGAGGTCGCCGACCCCGGTGATGTTGGTCATCGAGTCCCAGTTGGCGCCGATCAGGACGCGGGCACCGCCGTTGTAGTGCGGGCCGGGGTAGCGGTACAGGTCGCCGGTCGCCTTCTCGACGGCGATGATGTCGGCGACGCCGTCGCCGGTGACGTCACCGGTGCCGACGATCGTGGACATGGTGTCCCAGTTGGAGCCGATCTTCGTACGGGCGCCCATGCCGACGTAGCCGGGGCCGCTGTAGCGGTAGAGGTCACCGGTCGAGGACTCGACGGCGATGATGTCGGTGACGCCGTCGCCGGTGAGGTCTCCCACGGCGGTCAGGTTGGTCATCCCCTTGTCGACCGGCGCGTCCACGATCCGCTTGTAACGCAGCGCCTTGTAGTCGCCGTTCGGGTGGCTGTCCCAGGTGGCGGCGGTGATCGACGCCCCGGTGACGTGCCGCACCGGCGTGGCGCCGAAGGAGTAGTAAGAGAACTTGGTCTTGGCGGCGTCGTCCCACTTCTCGAAGAGGATGACGTGGTCGTAGTAGCTGTTGAGGATGTCGCCGGGCTTGAGGTCGCCGCGCGGGATCTCGAAGGTGTCCGGGCTGTCGGCGAGCGTGACGGTGCTGAGGCTGGTGGTCAGGTGCCAGGCCATCGAGACGTAACCGGAGCAGTCCGTGCGGTAGTTCTTGCCGTCGGAGTCCGGGTAGGTGGCGCCCTGGTTGTACGGGATGGACTTGCCGTACCAGTACTTGGCGCGCTCGATGACCTCCTCGCGGGTGATGTACCCGCCGACCGAGGACTCCGCGGCGGCCGCGGAGACCGAGGCCGTGGCCGTGGCGAGGCCGGCGGGCGCGGCGGCCTGGGCGGGGGCGGTGACGCCGAGGACGACGGCGGCGAGGGCGGCGGCGGAGAGGACGCGGACACGGGCGTTCATCAGGGGACTCCTGGAGGCGGGAACGGGAAAGCTCTGGCATGCACCTGACATCCACCCTTGTGGCGACAGGACGGGGAGAGGCGACGGCGCGGAAGAAGACGGGGACAGCAGAAGGGGAAGCGGAGAAGCGGAGCAGAACGAGGCGACCGGTCGGCCCGGGGCGGCCCGTCGGCTACCGCACGATGTGACCGGTCAGACCGTGCCGGGACAACGGCCCCCGGAACCGCTCCATCAGCACGTCGGCGGACCGGAGGGCGGCTTCGTCACTGCCCGCCGCCAGGAAGAGGACGACGTCCATGCCGTGCGGCAGGGAACGGACGCGGATGTGCTCCAGTCCGTCGGCGGGCGAGGCGTGCGCCCAGAGCAGATCGTGGATCAACCCCGCCCCGACGGCAGGGGGTTCGGCACCGGGACGGCCCGTCAACCGGGCGCTGACCATACGCATGGGGAACTCTCGGAACGAGCGGTCGGGATCCCGCGGGGACCGCGGCTCTCCCGCTCAGTCCCAGCCGATGGTGTCCGCGGGAGCCGCCGACGACGTGCCGCCCGCCGGCGAGAAGTCCCAGCCGATGGTCTCCCCGGAGGAGAGGACGACGAGGGCGAGGGCGGCGACGGAGCGGCGGCAGGACGAGAACACGGGAATTCCTCTCGGGCGGGACGCGGACGGGACGGACACGACGGACTGACTCCCGGAGGATCCGGCCCCGTTCGCTTCGGGCGACTCCCTCTCGGTGCACACCATCCTGTGCGGCCGCCGCCCCCGGGAGAAGGGTCTCCCGGTGTCACCAAGCTGCCTGGCACCAAGGTGCCCAAGGGGTGGACCTCCGGTGGAGACAAGGTGACGGACTTCCCGGCGAAAACCCGTTTCCGCCGGTCAAGACAGTGATCCGGGCACCGCGCCGCCCATAAAATGAGGCCGTCGGAGAACCACTGGGGGGTGGGTCATGCAGAAGACCGTGGGCCTGGGGATGCTCGGCCTCAGCACGGACCAGGAAGCCGTCTACCGCAGCCTGTTGACCGACAGCGGGGAGGGCGTGGAACGACTCGCCGCACGCCTCGGCATCACGGAGTCCCAGGTGCGGGACGCCCTCGACCACCTGGTCGACCTGGAGCTGCTGCGGCCCTCGCGGGACGTGCCCGGCATGCTGCGCGCGGTCGGCCCGGAGACCGGCTTCCAGACGATCATCCGCCGCCAGGAGGCCGAACTGCTGCGGCGACAGGAGGATTTGCTCCGCAGCAAGGAGACCGTGGCGCGCACCGTCGCCGCCTACGCGGCCGAGCGCCCCGCGTCCCTGGAGGACGCCGAGCGCCTGATCGGCCTCGACGCCATCCAGAGCCGCCTGGAGAGCCTCGCCCGGGACCTCACGGACGAGTGCTGCTCCATCGAACCCGGCGGCGCCCAGTCCCGGGCCGGCCTCGACGCGGCCCGGCCCCTCGACGAACGCGCGCTGGCCAGGGGCGTGACGCTCCGGACGATCTACCAGGACAGCGCGCGCAACGACCCCGCGACCTTCGCGTACGCCCGCTGGCACACCGAGCACGGCGGCCAGATCCGCACCTGCCCGGAGACCCCGCCGCGGATGGTGGTCTTCGACCGCCGCGTCGCCGTCGTCCCCATCGACCCGGCGAACACCCGCCTCGGCGCCCTGTGCACGGCCTCCCCGGGCATCGTGGCGCCCCTCCTGGCCCTCTTCGAGCAGACCTGGAACCTCGCGGTCCCGCTCGGCGCCGACCACCGGGCCGGCACACCGGAGTCCGACGGCCTCTCCCCCGTGGAACTCAGCCTGCTGAAACTGCTCGCCTCCGGCCTGACCGACGAAGCCGCCGCCAAGCGCCTCGGCCTCTCCCTGAGAACCGTCCGCCGCCACATGGCGGCCCTCATGGAACGCCTCGACGCCACCAGCCGCTTCGAAGCCGGCCTGAAAGCCGCCCACCACGGCTGGCTGTGACCACTGCCGGGCCTTGCCAGGAACGAGGAGTCGAGGGATGTCGGGGAACGTCGCCGTCGAGGAGATCCACACCTCGCGGCTGGAGCTCGTGCCGTTGGGCGTCGGGCATGCCGGGGAGATGGTGGGGGTGCTGGGGGATCCGGCGCTGCACGCGTTCGTCGGAGGGGTGCCGGAGAGCCTGGAGGAGTTGCGGGCGCGGTACGCGCGGTGGGAGGCGGGGGCGCCCGAGCCGGGGACCGACTGGTGCAACTGGGTGCTCCGTCGCCGGGCGGACGGGCGGCTCGTCGGGACCGTGCAGGCGACCGTGGTCGGGGACACGGCCGAGGTCGCCTGGGTGGTCGGGACCGCCTGGCAGGGGCGGGGGTACGCCTCCGAGGCGGCGGGAGCGCTCGTCGGGTGGCTGCGGGAGCGGGTGCGCACCGTCGTCGCGCACGTGCACCCCGGCCACGCCGCCTCCGCGGCCGTCGCCCGCGCGGCCGGGCTCGTGCCCACGGCCGAGGTCCAGGACGGGGAGGTGCGGTGGGTGGCCCCGGCGTCGCGGCGGGTGCGGGTGGCCTGTGTCCACTGCGGTCAGGACTGGTTGCGGGCGCACCGGGACGGGAAGAGCGGCGAGGTCTTCTTCCTGTGCCCGGAGTGCGAGTCGCTGTGGACGGCGGGTCAGGACACCCGCGCCGCGACGGAGCTGCACCTCACCGCGTTCCTGGAGTCCCGGGGGACGAGCCGGGAGCGGGTGACGGAGGAGGGGTGAGCCGTGCCGTCCCCGGCGGGGGGTGATCGGGGCCGGCAGACGGCGGTCGGTCGGCGGTCGGCGGTCAGCGGTCAGCGGTCAGCGGTCAGCGGCCGGGAAACGGCGAAGGGCCCGGGATCCGCGAGGAGCGGATCCCGGGCCCTTCAGCCGTGCGTCGGGGTCAGCGCGCCGCGTCCGGGTGGACCGACTCGGTCACCGGGCGCTCGTCGGCGGCCTTCTTCTCGACCGGCTTGCGGAGCTGGATGTTCAGCTCGCGCAGGCGGGACTCGTCCAGCTCGGTGGGGGCGCCCATCAGGAGGTCCTGGCCGTTGCCGTTGAGCGGGAAGGCGATGATCTCGCGGATGTTGGGCTCGTCCGCGAGGAGCATGACGATGCGGTCGACGCCGGGGGCGATGCCGCCGTGCGGCGGGGCGCCGTACTCGAAGGCGCGGAGCATGCCGGCGAACTCGGTCTCGACGGTCTCGCGGCTGTAGCCGGCGATCTCGAAGGCCTTGAACATGATCTCGGGCTCGTGGTTCCGGATGGCGCCGGAGGAGAGCTCGATGCCGTTGCAGACGATGTCGTACTGCCAGCCGAGGACGTCCAGCGGGTCCTTGGTCTCCAGGGCCTCCAGGCCGCCCTGGGGCATGGAGAAGGGGTTGTGCGAGAAGTCGATCTTGCCGGTCTCCTCGTCCTTCTCGTACATCGGGAAGTCGACGATCCACGCGAAGCGGAAGACGTTCTCCTCGAACTGGCCGGCGCGCTTGGCGGCCTCGACCCGGACCGGGCCCATGATCTTCGAGACCTCGTCGAACTCGCCCGCGCCGAAGAAGATCGCGTGGCCGGGCTCCAGACCGAGGCGCTCGGTGAGGACCTTGACGTTCTCCTCGGTGAGGAACTTGGCGATCGGGCCGGTGAGGGCGTGACCCTCGCCGACGCGGACCCAGGCCAGGCCCTTCGCGCCGAGGGAGACGGCGAAGTCGCCGAGCTGGTCGAAGAACTTGCGCGGCTGGTCGCCCGTGTTCGGGACGGCCAGGGCGCGGACGTGCTTGCCCGCGAACGCCTTGAACTCCGACGCCTCGAACACGTCCGAGATGTCGACGAGTTCGAGGGAGGTGCGCAGGTCCGGCTTGTCGTTGCCGTACTTCAGCATCGACTCGCGGAACGGGATGCGCGGGAACGGCGAGGTGACGTGGCGGCCGCCGCCGAACTCCTCGAAGAGCTCGGTCATGAGCTTCTCGATCGGCTGGAAGACGTCCTCCTGCTCGACGAACGACATCTCGACGTCGAGCTGGTAGAACTCGCCGGGCGAGCGGTCGGCGCGGGCGTCCTCGTCGCGGAAGCAGGGCGCGATCTGGAAGTAGCGGTCGAAGCCCGAGATCATCAGCAGCTGCTTGAACTGCTGCGGGGCCTGCGGCAGCGCGTAGAACTTGCCCGGGTTGAGGCGGGACGGGACGACGAAGTCGCGGGCGCCCTCGGGGGAGGTCGCGGCGAGGATCGGGGTCGCCATCTCGTTGAAGCCGAGGGCCACCATCTTGGAGCGGATGGAGGCGATGACGGCGGACCGCAGCATGATGTTGCGGTGCATGCGCTCGCGGCGCAGGTCGAGGAAGCGGTACTCCAGGCGCCGCTCCTCGTTGACGCCGTCGTCGGCGTTGATGGTGAAGGGGATCTGCTTGGCGGCGCCGAGGACCTCGACCTCCGCGGCCTCGATCTCGATCTCGCCGGTGGCGAGCTCGGGGTTCACGTTGTCGGCGCCGCGCGAGACGACCTTGCCGTCGACGCGGACGACCGTCTCCTTGGTCAGCTTGTCGAGGACCTCGGCCGCCGGGGTGCCGGGGCGGGCGACGAGCTGCGTGATGCCGTAGTGGTCGCGCAGATCGATGAAGAGGATGCCGCCCAGGTCGCGCCGATTGTGCAGCCAGCCGCTCAGCCGGACGTCGGTGCCGACGTCAGAGGCGCGGAGCTCGCCGCAGGTGTGGGACCTGTACCGATGCATCGTCGTTCATCCAGTCTTCGGGATCGGAGAGTAGTGGGCCTCGGCAGGGCCAAGGCCATCCCAGCCTACCGGCCGGCCCAAGATCGCGATTCGATTACCGTCGGCGGCACTCGGCCGGGGCACGGTGGCGACCCGGTGTCCGATATTCATAAAGTGGGGCAATGCGCACCGAGGACGTCCTGGCCGCGATCGCCACGGGCCTGTGGCGATGGGACAACGCTTCCGGGATCGTCTCGCTCGACGCCGAGGCCGCCCGGCTGCTCGGGCTGCCCGCCGAGCCGGTGCGGCTCAGCGAGGCTGCGGTGCGGTCCCGCTTCCATCCGGTGGACTGGAACGAGATCGACGGCGTGGTCAACCTGGCGGTGGCCGAGGGGACGCTCGCCGAGGCCCGGCTGCGGATCATGGACGACCGGGGCCGGGTGGTCCGGACGGTACGGAGCCGGTCCAAGCCGCTGATCGACGGCGGCGACTACCAGCTGGTCGGCACGCTCCAGGAGGTGGCGGAGCCGCAGCCGGGGACGGCCGGTCCGCACACCCCGATCACCGGCGACTGGCGGCGCTCGCGCGAGGCGTTCCTGCTGGACGCGGGGCGGGCGCTGGCGGAGGCGCGGTCGACGGCCGAGGTGCTGCGGGTGGCGGCCTCGCTGTCGATGCCGGGCTTCTCGCCGGACGGCCTCGCGGTCTTCGGGATGTCCGGCGAGCGGCTGACCGTGATCGGGCACCACGGGCAGCGGGACGGCGACGAGGGCCCCTTCACCTCGATGTCGGTGGCGACGGACTACCCGGCGGCGGAGGTGGTGCGGACCGGGCGGGCGATCTACCTGCCGTCGCCGGAGGAGTACCGGCGCCGCTTCCCGATGACGTGGCCGCTTGCGGAGCCCTTCGAGCGCCGGTCGTGGGCCTTCGTGCCGCTGGTGGTGGCCGGGCGGACGATGGGCGCCTGGATGGCCGCCTTCAAACACCAGGTGGCGTTCACGCCGGACGAGCGGTCGGTGCTCACGACGGTGGCGCGGATGCTGGCCCAGGCGCTGGCCCGCGCCGGGGTCGCGGAGTCGGAGCGCGAGCTGTCGCTGGGGCTCCAGCGCACGATGATGCCGGTGCTCGGCCCGGGGATCCCGGGGATCCAGGTGGCGGCGCGGTACGTGCCGACCGGCGGCGGACTCCAGGTGGGCGGCGACTGGTACGACATGATCCGGCTGCCCGGCGGGACGGGCGGCTCGACCGGCGGCGGCGCGGGCCGGATCGCGCTCGTCATCGGCGACGTCCAGGGCCACGACGTGCGGGCGGCGGCCCTGATGGGGCAGCTGCGGATCGCGCTGCGGGCGTACGCCTCCGAGGGCCACCGGCCGGACGCGGTGCTGTCCCGGGCCTCGCGGTTCCTGTACGGGGTGAACGACGGGTACGAGGGCGGCGACGGCGCCGACGGGACGGGGGCGGGGGCTCCGGGAGGCGGCCCGCGCTTCGCGACCTGCCTGTACCTGGAGGTGGACCTGGAGACGGGCACGGTGGACATCGCCCGCGCGGGCCACCCGGACCCGGCGGTGCGGATGGTCGACGGGACGGTCCTGCTGCGACCGACGGCCGGCGGACTGCCGCTCGGCATCGACGCCGACACCGACTACCCGACCACCCGGCTGACGCTGGAGCCCGGCGAGACGCTGATGATCTGCACCGACGGGCTCCTGGAGACCGGCGGGCACGACCTCGACACCGGCTGGGAGCGGGCCAAGCGGCTCCTGGAGCAGCACCGGGGCGACGACCTGGAGGAGCTGGCCGACACCCTCGTGGACGCCGTCCACGGGCCCGGCTCCCAC
This sequence comes from Streptomyces hydrogenans, assembly GCF_014656075.1. GTDB lineage: Bacteria > Actinomycetota > Actinomycetes > Streptomycetales > Streptomycetaceae > Streptomyces > Streptomyces hydrogenans. The sequence goes on from NZ_BNBS01000025.1 coordinate 43,947, forward strand.
CACACCACCGGGCCGCTCGCCGACCGGCGCGAGGACGACATCGCCGTCCTGCTGCTCTCCCGCCGGCCGGCCACGACGGTACGGGAGACCCCGCGCCGCACCCTGATGACGATCGCCCAGGCCGAGCCGGAGCGGATCGCGGAGGCGCGCGAGCAGGTGCGGCAGCTGCTGCACGACTGGGCCGACGGGGACCAGCTGGACTCGGCGGTCCTGATGGTCTCCGAGATGGTCACGAACGTGCTGGTCCACACGGACGGCGACGCGCTGCTGACCGCGGAGGTCGCCTGCGGCGCGAAGGGCCGCCGGCTGCGCGTCGAGGTCTCCGACGCGAGCGACGAGCTGCCGCACAAGCGGCAGCCGGGCGAGATGGCGTCCAGCGGACGCGGCCTGGTGCTGATGGAGATGCTGGCCGACGCGTGGGGCGTCGAGCCGCGCGGCGAGGGCAAGACGATCTGGTTCGAACTGACGGAGCCGACGGGCCCGGAGGGGTGCTGCGCCTGACGCCCCCGCCCGGCGCACGCGCGCGTGGCCCGGGCGGAACCGGCGGAGCCCGTACGCCCTCCGACGCGCGGCACCGACGCCCGCTTCGGAGCCCCGTACGTCCCCGGCGGAGCCCGTACGTCCCCGGCGGAGCCCGTACGTCCCCGGCGGAGCCCGTACGCCCCCCTGCGGAGCCCGTACCCCTCCGGCGCGCGCCGTTCGCCCGTACGGCGGAGACTGGTGGGGTACGGCCGCCGGGGGGAGCACGGAGTGCGCCATGGACATCCACAAGGTCGGCAGTGACACCACCGTCCTGGCAGACAGCCTGGAAGTGCCGGGGATCGGCCACATGCCGGTGAACGCCTATGTCGTCACGGCCGCCGAACCCGTCGTCGTCGACACCGGCCTCTCCGTCGACGACCGTGACTTCCTCGCCGCGCTCGGCGGGGTGATCGACCCGGCGGAGGTGCGCTGGATCTGGCTCACCCACCCGGACAAGGACCACACGGGCGGGCTCTTCGCCCTGCTGGAGGCCGCCCCGCACGCGCGCGTGGTGACGACGTTCCTGGGCGCCGGGGAGATGACGACCGAGCGGGCGCTGCCGATGGACCGGGTGTACTTCCTCAATCCGGGGCAGTCACTGGACTGCGGCGACCGCGCCCTGCACGCCTTCCGCCCGCCGCTCTTCGACAATCCGGCGACCGTCGGCTTCTACGACGACCGGACCCGGATCTGCTTCAGTTCGGACTGCTTCGGCGGCCCCATGCCGACCGCCGAGATCGCCGAGAGCGGGCACGCGAGCGACCTGAAGCCGGAGGACCTGGCGGCCACGCAGACGATGTGGGCGACGATCGACAGCCCGTGGGTGCACCTGGTGGACGCGGAGAAGTACCGGGCGACCCTGGAGGGGATGCGGGCGATGAACCCGGAGATCGTGCTCTGCACCCATCTGCCGCCCGCCGTGCGGATGACGGACCGGATGCTGGCGACGCTGGCGGCGGTGCCGGACTCCGACCCCTTCGTCGGCCCGGACCAGGCGGCCCTGGAGGCCATGCTGAGGTCCTTCGAGCCGGGCGCGGCGGTCTAGGGCGTTTTGTCCGAGGCAGGCGGCCGGGCGGAGCCGTACCGGGCGCGGAGTTCGCCGAGCACTCCGGTGGCGGCGGCCGTCAGAGGGACGGCGAGGAGCATGCCGAGGACGCCGGCCACGGAGGCGCCGGCGGTGATCGCCAGCATGACGGCGGCCGGGTGCATCTGGACGGTGCGGCTCTGGACCATGGGCTGGAGGACGTTGCCCTCGATGACCTGGACGGCGAGGACGACGCCGAGCACCCAGAGGGCGATGACGAAGCCGCGGTCGGCGAGGGCGACGAGGACGGCGACCGCGCCGGAGAGGAAGGCGCCCAGGTACGGGATGTAGGCGGTGACGAAGACGAGCGCGGCGAGCCCGACGGCGCCGGGCACCTGGAGGACGAGCAGGCCGACGCCGATGAGGACCGCGTCGACGAGGGCGACGAGCGTGGTGCCGCGCATGAAGCCCTCGACGGCCTCGAAGGCGCGCCGGGCCATGGCCTCGGCGGTGTCGCCGGTGCCGGCCGGAACGAGGGAGCGCAGGGAGCCGGCGGCGCGGTCGGAGTCGCGGAGGAAGAAGAAGATCAGGAGGAGGGCGAGGACGGCGGTGGCGAGCATCTGCCCGACCACGCTGAGTCCGGAGATCACGCCGGAGGCGGCGGTCCCGCCGAACTTCTCCAGCAGGGTCCTGGCGTTCTCGGCGAGGTCCTCCAGCGAGGTCCCGGCGGCCCCGAAGTGCTCGGCGATGTCGACGGCGGCCTGCCGCAGCGAGGCGAGGATCTGGTCCCCGGTCTCGATCAGCGCGGCGACCACGATGTACGTGGCTCCGCCGACGACCACGACCACGGCGAGGACGGTGACGGCGGCGGCGAGGGACTTGCTCACCTTCATCCGCAGCAGCCGCCGGTAGAGCGGTCCGAGCAGCGCGGTGCCGAGGATGGCGAGCAGCACCGGGGTCACGGCGGCCTTGAAGACGACGCAGAGCCAGATGAAGACGGCGGCGACGGCCGCGACGAGCAGCACGACGCCGCACCAGGCGGCGAGCTTCCGGGCGGGTTCGGGAAGCAGGGGGGTTCGGCTCGTCTCCACCCGCCCATAAGATCACATCAATAGAAGGAAAACGCGGACATGACGGGCCGTCCGGGCGACGGTCCGTCACGTCCTCGCGTTCCCGCGCGCGGGCGTTCCCGCGTTCCCGCTACTCGCCCATCCCGTGGACCGCCGGGATGGTGCCGAGGCGGCCCGCCTGGAAGTCCTCGAAGGCCTGGCGGAGTTCGGCCTGGGTGTTCATCACGAAGGGGCCGTAGTGGGCCATGGGCTCGCGGATCGGGCGACCGCCGAGGAGGACGACCTCCAGGTCCGGCGTGTGCGAGTCCTGCTTCTCGTCGGCGCGGACGGTCAGCGCGCCGCCCTGGCCGAAGACGGCGGTCTGGCCGAGGTGGATCGGGCGGTGCTCGGCGCCGACGGTGCCGCGTCCGGCCATGACGTAGGCGAGGCCGTTGAAGTCCTCGCGCCAGGGCAGGGTGATCTCGGCGCCGGGGCGCAGGGTGGCGTGGATCATCGTGATCGGGGTGTGGGTGATGCCGGGGCCCTGGTGGCCGTCGAGCTCGCCGGCGATGACGCGGAGCAGCGCGCCGCCGTCGGGGGAGGTGAGGAGCTGGACCTGGCCGCCGCGGATGTCCTGGTAGCGGGGGGCCATCATCTTGTCGCTCGCGGGCAGGTTGACCCACAGCTGGAGGCCGTGGAAGAGGCCGCCGGACACGACGAGGGACTCCGGCGGGGCCTCGATGTGGAGGAGGCCGGAGCCGGCGGTCATCCACTGGGTGTCGCCGTTGGTGATGGTGCCGCCGCCGCCGTTGGAGTCCTGGTGGTCGAAGGTGCCGCCCTGGGGGGCCGTGGTGACGGCGAGCACGGGGCGCGGGGTGGCGTCGGCCGGGGCGACGACGCGCGGCAGGGTGAGCGGGTTCTCGACAGTCACGGCGGGCATGGCGGGACCTCCTTCGTACGGCCTGAGGGCTCGGTGGCCTTCGCGGCCTGTCCTCGTACCCTCACTTTAGTTGAATGCTGAACTTCTTGCCACCTGGAACGCGGAACGCCCGGGAGGAATTCCTCCCGGGCGCCCCCGTACACGTCCAGACTCCGTCAGCCGTACATCCGCCGCATCGCGAAGTCCACCATCTGCTCCACGGCCTTCGCGTCGAAGACCATCCGGTGGTCGCCCTCCATGTCGAGCACGAAGCCGTAGCCGGTCGGGAGGAGGTCGATCACCTCGGCACCGGTGATCACGAAGTACTTCGACTCCTTGCCCGCGTACCGCCGCAGCTCCTTGAGCGTGCTGAACATCGGGATCACCGGCTGCTGGGTGTTGTGCAGGGCGAGGAAGCCGGGGTTGTCGCCGCGCGGGCAGTAGACCTTCGAGGTCGCGAAGATCTGCTGGAAGTCCTCGGCCGCCAGGGTGCCGGTGGTGAAGGCGCGTACGGCGTCGGCGAGCGAGGGCGGCGAGGGCTCGGGATACAGCGGGGCCTGCTGCTGGCCGTACCCGCCGGGAACCCCGCCCTGCATGCCGTTCGGCATCCCGCCCTGCATGCCCCCGGGCATCCCGTACTGCTGCTGCGCACCCGGATTCTGCTCGTAGCCGTACATGGGCCCTGAGCCTACTGCGTCACAGATCGCCCGGTAGGGGTTGCTCTTATTACCGGTGGGTAGCATCATCGTAGAGAAGAGTGCGCTACCCGTGAGTAGGAAGCGGGTCGCCCTCGGTACGAGGAACCCTCCCCGATCTTTACGGAGCCGTCGCCATGGGGCACTACAAGTCGAATCTCCGCGACATCGAGTTCAACCTCTTCGAGGTGCTCGGCCGCGACAAGGTGTACGGCACCGGTCCGTTCGAGGAGATGGACGTCGAGACCGCCAAGAGCATCCTCGACGAGATCCGCCGCCTCGCCGAGAACGAGCTGGCCGAGTCCTTCGCCGACGCCGACCGCAACCCGCCGGTCTTCGACCCGGAGACCAACACGGCCCCGGTCCCGGCCACCTTCAAGGCCAGCTACAACGCCTTCATGGAGTCCGAGTACTGGCGCCTCGGCATCCCCGAGGAGATCGGCGGCACCGTCTCCCCGCGCTCCCTGATCTGGGCCTACGCGGAGCTGCTCCTCGGCTCCAACCCGGCCATCTGGATGTACTCCTCCGGCCCCGCCTTCGCCGGCATCCTCTACACCGAGGGCAACGAGCAGCAGAAGAAGGCCGCCCAGATCGCCGTCGAGCGGCGCTGGGGCTCCACCATGGTCCTCACCGAGCCCGACGCCGGCTCGGACGTCGGCGCCGGCCGCACCAAGGCCGTCCAGCAGGAGGACGGCTCCTGGCACATCGAGGGCGTCAAGCGCTTCATCACCAGCGGTGAGCACGACATGGAGGAGAACATCCTCCACTACGTCCTCGCCCGCCCCGAGGGCGCCGGCCCCGGCACCAAGGGCCTGAGCCTCTTCCTCGTCCCGAAGTACGAGTTCGACTGGGAGACCGGCGAGCTCGGCGCCCGCAACGGCGCCTACGCCACCAACGTCGAGCACAAGATGGGCCTCAAGGCGTCCAACACGTGCGAGATGACCTTCGGCGACAAGCACCCCGCCAAGGGCTGGCTCATCGGCGACAAGCACGACGGCATCCGCCAGATGTTCCTCATCATCGAGTTCGCCCGCATGATGGTCGGCACGAAGGCGATCTCCACCCTCTCCACGGGCTACCTCAACGCCCTGGAGTACGCCAAGGAGCGCGTCCAGGGCACCGACCTGGCCGACTTCATGGACAAGGCCGCGCCCAAGGTCACCATCACCCACCACCCCGACGTGCGCCGCTCGCTGATGACGCAGAAGGCGTACGCCGAGGGCATGCGCTCCCTCGTCCTCTACACGGCCACCGTGCAGGACGCGATCCAGCTCAAGGAGGCGGCGGGCGAGGACGCGAAGGCGCTCCACGGCCTCAACGACCTGCTCCTGCCGATCGTGAAGGGCTACGGCTCCGAGAAGGGCTACGAGCAGCTCGCGCAGTCGCTCCAGACCTTCGGCGGCTCCGGCTTCCTCCAGGAGTACCCGATCGAGCAGTACATCCGGGACTCCAAGATCGACACCCTCTACGAGGGCACCACCGCCATCCAGGGCCAGGACTTCTTCTTCCGGAAGATCGTCCGCGACCAGGGCGCCGCGCTGAACACCCTCTCCGAGGAGATCAAGAAGTTCCTCGCGGTCGGCACCGGCGGCGAGGAGCTGGCCGGCGCCCGCGACGCGCTCGCCAAGGCGGCCGTCGACCTGGAGGCGATCGTCGGCAAGATGATCACCGACCTCACCGCCACCGGCGAGGACGTCAAGAACATCTACAAGGTCGGCCTCAACACCACCCGCCTGCTCATGGTCTCCGGCGACGTCGTCGTCGGCTACCTGCTGCTGCGCGGTGCCGCCGTCGCCGCGGAGAAGCTGGCCGCGGGCGCCTCCGGCAAGGATGTCGCCTTCTACCAGGGCAAGATCGCCGCCGCGAAGTTCTTCGCCGCGAACGTCCTGCCCGGCGTCTCCACCGAGCGCCTCCTCGCCGACGGCGTGGACCGCGGCCTGATGGACCTGGACGAGGCCGCGTTCTAACCGACGCGCCTGGTCCATACCGGAACGGCCCGTCCCCGGGGAGGGGGGCGGGCCGTTCCCCCTTTTCCCGGCGGGCTCCGTTCGCACCCGGGGTTCTCCCGGCGGGCTCTGCTCGTTCCCGGGGTTCTCCCGGCAGACTGCGCTCACCCCCCCCCGGGGTTCTCTCGGCAGGCTCTGCCCGTCCCCGGGGTCTCCCGGCGGGCTCCGCCCATTCCTCCCCCTCCCCCCTCCCCCCGAGGCCGTCACGCACCGGAAAGGGGCTCCGGCGGGCTGCGTAAGGTGGGACGCATGAGCAGCGCAGCTTCCCGACCGGCGTCCGCACCCTTCGGCCCCGGCCACACCGATGACCTGATGTCCTTCCTCGCGGCCTCCCCGTCGCCGTACCACGCGGTGGCCAACGCCGCGGAGCGGCTGGAGAAGGCGGGCTTCCGCCGGGTCGAGGAGACCGCGGCGTGGGACGGGACGAGCGGCGGGAAGTTCGTGACCCGCGGCGGCGCGATCATCGCCTGGTACGTGCCCGAGGGCGCCGCCCCGCACACCCCGTACCGGATCGTCGGCGCCCACACCGACTCCCCCAACCTGCGCGTCAAGCCCCGCCCCGACATGGGCAACCAGGGCTGGCGGCAGATCGCCGTGGAGATCTACGGCGGCACCCTCCTCAACACCTGGCTCGACCGCGACCTCGGCCTCGCCGGCCGCCTCACCCTGCGCGACGGCAGCCACCGCCTCGTCAACGTCGACCGGCCGCTGCTGCGCGTCCCGCAGCTCGCCATCCACCTCGACCGCTCCGCCAACGACGGGCTCAAGCTGGACCGCCAGCGCCACATGCAGCCCGTGTGGGGCACCGGCGAGGTCCGCGAGGGCGACCTGGTGGAGTTCGTCGCGGACGAGGCCGGTGTGGACGCCGAGGACATCGCCGGCTGGGACCTCATGGTCCACGCGGTCGACGCCCCCGCCTACCTCGGCCGCGACCGCGAGCTCGTCGCCGGCCCGCGCATGGACAACCTGCTGTCCGTGCACGCCGCCGTCGCCGCGCTCACCGCCGTCGCCGGCCGCGACGACCTCCCGTACATCCCCGTCCTCGCCGCCTTCGACCACGAGGAGAACGGCTCCGAGGCCGACACCGGCGCCCAGGGCCCCCTCCTCGGCACCGTCCTGGAGCGCTCCGTCTACGCCCGCGGCGGCGGCTACGAGGACCGCGCCCGCGCCTTCGCCGGCACGGTCTGCCTCTCCTCCGACACCGGCCACGCCGTCCACCCCAACTACGCGGAGCGGCACGACCCGACGCACCACCCGCGCGTCAACGGCGGCCCGATCCTCAAGGTCAACGTCAACCAGCGCTACGCCACCGACGGCACCGGCCGCGCGATCTTCGCCGCCGCGTGCGAGAAGGCGGGCGTGCCGTGGCAGTCGTTCGTCTCCAGCAACGACATGCCCTGCGGCACCACGATCGGCCCGATCACGGCCGCCCGCCACGGCATCACCACCGTCGACATCGGCGTCGCGATCCTCTCCATGCACAGCGCCCGCGAACTCTGCGGCGCCGAGGACCCCTACCTCCTCGCCAACGCCCTGGTGGCGTTCCTGGAGGGCTGAGCCCGTACGCGAAGGGCCCCGCACGCCGTGGCGTGCGGGGCCCTTCGCGTTACGCGGCCGGGTCAGGCGTCCAGCCCCGCCAGGATCAGCGGGAGGCGGGTCGCGCCCTCGGCGGTGAGCTTCACCGGGACGCCCCAGTCCTGCTGGTGGACGTGGCAGGCCGGGTACTCGTTGGCCGGGTCGTCGTCGCAGGACGCGGCCATCGCGGAGACGTGCAGAACGCCTTCGGTGAGGGCCGGGTTCAGCTCCAGGTCGCGGAAGAGGTCCGTGCCCGTGCCCTCGCCGGAGAGCAGCAGCTCCGGCGGGGTGGACGAGACCAGGAGCCGGGTCGAGGGGCCGTACCGCTCGTCCAGCTTCTGGCCCGTGGGCGCGTGGAAGACGACGTCCAGGCGGAAGGCGCCGGGCGCGACCTCGGTCGCCTCGCGCTTCGTGCGGTGCGCGACCGCCTCCACCCGCACGGCCTCCTCGGGGAGGCGCAGCCGGGTGAGGCGGTGGCGGGCCGACTCGACGACGACGATGTCCTCGCCGACGAGGACCGCGTCGCTGGGCTCGCGCAGGTCCGTGGCGAGGGTGGTGACCTCGCCGGTGGCCGGGTCGTAGCGGCGCAGGGCGTGGTTGTACGTGTCGGAGACCGCGACCGAGCCGTCGGGCAGGGCCGTCACGCCGAGCGGGTGCTGGAAGAGCGCCTGGTCGGCGGCGCCGTCCCGGTGCCCGAAGTCGAAGAGGCCGGTGCCGACGGCCGTGTGGACGTGCCCGTCGGTGTCGACGTACCGCAGCGCGCTGGTCTCCGAGTCGGCGATCCACAGCCGGTCCGGGGTGGCGGCGAGCCCGGACGGCTGCGCGAACCACGCCTCGGCACCGGGCCCGTCGACCAGCCCCTCGTTCGTGGTGCCGGCCGCGACCTCGACGGTCCCGGACTCGGGGTCGTACGTCCAGATCTGGTGCACGCCGGCCATCGCGATCCACACCTTGCCCTGCCACCAGGCGACGTCCCACGGCGAGGACAGGTCCACGCCGAGCGCGGGCCCGGAGGTCGGAGACCCCTGCCACCACTGCCTGCCGGTGCCCGCGATCCGCTCGACCGCGCCGGTCGCCGGGTCGAAGCGCTGGAGCGAGTGGTGCACGGTGTCCGCGACGACGACCGTGCCGTCCGGCAGCAGCGCCAGCCCCTGCGGCTCGCGGAAGACGCCCTCGCCGCCGATCCGCCGCACCACGGTCTCGCCGTCGGCGGCCAGCTCGACCAGCTGGTGCCGGGTGGTGTCGGAGACCAGGAGGTTGCCGTCCGGGAGGACGACGGCCTTCCCCGGGAAGCGGAGGTCGGTCGCGACCGGCTCCGGCGGCACGTACGGCCCGTCGCCGCGCCGCAGCGTCCCCTTGGCCGCGTGCTCGGCCTCCAGCTCCTCCACCAGCGTCCGGATCGCGTTGGCGTGCCCCTCACCGGCGTGCTGGGCGACGACGTACCCCTCGGGGTCGATCACGACGAGCGTCGGCCAGGCGCGGACGGCGTACTGCTTCCAGGTCGCCAGCTCCGGGTCGTCGAGCACCGGGTGGTGCACCTCGTACCGCTCCACGGCGTCGACGACCGCCTGGTGCTCCGCCTCGTGCACGAACTTCGGCGAGTGCACGCCCACGATGACGAGCGTGTCCCGGTGCTTCTCCTCCAGCTCCCGCAGCTCGTCGAGGACGTGCAGGCAGTTGATGCAGCAGAAGGTCCAAAAATCGAGGATCAATGTGCGACCTCGGAAGTCGGCGAGCTTCAGGTCCTTCCCGCCGGTGTTGATCCAGCCGCCCTTGCCGATCAGCTCGGGGGCACGGACGCGGGCGCGGGAACGGGGGGCGGGCGCGGGGGTGGGCGCCGGGGCAGCGTCGTTCATCCTTCAAGCTTGCCATTGGCCCATGAACGGCCGATCACAGCCACACGACGCGGGTCACCTCCGCGAGCGGCACGAGCCTTTTCCTGCCTCCTGCCCTGGGGGCCAGAGAAGCACCACGGCTCGCTTACGGCGCTCGCCCGGCGACTCGGCAGGATCCTCGTAGTCGCCGGTCACGTCGTGCGGGCTGCCCATGCGCCCCGCCACGTCCGCGCCGGAGGAAGACGTTGCAGGCGCTCACGTTCGTCGTGTCACCCCCGGCACGGGCGCGGGCCCGCACCCTCTTCGACCGTCATTCCGCCACCCGCTCATTCGCCCCGGCCCCGCCCCTCCTCGCCCAGACGATCCTGCAGCGCTCGTCACCGTTGAACCTCACGCCCACCCTGCCTCGCTGGACTTCCACGCGATCGATTGCGAGGCTGAGGCGTTCACGCCTTCCGGCCACGTCATCGGTCTCCCAGGCTTCAAGGAGCAGGCCCGCGTCCAGGAGCGGAGAGAGGTCCGCGGAAGGGGTCGGCATCCGCAGCAGGTCTGCGCGCAGCCCCTCGATCCGATTGCGAAGTCGTCCGGCGAGCCGGTTGTACCGGTCGATAGCGTCGGCGCCCGTGAACTCGCCACGGACGTACCTGGCCTCCTCCAGGTCCGCCAGACGGGCCCCCTCGTCCGCGATCTCCGCCTCGATCGCGTCCCGCTTCGCGAAAACCTCCGGGTCCTCCCGCTGCGCCCAGCGGTCGGCGATCACGACGAGCAGCGGGTCCTGGGGCTCCAGGGACGGCAGGCGGGAGAGGAATGCCCGGGTCACGTAGTCGTCGATGCTCTCGACCCGAGCCGAGACGCCGGAGCATCCTCGCCCCATCCGGTGGCTGGAGCACTGGTACGACGTGCCGGCCTTGCTCATCCGGGCCCCGCACAGCCCGCAACGTGCCGTCCCGGTGAGCAGGGACTTCCCTTGCTTGTGACCGTGTCGCTTCCCCGCCAGGGGGAACGTGCGCGCTTCGAGCTGGCGGAGGATGAGTTCGCGCTCCCCGACCGTGATGATCCCCTCGCCGATACTCACGGTCTCCAGCGTTTCCGGGTCTCGGTAGGGAGAGACCCGGTGCATGTACTTGCGTGTCCCATCCGGCTGCTCCTCGTACTCGGTCTGCGGCATGAGACCGGCGAAGGCCGGTGAGCGAAGGAGTTGCATGACGCTGGACGAGTTCCACTCGCCTCCACGAGCGGACTCCACCCCGTGCTCGTTCAGCAGCCGGGCGATGTGGACGAGGGCCTTCCCGGACAACGCCTCGTCGGCGATCAGGCGGGCGTAGACGGCGGTCTCGGGGTCGTGGAGGAGTTTCTTCGCCTCCGGGTCCACCAACAGCCCGTAAGGCGGCCGTCCGCCGATCCACTGCCCCCGTCGGCGTAGGTACCGCTTGGCGTTGCCGACGCGCATCCCAAGGTCGCGGGACTCGTTGCGTGCCAGTTCCGCCAACATGGCGAGGGTGGCCCGGGCGCTGTCGTTCTTCGTGTCGAGGCCGTCCATGACGGAGACCAGCCGTCCGCCAACCCTCCCTATGTCGTCCAGCGCCTTCCCGACCTCGCCGATGCCCTTGCGGGACAGGCGGTCGAGCTTCCAGACGATCAGAACGCCCACGACGCCGGCCGTGGCTGCTGTGATCGCCGCATCGAACCCTTTGCGGCTGACGTTCTTGTAACCGGAACGTCCGCGGTCTATGTGGACCTTGCGGACAGTCAGGCCGTTGCGCTCCGCCCAGGCCCGGCAGTCGGCTTCCTGGCGGTCGATCGCGGTCTTGCCCTCCCGGTCCAAGGACAGGCGTAAGTACAGGTCAGCAGTGGTTTGTTGGTGCACGTCCCCACGCTAGCGAGTAGTGCTCACATTGGTTCAGTAAATCCTTAAGACGAAGACAACGATTTTTTCGCAGATCGGCGAGCGTCGACTCGTCGCCTCCGGTGTTGGCCAGCCTTTCGTTCCGATCAGCTCGGGGCCCGGACGCGGGCGCGGGAGCGGGGCCTGCCACGGGCGTACGGGTGGATCGGTGCCGCCGGGTGGGGGGTGTCCGCGTGTCCCGGGGCGGGTGGGCGGCGGAGGGGGCGGTGGCATGGGCGCATGACGCATGCGGGCGGATCATCGGACTACTCGTGCTTCCGGGGGAGGCGGGCCGTCCGGGTCGGGGCCGGGTTCCTCGTCGGGGTCCTCGCCCTGCCCTGCCTCGTCCTCGGCGGCGAGGGCACGGCGGAGGCCGGGGGCGCGGGCGACAAGGCGCTGCGGATGACCGTCACCGTCAACACCCGCGGTCACAGCGGGCAGCGACCGCCCGCCGTGCGGGCCGGGGACCGGGTGGTGAAGAGGTACCGGCTGGAGAACCGGGGCGAGGCCGACCTGTACGGGGTCCGGGTGCGGGACCCGGGCGTCCCGGCGGGCGCCGTCCGCTGCCCCGGGCGGCCGCTCCACGCGCTCGGCGTCATGGAGTGCGTCGCCCGCTTCCGCGCCCTGCCCGGCGACCACCGGGCCGACGCCCGCGCCGAGGGCGCGATCCCCTCCCTGGGCCGGACCCTGACCGCCACCGCCGCCTCCGGGTACACGGGCGTCGCCGGGGCCCTCGCCCTGGCCGAACGCGTCGCCCCCGCCGCGCGCGCCGGCACGGCCGTCGTCACGTACACCGTCGCCAACCGCGGCAACCGGCCCCTGCACGACGTGCGCGTCACCGACCCGGCGCTCGGCCTCTCCGGGCGGGGCGTCGACTGCGGCGCCGCCCCGCTCCGGCTCGCCCCCGGCGCCTCCGCGCGCTGTGTCGCGACCGTACGGCGGCCGCCCGGCACCCACCGCAGCACCGGCCTCGCCACCGGCACCGACCGCGTCGCCACCTACGCCCCCGGCGGGCGGCGCCTTCCCGCGCCCCTGCTCACCGCGCGGTCCACCGGCTCCTTCACGGTGCCGGAGGAGCGGAGGAAGCCCTCGGCGGCGGCCCCGGACCCGGCCCCGGCCTCGGCCGCTGAGCCCGGGGGTGGGAGTGGGAGCGGTAGAGGCGGGGGCGGTGGAGGAGGGGGCGGTGCGGGCGGTGGGGATTCTCGTGGTGGGGTCGTCGGGGCTCCTGGGGCCGCCGGAGCTCCTGGCGCCGCCGGGGCCACGGCGCCCGAGCCCGCTCCCGCACCCGCCGTGGGGGTGCTGCCGGTGGGGCCGCCCGGGCCCGATCCCGCGCCGCCGGGGGCAGCGGCGGAGGTCGGTGCGGGGGTCGCGGCGGAGGTCGGGGCAGGGGTCGGTGCCACCGAGGGAGCGGTGGAGGCCGGGCCCGGAGCCGTACCGCCCGGAGCCGTAACGCCGGGAGCCGTACCGCCCGGTGCCGTACCGCCCGGTGCCGTGCCCCCAGGTGCCGTACCGCCCGGTGCCGTGGTCGGTGAGGCTCGTGTGCCCGGGGTGGTCGTACCGCCGCGTACCGACACCTCGCCGGAGGCGTCGCGCCGGGCCGCCACGCTCGCCGGCGAGGGGTTCCTGGGGCGGGTGCGGCGGCGCGGGCGGGAGGCGGGCGAGATGGGGACCGTCGTGATGCTGCTGCTGATCCTGCTGCCCGCGGCCCTCGCCGCCGCGCTCCTCGGGAACCGGAGGACCTGACCCGTGGCCCTGTTCGAAACGCTCTTCGTCGTCCTGGGGGTCGCGCTGCTCGGCGCGCTCGCCGTCGTGGTCAAGACGCGGCTCTTCCCGGTCGCCGAGGACGAGGAACCGCGCGAGGACGTCGCCGAGTACATCGCCATGATGGTCTCGGTGCTCTACGCCATCGTCCTCGGCCTCTGTCTGGTCTCCGTCTGGGACACCCGTACCGCCGCGTCCGACAACGCCCAGGCCGAGGCGAGCGCCCTGCACCAGACGTATCTGCTCGCCGACGCGCTCCCGGGCGACCGGCGCGAGCCGCTGCGGGCGGCGGCCCGGACGTACGCCGACCACGTCGTGGACGTCGAGTGGCCGATGATGGCCGCCCGGCAGCCGCTCGACCCGTCCGGCTGGCGGCTGCTCGAACTGCTCCGGCAGGCCGGGGAGGTCGGCGACACCGCCACCGTCTCGCAGCAGATCGCCGCGCAGGAGGTGCTCGCCCAGCTCGGCAACGTCGACGACGCCCGGCGCAGCCGGGAGGCGGCCGCGCAGGAGCGGCTGTCGCCGGTGCTGTGGACGGGGCTGATCCTCGGCGGCTTCCTCACGCTCGCGTTCATGTTCATCTTCGGGATCAGTCGCAGCACCACCCATGTGGTGATGGTGATGGGCCTGGCGGGCTTCATCGCCTTCACCGTGCTGTTGATCCATCAGCTCGACGCGCCCTTCGGGGAGGTGCTGGGCACGACTCCCGACGCGTTCACCCGCTATTTCGTCTGAACTCTCCCGGCCGGGTTGTTTCACGTGAAACGGCGAACGGGGAGACATACCGTATGAAATACCTCGTACGGGACAAGCTCTTCGCGATCGGCGACGACTACTGGATCGAGGACGAGGACGGCCGGCACGCCTTCCTCGTCGACGGCAAGGCCCTGCGGTTGCGGGACACCCTGGAGTTGAAGGCCCCGGACGGACGGGTGGTCATCACCCTCCGGGAGAAGCTCCTCAGCCTGCGGGGCGCGATGACCGTCGAGCGGGACGAGCGGCCGCTGGCGACCGTCCGCCGCAAGCGGCTCTCCCTGCTCCGCAACCATTACCGCGTGACGATGGCCGACGGCACCGAACTGGACGTCAGCGGGCGGATCCTGGACCGGGAGTTCGCCGTCGAGTACGACGGCGAACTCCTCGCCCACATCTCCCGCCGGTGGCTGCGCGTCCGGGACACGTACGCGGTGGACGTGGTCCGCGAGGACGCCGACGCGGCCCTGCTCATCGCGGTGGCCGTGTGCGTGATCCGGATGGCCGAGCGGGAGGACTAGGAGGGCAGGGGCGGCCGGACGGGCGGCCCCGCCGGGCAGGAGAGGGCCCCGGCGGGCAGGAGAGGGGCCGGGGCGGGAGGCTAGAGCGCCGCCGCCTTGCCCAGGGCCTGGTCCAGGTCCGTCCACAGGTCCTCGACGTGCTCGATGCCGACCGAGAGGCGGACCGTGCCGGGGCCGATGCCGGCGGCCTCCAGGGCGGCGGCGTCGAGCTGCCGGTGCGAGGTGGACGCCGGGTGCATGACCAGGGTCTTCACGTCGCCGAGGGAGACCGAGAGGGAGGCCAGCCGGACCGCCTCGACGAAGGCCCGGCCGGCGTCCCGGCCGCCCGCCAGGTCGAGCGAGATCACGCCGCCCGCGCCGTCCGGCAGCAGCCGCTCGGCGATCGCCCGGTCCGGGTGGCCCGCCTGGCCGGGGTAGCGGACGGCCGCGACCGCCGGGTGGTCCGCGAGCCGGGCGGCGAGCGTGGCGGCGGAGGCGCAGTGGCGGTCCATCCGCAGCGACAGCGTCTGCATGCCGCGCAGGGTCAGCCAGGCGGCGAACGGGTCGGTGGAGGCGCCGAGCTCCACGGCGAAGTGGCGCATCCGGCCGAGCAGTTCCGGGTCGCCGACGGCGAGGACGCCGCCGAGGACGTCCGCGTGGCCGGCGAGGTACTTGGTGGCCGAGTGGACGACGAGGTCGGCGCCGAGGGAGAGCGGGCGGCAGAGCAGCGGGGAGGCGAAGGTGTTGTCGACGGCGACGGGGACTCCGGCGGCGCGGGCGACGGCGGCGAGGGCCGGGATGTCGGCGACGCGGGTGGTGGGGTTGGCGATGGTCTCCAGGTAGAGGAGCCGGGTGGTGGGCCGCAGGGCGGCGGCGACCTCCTCCGGGTCCGTGCCGGAGACGTAAGAGACCTCGACGCCCCAGCGGGCCGCCAGGTCGGTGAGCATCGCGTAGGTGCCGCCGTACAGGCAGCGCTGCGCGATGACGTGGCCGCCGCCGTGCAGCAGTCCGAGCAGGACGGTGTTGATGGCGCCCATCCCGGAGGCGAAGGAGAGCGCCCCGGCGGCTCCCTCCAGACGGGCGACGGCGTCCTCCAGGGTGCGGACGGTGGGGTTGCCCATGCGGCTGTAGAGGAACGAGTCGCCGGAGTGCATCGAGTCGGCGAGGGCGTCGGCGGACTCGAAGCCGAAGACGTGGCCCTGGTGGAGGGGGACGCCGAGCGGCACGCTGCCGGTGACCTCGACCCGGGGCGGGTGGACGGCGAGGGTTTCGGGGCGGAGGCCGTCGGACGGGGTGGAGTGATCGCGGTCGCTGCTCATGCGGCCAGTATCGGGAGGCGGTTCGGGCGGCCCCCAGGGCCAATCGCGTCGAAGTGGATCGGATCGGGCCGCGCGGAGGGCGAGGGGGCCGGTCGGCGGCGCGTCCGCTCCCCGTGCGAGGGTCGGGGGAGCCGGTTCGCGAAGGGGAGCGCCATGCACACGACCGTCACGCCGTTCACGCTGCGCCCGTGGCGGGAGGGGACGGGGTACGGGCGGCGGGCCGGCTGGCGCGGCACATCGGCGGAGTTCGGCGAGGTCACGGTGGAGGCGCCGCTGCGGCAGACCGTGCCGGAGACGGTCGTCTCGGAGCTGCGGGGCGGTCTGCTGCCGGAGGCGTCGTACGAGACGCGGGGCGTCCACGCGGACCTGGTCCGGCTGCCGACGCTGAACCGGGCGACGCTGCGGCTCGGCGGCGCGCTCGTCGTCATGGAGCGCAACCGCTTCGGGGTGACGGCCCGGCAGCGGGGGCTGCGGCTGCGGTACGGCGGCGACGACTACCGCCTGTGGGCGCGCGACCGCCGCTCCTGGACGCTCGTCCGGCGGGCGGACGCGGAGGACCCGGGCGTCCGGGTGACGGTGCGGGGGAGGGGACGGCTCGGCGGGCGGCGCCTGGAGGTCGCGGTGACGGGCCGGGCGCTCGCGACGGACCTGTCGCTCGCCCTCGTCTTCGCGGGCGTGGACCGCGCGGCACTCACCCGGGGCGGGGCGGTCCGCGCGGCCCTGTCGCGGGTCACGCTGTTCTGGGCGGAGACGCGGGCCTAGGAACGCCCCACCGGACGGTCCTGGGGCGCCTTGCGGGGCTCGTACGTGACCCGGTCGATCGGGTCCCCGTGCGGGTACGCGAGGCGGGGCAGCCCCTCGACGGCGAGTTCGCCGCGCAGCCAGGCGAGGAGGACCTCGGTGAGCGTGCCGGTGAGCGGGGGGCCCACGCGCGCGTGGCGGGGGTCGATGGCGAGCGGCCACGTCTCGGGGTCGTCGCCGTCGGCGAGCCAGCCGAGCTGGTCCCCGTCGACGGTGGACGCGAAGGTCAGGAAGCCGCGGGGCTCGGGCCAGGCGGCCAGCGGATGGAACTCGGGGTAGTCGGCGCGCAGGGAGCGGTAGTTGTCGGCGTACCACTCGGCCCAGGGCGCGAAGTCGTACCGGTCGGCGCCCCGGGGCAGGGGGAAGCGCAGCCAGTCGCACCAGACGCCGCCGCCGTACGTCTCCATGAAGCGGACGTACGCGCTGGGCAGGGTGGTGCCGAGCTGGTCGTAGGTCCACTCCCAGTCGCGCCCGCCGAGGTACGGCTCCGCGGGCGGCGGGACGAGCGCGGTGAGGGTGTCGAGGCCGGTGCCGCCGCCGGTGAGGGCGGCCCGCTGCTCCGGGGTCGGGGCCGGGCGGCGCGGCGGCGGGGTCCAGGTCGAGGTCACGTCCTCGGCGAGGGCGCTGCGGGCGAGGGTCCGGCGGAGGCCCTCGTCGACGAGGCGGGCGAGGGTGGGCAGGAGTGTGGTGCCGGGGCGGCGCCAGGGGTCGCCGCCCTTGCGCTCCTCCTGCGGGTCGTGGAGCACGACCGGCCACGCGTCGGGGTCGTCGGAGGCGGTGGTGTCCCAGAAGAGGGTGGCGGAGGTGCGGGTGGAGCCGAAGGGGAGGACGCCGGGGGCCGCCCGCCGGGACTCCGCGACCCAGTGGCCGTAGTCGAAGGCGCCGTCGCCGGCGCCGTACGGGGTCTGGATCCAGAGGTGTTCGCCGAGGTCGACGGGGCCGTAGGCGGTGGCGACCGCCTTGTAGTCGGCGGGCAGCCGGAGCCCCAGCCACTCCTCGACCGCGTCCCAGTCGACCGGTATCGCGGGTCCCCGGGGCGGCGGTCCGAAGAGCGCGGCGAAGGCGGTGACGGCGTCCTGGGGAGCGCCGCTCATCGGGCCCCCGCCCGGCGGGGGACGGGGACGCCGAGGACCCGGTCCTTCAGGGCCGGGAACTCCTCGCGGATCGCGGCCGGCTTGGCCGGGTCCAGGACGACCCGCAGGACCTCCTCGTCGGGGCCCGCCTCGGCGAGGATCTCGCCCCAGGGGTCGACGACCAGCGAGTGCCCGGCCTGCTCGACGCCCGCGTGGGTGCCGGCCGTGCCGCAGGCGAGGACGTACGCCTGGTTCTCGACGGCCCGGGCCCGGGCGAGGAGCCGCCAGTGGCCGCGGCGGGCGGCGGGCCAGCCGGCGGGGACGACGAAGGCTTCGGCGCCGGCGTCGACGAGGCCCCGGAAGAGTTCGGGGAAGCGCAGGTCGTAGCAGGTGCCGACGCCGACGGTGAGGTGCGGCAGGTCGAAGGTGACCAGGTCCTCGCCGGCGGCCATGAGGACCGCCTCGCCCTTGTCGAAGCCGAAGCGGTGGATCTTGCGGTAGGAGGCGGCGAGCTCGCCGTCGGGGGAGAAGACGAGCGAGGTGTTGTAGAGGGCGCCGCCGACGGCCTCGACGAAGGAACCCGCGTGCAGCCAGACCTCGGCGTCCCGGGCGGCGGCCGCCATGGCGTCGTAGGTGGGGCCGTGGAGGGGTTCCGACTCGGGCCCGAAGAGGTCGGCCGCGAAGGCGCCCACGGGCCACAGTTCGGGGAGGACGACGAGGTCCGCGGCCCCGCGCTCCTCCCGTACGAGGCGGGCCGCGCGGGCCCGCCGGTCGGCGACCGGTTCGTCCGGGTCTACCGCGATCTGGATCAGCGAGGCGCGCACACTACCACCGTCCTGGCGTTGAAGCCGTCAACACCGGCCTACGATCGTCACACGAAAGCACTGCCGGGGTGCTCCCGGGGAGCGTAACTTAGCGTCCGAGCCTCCCATTCCACTGTCGCCCAGTCGTGTTTTCAGCCCGCACCGAAGAACGTCGAGGGGTCCCGTGACCGTCCATCCCAGCCTCCAGAACTACGCCGACGCCTGGACCCACTCCATCGAAGCGATAGCCGAGCTGGTGCAGCCGCTCGTGGAGGGCGAGTGGAACCGCGCGACTCCGTGCCCGGGCTGGTCGGTGCGCGACATCGTGTCCCATGTGATCGGCATGGAGACGGAGATGCTCGGGGATCCGCGGCCGATCCACTCGCTCCCCCGCGACCTGTACCACGTGCGCAGTGACTTCGCCCGCTACATGGAGGTGCAGGTCGACGTCCGCCGGCACCACACGGCGCCGGAGATGACCTCGGAGCTGGAGTACATCCTGATCCGCCGGGCCCGCCAGCTCCGGAACGAGAACCGTTCCCCCGAGCACGTCATCCGGGCTCCGCTGGGCGCCGAGCAGACGCTGGAGCAGGGCTACCGGCTGCGGGCCTTCGACACGTGGGTGCACGAGCAGGACCTGCGGGTCGCGCTGGGGACGCCGGGGAACATCGACTCGCCGGGCGCGCTGGTGGTGCGGGACCTGCTGCTGGAGGCGCTGCCGAAGGTCGTCGCGAAGGACGCGGGCGCGCCGGCGTCGTCGGCGGTCGTGGTGGACGTGACGGGGCCGGTGGAGTTCCTGCGGACGGTGCGGGTGGACGCGGAGGGGCGGGGTTCGATCGACGGGGCGCCGTCGCTGGGTCCGGCGGTGACGCTGGCGACGGACTGGGAGACGTACGTCCGGCTGGCCTGCGGCCGGGTCCGGCCGGCCGAGGTGGCCGACCGGGTCAAGGTGGAGGGCGACCAGGACCTGGCCGGGGCGATCCTCGACCACTTCGCGGTGACGCCGAACTAGGGAGCGGCGGTATCCGTACGTCCTCCGGCACGGTGTCCGTACCGGCCTTCGGCGCGGTGTCGGTACGTCCTCCGGCACGGTGTCCGCACGTCCTCCGGCGCGTATCCGTCTGAGCCCCGCCGCGGTGTCCGTGCCGCCCTCCGCCCCGGTGGTCACACCGGTACGTGGACGGCCTCCACGCGGCTGGCGACGAGCCGTTCGCGCTCGCGTCGGTGGGTGCGGGACTTGAGGCGGAGGATCTGGACGACGCCGAGGGCTTCGAGGACGAAGACCGAGGAGAACGCGATCCGGTAGTCGTCGCCGGTCGCGTCGAGCAGCACGCCGATGGCGAGCAGCGTCGTCATCGAGGCGACGAAACCACCCATGTTGACGATGCCGGAGGCGGTGCCCTGGCGCTCCGGCGGGTTGGCCGGGCGGGCGAAGTCGAAGCCGATCATGGACGCCGGTCCGCAGGCCCCGAGGACCAGGCAGAGGGTGACGAGCAGCCACATCGGCGCGTGGTCGCCGGGGTACGCGATCGTGGCCGCCCACAGCAGGGCGGTGGCGGCGACCGTGCCGAGGGCGAGCGGGGCGCGGGCGCCGCCGTGCCGGGCGATGATCTGGCCGAACGTGAGGCCGACGGCCATGTTGGAGAGCACCACGAGGGTCAGCAGCTCGCCCGCGGTGCCCCGGGACAGGCCCTGGGCCTCGACGAGGAACGGCAGCCCCCACAGCAGCAGGAACACCATCGCGGGGAACTGGGTGGTGAAGTGCACCCACAGGCCGAGCCGGGTGCCGGGTTCGCGCCAGGACTCGGCGATCTGGCGGCGGACGTAGGCGGCGCCCGCGTGGCGGACGGGAGCGGGCTCGTACCCCTCCGGGTGGTCCTTGAGGAAGACCAGCAGCAGGACCAGGACGAGGACGCCGGCGAGCGAGCTGCCGACGAAGGTGGTGGTCCAGCCGAGGCCGTGCAGGGCGCGGGAGAGGACGACGGTCGAGATCAGGTTGCCGGCCATCCCGATGAGGCCGGCGAGCTGGGCGATGAGCGGCCCGCGGCGGGCCGGGAACCATCGGCCGCCGAGCCGGAGGACGCTGATGAAGGTCATGGCGTCGCCGCAGCCGAGGAGGGCGCGGGAGGCGAGGGCCATCGGGTAGGACGGGGAGAGCGCGAAGCCGAGCTGGCCGAGGGTGAAGAGGACGACGCCGAGGGCGAGGACCCGCTTGGTGCCGAGCCGGTCGACCATGAGGCCGACGGGTATCTGCATGCCCGCGTAGACCAGCAGCTGGAGTATGGAGAAGGTGGAGAGCGCGGAGGCGCCCACGTGGAAGCGGTCGGCGGCGTCGAGTCCGGCGACGCCGAGCGAGGTGCGGAAGATGACGGCGACGAAGTAGACGGCGACGCCGACGCCCCAGACGAGGGCGGCCCGGCGGCCGCCGGGCGGGTCGCCGGGGAGGGTGACGGCGGAGCCGTAGCCGTTGCGCGCGCCCTTGCGGTCGCTCACCTGCCCTCACCCCGGACCAGGCTGCCGACGCGGCCGAGGTGGCCGCGGACGGCCGCGGCGGCGCCGTCCGCGTCCCCGGCCCTGAGGCGGTCGAGGATCTCGGCGTGCTCGGTGATGTTCTGGGCGACCCGGTCGGGGTGGGCCTGCATCACGGCGACGCCCATGCGGAGCTGCCGGTCGCGGAGCTGGTCGTAGAGGCGGGACAGGATCTGGTTGCCGGCGTGCCGGACGATCTCGGCGTGGAAGCAGCGGTCGGTGACGGCGACCTCGGCGAGGTCCCCGGCGCCCGCCCGGCGCTGCTGCTCGGCCAGGAGCTCTTCGAGGCGGGTGAGGAGCGCGGGCGGCGCGGGGACGGCGCGGCGGACGGCGAACTCCTCGACGAGGAGCCGGGTCTCGACGACGTCGGCGATCTCCTGGGCGGAGACGGCGAGGACGAGGGCGCCCTTCTTCGGGTAGAGCTTCAGCAGCCCTTCCATCTCCAGCTTGAGCAGCGCCTCGCGGACGGGGGTGCGGGACACCCCCACGGCCTCGGCCAGCTCCCCCTCGGTGAGGAGGGTCCCGCCCTCGTAACGGCGGTCGAGGACGGCCTGCTTGACGTGGCTGTAGACCCGTTCGGCGGCGGGCGGCTGCTTGAGCGCTGATGGCATGCGCACAGCATAGATACAAGGTGTGTACAACAAACAGGCCCGTCCGCGATGCGGACGGGCCTGTTTCACGTGAAACGCGGCGGGCGGGTCGTCAGGCCCAGGTCATGAGCCGCTTCGGCTGCTCCAGGACCGCGGCCACGTCGGCGAGGAACTTGGAGCCCAGCTCGCCGTCGACCAGACGGTGGTCGAAGGAGAGTGCCAGCGTGGTGACCTGGCGCGGCTTCACCTTGCCCTTGTGGACCCAGGGCTGGAGCTTGATCGCGCCGACCGCGAGGATCGCGGACTCGCCCGGGTTGAGGATCGGCGTACCGGTGTCGACGCCGAAGACGCCGACGTTGGTGATGGTGAAGGTGCCGCCCTGCATCGCCGCCGGGGTCGTCTTGCCCTCGCGGGCGGTGGCGACCAGCTCGCTCAGGGAGCGGGACAGCTCCGGCAGGGTCTGGGCGTGCGCGTCCTTGATGTTCGGCACGATCAGACCGCGCGGGGTGGCCGCGGCGATGCCCAGGTTCACGTAGTGCTTGAGGACGATCTCCTGGGCCGCCTCGTCCCAGGCCGCGTTGATCTCCGGGTTGCGGCGGACCGCGACCAGGACGGCCTTGGCGATGATCAGCAGCGGGTTGATCCGCAGGCCCGCCAGGTCCTTGTCGGCCTTGAGCTCCTCGACCAGCTTCATCGTGCGCGTGATGTCGAAGGTCACGAACTCGGTGACGTGCGGGGCGGTGAAGGCCGAGCCGACCATCGCCGCCGCCGTCGCCTTCCGGACGCCCTTGATCGGGACGCGGGTCTCCCGCGCGTCGCCCGCCGCCACGGGGGCGGTGACGGCGACGGGCGCCTGGACCGGCGTCGGGGCCGGGGCCGCGACGGCCGGGGCCGGCTCGGTGACCGGCGCCGCGGCGCGGTGCACGTCCTCCCGGGTGATGATCCCGTCCGGACCGGTCGGGACGACCACCGTCAGGTCCACGCCGAGGTCCTTGGCGAGCTTGCGCACCGGCGGCTTGGCCAGCGGCTTGGCCGCGGCGGTCACGGAGCCGTGGCCGTTCAGCTGCTCGGGGACCACCGCCGCGGGCGCGGCGGCGGAGCCGGCGGGGGCCTTGCGGGCCCGGCGCCGGGTGGAGGTGGCGGCCACGCCGTAGCCGACGAGGACCGGCTGGCGGCCCTGCGGCTCCTCGGCCTCGGCCTCCGGCGCGGGGGCCGCGACGGGGGCCGGGACGGCCGGGGCCGGCGCCGCGGCGGGCGCGTCGCCGCCGACGTTCACCGAGATGATGACCTGGCCGACGTCGACCGTGGTGCCCTCGGGGAAGACCAGCTCGTGCACGGTGCCGTCGAAGGGGATCGGCAGCTCCACTGCGGCCTTGGCCGTCTCCACCTCGCAGACGACCTGCCCGTCGGTGACGGTGTCACCGGGCTGGACGTACCACTTGAGGATCTCGGCCTCGGTCAGGCCCTCGCCCACGTCGGGCATCTTGAATTCGCGGATCGTCATCGTGCTCTCCTCAGTACGCCAGCGAGCGGTCGACGGCGTCGAGCACGCGGTCCAGGCCCGGCAGGTACTCCTCCTCCAGGCGCGCCGGCGGGTACGGCGCGTGGTAGCCGCCGACCCGCAGGACGGGGGCCTCCAGGTGGTAGAAGCAGCGCTCGGTGATCCGGGCGGCGATCTCCGCGCCGGAACCGAAGAACACCGGTGCCTCGTGGACGACGACCAGGCGCCCGGTCTTCTCGACCGAGGTCTGGATGGTGTCGAAGTCGAGCGGGGAGACCGAGCGGAGGTCGACGACCTCGATCGACTTGCCCTCCTCGGCGGCGGCCGTGGCCGCCTCCAGGCAGGTCTTCACCATGGGGCCGTAGGCCACCAGGGTGAGGTCGGTGCCCTCGCGGGCGACCCGGGCCTTGTGGAGCTCGCCGGGGATCGCCTCGGTGTCGACCTCGCCCTTGTCCCAGTAGCGGCGCTTGGGCTCGAAGAAGATGACCGGGTCGTCGCTCTGGATCGCCTGCTGGAGCATCCAGTAGGCGTCGGAGGAGTTCGCCGGGGTGACGACCTTGAGGCCCGCGACGTGCGCGAAGAGCGACTCGGGCGACTCGGAGTGGTGCTCGACGGCGCCGATGCCGCCGCCGTACGGGATGCGGATGACGACCGGCATCTTCACGGTGCCGAGCGAACGGGCCCGCATCTTGGCCAGCTGGGTGACGATCTGGTCGTACGCCGGGAAGACGAAGCCGTCGAACTGGATCTCCACGACGGGGCGGTAGCCGCGCAGCGCGAGGCCGATCGCGGTGCCGACGATGCCGGACTCGGCGAGCGGGGTGTCGATCACCCGGTCCTCGCCGAAGTCCTTCTGGAGGCCGTCGGTGATGCGGAAGACACCGCCGAGCTTGCCGACGTCCAGGCCCATGACGACGACCTTGGGGTCGGTCTCCAGGGCCTTGCGCAGCGACTCGTTGAGCGCCTTCGCGAGGGGAAGCTTCTGCACAGCCATGATTACTCGGCCTCTCCGTTCGCGAAGGACGCCTGGTAGGCGGCGAACTCCGCGCGTTCCTCGTCGACGAGCGCGTGCCCGTCCGCGTACGTGTGGTCGAAGATCGCCATGTGCTCCGGGACCGGCATGGCGCGGACGACCTCGCGGACGTGCTTGCCGAGGTTCTCGCTCTCGGCCTCCAGCTCCTCGAAGAAGGCCGCGTCGGCGTGGCCCTCGTTCTCCATGTACGTCCGCAGGCGCTGGATCGGGTCCTTCGCCTCCCACGCCTCGCGCTCCGCGTCGCGGCGGTAGCGGGTCGGGTCGTCGGAGGTGGTGTGGGCGGCCATCCGGTAGGTGAACGCCTCGACGAGCGTCGGGCCCTCGCCGCGGCGGGCGCGCTCCAGGGCCGAGCGGGTGACGGCCAGGCACGCGAGGACGTCGTTGCCGTCGACGCGGACGCCGGGGAAGCCGAAGCCGCGGGCGCGCTGGTAGAGCGGGACGCGGGTCTGCTTCTCGATGGGCTCGGAGATGGCCCACTGGTTGTTCTGGCAGAAGAACACGACCGGGGCGTTGTAGACCGCCGAGAAGACGAACGACTCGTTGACGTCGCCCTGGCTGGAGGCGCCGTCGCCGAAGTAGGCGAGCACGGCGGAGTCCGCGCCGTCCTTGGCGATGCCCATGGCGTAGCCGGTGGCGTGCAGGGTCTGCGAGCCGAGGACGATCGTGTACAGGTGGAAGTTGTTGCTGTTCGGGTCCCAGCCGCCGTGGTTCACGCCGCGGAACATGCCGAGCAGGTTGGTCGGGTCGACGCCGCGGCACCAGGCCACGCCGTGCTCGCGGTAGGTGGGGAAGACGTAGTCGTCGTCCCGCAGGGCCCGGCCGGAGCCGATCTGGGCGGCCTCCTGGCCGAGCAGCGAGGCCCACAGGCCCAGCTCGCCCTGGCGCTGGAGCGCGGTCGCCTCGGCGTCGAAGCGGCGGGTGAGGACCATGTCGCGGTAGAGACCGCGCAGCTCCTCGGCGCTCAGGTCGATGTCGTAGTCGGGGTGCTGGACGCGCTCGCCCTCGGGCGTCAGCAGCTGAACGAGCTCGGGCTCCCCGGCAGGGGCCTGGTCGGCCTTCTTTGCGCCGGCGCTGGCGCCGGTGGTGCGCTTGGCGCCGCTGCTGCGTCGCGTCGTCTTGCGCGCGGCAGTGCTCTCCACGGTCACGTGCGTGCTCCTCCGTCGGTCCGGCCCCCGGGTTCGCCGGCAAGGCCAGTGCGGCTCTCCGCCTTATCCGTACCCTGCGCACGGGGTGGGTGCGACGCGGCCGGGGTCGGGCGTGACAGGTGTCCCGGCGAGCGCCGTCATGAGGCACGTTACCCATTGCGCGGCATTCCTGCGTAACCCCACTTGACCTGCGATTTTGCTTGGATTTCCAAGTAAATCGAGAAAAGCGGAAGCTCGCCCAGGTCAGCGCGCCGAGCAGCGGCCCGACGACGTCGTCGGAACATCCGGCACCGTAACCCGCACACCCCGGGCACCGGAAGAGCCAATATGTGAGACTGGCTTCGTGCGCGAAGATGGAAAAATCCGGGTATTTCTGCTGGACGACCATGAAGTCGTCCGGCGCGGCGTCCACGAGTTGCTTTCCGTGGAGGACGACATCGAGGTGGTCGGCGAGGCCGGAACCGCGGCCGACGCCCTGGTCAGGATCCCCGCGACCCGCCCCGACGTGGCGGTGCTCGACGTGCGGCTGCCGGACGGCAGCGGCGTCGAGGTCTGCCGCGAGGTGCGCTCCCAGGACGAGTCGATCAAATGTCTGATGCTGACCTCGTACGCGGACGACGAGGCGCTTTTCGACGCGATCATGGCCGGTGCCTCGGGATACGTCCTCAAGGCCATTCGAGGCAACGAACTGCTGAACGCGGTCCGGGACGTGGCGGCCGGCAAGTCGCTGCTCGACCCGGTGGCGACGGCCCGGGTCCTGGAGCGGCTGCGGGACGGCAACAACCCGAAGGGTGACGACAAGCTCGCCCACCTCACCGACCAGGAGCGCAAGATCCTCGACCTGATCGGCGAGGGCCTGACCAACCGGGCCATCGGCGAGCGTCTCCACCTGGCGGAGAAGACCATCAAGAACTACGTCTCCAGCCTGCTGTCGAAGCTCGGCATGGAGCGCCGCTCGCAGGCCGCCGCCTACGTGGCGCGCATGCAGGCCGAGCGCCACTGAGGACACCGGGCCCGGCCGCTCCCCCGGTCCCACCCGGAGGGAGCGGTCCGGGCCCGCGGCCCGCGTTCGGGACCTACGTCCCCCACGACGCGGGGCCCCGGCCCCTTTCCCGACAGGGTGCCGGTGGCGGACAGTGGAAGCATGTCCACCGAGGAGATCCGCGCCATCGAACTGCTCGGCCGTGCGTCGTACGGCCGGGTCGCCACGAGCATGCGGGCGATGCCCTTCGTCGCGCCCGCCCGGCACATCGTCTCCGACGGCAGCGTCCTGATCCGCATGCACGAGGGGCTCGGCTACCACCAGGCGTGCAGCGGGAGCGTCGTCGCCTACGGGGCCGACGACCTCGATCCGGAGTCCGGCACGCTGTGTTCGGTGCAGTTCACGGGCACCGCCGAGATCGTCGAGCCGTCCGAGGCCGAGCTGGACGCCTTCGGTCCCGAGCCGCTGAGCGTGGACGGCGAGCCCTTCGTCCCCGTCTTCATGCGCATCGAACCCCAGTTCGTCACGGTGCACAACATCGACTACGGCCCGTCGGCCGGCTCCCGCGCACGCCATCTGCACCACGCAGCGTGACCGCGTGATCTAACATCTGCGGAGTGCCGCGCTCATCTGAACATTCCGCTCCTCCGGTCGGCGCCCTGCTGCGCCGCCACCCGCACGCCGGCGAGCCCCTGTCCTGCGTCCCCGTCACCGAGGGCCTGCTCAACCGCGGCTACCGTCTCGCCACCACCCGCGGCCGCTACTTCCTCAAGCAGCACCTCGACGCCCCCACCGCCGACCGGGCCACCATCACCCGCCAGCACCGCGCCACCCAGCGGCTGCACGCCCTCGGCCTGCCCGTGGCCCCGCCGCTGCCCGACAGCCGCGGCCGCACCGTCGCCGTCATCGACGGCCGCTGCTACGCCCTGCACCCCTGGGTCGAGGGCCGGCACCGCGACGGCGCCCAGCTCACCACCGGCGGCTCCCGCCGCCTCGGCGCCCTCCTCGGCCGCGTCCACACCACCCTCGACCGGGTCATGGAGCCCCCGCCGCCCGGCGACCGGCACGACAGCGCCCGCCCCGAGGACACCTTCCGGGACATCGCCGAGCTGATCCGCCTGGCCCGCGCCCACCGCCCGCACGGCAGCTTCGACGCGCTCGCCGAGCACCGGCTGCGCGAGCGGCGCCGGCTGCTCGCCCAGCACGCCCACCGCCGCCCTCCCGCGCCCGCCGCGGCCGGCTGGGTGCACGGCGACTTCCACCCGCTGAACCTGCTCTACCGGGGCGCCGAACCGGCCGCGATCGTCGACTGGGACCGCCTCGGCGTGCGCCCCCGCGCGGAGGAGGCGGTCCGGGCCGCCGCGATCTTCTTCGTACGACCGGGGGGCGAGCTGGCGCTGGAGAAGGTGCGGGCCTACGCGCGCGCGTACCGGCGTGCGGCCGGCGCCGACGGCACGGAGCTGGCCGCGGCGGTGCACCGGGTGTGGTGGGAGCGGCTCAACGACTTCTGGACGCTGCGCTGGCGCTACCAGCTGAACGACCGCAGGGCCGACCCGCAGTTCCCCGCGGTGTCGGCCCTGGCCGTGTGGTGGACCCGGGAGTACGACGCCGTCCGCGACGCCTTCTCCACGTGAGAACCCCCTGAGGGGCTACGGGGTCGTTCCCGTGTCGCCCGCCGAGCTGCCGGTCGGCGGGGTGTCCGGGTCGCCGTTGCCCCCGCCGGTCGGGTCGGTGTCGCCGCCGGTGGCGCCGCCGTCGGTCGGCTCGGTCGTCGTGTCGTCCGTCGGCGTCGGCGCCGTGGTCGGCGGCGTCGTCTGCGGCGCCGTGGTCGGCGGCGTCGTCGTCGGGTCGGTCGTCGGCTCCTGCGTCGGCGTCGGCGCGGTCGTGGTCGGCGCGGTGGTCGGCGGCCACGGGTTCTGCGTGCTGTCGCCGCCGCTCGTCGGCGGCTCGTACGTCTCCTCGGACGGCTCCTCCGACGGCGGGGGCTCCTCCGAGGCGGTGGACGGCGAGTCCGACACCGTGGTCGGCGTCGTGATCGGGTCCTTCTTCTTGTCGCCGCCGCCGGCCATCTGCACCGCGAAGACGACGCCGGCGACGATCGCGATCACCGCGAGCGCCGCGAACAGCACCATCCGGGAGCGCTTGCGCCCGTCGCCGCCGTCCTGGCCGCCGTAGCCGCCGTTCGCGCCGTAGCCGCCGGTCCCGCCCGTGCCGCCCGTGCCGTCGTCGTAGCCGCCGCCGTAGTAGCCGCCGTCGTCGGGGTTGGGCAGCGGGACGAGCCGGCCCTGCGCGGTCTCGCCGAGGGGCGGGTGGCCCATGGCGGTCGTCGCGGTCATGCCCTGGCCGGGCGTGTGCCCGCCCTCGTAGACGCTCACCGGACCGGTGCTCCAGGTGCCCGTGTGGCCGCCCTGCTGCTGGAGCATCTCCAGGCCGTACTGGATCAGCCCGCGCATCTCCTCTGCGCTCTGGAACCGGTCGTCCGGCTCCTTCGCGAGCGAGCGCATCACCAGGCCGTCCAGCTCCGGCGGCGTCGAGCCGCGGACCTCGGACGGCGGGACCGGGATGTCCTGCACGTGCTGGTAGACCACGGACAGCGGCGTCTCGCCCGTGAAGGGGGGCCGCAGCGAGAGGAGCTCGTAGAGCAGGCAGCCCGTCGCGTACAGGTCCGAGCGGTGGTCGACGGCCTTGCCGAGCGCCTGCTCTGGGGAGAGGTACTGCGGGGTGCCCATGACCATGCCGGTCTGGGTCATCGTCGCCTGCGCGCCGTGCAGCGCGCGGGCGATGCCGAAGTCCATGACCTTGACCGCGCCGGTGTTCGTGATGATCACGTTGGCCGGCTTGATGTCCCGGTGCACGATGCCGTGCTGGTGCGAGTACGCCAGCGCCTCCAGGACGCCGGAGACGATCACGAGCGCCTGCTCGGGACCGGGCGCCTCCGCGCTGACCAGCAGGTCACGGATGGTGCGGCCCTCGACGAGCTCCATCACGATGTACGGCACCGGGCGGCCGTCCACGACGTCCTCGCCGGAGTCGTACACCGCCACGATCGCGTGGTGGTTGAGGCCCGCGACCGACTGTGCCTCGCGCGTGAACCGCGCCTTGGAGACCGGGTCCTCGGCGAGGTCGGAGCGGAGCAGCTTCACCGCGACGGTGCGGCCGAGCCGCACGTCCTCGGCGGCGAAGACCTCGGCCATGCCGCCGCGTCCCAGACGGTGCGTCAGGCGGTAGCGGCCGTCGCCGACGACGCGGTCAGTCCCCCACGACTCTGCGTCGGATCCGGGTTCCATGAGTCCTCGCCGTCGTCTGTGCGTGCCGTGTCCAGTCGTCACGCTACAGGCTTCGTACGACATCACGGTCCGCGATGACCGGCCATCCAACCCTTCTCGTGTACGCCTGTGCAAATTCCGTGAGTTTGGCCGCGCCCCCGGCGACGCGGGCCGTACAGAGGGTCACGGAACGGGCACGCGGCTTGACGTGTCAGGGGCCTCGGGCAGACTTGGCGCAGAATCGGCCGGATATCGAGGTCCGGCCGGAGACGACAGACCGACGCCGCGGGGCGCAGGGGGACAGCACACATGAGCCACGACGGCGCTCAGGGCGGCCGCTACGCGGGCGGTTCGGTCGCGAACGGCCGCTACCAGCTGCGCGACCTCCTCGGCGAGGGCGGCATGGCCTCGGTCTACCTCGCGTACGACAGCGCGCTGGACCGCCAGGTCGCGATCAAGACGCTCCACACCGAGCTGGGCCGCGAGGCGTCCTTCCGCGAGCGGTTCCGCCGCGAGGCGCAGGCCGTGGCGAAGCTCTCGCACACCAACATCGTCTCGGTCTTCGACACCGGCGAGGACACCCTCGACGGCGGCATGATGCCGTACATCGTCATGGAGTACGTGGAGGGGCAGCCGCTCGGCTCGGTCCTCGCCTCCGACGTCCACCAGTACGGGGCGATGCCCGCCGACAAGGCGCTGAAGGTGACGGCGGACGTGCTCGCCGCCCTGGAGGTCAGCCACGAGATGGGGCTGGTCCACCGCGACATCAAGCCCGGCAACGTGATGATGACCAAGCGCGGCGTCGTGAAGGTCATGGACTTCGGCATCGCCCGCGCCATGCAGTCCGGCGTCACCTCCATGACGCAGACCGGCATGGTCGTCGGCACCCCGCAGTACCTCTCCCCCGAGCAGGCCCTGGGCCGGCCCGTGGACGCCCGGTCCGACCTTTATTCGGTCGGCATCATGCTGTTCCAGCTGCTGACGGGCCGCCTCCCCTTCGACGCGGACTCGCCGCTCGCCATCGCCTACGCGCACGTGCAGGAGGAGCCGGTCGCCCCGTCCTCCGTGAACCGCTCCGTGTCGCCGGCGATGGACGCGCTGGTCGCCCGCGCCCTGCGGAAGAACCCGAACGAGCGGTTCCCGAGCGCCGCGGCCATGCGCGACGAGTGCCTGCGGGTGCTGTCCGCCGGCCAGTCCGCCGCCCCCGTGATCGTCCCGGGCGCCCCGCTGAGCAGCGGCTCCGGCGTCGGTTCGGCCGTCTTCCCGCCGGTCGGCCAGACTCCGCCGCCGCACCAGCCCGCGCCGCACGTGCAGCAGCCGTACCAGCCGCCGACCCCGCAGCCCGGCCCGTACGGACCGCCGACCCCGGCCCCCGCGCCGATGCCCGGCCCCGCCTACGGCTACCCGCAGCAGGCGCCGACGCCGGCCCCCGGCTACGCGACCCCGCCGGTCTCGTACGCGCCCGCGCCGACCCCCGCCCCGGTCTCCCCGGCCCCGCGCCGGAACACGCCGATGATCGTCGGCGCGGCGCTCGTGGTCCTGATCGCCCTCGGCGGGGTGCTCATCGCCCTCAAGCCGTGGGAGAAGGAGCAGGACCCCACCGCGGGCGGCACCGGCGGCGTGACCGGCTCCCAGACCGGCGGCCAGACCGGCGGCACCGAGCAGACCGAGACCGACAGCCCCGGCCACAAGGGCCCGGACCTGTCGAAGACGATCGACATCAAGAAGTGCACCGAGCCGCGGGAGTCGAGCGACGACCCCGACAAGTTCGAGGTGCCGGACTTCACCTACAAGAACCTCTCCTCGGTGAAGGACTGCGTCCGCGCGGCCGGCTGGAAGATCAAGAAGCAGAACCCGACGGACGAGAACACCTACGGCGAGGACACGATCCTCGGCCAGTACCCGCCGGCCGGTGAGGACATCTCCGCGAAGGACGCCGAGTTCACGCTGGAGATCTCCACGGGCAACCCCCAGAAGTAGCCGCCCGGATGCCGGAATCGTCCCGCTATGTGACGCTGAGTCGGACAGCTCGGCGGCACGGCAGGGGAGGGTTTCCCGGTGACTCCCACACGCGGCGGGACCGGCGGACGCGGTGACGGTGGACGCGCCGCCGCACGGGCACGGGTGTGGCGGCGGGTGCGCACGCCGGCGGGCGGGCGCGAGCGGACCTCCGGGTCCCGCGCCGCCCTCCGGCGGACCGCGCTCGCCCCCGCCCTGGCCTGCGCCTTCACCCTGTACGGCATCTCCGGCGCCCCCCTGGCCGGAGCCGCCGCACCCCCCTCGGGCACCCCGGCCGGCACCTCGGGTGCACCCGCCGGACGCGCTGCGGGCCCCGCGCGCGCCCCCGCCCACGGCCCCACCGCCGGCCCCACTGCCCACGGCCCCACCGCCGGACCCACCGCGACCGGCTCCTCGACCCCCGCCGCACCCTCCTCCTCCGCGTCCGCCCCCAGCCCCACCGCGTCCGCCATCGCCACGGGCGGGCCCTCCGCGACCGTCCGCCCCGGTACGACCCCGGCGCCGGGCCCGGGCACCCCCACCGCTCCCTCCGCCACCGGCACCGCCGTGCCCACCGCCACCGGCGGACCCCGCACCACCCCATCCGCCGGAAGCCACGCCCCCCGCCCCGGCAGACCCGCCGACCCCGCCACCGACGCCCCCGCGCCCACCGGCTCCCCCTCCCTCGCCGGCCGGCCCGCCGGCGAGGGCCGCACCCGGCCCGGCCGCCCCGAACCCGCCACGCCCACGGCCACCGAGACCGACGCCGCCGAGCCCTCGCGTGACAGAACGGCAACAGAATCCGTCGCCGACGACCGCCTCCCCGAGGAGGACGCCGAGGTACCCGGGGAGGAGCCCGCCGCCCGCCCCGAAGCGGCCCGCGCCAGCCGTCCCGCCGTCGCCCCCCAGCTGGCCGTCCGGAACTCCGCCACCACCTCCGACCAGCGCGTTCCCCTGCTCACCCTCGGCGTGGGGCTGACCCTGATGGGCCTCGGGCTCGGCTTCCTGGGGCTCCGGCTGCGCCGCCGCTGACCCCCCGCGGTACCCGGCGGCTCCCCCCTGAGACGGACCCGCGTCGTCAGTCTCGCGACGGTTTCCGGCTCTCGGCATACCCGGTATACATACTCGGTATGTCGATCCGCCACGGGCTGCTCGCCCTGCTCGAACACGGTCCCCGCTACGGCTCCCAGCTGCGCACCGAGTTCGAGTCCCGAACCGGCGCCACCTGGCCCCTCAACGTCGGCCAGGTGTACACGACCCTGGGCCGGCTCGAACGGGACGGGCTCGTCGGCCAGAGCGGCGAGGACGGCGCCGGCCACGCGCTCTACGCGATCACCGACGCCGGCCGCGCCGAACTGCGCACCTGGTTCGAGAAGCCGGTGGACCGCACCAGCCCGGCCCGCGACGAGCTCGCCATCAAGCTCGCCATGGCCGTCGGGGCACCCGGCGTCGACATCCGCGCCGTCATCCAGTCCCAGCGCCGCCACACCGTGAAGGCCATGCAGGACTACACCCGGCTCAAGGCCCAGGCCCTCGCCGCCCTGGAGGACACCGCCTCCCGCGAACGCGACGACGTGGCCTGGCTCCTCGTCCTGGAGCAGCTGATCTTCCAGACCGAGGCCGAGGCCCGCTGGCTCGACCACTGCGAGTCCCGGCTGATCCGCCTCTCCGCCACCGCCGTCGCCCCCGCACCTTCCGACACCGCTTCCGCCTCCGCCGCCGTGGAGCCGGGGCACGGGCCGGGGGCTCCGCACGCGCCCGGCGCGGGGGCGGGCGGTGGGGGAGAAGCGGGTGGGTCGGGGGGCCGGCGGGGGGCCCGGGCCGGGGGCCGGGGCCGCTGACCGACGGCCCGAGCCCCGTACCGCACACACCTCTTCTTCCACACCGCTCGCATCCGTGCGCGGCCGTCCGCCGCCGCGCGCCCCAAGGGGGACCCCTCCAATGACCACACCGCTCGCCGCGCAGCCCGTGCTGCGCCTGCAGAACCTGACCCGGGTCCACGGGTCCGGCGCCACCGAGGTGCACGCCCTGCGCGGCATCGACCTCGACGTGCACCCCGGCGAACTCGTCGCCGTCATGGGCCCGTCCGGCTCAGGCAAGTCCACGCTGCTCACCATCGCCGGCGGCCTCGACGCCCCGACCTCGGGGCAGGTGATCGTCGAGGGCACCGACATCACCACCGCCGGGCTCAAGGAGCTCGCCGCCCTGCGCCGCCGCAGCATCGGCTACGTCTTCCAGGACTACAACCTCATCCCGGCGCTCACCGCCGCCGAGAACGTCTCCCTGCCGCGCGAGCTCGACGGCATGTCGGCCCGCAAGGCCCGCGTCGAGGCGCTCGCCGCGCTGGAGGAGATGGGCCTCGGCCACCTCGCCGACCGCTTCCCCGACGAGATGTCCGGCGGTCAGCAGCAGCGCGTCGCCATCGCCCGCGCGCTCGTCGGCGACCGCCGCCTCGTCCTCGCCGACGAGCCCACCGGCGCCCTCGACTCCGAGACCGGCGAGTCCGTCCTCGCCCTGCTCCGCTCCCGCTGCGACGCGGGCGCCGCCGGCGTCCTCGTCACGCACGAGCCCCGCTTCGCCGCCTGGGCCGACCGGGTCGTCTTCCTGCGCGACGGCGCCATCGTCGACCAGACCGTGCGCAGCGAGGCCGACTCCCTCCTGACGGGCCGGGTGGCGGACGCGTGAAGACCTGGCTCCACTCCTGGCGGGCGGCCGTCCGCATCGCCCGCCGCGACGCATGGCGCGCCAAGGGCCGCAGCTCGCTCGTCCTCGCGATGATCGCCCTCCCCATCCTCGGGGTCAGCGCCGCCGATCTCACCATCCGCAGCTCCGAACTCTCCGTCTCCGAACAGCTGGAGCGGTCCATCGGCACCGCCGACGCCGTCTTCCGCGACCCCGACTTCGGCGGCGTGCCGATCCTCCAGAGCCCCGACGGCGACAACGTCTACCCGGCGGACGTGAAGGACGGCGCCGCCTGGCCCAGCGGCTCCACCGACCTCACCAAGGTCATACCCGCGGGCGCCCGCTGGATCACCGACACCCAGGGCGCCGCCAAACTGACCACCGTGCACGGCCTGCTCCAGACCGACGTGCGGGAGATGAAGGCCGACGACCCGATCGCCCGGGGCATCACCACCCTCGTCGACGGCCACTACCCGCGGAAGGCCGACGAGGTGATCGCCACCTCCGCCTTCCTGGAGCAGAGCGGCCTCTCGATCGGCTCGACCGTTTCCGCTCGCAATTTCGACCGGCCGTACCGGATCGTGGGCTCCTACGAGCTGCCCGACAGCCTGAAGTCCGCGCAGATCACCGCGCTCCCCGGGGCCTTCCTCGCCCCGTACGGAAAGGCCGTGGAGAAGGCCGGATCGCTGGCCCCCGGCACGTCCGTCAGCTATCTCGTGCAGCACGCCGGTGGTTTCACGTGGAACAGCGTGAAGGAGATCAACACCAAGGGCGTCACCGTCGTCTCCCGGACCGTCCGGCTCGACCCGCCCGCCGACTCCGAGGTCCCGCTCTACCAGCGGGACGACTGGGGCGACTTCGAGTCCAGCGCCGGCGCCGACGCCCTGCTCCTCGCCACCCTCGCCACCGTCGTCGGCCTGGCGATGCTGGAGATCTGCCTGCTCGCCGGTCCCGCGTTCGCGGTCGGCGCCCGCCGCTCCCGCCGCCAGCTCGGCCTCGTCGGCGCCAACGGCGGCTCCCGCAGCCACATCCGCGCCATCGTGCTCAGCGGCGGCCTGGTCATCGGCGTCGCCGCGGCGGTCGTCGGCACGGTCCTCGCCGTGGTCCTCACCCTGGTCCTCCAGCCGTTCCTGGAGGAGTTCATGGGGCAGCGGTTCGGCTCCTTCGACGTCCGGCCGCTCGAACTCCTCGGCATCGCGCTGCTCGCCGTCCTCACCGGTCTGCTCGCCGCGATCGTCCCGGCCGTCACCGCCTCCCGGCAGACCGTGCTCGCCTCGCTCACCGGCCGCCGCGGCGTCCGCTCCACCAGCAAGGTGCTGCCCGTCCTCGGCCTGGTGGCGCTGCTCGTCGGCGCGGCCATCGCGCTGTACGGCTCGGTCGTCACCGACCAGTTCATCATCGTCGCCGGCGGCTCGGCCCTCGCCGAGCTGGGCGTCGTCGCCATGACCCCCGCCATCGTCGGACTGTTCGGGCGGGCCGGCCGCTGGCTGCCGCTCTCGCCGCGGCTCGCGCTCCGCGACGCCGTCCGCAACCGGGGCCGTACGGCCCCCGCGGTCGCCGCCGTGCTCGCCGCCGTGGCCGGCACCGTCGCCGTCGCCACGTACACGTCCAGCAGCGACGCGCAGTACCGCGCCGAGTACAGCGCCAGCCTGCCGCACGGCGCCGTCTCCTTCTTCCAGATGGAGGACGGCGGCCGGGACGTCCCCGCCGTCGCCGACGCCGTCCAGCGCTACCTGTCGGTCGACACCCGCGCCGACGTCTCCCGCGTCGCCGTCGGCAAGCCCGGCTGCCCCGCCTGGGGCGGCGACGCCGGCTGCGGCCTCTACGAGGTGATGGTGCCGCCCGCCAACGTGTGCCCGATGTGGGTCCCGACCACCGACGGCAGCGACCCGTCCGAGAAGTTCACCCCCGAACAGCGCCGCACCCTGCTCCGCGAGGACTGGCGCTGCAAGCAGGGCGACGGCGGCGGCAGCGTCTACGTCGACGGCGGCCTCCTCGTGGGCGACGCCCGGCTCCTGAAGGTCCTCGGCATCACCGACCCCGCCGCCGAACAGGCGCTCGCGGACGGCAGGGCCGTCGCCTTCAGCAAGCCGCTGCTCGCGAAGGACGGCACGGTCGGCATCAAGCAGATCACCGACACGAAGGCCGCCGACGAGGCGTCCGCGGACAACAAGCCGGCCCCCGGCAAGGTCTCCTCGATCCCCGCCCACCTGGTGACCGGGGACCAGAAGACCTACGGCCTCCAGCTGCTGATGACCCCCGCGACCGCCAAGGCCGCCGGTCTCACCACCGTGCCCCTCGGCGCCTACTTCAACACCGACAGCCTGCCCGGCACCGAGCAGCGCCAGAAGCTCGACGCCGAACTCGCCAAGATCGGCGCCGGGGTCGACCTCACCATCGAGGAGGGCTACGTCTCCGACGACAGCATCTTCCTGCTCGCGCTGACCGTCTTCGCCGGCCTGGTCACCATCGGCGCCGCCGGCATCGCCACCGGCCTCGCCCAGGCCGACGCGGAGGCCGATCTGAAGACGCTGGCCGCCGTCGGCGCCCCGCCGCGCGTCCGCCGCACCCTCAGCGGCTTCCAGTGCGGTGTGGTCGCCGCGATGGGCGTCGTCCTCGGCTCCCTCGCCGGACTGCTGCCCGCCATGGGCCTGCGGCTCACCGAGGAGCGCCAGCAGCTCCGCTTCCACGAGCAGACCATCGCCGAGGGCTGGGGCGGCGACCTCACCCCGCCGTACGTGCCGATCGTGGTGCCCTGGGAGACGCTGGCGGCCCTGCTCGTCGCCGTCCCGCTCGGCGCGGCGCTGCTCGCCGCCCTGGTGACCCGCTCCAAGGGGGCGGTGGCCCGGCGCGCGGCGACGTGACGCCGGCCGGGACCTGACGTCCCGCGCGGGCCGGCGACCGCCTGGATCCGGCCGTCCCGCGCGCCGACGGTCCCCGGGACCTGACGCCTTTCCGTGCTCGTACCGTGCCCGGGGAGGAGGGTGGATCACCCTCCTCCCCGGGCACACCTGGTGGTAAGGCATGTGTGCGAGAGAATGGCGGCATGGAGATGCCGAGGAATGACAGGTCGCAGGAGAGCCCCCAGGTCCTCATCGTGGGACAGGACGGGATGGCACTCGGCGGCGCCCAGGGCGACGACGAACCCCGCGAGGTCCCGGTGACGGAAATGGTCGAGCAGCCTGCGAAGGTCATGCGGATCGGCAGCATGATCAAGCAGCTTCTGGAGGAAGTTCGGGCGGCACCTCTCGACGAGGCCAGCCGGGTCCGGCTCAAGGAGATCCACGCCAGCTCGGTGAAGGAGCTGGAGGACGGCCTGGCGCCGGAGCTGGTCGAGGAACTGGAGCGGCTGTCGCTCCCGTTCACCGACGAGGCCATCCCCTCCGAGGCGGAACTGCGGATCGCGCAGGCCCAGTTGGTGGGTTGGCTGGAGGGCCTCTTCCACGGCATCCAGACGGCGCTGTTCGCCCAGCAGATGGCGGCCCGCGCCCAACTGGAGCAGATGCGGCGGGCCTTGCCCCCCGGCGTCTCGCACGACGATGACGACGAGGACGGCGGCCGCGGCCACGGCCGCGCGGTCGGCTCGGGGCCGTACCTGTAGGGCTTCCGAGGACGTCCGTACGGAGACGGGCCCGGCGCGCCACGTGCGCGCCGGGCCG